>DASPRY010000066.1:0-10324 GCA_035624215.1 Terriglobales bacterium
ATCGGGCGCTGCTACACTGAAAAGTTTTCATCCACTCAGAATCGTCTGATGCAAGGACTCATCTTCAAACCATGCTGAAACCGGGAGACATCGCCATCGTCAGCGGGGCCCGCACGCCCTTTGGCCGCTATTGCGGCAAGCTGAAAGACTTCACGGCCCAAGAGCTGGGCGCGATCGCCGGCAAATGTGCGATCGAACGCGCCGGACTTGATACCAAAGAATTTGATCATGCAGTTTTCGGGAATGCGCAGCAGACCTCCGGAGATGCGCTTTACGGCGCGCGGCATGTGGCACTGCGGGCCGGCCTGCCGATTGAAACTCCTGCGCTGACCGTGAATCGTCTGTGCGGGTCAGGGATGCAGGCCATTGTGAGTGCGGCCCAGATGATTGAGCTGGGCGAAGCGAATGTAGTGCTGGCGGGCGGCATGGAGGCCATGTCGCAGGCGCCGTTTGTGATTCGCGGACGCGACGGGTTTACCCTTGCTCCCGGCGGGAAGCTGGAAGACTCGCTGATGGTGGCGCTGCTCGACACTTACTGCGGGCTCTACATGGCGAATACAGCGGAGCGGTATGGCGAGCTACAGGGCATAACCCGGCAGGCGCAGGATGAGTTCGCGATGCGCTCGCAGCAGACCGCCGATGCTGCCTACAGAGAGGGACGCCTCCAGGAAGAGCTGGTTCCGGTGCACTTGAAGAATTCGAAAGGCGAGCCCACCGGTGAAACCTTGAATGAAGACGATCACCGGCGTCCGCAAACCACTATGGAGGGTCTGGCCAAGCTGAAGCCTGCTTTCGGCAAGAATGGCACGGTAACTGCCGGCAACGCGAGTGGCATCGTCGACGGCGGCGCAGCGGTGGTGGTTATGTCGCTGGAAGAAACGTCAAAACGCGGCATCAAGCCGTTGGGACGGATTGTGAGTTGGGGAATTACCGGCGTTGAGCCGAAAGTCATGGGCCGTGGGCCAGTGCCGGCATCGAAAATCGCCCTGCAAAAGGCAGGCTTGACGCTGGATTACATCGATCTGATCGAAGTCAACGAAGCATTTGCAGCGCAGTACCTCGCTGTCGAAAAAGAGCTGGGCCTCGAGCGCGAAAAGGTCAATGTGAATGGTGGGGCGATTGCGCTCGGGCATCCGCTTGGAGCGACCGGAACACGTCTGGTGATTACCTTGTTGTACGAACTGCGCCGGCGCAAGAAGAAATATGGGCTGTCAACCGCGTGCATCGGCGGAGGACAAGGCATTGCCATGATTGTGGAGAGCTTGAATTGATGATGGGGCGTTGAGGAAGGAAATGGCGATTCAAAAGGTTGGTGTTCTCGGCTGCGGATTAATGGGTTCCGGTATCGCCCAGGTGAATGCAACTGCGGGGTTCGAAACAACCGTGCTCGAAGTGGAGCAGAAATTTCTTGACCGCGGGTTCGGCGGAATTCAGAAATCGCTCGCCAAATTCGCGGAAAAGGGAACAATCAAAGAAACGCCCGAAGCGATTCTCGGGCGGCTGAAAGGTACAACCAGCCAAAAAGACCTGGCTCATTGCGACATCGTGATTGAAGCCATCATTGAAAATGTTCCGGCAAAGAAAGAAATGTATGCCGCGCTGGACGGCGTGGTGAAGAAAGACGCCATCTTCGCTTCGAACACTTCGTCCATTTCAATTACGGAGTTGATGACTGCCACCAAACGACCAGAGCGATTCATTGGCCTGCACTTCTTCAATCCTGTGCCGCTGATGAAACTGGTCGAGGTGGTGCGCACGATTGCCACGGCCGACGAAGTTTACGAATCGGCGTACGAATTTGCCAGGAAGTTGGGCAAAGTGCCGGTGCGCACCAGCGACAAAACCGGATTCGTCGTGAACCGCCTGCTGGTACCGTACCTGCTGGACGCGATTCGCGCCTATGAAGAAGGCGTCGGCTCGATCGAGGACATTGACAACGCTATGAAGCTGGGCTGCGGCTATCCCATGGGACCCTTTACGCTGCTTGATTTTGTGGGCCTGGATACGACGTATTACATCACTCATGTGATGTATGACGAATTTAAAGAACGCCGTTTCGCCTCACCTCCGCTATTGAAGCGGCTGGTGATGGCAGGCTGGTACGGACGAAAAACGGGCAAGGGATTTTACGATTACTCGGACCCGGCCAACCCCAAGCCGAACAAGCTGTAGGATTCGGGAGCTTATGACCTTCGAAAATATTCTGCTGGAAAAGAAAAATTCCATCGCCTACATCACCGTCAATCGTCCGAAGGTGCTTAACGCGCTCAACATGGCGACCATGGAAGAGCTGCGGGCGGCGTTCCACGATATCAAGAACGACACGAACATTCGCGTCGTGATCCTGACCGGTTCGGGTGAAAAGGCTTTCATTGCCGGCGCGGATATCGGCGAACTTGCAAAGCACGATCCGGTCAGCGCCAAGGCCTACACCCATCGCGGCCAGTCGGTGCTCAATTTGATTGAGAATCTGGGCAAGCCGGTCATCGCCTGCATCAACGGCTTCGCGCTTGGCGGGGGCTGCGAGATTGCCATGGCCTGCACGATGCGCCTGGCCAGCGAAAACGCGAAGCTCGGTCAGCCTGAAGTGAAGCTGGGTATCATGCCGGGATACGGCGGCTCACAGCGCTTGCCACGATTGGTGGGCAAAGGGATCGCCATGCAACATGTGCTGACCGGCGAAATGATCAACGCCCAAGAAGCGCACCGCATAGGGTTGGTCAATGAAGTGGTCGCGGCCGCGGAACTCATTTCTCGCGCCGAGGCGATTGCGCAGAAGATTATCGCTAACGCCCCGCTGGCTGTGCAGTACACGATGGAGGCAGTGAACAGAGGAATGGAAATGCCGCTGGCGGAAGGATTATTTCTGGAAGCGACGCTGTTTGCCGTGTGCTGCGCCACGGAAGATAAGAAAGAAGGCACGACCGCATTCTTGGAGAAGCGGCAAGCGCAGTTCAAAGGCAAGTAAAGAGACTGGTTGTACAGGTTCACGGATGAAAGATGGCTCATCACGGAGAGAGCTGGCGAAAGTCGCCACGGAAAAGATTCGAAAAAAAGCCATCGCCGGCAGCCTGAATGCGGCTGGCCTTCGTTTTGCAATCGTAGTTTCCCGATTCAACGAGTTCATTACTGAAAGGCTGCTTCGCAGCGCATATGACGGGTTGGTGCGCTCAGGGGCAAGCGAGAAGAACGTCACAATCGTCCGTGTTCCCGGCTCATTTGAGATTCCCTCTGCGGCCCGGACGCTTGCCGAAACAAAAAAATACAATGCCATCATCTGCCTCGGGTGTCTGTTGCGCGGCGACACTGCCCATTACGACGTGATTGTCAATGAGGTTACACGTGGCATCGGTCAATCGGCACAGGAAACCGGGGTCCCCCATGCGTTCGGCGTTCTCACTTGCGACACGCTGGAGCAAGCCATCGACCGCGCCGGCTTGAAGATGGGCAACAAAGGTCAGGAAGCTGCGCTGGCGGCGGTGGAGATGGCGAACCTGAAAAGAGCGGTGAGCACTCAGCAGTCAGCGCTCAGCCATAAGAAAGAGCGTGGAGCTGCCCGGCAGGCGCGAAGGCCACCTAAATCCAGCCGATAATGCTTCGTTTTGCATCTACCAGTATCCTGTAGACTGAATGCTGAGCGCTGAGTGCCGAATGCTCTCATGGGTACGCGTCGCAAATCCCGCGAACTGCTTCTGCAAATGCTGTTCCAGGCTGACATGGGCCGGCAAGCGCCAGAACAGGTGCGGCGCACATTTTGGAGCGAACATAGCTCCGTCCCCGACGACGTTCGTGAGTTCACCGAGGACTTATTCCGCGTGGCCACAGACCGCAGCCGCGAGATCGACGCTTTAATTGAGCGCCACGCAGAGAACTGGCGGATGGACCGTATGGCGGCGGTCGACCGCAATCTGTTGCGCGCCGCTGTAGCCGAACTCACCGGATTTCCCGCCACACCGCTGGCGGTGGTCATCAACGAAGCTCTTGAGATCGCCCGTAAATTCTCCAGCCCGGAATCCGTCCAATTCATCAATGGCGTGCTTGATAGCGTAGGCCGGGAATTGGAAAAGAAAGCTGTCGGTCGCTAACCCTGGGTCCTTCGTCGCACGTCCTTCGTCGTTCGCCCAAACGGTTTCCGATACAAGTTCAGAACTAAGCAGGTCTGTTCAAGTGCCACGCACCAAGCGATCGAGGTCACGGTTTCACTGCGACCAGGTCTGGATTGCAGGTGATCCCGGTGAATTGTTGTCCTCCAGGAGTCAGGCAAAGGCCGAGCGGAAATTGTATTTGCGCAACATCAGCTCCGGTCGCCGTCTCAATCTCGTGCAACATGCCGTCGGTCGCTCCCACCGCCAGCAACCTCCCGTCGACAGTGAGTGAGGCTTGAATAGGAGCAGCATTCCCCGCGAGCGAAAGTGTAGAGGTGATCTGCGCGGCGATATCGTAGACCAGGATTCCGTTCACTTCAGGCGATAGAATGTACACCTTTGACCCGTCCTCGGAAATGATCAACTGGGTGGCTTCTGTGAAACTGCCGAGGCCTAAATTGAACGAGGTCACGCTGTCCCTGACTGTGGGAGTACAGCCTGCGGGTGCTGTGGTGACATCAATAATGTCAACCATCGGGGGAACCAAGGCCAGCATGTGAGCCGCATCAGGAAGCGCACGGATAAAGCTTGGAGCCGCTACCGTCGCTACCGTATCAGCCTCACCGTTATCGCAGGTTCTTCGTACCATGATGCCTGCCGGATCGCCTCCCGCCAGATAGGCGAATGCGCCTTCAGCAAAGAATGCGACGTCATTGGCCGGGGCTCGGAGGGGAAGCGTCTGCAGCGCGTCCAGGATGGAATACACATACAGGGTGCTGCCCGTGATGATGTAGGCCTTCAGGCTGTCGGGCGAAAAATCCGCGGCGGTCGCCCCGGTAATGGGAAGAGCAGTGCTCGTGTTGGTGTTTGTGTTGAAAACAAAAACCTGATTTGGCGCATCAGTTGTGTCGGAGACCACGACTTTGCTTCCATCCGGAGAAGTCGACAGCACCTTGCCGGGCGCAGAGATAAATTGCGTGACAGTGCTCGCGGAGGAATCAATCACCATCAAACCCTTCGTCCCAAGGAATCCTGAGTTGGTGCCAGCGTAGGCTTTTGTCCCCGCCCGATTGAACAAGAGAGAATTGGGAGTGGTGGAAAGATTGATCGCAGCTCCCAGAGTATTCGGCGTTGTCACGGGAATCACAGTGCTGATGCAATTCTCTGTAGTGCCGCAACCGGTGCTGCTGACGTACACCGTGGCAGCAGGCGCAGCTGTGGAACTGGGACTCAGAATCATTTGCACCGCGTTTTCGGGATAAATCGGCAGCGTTGGCAGGAAACCAATGTTGCACGTCGGTGGTGTACAGGAAGCGATAACTGTCGCGCCACCACCCGACGAGGTGCCGCTGGCAACACCAGCAGTGCTGACCGTCACCGAGCCGGACTCTGAGGAGCTCCAGGTCAGGGGAAGGGCGCTAACGTTGGTCGTGCTGATGACATTTCCAACCGTATCTGTCACGGTGGGTACGATCGTCTTCGACGTGGCGCTGGAGTTGGTGACCTGCAGTGCGATCGACTGGACCGCGCAAGTGGTGAAGTTCACCGGGCTGCTGGTCGCAGTGCCGATGGTGGCGTAAACGGGAGTCACCCCGGGCGCGTTCGCAATCGCCAGCACTTGATTCAGCGAGACATTGTTGACGATGTTGCTGAGTCCCGAGGCTGTGTTGCTGAGGGTAGCGACTCCTTGGTTGACAGCCTGCCACGTGAACTGGCCCACGCTCGATGTGATATCTACGCCACGGCTGAAAGCCATGGCTTGATAAACCGTATTCTGCGGTAGCGAGTTTTCCAATAGCGATTGACAGGCATGCCGTGGCACCGTACAGGGTGCACTCGGCTGCGCCACGCTGCAGAGGTCCTGCACCGTAACACCGTCGATGTGCTGGTGAACGTAAACCGTCGTAGGCGGGCTGGTCACCCCGTTTGCTGTGGCCGTGACCAGTGCCACTCCAATTTGGCCCGGTGTGCAGATGCTCGGGCTAGCGAGATTGTCCCAGCTGCCCGCGCAGGCCAATCCATTGGCCGCTACCGTCACCACCGCGGTGTTGCTCGACTGGTAGGAGACCGGCTCGGTAATGCTTGCTTTCACAGAATTCTCTACGGTCGCGGTGAAACTTTGATTCTTGCCAAGCTCAAGTGAAAGCGAGGGCGCGGGTGTGATTGTAATACTGGCAGGTACGGGAAAAATTGTGCTTCGCAGAGCCTTGCTGCCGCAACCGGGAAGCATCAATACTAATGCTGCGCTACAGGCCAGAAGTCCGCCAGCAATTACGGGCCTACCCATGCGTCCTCTGTACAGTCATGATTCATCCGGGAGGTGTGCTCGTTGTATGAGAATTTTCCAGTCTAGAGGCAGTTTGTGTTTTGGGCAATGCCGCTGGTACGCTAACGGTTGACGATCCGCAAACTGAGTTGTTATATTTGTATAGTTCCGCGAGTCATCATGGCTTATCTGTAGGCGGCTCGTTAGGCTGCGCGTGAGTGCTGCGCGAAGCTCCGACAGGAAAGCAGTTGAGCCGCAGAGATACACGTCTTCGGAGTTCGCTTCGAAGATGCCCTCGCTGAAACGTCCTGCGCGTAACTTCCACCCGTTGGGAGGGCTATGCAGGGCGATGCTGACGAAACGGAGTGCCTCCTCAAGCCGGGGCGTGGCGCCACCGTCGGCAGCTAGTCCGAACCGTAAGTAACAATCTTCCGCCCGGATTTGCTCCGGGGGAAAGCATGGTTGGCAAGCCGCCATCCAGACCCTGAATCAGGGACAAAGCATCAGCGGCGTTTGTGCGCATGCGAGTTGCGTAGTGTGCAACGTGGAAAGGAAACGGCCAAAGGAAGATGCCTACATTCAATCAACTGGTGCGCGCGGGGCGGACCCGCCCGCGGTACAAAACCGCGAGTCCAGCGCTGCAGGGATGCCCGCAAAAACGCGGTGTGTGCACGCGCGTCTATACACAAACGCCGAAGAAACCCAATTCGGCCCTGCGCAAAGTGGCTCGCGTGCGGCTCACTAACGGGATCGAGGTCACCACTTATATTCCGGGCGTCGGACACAACTTGCAGGAACACTCGATTGTGCTGATCCGCGGCGGCCGTGTGAAGGACCTCCCGGGAGTTCGCTATCACGTAATCCGTGGGACGCTGGACGCAGTGGGCGTGGCCAACCGCAAGCAAGGGCGTTCCAAGTACGGCGCCAAACGGCCAAAATAAAGTTGCCAGTGGTCAGTATTCAGTGGCCGGTTGAGGCACTGAGAACTGATGGCTGAAAGCTGAGAGCTAAAGAGAATGCCTCGTAAAGGACATGTCGCAAAGCGCGGAGTGGAGCGAGATCCGGTTTACCAATCGGACCTGGTAACGAAATTCGTGAACTCCATGATGTGGGGCGGCAAGAAAAGCACCGCCGAGAAGATTTTTTATGAGTCGCTCAACCGCCTGCAGCAGAAAGGCGGCGACGAAGCGCTCAAACTGTTCAACAAGGCAGTGGAGAATTGCAAGCCGCTGCTGGAAGTCAAGACTCGCCGCGTGGGTGGCGCTAACTATCAGGTTCCGGTGGAAGTGAATCCCGACCGGCGCACCTCACTCGCCATCCGCTGGCTGATTACCTATTCGCGCGGACGCGGTGAGAAAGGAATGATCGATAAGTTAAGTAACGAATTGCTTGATGCCGCCAACAACCGCGGCGCCGCAATCAAGAAGAAAGAAGATGTTCACCGCATGGCGGAGGCCAACAAGGCTTTCGCACATTATCGGTGGTAGTAGCTTTGAAATTGTGTGATCGGGTAATTGTGCAATTTGCACTTTGGGCTTTGGTTTGAAATTGCCAAATTACCCGATTACTCAATTACCAAATCCAAGCGGATTTTGGAGCCCGGAAAGAACGAGTAAACAGTCGTGCCTAGAACAGTCCCATTAGAGCGTTGCAGGAACATCGGCATCATGGCTCACATCGATGCCGGTAAGACCACTACGACGGAGCGCATCCTTTTTTATACGGGGAGAACGCACCGCATCGGAGAGGTCCACGAAGGCACTGCGACCATGGACTGGATGGAGCAGGAGCAGGAGCGTGGCATTACCATTACCTCCGCCGCTACCACCTGCACATGGCGCGACATTCGCATCAATATTATTGATACGCCCGGTCACGTCGACTTTACGGCCGAAGTCGAGCGTTCTTTGCGTGTACTCGACGGTGCTTGCGCTGTGTTTGACGCCGTTCACGGGGTTGAGCCACAGTCAGAAACCGTATGGCGCCAGGCCGACAAGTACGAAGTCCCACGAATTTGCTTCATTAACAAGATGGACAAGATGGGCGCCGACTTCGAGCACGCCATCGACACCATCCGCAAGCGTCTCAACGCCCGCCCCGTAGCCATCCAACTCCCAATCGGACAAGAAGACAAGTTCAAAGGTGTTATCGATCTGTTTCAGATGAAAGCGATCATCTGGAGAGATGCAACCCTGGGCGCGGAGTACGTAACCGAAGAGATTCCAGAGGAGCTGAAGAAGAAAGCCAACGCCTTTCATAACCAGATGGTCGAGACCATCGTCGAGAACGACGACGAACTCCTGCACAAATATATGGAAGGCGAGGCAATTACGCCGGAAGAACTCAAAGCTTCGCTGCGCAAGTCGACTATTGCTTTGAAAGTATTCCCGGTGATTTGCGGAAGCGCTTTTAAGAACAAAGGCGTGCAACCGTTGCTCGATGCGGTGGTGGATTTTCTTCCTTCGCCAATTGATATCCCGCCGGTAAAAGGTATTGACCCCGACACCAACCAGACGATTGAGCGCAAAGCCAACGACAACGAGCCGTTCTCCGCTTTGGCCTTCAAAATCATGACTGATCCATTCGTTGGTCAACTCGTTTTTATCCGGCTCTATTCCGGACAACTCAAGACCGGCGATTCGGTTTTCAACATGCGCAAGCAGCGTAGCGAGCGCATCGGGCGCTTGCTCAAAATGCACGCCAACAAGCGCGAAGAGATCAGCGAAATCTATGCCGGCGACATTTGCGCGTGTGTTGGTCTGAAAAACGTCAGCACCGGCGACACTATCTGTGACGAAAGACATCCCATCCTGCTGGAATCGATTGAGTTCCCTGCCCCGGTAATTGATGTCGCGGTTGAACCGAAAACCAAGGGTGATCAAGAAAAAATGGGCATGGCGCTGGCCAAGCTAGCGCAGGAAGATCCCACTTTCAAAGTTCACACCGATCCCGACAGCGGTCAAACCATCATCAGCGGCATGGGTGAGTTGCACCTGGAAATCATCATCGACCGCATGATGCGCGAGTTCTCGGTCGAAGCCAATGTCGGCAAGCCACAGGTGGCTTATCGCGAGACGATTCGCAAGCCGGCCGAAGCGGAAGGCAAATACATCCGCCAGACCGGCGGTCGCGGCCAGTATGGTCACGCTAAGATTCGTCTCGAGCCGCAGCAACCCGGAAAGGGCTATGAGTTCGTCAACGAAATTGTTGGCGGCTCGGTGCCCAAGGAATACATCAAGCCCATCGACCAGGGAATTAAAGAGGCCATGGAAGGCGGCGTTCTCGCAGGCTATGAGATGGTCGATATCAAGGCTACGCTCTACGACGGCAGCTATCATGAAGTCGATTCCAGCGAAATGGCGTTCAAGATTGCCGGTTCGATGGCCTTCAAAGAGGCTGCGCGCAGGGCTTCGCCGGTGTTGCTCGAACCGGTGATGTCGGTCGAGGTCGTCGTGCCGGAAGATTTCGCGGGCGCGATTATGGGGGATTTGAGTTCGCGTCGCGGAAGAATCGAAGGCATGGAGCATCGCGCTGGATCGCAGGTGATCAAGGCGATAGTGCCGCTGGCGGAGATGTTCGGCTATGCGACCCACATGCGCTCTAGCACCCAGGGACGCGCGACGTACTCGATGCACTTCGCGCGCTACGAAGAAGCCCCGCGCGCCGTGGCAGAAGAAATCATCGCCCGCGTGCAGGGAAAAACGGTGGGAAAGTAACCGCAAGCATTTGAGGTAATAGCTGAGGAACGAATATGGCGAAAGAGAAATTTGAACGCACCAAGCCGCACGTGAACGTGGGCACCATCGGTCACATTGACCATGGCAAGACCACACTGACGGCGGCCATCACCAAGGTATTGCAGAAGCACAATCCCAAGATCGTGTTCCGGTCATTCGACTCGATCGACAATGCGCCGGAAGAGAAAGCCCGCGGCATCACTATCGCCACGGCGCACGTCGAGTATGAGACCGAC
>DASPRY010000069.1:0-3134 GCA_035624215.1 Terriglobales bacterium
TTGGGAAACCAAACCTGAGTTCCTTCTTCGGTCTCGTCAACACCGGGGTCTGGAGATTGATCCGGCGTGGACATTTTGATGCCGTAGTTCTGTTCACAGGCTATGTCTACGCCACGTTCTGGATAGCGGTCGCGGCCGCTAAAATAAGTCGGACGGCAGTGTTGTTCGGGACGGACGCAACGAGTCTTCAGCCCCGGGATCGAAAGCGCTGGAAAATACGAGTCAAGAAAGTCCTACTCCCTTTCATCTTCCGCCTCGCGGATGTGGTCCCGATGCCGTCGGAGGCGGGCTGTCAATTCATGGTGGGCATGGGGATTCCCGAGTCTCGGGTCATTCTGACGCCGTTTGCTGTAGACAATGCCTGGTGGCAGGAGCGCGTTGCTGAGGTGGATCGGCACACGGTCCGACGGAGTTGGAACATTCCGGAGGACGCCACGGTTGCGGTTTTCTGCGCCAAGTTGCAGCCGTGGAAGAGACCTCAGGACGCGTTGCGCGCCTTCGCAAAAGCCAATGTGAAAAACGCCTATCTGGTGTTCGCCGGAGAGGGCCCGATGCGCACTACGCTAGAGGCAGAGTCGAAGTCGCTCGGCGTCAGCGAGCGAGTGCGCTTCCTGGGGTTCGTGAACCAAACCGGCTTGCCCCTTGTGTATCGATCGTCGGATGTATCTGTTATGCCGTCCGAATACGATCCTTGCCCCGTCGTTGTCTGCGAAGCCATGTTGTGCGGTTGCCCCGTTATCTTGAGTGATCAGATTCCAGGCAGGTTCGACCTGGTCAAGCACGGCGTCACCGGCTTCATCTATCCGTGCGGCGACATCGAAAGTTTGGCTGCGATTTTTTCGAATGTACTGGCAGATCGACAGCGGCTTGAGGAGTTAAGCCGTGCCGCAGTGTCTAGGATGGAAACGTGGTCGCCGCGCGAGTATGTGGAGGCGATGGTGCACGCCGTGGAGCAAGCGGCTCATGTCTAAGTGGTGGCAGACAAACTGGCGGGCGCGCCTAACGTTTGCGTCGCAGCATCCTGCCTATGCGATGAGATCCATTTTCCGTGACTTCATGGCTCTTGATGAGCGCTTTCTGGCGCGTATCACGGGCGCGACAGTCGCGCAAATGAGAAGTTACTTGAGCGAGCCATTTCAAGATCGGGCATTCTACGAATACCTCCAGGCTGCAGACAAGAAGCTGGAAAGTGTCGAGGCGATCGGTGCAAATCTGTACGCGAAACGCGTCGTTATGCAATACGCGATAGTTCGCGCCCTTAACCCTGCCCTTGTCTTAGAAACGGGAATCGCGAACGGGGTCTCTTCGGCATACATTCTTCTCGCGATGGAAAAGAATCACAGAGGCGCCCTCCATTCCATAGACGTCAACGACGGGTCCTACCTCCCCTCTGGGAAGGAGGTCGGATGGATAGTGCCTGCATTCCTGCGGCACCGATGGACACTGCATCTGGGCGACGCTCGGGAGCTCCTCCCGCAGATGGTGGAGCATCTAGGTTCCTTGGACATATTCATTCACGACAGCATGCATACGTACGATCACATGAAGTTCGAGTACGAGCAGGCGTACCCGCATATTCGGCCTGCCGGCATCTTAATCTCGGACGACGCACTGTGGAACTCAGCGTTTCCCGAATTCGCAAAAGTGGTGAATGCCTCCGAGGCTCGTGTGTTACGAGGCGTTGGCGTGCTTCGGAAGTCGGTGGGATGAGACTCCCGAGGCCTTTATAGCGTTTTCCAAGTGCACCTGGATCCGCGGCTTAATGGCGCGATTCGTTCGATCGGCGTCAACTCGTTCAACGGCTCGAATTGGCTCGCGGGTGTAAAATGCCGCGTGACAATCCGTTGACGATCAACCACTAAAGATCGAAGGAGAACTAGTTGTTAAACAGCCACATACCCGCGATGAGAAACCAGGCCCTGATTGGTTTGGGGCTGTTCGTCTTTGGATTATGGGCGGCGTGGCAGGTGGGCGACAAGGTTTCCGCAGGCGACTCCCGCAGTCTAGTTTTTGCGGCGTTGGGTTTCGCCGCCTGTGTGGTCGCGGTGGCAATCCTTCGGAAGTGGCGCAGCGGGTTCTACTTGTTTCTCGTCTGGCTGATGTTCGAGGACCTCGTCCGGAAGTACATGGGGAACGGCCTAGCCTTGTTCTTTGGCAAAGATGTGCTCCTGGCACTGGTTTATATCGCGTTCTACAGCGAGATCCGACGCGGGAGAGAAAAGACATTCCGCCCGCCGTTCCTGTTTTTCTTAAGCATTTTCTTTTGGCTCGGTGTGCTTCAGGTCTTTAACCAAAACTCACCGCATATTCTCTACGGGCTGCTCGGCTTCAAAATCTACTTTTATTACATCCCCCTGATATTCGTGGGATACGCGCTGATCCGCACAGACGAGGACCTGCGGAAGTTTCTCGTGGCCAACGCGGTGCTGGCCGGTGTGATTGGATCAATCGGGATTGCACAAGCGATTGTCGGCAACAAATTCATGAATCCGGCGGTGCTTGCTCCCGAGCTGAGAGACCTGGGAGATCTCCATAAGGTTTCGCCGATTACCAATCGGGTTCTTTCTTTGCCGGACTCCGTTTTTGTGAGTTCCGGCCGCTTCGCCGAGTATCTCATCGTGGCATTCATTCTGGCGACCGGTGCCGCGGCCTATCTTCTTCTTTACACGAAGCGCAACCGCAAGCTGGTCTTCGCTGTTGTCGGCATCCTCGGCGTCGCTACTCTTATGAGTGGCTCACGGAGCGCGGTCGTGGCTGTGGCGGCAAGCGTCCCGGTGCTCGCGGGTGGATTTCTCTGGGGTGCCCCCTGGCGCTGGAAACAGGCGCATCGCTTAGTGAAGGCAATTCGCCATTCGCTGATCGTGGGTGCATTGGGTCTCGCCGTCGTCATGCTGTTGTTCCCTGAGGATGTCGGTTCTCGAATTGCGTTCTATGCAGAGACGCTCAACCCTAGCAGCACGGCCTACGAGCTGGGGACTCGCTCCTGGGACTACCCGATTGAAAACCTGATGGATGCCTTTACTCAACCCAATTGGGTCTTTGGAAACGGGATCGGCACAGCTTCCTTGGGTAGACAGTATGTGGCTAAAGCGGCGGGAATTCGCCCGCCTGACATCGGTGTCGAGGAAGGGTAC
>DASPRY010000104.1:0-9171 GCA_035624215.1 Terriglobales bacterium
ACTGCCGCCGCCAATGACGAAGAAAGCGGGCGCGCTCCAGCCTTTTTCAGTGCGGCAACTGGCGACGCCTCTGCCATAACGGCCGCCGAAGACGAAGCCGGCGTTGAGCAGCGAGGGAACCACGGCCACACAATCGGCGGACGCGAGCACCTCTTCGGGGATGCGCTCGTCGGGAGCGGCCTGGATTTCGTCGAGCACCGTGCCCGCGGATGCAACCCGCTCGGAAGCTTTGGTATTGGGTTCCGCCGCCTTGGTGTCCGCAGCCTTGGTGTCGTCGGCATTAGCGGAAGGAATCGTGGCCAGGAAGCATGTCAGGAAACAAACGAGCAGCAGAACGAGAGATTTTCTCATCACACCTCACTTGGGAGACTGGGAGTACGGGTTTTATTGTCGTGTTTACTATCTATAATTCTATTCGATGCAGGGTGCGGAGCGGGGGATAGCCGGGAGTGATCAGGGTGAGTCGGGGGGGAAGGCAAAAAAATGCGGGGCTGAAATCGGCGACCCTAATCTCCGTTTCCAGCCCCGTCTCCCAGGTTCTGTGGTAGGTGAAGCGAGTATGCGGCAGGTGGAGGAAGCAAACAAGATTACCGGGGTCACTGTACTTTGGTAACTTGAGGCGCCTTGCGGGCGTGAGGCCGAGCAACAGCGAGGCTGGGAGCCCGCAGCCGAAATCCCGAGCGGAGCGAGGGATCGCCGCTATTGGGCCACCGGGGATCGGGCCATCGGGTGATCGGAGGGTCGGCTGATCCGAAAACCGATCATGGAATGGAATTAAATCGAGGTTTTAGATCACCCGATAGCCCGATCACCCGATCAACCGGCGGCCAGATCCCAGAGTCTCACCACACCTAGCACGGGCTTGCGCGGACGTACACTTCCCCTCTGCTCTGTGAAGGATTGAGCCCGATCATTTTCTTCTTTTCCTCAATTGGCTGAAGAGCCTCTTCCATTCTCTGAGGCTCAACAGCGGGGGGAACTGGCCACCGCGCTGCGTCCCACTTTTTCCAAATGCCCAGAAAGTAGGCAGAATCTGCTCCTTTCCAGTCTTGCGGTCTGTCAGCACTAAGAGAAATGGATCATACTCCTCATCATCCGCTAGGCGGGTTTTCAGTCGGATGGCCCGTGTCACGACGTACTCATATAGCGTACCTTCGGGGTCGTTGCCATAAGTATGCTCAATTCTGCATTGCAGCTGTCTCCCATGCTTTTCGCAAGATCCGATGGCTTTTCCTTCCGACAGGGAAATAGCGGCATCCCTAATCTTGATTGACCTAGTCCGATGACCACCTGGGCAATAGAGGAACGATGGCATGCCAGCAACCCTCCCGAGTGAAGGATACACGAATTGCGTAGCGGGACAGGAGGATGCAACCCTGCGGACGCGTCGCGGTTGTTGGAAGGATCGCGGCGCTACGACCTACTTCGCCGTCACCAGTGAATGCGTGATGGCGTGGACGGAAAGGGCGATGCGGTTCTGCACTCCGACTTTGCGCATCAGTTTCGCGACGTGAGCCTTCACGGTGCGTTCTTCGATTCCGAGGGCTGATCCGATCTCTTTGTTGGAGCGGCCGGCAACCAGCATCTCGAGAACTTCTTTTTCGCGGTCGGTAAAGCTAATCCGTCCGGCGGGGAAGATGCGACCCGGGGATGCGCTCACGCGTTCGATGAAGGTCGAGAGAACATGGCGCGGAGCCCACACTGAACCCTGATTGACGATGCGGAGGGCCTGGATAAACTCGGCCGCTGAGGCAGCCTCATCCACGTAGCCTTTGGCGCCGGCCGCGATGGCTTTGAGGACACTTTCATCGTCCATGCCGGAGCCGGTGACGATGATACGCAGGTCGGGACGGACGGCTTTCATGCTGGCCATGATGTCGTACAGGTTCTGGCCACCGCGATTGCCGAGCAGGACGAGATCGATGTTCGGCAACTGGCCGAGATCGGCCAGAGAGGCGGAGACCAGTTCCAAATCAGGTTCAGTATCAAAGAGGGCTCGGAATCCCACAAACCGCAGTGGATCGCTCTCCACGACGGCAACGCGTATCAACGGCTTTCTGGCGACGGCAGCTTTCATTAAGGTCTACCTGTTAGGATTGCATCCTGTTCAAGCTTGCCTGAATCGGCAAAGAATTGAAACGATTGCTAACCGATGCAAATTACGGGGGTAACCCCCAAGATCAGGCATCAGAGGAGGGTTTTGCGATGAAGCGAAGGCGGATGCAACGGTATTTTGCAGCGATTCTGGGGGTGGGCTTGATCGCGGCGGGGCTGGGGTTGGCGCAGGCGTCAGCGTCGGCGCAGGCGTCAACTCAAACGACAGCACAGCCTTCAACAACGTATCAGCCGAAGTTTCCGGGCGATCCGGCGCGCTCCGACTCGGAAGCGCAGGCGCTTGGGTACATGCGGGTGGTGCTCCGGGCGGAGCATGCTTACAAGAAACGGCATGACAAGTACACGGCGTCGCTGGAGGCGCTGGCAGGCACCGGCTCTTTCACCAAGCGCATGGCGCACACCACCACTCGGGGGGATTACACGGTCGGCTTCCGTCCGCACAAAGACGGTTTCGTGCTGACCATGACGCCCAAGCAGATGGACAGCGAGCACCGCTCCTTTTATGCAGAAGAAGATGGCGGAATTCATGCGGACGATCAGAAGCCCGCGGACCTGGATTCGCCGAAAGTGCAGTGATCGGGCGTCGAGGTTCGATTGCTAAGGTGTAATAGTTCAAACTCGACCTTGGGGACAGGGTTGGCAAGGCTCCACGTATCGGACACAGACCGGTATCCCATCGGGGATCTTGAGCGTAATGGGTCGGATTTTTCGCCAACCATCGGCACTGCACACTCGATCAACCCCCATAAACCGTCGCCGCGCACGCGGTTATTCATCACCGCCAACAGTTCGCATTGATGCAATACTGATAACATGAGGCCGTCGTTCTCCGTGCCAAGTGGAGGCAAACCCATGTCCTCGCCAACCGTTGCGCCACCGAAACCAATCGCGCCAGTTAGCACTTCGCCCGCCACTTCCAAACAGCTCCGAAAATGGATTGGGCCGCTGGCCCTGGGACTCATACTTCTTCTGACACCGGCACCTTCCGGCCTGACCGCGACAGCGTGGCATTACTTCGCACTATTTGCCGCTGTCATTGCCGCCCTCATCACGGAACCTCTGCCCGGCGCAGCCATCGGTTTTATCGGTGTTACAGTTGCCGCCGCGCTGATGTTGGTTGGGAAAACGCCGGCCGACGCCACCAAATGGGCTCTCTCGGGATTCTCCAATGACGCGGTATGGCTCATTTTTGCCGCCAACATGTTCGCGCTGGGATATGAAGCCACCGGTCTTGGCCGGCGCATCGCGTTGCTGCTGGTCAAGGCACTGGGCCGCCGCACCCTTGGTCTCGGTTACGCCATCGCGCTCTCCGATCTCTTTCTTGCTCCGGTGATGCCGTCCAATACCGCGCGCAGCGGTGGCACGGTGTATCCCATCGTAAAGAACATCCCACCGCTCTATGGTTCGTTTCCCCACGATAACCCGCGAAAGATCGGCGGATACCTGCTGTGGACCGGCTTTGCCGCCACTTGCGTCACCAGTTCCATGTTCTTGACCGCGCTCGCGCCCAACCTGCTGGCAGTGGAAATTGCACGCAAGGTCGCGCACGTGGATATCTCGTGGGGTTTGTGGGCGCTGGGCTTTCTGCCGGTCGGGATCCTGTTGTTCGCGGCGACACCGTTGCTTGCCTATTTTCTTTACCCGCCCGAGATCAAGCGTGGCGACGAGGTCGCACGCTGGGCGGGCGGCGAGCTCATCAGCATGGGACGGATCACTCGGCCTGAAGTGACCATGGGTTTGCTGGCCGTGGCAGCGCTGGTCGGCTGGATCGGCGGCAGCCGCTGGATAAGCCCGGTTACTGTCGCTCTGGCTGTAATCTCCGTGATGCTGCTCGCTAGGGTGGTCACCTGGAATGACATCCTTGCTAATAAACAGGCCTGGAGCGTCCTGGTCTGGTTTGCCACGTTAGTTGCGATGGCTGAGGGGCTCGGCAATGTTGGCTTCCTCGCCTGGTTTGGCTCCCGGGCAGCCACTTACATGACCCGCATCCCACTGGTTCCCATGTTGATCGCGGTCGTCACAGTCTTTTTCGTCATCCACTATCTGTTTGCCAGCATCACGGCGCAGACGACCGCGCTACTGCCCGTTTTCCTGCTAGCCGTCCTGTCGGTGCCGGGCGTTCCTGCCAGGGCTATCACCCTTATTCTGGTTTACTCGCTGGGTTTGATGGGCGTCCTTACTCCCTACGCCAGTGGGCCTGCGCCAATCTGGTATAGCAGCAGCTACATCCCCACCAAGGACTTCTGGCGACTGGGTGCCACCATGGGAGCGCTGTACCTGGCCGTGCTGCTGGCACTCGGCTTGCCGTTTGCAATCAACTTCCTGCACTGACGGCGCGTTGACTCGGTCGTTGGCGCAGTGGTCAACCGGAGGTTCTAGGCGGTGGACGAGCAACTCGGAAGTAATCCACTCGCACGAGAAGATGCTGTTCGGAAACGTCGGCCACCCATAACTGCTGTTACCAGGCGGTTACACGTTTTGACCGCTGGTCATTGAGTGCTATCCGGATGTTAGGCCCACTACGAGCCACATTGCCCTTCCGAGTCGCCAAGGACATTCAGGGACACAGCCTCAACTTTCGCCTTTTTCGGCAAGTACGCAACTGCTAGAATGAGCGCTTACTTTTTGTCGAGCCTTCCCAGAAAGAGGCAATCATGAGCATACTTCGTCTGGTAGACCGCGAATCGATTACGGTCCCCCCCTCAAACACCGTCGCCGACGCCATCCAAATTATGCTGGATCGCCGCGTTGGCTCCGTCGTGATCGTGGAAGCCAAGCAAGTACTGGGCATTTTCACCGAGCGCGATGTGCTGAGAAAGTTAGCGCTGAGCGGCCGTGATCCCAAGACGATTGCGGTCTCCGAGTTGATGACCGCCCCGGCGGTAACCGTTGACCCGAATATTACTCCCGCCGAGGCTCTGGCCACGATGCTCGAACATCATTTCCGCCATCTGCCGGTCGTCGATTCCCGGGGCCGGCTGCGCGGAGTTCTCTCGATTCGGAACCTGCTGCAGGAGATGATGGAAAAGTATCGCCACCAACTACATTCTCTGGAGCAACACGTCATCAGCGAAGAGCCGGGGGCGACCAAAGCCAGAGGCTAAGAGTGCCTTGGGCGTCTTCGATGAATTGCCATTCTGCTGCGGCGCCATACGGGTTCCCTGAAACACGATTCACACGGCGCAAAGAGCATTGTTGTACCGCCCCCGTCGCGCGTAACTTCTGTTACCGGATGGGATGAGAATGCCGGTCTCCGGCGGGATGAGATACGCTCCCAAGTTACGACGCGCTCGAAGCGCAAGAGATAAAGGAGACCGGCAATGAAAAAGATTAGCACCGCAGTGGCAAAACCGACGAGAAATTTTCAGGATCAGAAGCTGACCATCGGGTTGGACCTGGGCGAATCGGATGCAACCTCGGGCTCGGCCCACATTCCTTCCTAGCTGTCGTCGGCGCGAATGGTGCTGATCGCGGGTCACACGAAGTTGTCGAATACAGGCAAACCCATCGGGCGTTTAAACACAGCCGCAAGCCAGCATGGATTCGGTGGGAAACCCCTCCCCGAAGATCACTGGGATGTTCTCAAGTTACCTTCGTACCGCCACATGGCACGTAGGAGCCATTCACGAAATTAGGCACACAGACTAAGTTGGAGTTGAGCAGTTTTCGGGGGAGGGCTGTTCAACGATAGCGCCCCATGGACTCTTCGAGTCTGGGGCGCTTTCGTTTTTTTGGCCGCCAACCTGGTATTTCTTGCACGAAGCCGCAAATTCTGCCTGCTTTGAGATTCCACACGGGTCATTAAGCGTCCTTTTGGCAAAGACTTAGGGGCGTGGCAATTGCGCTGCTCTATCCCTTGGCGTGAAGGAAGGAGCGCTTATGAAACCCAGGAAATCTTATCTGTTGGCGTGGGTTATTGTTCTGGCGTTAGTTTCGTTCCCCGCCAGCCGTCTCCACGCTCAAGGGAATCAGGTGTTGGGAGAAGTTCAGGTTGATGGGCAGACGAACGTGGAAAAAACCTCCGGCGTTTGGGTTGACGGAGAGTACGTCGGCTATGTGAAAGAGCTTAAGGGATCGAAGAAGGTTCTGCTTTTGCCCGGTGAACACGTAATCAGCGTGCGCCAGAATGGGTACCAGGACTTTGTCCAGACGGTTGTTCTGCAGCCGGGGCAGACGCAAATCGTTCGTGTGATTATGAACCAGGCTGCTACCGGTCCCATGCCTGCCGACGATGAACTGGCCTCGGTTCGGATCGATGTGAACCCTTCCAGGGCCGCAGTGTTTGTCGATAACCGTTTCGTCGGCCACGTCGGCGAGTTTGGAGGGGTAGGAAGATCTATGGAGGTAGTTCCGGGGGCACACCGGATCCGGGTCGCACTTCCGGGCTATGAAACTTTCGAGACCGATATCAACCCGCGGCCAGGGCAGAAGGTGGAAGTGAAGACGGATCTGGTTAAGAGCGAGATTCCGGTCGCAGAGCCATTGCTGAAAAACCAGACCAGCACGCCGACGACTTCGGCAAGCCACAATGTGGGAAGTTCACCGCAATGAAGTGATGAAGTAAGGAGGGTTGTGCCTGAGTTGCGGAACCTCGGCGCGCCGGGCAGCCACATGGAGTGTTTAGTCATCCAATAAGAATGGCGGCTTTCGTCAAACGGTTTGCGCGGATCGGAGGCTCGGGTATCGGAGTCTCGCGGAGACTCGGGAGGCTTTGCAGCCTCCTGCTCTTTTGCCTCGGCTGCATTTCGCGCGCGCATGCGGGAGCGACGCTCTTTCTTGAAGAGCCGTATAGCTACGATGGGGCTTTCGCCGGAACTGGCCACGCGGCTGTGTATCTGAGCGACGTTTGCTCTGTGTCCCCGGTAATTCTCCGCCCGTGTGCCGAGGGCGAATCCGGAGTAGTCCTGAGCCGGTACGACGGGATCGCTGGATACGATTGGATTGCGATCCCCCTCATCCCCTACCTGTATGCGGTTGACCGACTGGAGGACGTCCCGCTGTTCGCCGACGCCAAGCTGGTTGCTTTCCTGCGAGATCAATACCGTCGCGATTACCTGGAAGCGCTTGCTCCGGACCGCCCCGACGGCGGAACGCCCGAGGGCAACTGGTATGAACTGGTCGGATCAGCTTATGACCGGACGCTTTATGGATTCGAGATTGAGACCCGCCCGGAACAAGATGCGCTGCTGATCAGCAGGTTCAACAACCAGCCGAATCGCGAGCGCTATAACTTTGTAAAGAGAAACTGCGCCGACTTTGTGCGCGAGGTGATTGATTCTTATTACCCCCACGCCCTGCATCGCAGCGTGATTGGCGATCTCGGCGTCACGACTCCCAAGCAGATCGCGAAAATGCTGGCGAAATATAGCCGGCGCCATCCTGAGTTGCAGAGTTCGGATTTCCTGATACCGCAGGTTCCGGGAACGATCCGGCGCAGCAAGCCCGTCCATGGAGTATTGGAATCGGTGATGGCAGCCAAGAAATATATGCTGCCCCTGGTCGTGCTGCATCCCTACATCGGTGGCGGTGTGCTGATCGAGTATTTTGGCCATCGCCGCTTCGATCCGGCGCGAAACGACCTCATCTTCAGTGTTGATTTGGACGGCCATTTGGATGCGCCCATGACGCGCGATGAGCGTCTTCGCTACCAGAGTCGAATGGAGGAACTGAGCCAAACCTCTGGGGTTGATCCCCTGAACGAAGCAAAGGGCAAGGAGGGAGGGGCCAAGGAAGTGAAAATCTGGGAGCGTTTGCAAGCGAGCGCCACGCCTGGAATCGACACGTCCGGGCAACCCGTCCTGCAGTTGCACCTAGGGGATGATTTGGCGCAGGTGGGTAATTCGCGAGTCAATATCTTGAGAGTTTCTGACTCCTCGGAATTAGCCGCGCGACTTCTGGAGGCGCGACTCCGCCAGGAATTGCGGCCGGCTACAGCCCGCAAGACTTCGCCCAGCGACGTGGAGAATGATCTGGCGCTGCTCCAACAACTTCGCAAGCTTCAGCCGCGAGACGTTGCCGACACCCGGTCTTCCACGAATGGCGACCGGGCTCAATCCAAGGCTGGCTCGCAGTAGCCTTCCCTTTTTTCGGGTCCTATTCACCGCAGACAATACATTAAGCATTCTTCATTGGTGCTGCGGCGGTAGTCGCGACTGGATCAGGGATTCCACCTGCGCCCAAACCCTGGGATCGCACTCGATTTCGGTGTGAGATTTCAACAAGAGACGGTCGTACCACGGGTAGCGCTGGCACGGGATCGGATGAGCTTTGTAGTCGAAGCGAAAATTTCCGATGATGTGAGTGCGGGCTGGATCGGCAGCGCGGATCTGGCGCCGGCCGTGCAGAAAGCCGTTCGGTTGGTAGAAATTTGCCGCCTCGGCTACATTAGCGGGAATGACCCTGTCATTCTCGCCGGGCTTGGAGACACTGTCCACCTGAACCGTGAGCAACACAGGAATGCCTTCTCTTTGCAGCTCTCGCGCTAGCGCAACCACTTCAGAAGCGCCCCAGCTATGTCCGTATAGGATGATGCGGGCGTTCCCCTTTTCTTCGGCCGAGAGTGTGCCGTCGTGGTCGGCGTCCAGCAATCGAACGATCTCCGCGTAGGCTTTTTCCCTGCGATGGTTCTCCAGAACCTCTACATACACGCCCGACGGATCATCTTTACGCAGACGTGCAGCAACCTGTACCGCGCTATGGACCATAGCATCGTGCTTGACAAATCCGCCGACGAAGCCGATGACGATGACCGGCGCCGTTGTGACAGCGTCGGTTGCACTCACAGGGCGTGCCGAATCCGCGTGAATGGCGGCAGGGACGAGTGAAAGGATAAATGAAACACTACGGATTGAAGTACGGATAAAGGAACTCACAATCTACTAACATCATAACAACAAACGACCATTGCCATTTTGGGCTCGAACCTCGGCTTGCGCGCCTCTAAGCAGTGGCCTTGCCGACTCCGTTCCGCGTGAAATGCTAAGATTTCCGGCATGCCCCTGCGCCGCAAACTCAAGAGAGCCACTCACTCGTTGGGAAAACCCGTTCGCGGGCGTA
>DASPRY010000114.1:0-2816 GCA_035624215.1 Terriglobales bacterium
AAACTATCGAGTTGACGATTATTCCATGTTTGCTGGGTGAAGTTCAAGAAGCAGTCGGCCGCGGGTGCGCGACTTTAAAGTTAGGCATGCGCCCGGCGGGACTCCCAATAATCCTCAAATCCGCCACTTAGCTGAGAGCATCGGAGAGCGATAATCGCATTAGCGCCGCGCACCGTCCAGAACATGCCGGACTGCTTGAGTCTACCCAGGACGGTCTTGCACCCCGCCTCGATGACCCCAGAGCCTACGAATAGCCCTTGCTTTCGAAACTCGGGATAGCGCATACGTTCCTTATTGCTTTCGAAGTAGTTGGCTTCGGTGCGGATCTGTTCTGTCAGCTCGGGATGAGAAATGGCCACTGAGCGCAGCGAGCGGACTAAGGCTTCGATCTTGCCGTCATCCAGCTTGTCTTTCCTCACCATCACCCAACGCCTCTGGGCGGGCGAATCGCTGGGATAGAGTTTCGCCGACAAATCCCACAGGTGCTCCCGGGCGTGATAGAGATCAACGATTTGGGTAGCGTCGGGAAAATGCAGATCCGCCTGGTTCCAGATCCATTCGGCTGCGTCCCCCAAAACTACTTTCTTGTCGGCTCGTGCCCAGCCCCGCCGCCAGGCTTCGGCATACAGCCGAGGGCCGAATTCCTCCGCGCTCTCGATGGCCCCAACATACGTGGTCGAAGCTTCATCGCGAATGGGATAACCTTCTTCATCGACTGTGGTCTGGGTAAATACACAGCCCAGCTTGGCTTCCCGTGTGTGCGCCGGTTGACCATCCTGTTTCCCGGCACGCCCCTCGGTTTCCTTGCCTACGACGGGAATGCCGGTGCCGTCCATCTCCACGTAGAGAATGGGAATGCGGGGACCGATCGGAATCGGCAACTCCAGCTGCAGGGCGCGTTGCCGCTCCTGCTGCTCACGCCGTTCGATATCCTCGCCGATCGTTTCCGCCGTGCGCTCGACCGCCTTGGTGGTAACGGTCAGACCGGCGAGGAGCTTCAGCTGTTCGCGACCCTGCTCGAAGGCGGCTTCGTGGCCGACCGCCGCCATCATTCGGCGCACGCCCGGGGAGAGTTCCGTGGCCTCGATGTCGAGATCGACATCCACCGGAAACTGGCCTTGGTGGCAATGCTCACACCAGTAGTAGGGGCGGAGGCATCGGGCTTCCCCCACGGCGGTCAGCACAGGCTTCGCGCGTAGGCCCAGGTATTTCGCCGGATAGCCGCAAGCACAAGGCAGCTGCCGCTGGTCCGGTCCAGGAGGATCAAATTCGAGTAGTTGGGTCAAGACGTCCGCTCCGGCTTGGTGCATGGCGGAGCGAATCGCCATCTCCACGGCTTCGAAATCCAAGCCACCCGTCTTTTGCTGTTGACGGAAGATCCGCTCCAGCAGCTGTCCTACTTCCCGACTGACTTCCTGCTGGAGTGCCTCCGCCGTTTTTTTTTAATGGGCATGGCTTCATCAGCGGTAATGGGACGGAGACGGCAGATCTTCTGGTTGACCTCAATCAATTGCTGCACCAGGGTTTGAAAGCGACGAAACTGGGCAATTTCCTTCTCCGCTTTGTGTACGGCGCTGGGAGAAGACAGAGTCTGCGTAAACGGCTTGCCTGCGATTTTCTGCGTAAGACGTCGGAGTGGGCCGTGCCCCGGGTCACTAGGTTGCGCACAATGGCAAGTCGGCTTCCCGCAGCGTCGATGGACGGAAGATATGGAACCGGGCTGAAAATCCCCAAGCTGAGAGAGTTCCTGCAGGAGATGGCTACGGCTCTCGAGCAGTTCGGGCAGGGTGTTGGCCATAGGGGAGCTCCAGGAAATGATATAGACGTTCCATCTGAACGTACCATATGCGTACAGACAAAGGCCACAAAAAAGAAACCTGCCGAACCTTGATTTATATGTCGCGCACCCTCGGCCGCGTTGCTGCAATTGCCAATCAGGACTCGGTGCAACCTTAGTGTTTGCGGGGATTCGGCCAAAGACTGAACTCAAAGGATGCAGCCACATCGGATTGCCGGTTGGTCGCCAAAAGAGGGATCAGCCAACGCTCATACTGGACACTGCCAGTAAAGCGGAAGCCTGGTCCCGCGAAAATATCAGCATTGACCGCTACGTCATTCTGGTTTCCCCCTTGGGGTAGGTAGCCCGGGTCGAGCGTTCGGTGTCTGAGTTCAACGCCAATTTTCTTCCGTGGGCTGAGCCAGTAATTTGTACGAATCAATTCGCCCTGCGCCGCGCGTCCAATCCAGCTGCCGATCAACCGGCCGTCGTTGTTGTATCCGCTGTTGTATTGACCGTTGTAATAGATGCAAATTCCGCAGAACGCAATGGGATTTGTGTAGCCTCCCTCCACCCTGACATCCAGCTTCGCAATTGTAGGAACCTTTGCCAGATAAAGTCCGGCTTGGGAGGCATTCCTTCGCATGTACGGGATTGGAGATGGCTCATCTTCGCTTAAGGTTTCTGCGTAGAAAGTGAGCCAGTTGCGTAGGCCGGGAATACGATAAGAGAAATCAGCAGTCGTACGTCCGTCTCCCAAGACGTCGCCGTGGACGTGTTTGCCGAATGTGCTGTCGAGGAAGGTCGTGATGTTGAGAGGATTTCCCGGTCCGCCATAAACAGTCGTTTTCGACATGCCGAACTCGAAATTCGGCGTGAGCTTAAAACTAACTTTGCCACCGCTCAAGAAGGGCTCGGGATGCAGGTTCTTGCCGTATTCTCCCAGAGTCGTGACGGTGGTTGCTCCGGTGTAAACGCTTGTTTGGAACTCGAGGCCCGTCATATGCCCGATGAAACCCGCAACCCGGATATCGCCGAG
>DASPRY010000119.1:0-26664 GCA_035624215.1 Terriglobales bacterium
GCCGACCAACGGTTTAGGAAACCGCTGCTCTATCCATCTGAGCTACGGGGCCTGACCTCATCTTACACGCGCACAAAAGCGCAGGTCAGCCTCGGCAAACGGGTCAGATGTCGATGCGCCGCTGCGGGCGGCGCTGCAAATTTGCCATTGAGGTGCCGACATTGACAGTTCGACGTACCCGTACGCTTCAATGTACGATCCAGTTCTGATCGCACACCTTCGGCTACACCGTGATGACGCTATCCGCGTCAGACAGCAGCGCGACGATTTCGTTCATTCCCCGAACTTCTCCCACCTTTGTCTTGCCAGTCATCTGAAAGTGCTCGAGGCAGGTTCGGCAAACCAGCAGGCGTACTCCCATTCCCTGAAGCAGCTGCAAACCCAGCACCGCGGGCGAGCCCTCGCATACGAGCTTTACTCCGTCGGTGTAGAAGCATATGGCTACGGGACGAGCGGCCTGGCTTTCCAGCGCATGCAAGAATCGATCGAACATTTCCATGCTGAAATGGCGGTCTGCTGAATCTACCTGGCCCAGGCCTTCGCGCGTCACTAGTATGACTAGCTTTTTCATCCAGGTTCCTTCTTCGCCGTTCGAGCTTAAACTTTTTCAGTTCACCAGGTGGGGCCTGATTTCATCTTACACGCGCAGAAAAGCACGGATCAGCACGGGCAATTGCCTCAGATGTCGATCCGCTGCTGCGTGTGGCGGCGAAGATACCAGCACGGGCTGTAACCAAAGTGGGGAAATAAAGACTGAACGCAGGTCTCATCCTGAGGCGGCGGAAACTCATACTCAGTCTTGTTGTTCTTCTCGTGGATGGCATACATCTCGGTGACGCTCACAGTTCCGAACTGAGGGCGGTTGTGTGGAATTCGGAAGCGCAACGATAGGTAATCTCCGGCGTACACCAAGCCGAGCAGGACAACAACCGCAACGAGCGAACGCAGCAAAACGCGTTTCATGGAAGCTGGGCGCACGCGCATCTGAAAAATCCTACGCAGATGCATTCACGTAAAATCAAAAGTATCATGTCTTCGCCTATACAGGCCCAAGTTGCCGGCAAGCAAACCTCGACGCGTGGCGGGCAAGGCGTCGAGATCCGCCGCCTGAGCAAGAAGGATGCGCCCGAATTCTCTCGTCTACGGCTTGAGGCCTTGGAGCGGGAGCCGCAGGCATTCGGGTCCTCTGCCGAAGAGCATCGAGCGATGACGCCTGAAACGATCGCCAAGCGATTAGGCTCTGGTTCCGACGATAGCAACTTTGTCTTAGGCGCATTTGCGGAAGATCGCCCTGATAGGAACGGCGGGCTTTTACCAGGAGCAGGGATTCAAGTCCCGGCACAAAGGACACGTTTGGGGCGTGTATGTAACAAAGAAATGGCGGGGCAAGCGCGTTGCCCGCAAAGTGCTGGCTGAGTTGATCGAAATCGTTCGTTCCAAACCAGAGGTTGAACAATTAATGCTGGCGGTTGCGGTTGGGCAAAACCCGGCGAAGAAAGTCTATGAGTCGCTGGGCTTCGAGGTGTACGGTCGCGAGCCGCATGCCATCAAGCTGGACAACACGTATGTGGATGAGGATTTGATGGTGTTGCGGCTGCGATGAGCCCATGAAAGCATTTCCAGCCCTAAACCACGAAATACTTGGCGCTGGGATGATGCACAACAATGGCTGAGGTGGACTGCTCCGGCTCTAACAAAAATCCCGAAGTCAGTCTCACGCCGACGTTCTCTTCCGGATGGAGCAGCGCGAAGAGCTTGGTCTGATCTTCGAGATTGGGACAAGCCGGATAACCGAACGAATAGCGCGAACCGCGATACTTCTGATGGAACAGGTCGCGAATATGCGGTGAGTCTTCGGAGGCGATTCCCAAATCCTCGCGGATTTTTTTGTGGAGGTATTCGGCCAACGCCTCGGCCGTTTCCACGCTAAGTCCGTGCAGGTAGAGATACTTTGTATACTCGCCGGATTCAAACAATCGCTGCGTCTCCTGCGATGCTTTGGCACCGATCGTAACCAGTGAAAGTCCGATCACATCCTTCCTTCCCGAACTCCTCGCAGCGAAGAAATCCGAGATGCAGAGCTTGCGGCCTTCTTTCTGGCGAGGAAAGGTGAAGCGCAGCAGCTCAGACAACTGCAGATCCCCTTCGACTCGCTGCGCTCGCTCAGGGCAGGCTCTCGACTGCGTCGCTCGGGATGACAACGTTGAAGAGGCATGTCCGTGACCACTCTGCCCAGCTTCGCTCGGCTCACGGGCAAGGGCGCCCGCGCCACATGAGTCGGGTGGTGCGTAAACAATCACATCATTGCCTTCACTCTGTGCGGGGAAATAAGCGTACACCACCTTCGGCTCGAACCAGCCACTGGCGATGACCTCTTCTTCCAATTGCTTTTTGATTGGGCGGAACTTCTGGTCAACCAGCCGCAAATAATCCTCTTGCGATGCGGTCTTCAGTTGCCACTGATTCTTGAACAGCGCAGTGTCGTTGATGTACTGAAAAATCTCGCGTAAATCAAAATCCTTGCGCACGCGCACGCCCCAGAAGGGAGGCTGGGGAATGTTTGGAGCATCGCCGACCACCGGGCTTCGTTCGGCAAAAACCGGGCCGATCTCTTCATCCACGGCGGCGGCTTTGGCGTACTCCTTGACCGTCCGCCCTTCCTGCAGACGGACGTCGCGTTTTCCATCCGCAGTCGATAAATCTTCCATGATGTGAAGGCCGGCGAAGGCATCGTCAGCGTAGAAAACGCCGTTTGAGTATTCGCGCCGCAAATCATCTTCGACATATTTACGAGTAAGCGCCGCGCCGCCGCAGATGACCGGGAACTCCAGCTTCTGCCGCTGCAAGTCCTGGATTACATATTTCATCTCCAGCGTCGACTTCACCAGCAAGCCGCTCAAGCCGATGGCGTCCGCGTGATGCTCCGTAGCTGCTTTGATAATGCTGTCACCCGGCTGCTTGATGCCGAGATTGATCACGCGGAATCCGTTGTTGGTCAGAATGATGTCGACCAGGTTCTTGCCAATATCGTGAACGTCTCCTTTGACCGTGGCCAGAACAATGGTTCCTTTCTTCGAGCCGCTTTTCTTTTCCATCTTCGGCTCCAGATAAGCGACGGCCTGCTTCATCACGGCGGCTGAGTCGAGCACCGAAGGTAATTGCATCTTGCGCGCGCCAAACAAATCGCCGACAGTTTTCATGCCGTCGAGCAACACCGTATTGATCAGATCGAGCGGGGAGTACTGGGTCAAGGCATCATCGAGCAACTCTTCCAGCGTCCTGCGGTGCGCGCCCTCGCCCACAGCTTTCTCGCCATTGATAATGGCAAACTTCAGCTTGTCATCCACGGACAAAGACTCAACGTGCGCGGTAGTTGAAGCCTGGGCCTTTCCCTTGGTCCCGGCGAAGTGCTGCATGTAGTTTTGCAGCGGATCGCCGTCGGCCGTGTCGCGATAAATGAGCTTGCGTGCGAGTTCAACCTCTTCTTGAGGAATCTTGTACAAAGGATAGATCTTGGTGTAATTCACAATGGCCATGTCAAGACCATAGTCGACCGCCTCGTGCATGAACACCGAGTTCAGCACGCGGCGAGAATAGACATCCAGGCCAAAAGAAATGTTGCTGACGCCTAAGATGGTTTTCACGTCCGGCAAATCTTGTTTGATCTTCTTAATCGCATGCAGCGTCTCGATGCCCGCGGTTCGGTATTCTTCCTGCCCGGTTGAAATGGGCAGGGTAAGCGCATCGAAAATTAAATCCACCGGGCGGATACCGTATTTCTTGGTCGCCAGATCGTAAATGCGGCGGGCGATCGCAGCTTTCTTGTCGGCAGTCAACGCCATTCCCTCTTCGTCAATGGTCAGCGCGATCACGGCGGCGCCGAAGCGTTTCGCCATGGGTAGCACTTTGGAAGTGCGCTTCTCGCCGTCTTCCAGGTTGATTGAGTTGATGATCGCTTTGCCGGGAATTCGTTTGAGCGCTTCTTCGACTACATCGGCCTCGGTCGAGTCGACAAGAATGGGTGCGGGGACACGAGTGGCAACTTTCTCCAAGATGGAAGTGATGTAGCCTTTTTCATCCTCACCCACAATCGCGCAGCACAAGTCGAGCATGTGGGAACCATCATTCACCAGTTTTTTAGCCAGCGCCAGAATCTCGTCGTATTTCTTTCCGCGCACTAGATTGCGGAAATGCTCGACGCGCGTCGTGGTATTCATCTCCTCGGCGACGACCAGCGGCTTGGGATCAAGGTCCAGCGGAACCATGGTGTAGGCGCTGGAGGCGGCGGCAGCAGGCTTCACTTCCCTCTTTGCCGGCTCTATGCCGGAAACCGCTTCTACCACGGCTTTCAGGTGTTCCGGGGTGGTTCCGCAGCATCCACCCACGATGCGGACACCGTAATCCTGAACAAAGTGCTTGTGGTAGCTGGCGAGCTCCGCAGGCGTCAGTTTGAAAACGGCATGTCCACCTTCGTTGACCGGCAAACCGGCATTGGGAAGCACTGAAACTTCCTTTGTCGAATTCAGCGCCAGATAGCGGACGGCATCGTTCATCTCTGCCGGACCGGTCGCACAGTTCAGTCCGATAATGTCGACGTCGAATGGTTCCAGCGCGGTGAGCGCTGCACCAATCTCCGTGCCCAGCAGCATGGTGCCCGACTCTTGCAAAGTTACCTGGACGGTGACCGGGAGACGCTTGCCCGCCTTACGCAAGGCATCCAACACGCCGATGGTTGCGATTTTGGCCTGCAGCAGGTCCTGGCAGGTCTCGATCAGCAGAATATCTACACCTCCCTCGATCAAAGCTGACGCTTGCTCTTCGTAGACAGCCACCATGCTGTCGAAGGAAATATGGCCCAGTGAGGGCAGCTTAGTGGATGGTCCGATCGATCCGGCAACGAATCGTGGCTTGTCTTTAGTGGAGAACTGTTGCGCAACTTCCCTCGCTAGTTGAGCCGCCTTGACGTTGATCTCGCGGACGCGGTCCTGAAGATCAAACTCAGCGAGAACGATTCGCGTGCCGCCAAAGGTGTTGGTCTCCAGCACGTCGCATCCTACACGGAGAAACCCCACGTGGATGTCACGAATAATATCCGGGCGGCTCAAGACCAGAATTTCACTGCAGTTTTCTTTGCCCCAATAGTCGTCGAGCGTGGGATTGCTCTGATGGATGGTCGTGCCCATCGCGCCGTCGTAAATGACGACGCGCTCGCGAACGGTTTGGAGAAAATCAGACATTAGCTTCTCGCTCCTAGCTCCAGCAGCAGCTAGAAGCTCTTTACGCAACAAACGCCGGCCCGCTGGGGGAACCGGCGTTAGTATGGACTAAAACTGTAAACCTCACACTCCCGACATTGGCACCGCCGGTGCGCCACTTGCCACTTCCGCTTGATTGAATACCGCATTTGCTCCCAAGTGTGCCGGCCTGGGGGCCAGCATCTGCTCCTTGCGGTAGATCAGATTCGTGGCGTTGAAGCTGGCGATTTCAAACCCGTGCCCGTGGGTGATCGCATCGGTCGGGCACGCCTCCACACAATACCCGCAGAAAATACACCGGTTGTAGTCGATATTGTAAACCTTAGCGTAACGCTCTGCGCCGCTCACCCGATGCTCTGCCGTGTTCTCCGCAGCCTCGATATAGATGCAGTTCGACGGACAGGCCGCCGCGCAGAGAAAACAAGCCACGCATTTCTCCAGCCCGTTTTCATCGCGTTGCAAGACGTGAACACCACGATAGCGTTCCTGGAACTTGGCGCCTTTTAACGGACCCGGGCCATCCGGATAGTTCTCCACTATCGTCGGCTGAAACATCTCCCGAAAGGTGACGCTCATCCCTTTGGCGATCGCCGCAATGTCTTTCAAAATGGGCAGTCTTGACTAGTATACCGAAACCTTGCAACGAGCCACACAAGCCGCTGGTAACCAGCAAACTGCACCTGGCTTCCGTGATGCACAGGATAGCGGCCAAGATTTGCAGTTTGTCATGGTTAATTGCAGTACTGACAAGATCGTCCAGCCCCCGGATGCTCCGGTCATGGTCGAGCGCATGGAGTAATATGATTGTGCAATCGGCGCGTTTTCACTCTGTTCCGCGTCCGCAAGACTTCCAGCCAGAGAGGACCATGAGCAAGAAATTCCGCGTTTTTGTGACCTGTGACATAGGGGAATCGCTTGATCTGCTGCGCAAACGAGGATACGAGGTGGAAGTGTATCCCAAGCCGGAGGCGCCCCCGAAGAGTTTGATCGTGGAAAAAGTGAAGTCTGGCATTGATGGGTTGATCACCACCCTGCGCGACCCGATTGACGCAGAAGTCTTCGAAGCTGGCAAAGGACATCTCAAGGTGGTTGCGCAATACGCGGTCGGCTTTGACAACATCAATCTCGCCGACGCGAACCGCTACAAAGTTCCTTTCACCCACACCCCGGACGTGCTGACCGAAGCCACTGCCGAGTTCGCGTTCTTTATGCTGGGAGTTCTGGCGAGAAAGATGTGGTCGGCAGAACGTCTGGTACGCAACAACCAGTGGGGATACTGGCATCCCTATCTGCCATTTTTAGGTGACGAAGTCACGGGAAAGACCATTGCGGTCATCGGCACTGGCCGTATCGGGCTAGCGCTGATTAAGAAGTGCACCGGATTTGATATGAACATCCTGTGCTACGACACGGCTTATCAGAACCATGATTTCGTTAAGGCAATTCAGGAGATGAAAGACCTGCGCCATGCGCGCGGCATTTCGCGCGATAAGACCTGGATCAAGTATGTCGAGTTTGAAGAAGCGTTGGCGGATGCCGATTTTGTCAGCATTCACGTGCCGCTGATTCGCGAAGGGGAAGGGACTCCTACCTATCATTTGATCAACGAGCGCACTTTGCGCTTGATGAAGCCGACAGCCTTCCTGGTGAATAACTCCCGCGGGCCGGTGGTCGACGAGGCGGCTTTGGCGAAGGCCTTGAAAGAAAACTGGATTGCGGGCGCGGCTCTCGACGTTTTCGAGACTGAACCGCTGCCTGCCGACTCGCCTTTGCGGGATCCGGCAATTGAAGATCGCATGCGGTTATACCCGCATTTTGCCAGTGCAGAGCGAATAACACGGCTCTCCAGCGATCCGAATCGGGGTATGGCGGGACGCTGTGTTCAAGGGCTGATAGATGTGCTTGAGAGAAACTACGGCGGCGACATCACAAAAATGCCGTTCGTGGTGAATAAAGAGACATTTGGCAAGCCCTAGCGTCTCGTGCAGAAGCGAACGGAAGGACGAGTTCTGGAGAGGGCTTCGCAGTAGTCTCCGTCCACAAATCACTCAGAAATGGTGCGTTCCTGGCCGCTTTGGGCGCGCAGTACTCGATCCACGTAGTAGGGCGCGCGTCGCGTGGGCTCGTGGTAATGGCGAACCTGCATCTCGCCAAGCAGCCCGATGGCCAGCATGTTCAGCCCAGCGAGGATCAGCACTGCCGCGAAGATGATCAGCGGACCGTGCTGCGTCATGACCTCGCTGTGATTGAGAAACTTTTCTACCAACAACCAGCCGGCGATTCCGCTTCCACCGAAAAGCGTAAGCATTCCGATGGTGCCGAAAAAGTGCAACGGCCGGGAAAGATACCGCAGCAAAAACCGAATGGTTATCAGGTCGAAAAACACACGAAAGGTGCGGGAAATTCCATAGTGTGAAGCCCCACGCTCGCGGTTGATGTTGCGAATAGGAACCTCGCAGATTGACGCCCCATACCAGGAAGCCAAGGCGGGAATGAAGCGGTGCAACTCGCCGTAAAGAGGGATCTGCTCGAGAATCTCGCGCCGGTAGGCCTTAAAGGTTGTGCCAAAATCGTGGATGTCGACACCGCTCAGCTTAGCCATGAGCCAATTGGCGCAACGTGAGGGAATGCGGCGCAGCCAGAGATTGTCAATGCGGCGCTTGCGCCAGCCACTGACAATGTCGTAGCCTTCGGCGAGCTTTTCCAGAAATAGCGGGATATCAGCGGGATCATGTTGCAGATCGCCATCCATGGCGATAATGTATTCGCCCCGCGCGTGGTCAAAGCCGGCCGCCAAGGCTGAAGTCTGGCCAAAGTTGCGGCGAAGGCGTACCACGACGATCCGGCTATCAACGGCAGCGATCTCGCGCAGCAAATCGAAGGTGCGGTCGAGCGAGCCATCGTCCACGAACACGAGTTCAAAGCTGCTGCCGTGGGCCTCCATCACCGCCTTGAGCCGGTCGTAAAGATCGGTAACATTGTCCTGCTCGTTATGCAGCGGCACCACAATGGAATATGAATACTTCGCCATGCGCTGGACTCGAGGTAAGCACATTATAACGGGCCTGCGTAACCGTTTCACAGTCATAGGTAGTGACCGGAGTTACCAGCCGCGAAGCTGGAAAAACAACAGATTAGAGACCGCTTTTGCTGTATTTTCCAAATGGATTCCCGCTACAATGTGGCGACAAGAGGCTTACCCGCAGGAAAGGAGTGCGCAATGGATAGTATGGTGCTGATCATGTTTGGGTCCGTCATTGCCACGATAACCGGACTCAATTTCATGGAACTGCGCAAGATCCGAAAGCATCTGGAGCGCAAAAGCGCGACCCAGGAAGCTACACCGCAGGAAGTCAGGAGAGCTCCCGTGGTGAGCGGGCCGGTGCGCACTTAGCAGACAATCGCCGACCTCGAGACACAAGCCCTGGGTTGTCGCTTGCTCTTTTGCGATTTGCCTGTTTGCCAACCTTGTCAGCATGAAGTCCGCCTGCCGCTGCAAATTCAGGTGTGCTAGTAAAAGAGCCGGGTTGACATGGCTCATTGAACAATCGCCTATAATTCCGTTTCTCACAGCGCATTTGAACCGGGAGAAAACGGAATTGAACACTGCAACCTGCAGTTCCCTTCAGCGTCGTCAATTTCTAAAAAGTATAGCGATCGGCGGGGTCGGCATTGCCGCGTTCCCCGCACTGGCCGGAGCTCGTGCGGGCGATGCTTCCGTGCCTCAGGACACTCAGCTCCACTCATTCGAGCTGGAGGAAGTTACCATTGGCGATTTGCAATCAGGGATGAGTTCGGGAAAGTACACTTCTCATTCCATCACAGAGAAATACCTGGCGAGAATCGATGCGATTGACAAGCAAGGACCCGCTCTCGCCAGCGTGATCGAAGTCAATCCCGATGCTTTGGCCATCGCCGATACACTCGATAAAGAACGCAAAACAGGACGGGTGCGCGGACCTTTGCACGGCGTCCCGGTGCTGATCAAGGACAACATCGATACCGCCGATCGCATGCAGACCACGGCGGGTTCGCTTGCGCTGGTGGGATCGCGGCCGGCTCGCGATTCTTTTCTAGTAGAGAAGCTGCGGGAAGCAGGAGCGGTGATTCTGGGCAAGACCAATCTCAGCGAATGGGCAAATATCCGCTCCGCACATTCCACGAGCGGATGGAGCGCACGCGGCGGGCAAACCAAAAATCCTTATGTTCTTGATCGTAATCCCTGCGGCTCGAGTTCCGGATCCGGGGCAGCAGTTGCCGCGAACCTCTGTGCGGCTGCCGTGGGTACGGAAACTGACGGCTCGATTGTCTGCCCGTCGTCAGCGAATGGAATCGTAGGAATTAAACCCACCCTGGGTTTGCTGAGCCGCTCGGGAGTGATCCCGATCGCCCACAGTCAAGACACACCGGGTCCTATGGCACGAACGGTGCGGGATACGGCAATTCTTTTGACTGCCTTAGCTGGAATCGATCCGCGCGACAGTGCGACTGCTGTTAGTCAGGGAAAAGCAACGGACTACACTCAGTTTCTGGATGCGAATGGCTTGCGCGGCGCGCGCATTGGAGTCGCACGGAAGTATTTTGGCTTCAACGATGCCGTAGATCAGCTCATGAACAGCATACTGGACGAGATGAAGCGGGCTGGAGCGGAAATCATCGATCCTGCCGATTTGCCCTCCCACGGAAAATTTGACGACACCGAGTTTATGGTGCTGTTGTACGAATTGAAGACTGACCTCAATGCTTACCTTGCCGAGCGGCCGGGAGCTCCTCGATCCCTGAAAGAAATCATCGATTTCAACGATCGAAATAAAGAGAAAGAGATGCCATACTTTGGGCAGGATCTCTTCTTAAAGGCCGAAAGCAAGGGGCCATTGACGAGCAAGGAATACATTGACGCGCTGGATACAAACCACCGGCTCGCCCGCAAGGAAGGGATCGACGCGGTAATGGATCAGTTCAAGCTTGACGCAATCATGGCTCCGACTGGCTACCCGGCGTGGGTTACGGACCTGGTCAACGGCGACCATGCGCCGGGCGGAAGCTCGAACGCCGCTGCTGTGGCCGGGTACCCGGACATCAGCGTCCCTGCCGGATTTGTATTCGGCCTGCCCGTCGGACTTTCGTTTTTCGGACGCCCCTGGAGTGAACCCATACTTTTCAAGATTGCCTATGGGTTCGAGCAGATGACGAAAGCTCGGAGAGCCCCTCAATTCCTTTCCACAGCGGCGGTCGTATAAGAAACAGCAGGCCTATTCGTAGCGGAGCGCTTCAATCGGATCCAAATTCGCGGCGCGGACGGCAGGAAACATGCCGCTGGCAACGCCGACAAATCCAAGAATAATCGTGGCAATCAGAAGCACGCGCGGAGCCACCATGAGATGTATATCTCCAGCTTCGGCATGCGAAGCCATTGCGCTGTAAAGGGTGAGAGTTCCAACAGACAACGAAATCGCGTAAGAAAGCAGGATTCCGATCACTCCGCCGACTGCGGTAATCACTAAAGCTTCGGCCAGAAACTGGAAAAGGATGTCACCCTTGCGCGCGCCCAGGGCTTTCTCCACTCCAATCTCGCGAGTGCGCTGGGTGACAGAGACCAGCATAATATTCATAAGGCCGATGCCGCCGATGCCCAGTGTGATAGTTCCGATGAATCCCATAAGAATTTTCAGCCCCATGCTGATGATGGCAAATTGCGAAAGCTGTTTTTGCGCATCGAAGATGAACACGGCGCGTTCGTCGCTGGATTTGAAGCCGTGGGCGAGAGCGAGAGAATCGCGTACCGTTTTGGTTAGTTTTTCGTGATCCAATCCCAGCGAGTCAAGCCAGATTCCATCGACATAATGGGTCGCGCGTAGAACGTCCATGGAACCGAAAGGGATGTAAATAGTGCGATTGTCGTCGTCATCACCCTCCTGCATGCGTGGCTGCAATACGCCGATGACCTGGAATGCTACCCCGTCCAGACGAATCGACTCTCCCACCGCCGGCAGTCCGGAAAACAACTTATCTTTGGCCTCAGAACCAATTACGGCATAAAGTCCGTGACTGAGATTATCGTGATCGTTAAAGAAGCGGCCTTCGGCGAGCTGCAAGTTCCAGATTTCGTAGATCGGCGGATCGAGGCCGAGGACAGGAAAGCTGAAAGAGCGCGGCCCGCGCTGAACTACCGACTGCTTCTCGGAATGGCGCGAAACATGACTTACCAGCGGTACCACATTGCGTAGCAGCTCGACGTCATCGTTCGTAAAACGCACTTCGACCCCGGCCTTATTGCCTCCGGCCTGCTCCGACGTGCGGTTGGGAAATATTCCTACTGCGGTTGCGCCAAAGCTTTCGAAGATGTTCTCGATCGCGCGGGCGAATCCGTCGCCGTAGGCAAGGAGAACGACGACGGTGGCGATACCCCAAGCCATTCCAAGGATGGTAAGCACGGTCTTGCGCAGATCATGGCGCATTGCCTGATAGGCTTGCTGGAAAAGGTCCCGCTTCACAATCTATTCGCGCCGAAGCGCCTCGACAGGCTGCAGCATGGCCGCTTTCCGCGCTGGATACAAACCAGCGGCCGTTCCGGCAATGGCCAGTGAAGAGATCGCCACCGCTGCCGTAGCGGGGACAAGCTTAGGAGTGTCCCACCCCGGAGGCGACGGCAAAGTGGACAAAGCCGCCATGAGGCCGGCCGCAGCCCCCATGCCAATGCCGCCGCTGAGCAGGGTCAGGAACGCGCCTTCAGTGAAGAACTGAAACAAAATGTTACGATTGGTTGCGCCCACAGCTTTGCGCAAGCCGATTTCGCGCGTACGGTCCGCCACCGAAACGAGCATGATGTTGATGATCCCGATCGCGCCCAGAGCCAGTGTGACCAGTCCCACACTTCCCAGGAAAAAGTCCATCACATCGAAGATTTTGCCGATCTGATCGGCCGTCTTGATGGTGTCCCACTCGTCAAAAGCATCGGCATTGTTGTAATCGAAACCATGATTTCGTGCGATAACCCTGTGGACTTCCAGTCGCGCGGCATCGTGGAGGTCGCGGGACCTCGGTTGATAATTGATAAACGAAATCGCGTAGGTAGTGGCGCCAACGTTGAGAGGGGGGAAATCCTCGCGCATCACGCTGTAAGGAACAAAGTTCTCCAGGTTCCGGTTCGTATTGTCGCCGTGCCCGATGCGCTTGAGCGTGCCAATCACTTGAAAGCGGATTCCGTTGAGCAGAATCGTGCTGCCGATCGAGGGACGACCGGGAAACAGCAGGCGGCGAGTCTCGTCGCCCAGTACGATTACGTGGCGTTTCTGAGCATCGTCCAGTTCATTGAGCCAGCGGCCATCGCTGATTGGCAGATAACGAATTTGATTGAACTCGGGGAGTACTCCGAGGATTTGCCCGCTGCTTTGATAAAAGTCGCTGACCGAGCGGATATCGCCCCGCCTAATCACCGGAACGGCCGTCTTCACATCCGGGCAGTCCGAGAGGATGTCCTGGTAGTCCTTATAGGTGAGGTAGTACTGGCGCATGCTGGTAAAGCTGCCGTTTACCGCGGGAGCGCGTCCTCCCCATATGAACATTATGTTTTCCCCGAGTTCATTAAATTCCTTGCGCTGTCCCGTGCGGAAGCCTTCGCCCAGACCGACCAGCAACAACAACGATCCGATGCCCCAGGCGATGCCGAACATGGTGAGGAACGAGCGAAGTTTGTGCGCCCATAGAGTGCGGAGGGTCTGAGCGAAAATCTCAAACAGCAATCGCATGCTTCAATGACGATCTCGCGCAAGGAGATCCGGTTCGATACCGGAAAAACCGTATGTTAAGAGAACGAGATTGCCCCCTGGATTTGCATTCCACGACTGAACACACGCTTAGACTCTCTTAAATACGAGAAGATAGCCGCAAAAGTTTCAAGTTTCACAACGTGTTTGTGAAATCGCCGTAGTCAGCTTTGCTTTGTGGGACGGTGCTGAGCGCCATGAAAGTTCGTCGGGCGAAGCCAAGATCAAGCGCGAAGCCGAAGCAGCAGGGCATTGGCTCTGCGAAACCACGTGCGCTCGCGACGCCGCTGATACGCAGGCATGGTCGGCTTTTTGTCCAGGATGCGCTTTGCCCATTCTCGCGCTTCGGCAACGCGCTGGTGCGAAGCCAAGAAACAGGCGTAATTGTAGTAAGTCTCCGAGGAGGTCGAAAAGTTTGTGACTTCCTGAAACAGAGCCTCGGCTTTGGCAGGCTGGCTGGCGTTGGCGTAAGCGTGCGCAAGAAGCCCTGCTGCACGCTGAAAATCGTACTTGGGATCTTCCGCCACCACTCGCTCCAGATCAGGAATGGCAGCCGCGAAATCACCCATCTCGATTTCCGTGATTCCACGGCGGTAGAAGGCATCGGGCAAATCAGTGCGGGAAGAGATAGCTTTGTCGTAGCACTGATGAGCGCGGGCGTATTGGCCCTCCTCCAAGTACAAATCCGCCAGTTCTTCATAATTTCCTGCAGAGGGATTGTCGAGGATCGCCGACTCCAACTCGTGGATTCGCTTGCGGCGGGGAAACACCTTGAAGGATTGCCGGAGCAGGCCGGCATCAGGAATTACTTCTGCAACGATGTAAATGAGAGCTCCGATGCCGCCAAAGAAGATGATGATCCACAGCCAGTAGCCGTCCGGCCGCCGGCGGATGTAGTGCACAATCGCGATTACCTGGAGAATGATCCCCCACCAGGAAAAAAGGAAAAAAAGAAGTGCTCCCATGGGTCGATGCGAACTATAGCAGGTCAGGTCTGGATGTTAAAATTCTCGGTGGTGACGCTTCCCATCCGGCTCTTAGCCGTCGACATCGACGGCACCCTGCTTAATCCCCAGTTTCAAATCTCGCAAACCGATTTGGAGGCACTGCACCGCGCCCGTGATGAAGGAGTCGAGGTTATCCTGGTCACCGGGCGACGCCACACTTTTGCTCTGCCCATCGCGCGGCAGCTCGGTTTTGATCTCTGGCTGGTCAGTTCAAACGGGGCGGTCACGCGATCGCTCGCCGGTGAAACCTTCTATCGTGATTTATTGCCTCGCGAAACCTGCCGCAAGTTGTGCGCCACCATGCAAGGGTTCCGGGGCAACACGGTCCTCACCTTTGATATCGAGGGCAAAGGGGCCGTTGTGCTCGAGCATATGCGTGAGTTGAATGGCAGCATTCAGCGCTGGTTGGAAAAGAACATGGAGTACATCAACTTCGTAATTCCGCTGGAGGACTCATTGACCACAGATCCGGTGCAGGCGATGTTCTGCGGGCCGATCGCGCGTATGCATCAAGCTCTCGAATGCTTATCGAAATGTGCTTTGGCAAAAGACATTACGGTGCTGCGTACCGAATATCCCCTGCGCGACCTCTCGATCGTGGACGTTTTGAACCAGGGATGTTCCAAAGGCCACGCGCTGGAGCGCTGGGCCAATTACCGCGGCATCCCCCGCGAACAGGTCATGGCCATTGGTGACAATTACAACGATATTGAGATGCTTGCCTTCGCCGGTATGCCGTTTATTATGGGGAATGCATGCGACGACTTGCGGGACAGGGGCTGGTCAATAACCCTGCCGAACGATCAGAACGGGGTCGCTGTGGCGATTGACCAGGTACTTGGCAAGGCGCGCAGTGGTGCATAGGATTACGGATCTCTTGCGTAGAACAGAACAAATGCGGTGTGGTTCACTTGAGAGCGGACGCGCCCGGATATACCGTCTTCTATTAATTTTTGTGGTGTGTGTCGTACCTTCCGGGTTCGCGGCGGAATTGGCTGTTCTTCACAACGGGTTTACCATCCGGCATCAACGCCGAGAGGTGGTTGGTACGGTTACACGCCTCTATCTGGGCGCAGACCAGAACGGATACGTGGATGTGCCTACGGCCGACATCGACCATTTTGAGGCGGACCTGTCACCGCAACCGCCGGCGCAAAATTCCGCTCAAACGCCCGACCTGGTTGCCAACGCAAGTGGACGCTACCATCTCGATCCCGATCTTGTAAACAGCGTAATTCGCGCGGAAAGCGGCTTCAATGCAAGGGCGGTCTCACCCAAAGGCGCACAGGGACTGATGCAGCTCATGCCGGGAACCGCCTCCAAGCTGGGCGTCTCCAATGCATTCGATGCGAGCGCCAATGTGGATGGTGGCACTCGATATTTGCGCGAGCTGCTGGAGCGGTACAACTTCGACTTGATTAAAGCCTTGGCTGCCTACAACGCCGGTCCCGAGCGGGTGGAGCAGTATCACGGGGTGCCTCCTTATTACGAGACGCGGACCTACGTCGCGAAAATTGTTCGCGATTTTAATCGCCAGAAGCTAGCAGAGAAGAAAACTCAGCAAGGAAAAACTCACAGCAGTTCAGGGCAGAAAGCATCAACCCAACTTTCTATTAGCCAATCCGCTCTTCAACCAACGTCACCGCGATAGTTCTGCATTTCTACGCTTGCGACGGGACATCACTGAGAATCAACTCTTCCGGATCAACTGAACTGCCAGGCTCGGGGATGCCCTGAGTGCTGGTTGGAAGCCAAGGTGCTGCCGGCTGAGTGGTGCTTCGGGTTTCCGGCAGCACAAGCATCGCCACATACGCGGCCAGCCTACCCATGTATAGGAAGTCCGCGACCGCGAAATATAAAAGTGTGACGGAAAGCATGCCACCCAGCACCATGCCTGCCGGAAGCAATCCGGACAGCCCCAATGGAAACGCGACCACCGAGGTGGCCAGGACAAATGCAACAATGTGCGCTAGTCCAAACCAGGTTCCGGCAGCCAAAACCGATCCCGTACGCTTGCGGCACAGGGCGACGGCGGAAGCTATGGCGCCAAAAGTATCTTGGCCCTCGGCCACGACAAAAACTGCGGCCAGCGACAGAAACCAATTCATAACCGACCAGACCAGCCATAGGAGCAGGATGACGCTTAGAAATACCAGGAATGCGCTTCCGGGAGCGGGGTTGTTGGCCGGCGAAACCGCTGCGCCGAGGAGCAGTGCAGCCAGACATCCCACGGTTGCGGCAAGCGTCACCGCCACGCGAAAGAAATTCAGCCCAGCTAGGGAATAGACTCGTAGGTGCGATGGCTGAGCATCGCTGGATTTCTCGCCCTCGCGAAAATAGCTGAGCAACGCTCTGATTGTGGCCCCGCGAGCGCATGATCCTAGAAGAATCCATCCTGCGGCCAGTCCCAAGAATAGGACGAGAACTGCTTCGAGCACACGAAACCCGCTGCCCCGGAATATATGAGCGATCGCTTCAGAAACAAGCGTCGGCTGTCGCGTCCTCAACAAGAGCAGATCAGCGCTGGTGACCGGGAGGGTTTTCGAATATTCGGCCGCTGAAAAAGCCAGCCCGAAACAGCATGCCGATCCAAAGCTCCAGCGCCAGGCGATTTCAGCCAGCCCGAATGTGGGATGCCGCAACATGAGACGGAACCCCTCGAGAGTGGGCGAACCTGATTTCATGCTGCGCAAATTATCTCAGGAAACCACCGCAAGCCACGAGTCTCATTATGATAACCAGGAATTATCGTGTGGCGATAGATTCAACAACCGCACCCGAAATTCATGCATCCTAAGATGAGGTAACCAAAAAACAACACATGGCCGACGCCTGAGGGGATTGGCGCGGCATTTTTAAAGGAGAAAGGAGCAATATGCGGTTTGTAAAGTATTTCGCGCTGTCAGCAATGTTTACATTACTTATCCCGGTCAGCGCTTTGGCACGAGCGAAGGATCGCGGAACTATGCAACTCATCGATCCGGCGGAGATCGGCTCTACCCAGCTAAAACCCGGCACCTATCTCGTGGAGTGGAACGGCACTGGACCGACGGTTCAAGTCAGCATCATGCAACACAAGAACATTGTCGCCACTGCTACCGGAGAGCTGAAGACTAACGACAAGGAGGCTTCGCAGAACGCGGTGGTATTGGAGCCCGCAGTCAATAACAGCTCCGGGAAACAGATCGCTGAAATCGATTTCGGCAACCGCAAGGAAGCTCTGGTGTTCGATTCTAGCCACATGAATCACGGGCAATAGTTTTTGTTGAATTTCTACCGGCCCTTCGCTGCGCGAAGGGCTTTTTTCACGCTGTGCGAGCGTCTGAAAATGTGGCAACCGGGGCGTAAACCAACGTTTGCGTGATGACTATTTCGGGCGAGTATTGGCGGATGTTTGCTGATTCCCTGCTCCAAGTTTCTCGAGCGCTTTTTTGGCCTGCTTGGAGAAAGGTCCGTCGGGCAGAATTTTCAGATATTCCTTGTAGTGGCTAATCGCTTCTTCGGGCTGATGCAGTTTCTCGTAGCATTGCGCCATCCGGAAGTTGGCGACGGCGTCATTCTCTTTGTAGATCAGAGCATCCTGGTAGCGCGCCAGCGCGCCTTTATAGTTCCCCTGTTTCAAATAGTAATCGCCAACCTCGTCGTCTTTGCCAGCCCGGTATGGATTCCAGGGATGCATTTCCTGCACATCCCCGGTCATGTTCGTCATGTCCTCAGGGGATGTCGACAAGGGAGAATCCGACACTGCGGCCCCGCTGTTGGGATGATTCTTGACATCATCTTTCGGCGGGCTCAGGTCGATACGCGTATCGCGGCTGGAGCTTTCGCCGGCTTCCGCGCTTCGCGCGCTCGACTTCTGCTGATCGGACTGTGGAGACGACTGGCTTTGGCCGGCGTCCTGTTGGGATAAGGCCCAGCAGGGAAGGCATAAGAAAACGACTGCAAAGAGGATCCAGAACCGCATTACTTTATTTTACCGCTGCGCGAAAAAAAGGCCACTTACCAGGGGTAAGTGGCCATTGTTGGCGAAGTCCTCCGGGGAGGAGGGAGAGGCTCTTATAGGCCGGGGGGTGGTGTTGCCTGACCCGATTGGGTCGGAGTTGTGCCGCCCGTCGTGTTGGTCAGCAGGCGCACATCCACGCGACGATTCTTGGCTCGGCCTTCACGAGTATTGTTGGAGTCGACCGGCTTGTCCTTCCCCAAGCCAATTACGTAGATCTTGTAAGCAGGAACGTTGTGCTCCGAGGCCAAGTACTGGATTACGGCATCGGCGCGGCGCTGGCTCAGGCCATAGTTGTAGTCGGCTGGTCCAGTCGAATCGGTCGCGCCTTCCACGGTAATGATATAGCCCTTGGTATTGGGTACATCGCCGGCAAGCTTATCCAGCGCGGCTTTGGCGTCCTTGGTCAGCGCGTCCTTGTCGAAGCCAAAATGCACTGAGGCTTCGGTCACAGTGTGGTAGTTATCCAAATTGGCAACCGTATTTTGCAGCGTGTCTACACGATGAACAGCGTTGTCCGCCATGGTCTGGGCCTGGCCGGCTTGCTGACCGGCAGCCTGGGCCTTCTGATCTACTTCGGCGGCTTTGGCTTGTACCTGCTGGATTCCGGCCTGAGCGCGGGCATCGACATCTTTGATGTCACGCGAGTTCTTGGCCGTCATGTCGTCGAGTTCGTTAGTTTTGTTGATCAACGGCGTGGTCTGTTGGCGTACATAGTTCTTGCTGGCGCAGCCGACCGTCACCGTCATACTCAATGCCAGCAAAATGGTTAACGAAGTGCGATTCATTTTACAAAGGCTCCTTTGCTTCTTCTCGTAGATTTCCTGGGTGTGGAACCTGCTACTCGCACGGATATTATTCCGGCAGAGGCTACTCTGCATTCCAAACCCTACCTGAGCACGGGAACTGCCAACCCTCCGAAAAACCGAGCTGACGCTTAACCTACTGATGCTGCATGCGATATGCAGAATTGCCGATCGCACGCGCCATACTTAGTGTAGATCAAAAGACGAAATTGAGGAAAAAATTATACGGTGGCATGACCCGCTCATCCCTAAAATCCGGGACTTTCTCCAATGAGACGAAAGTCTGCTCCGAGCGACACCAAGTGTACAGGACCAGGCGTCGAATGGAAGTTCTGCAGGAAGTTCAGGCTTCCGGGCCGAGCATAACGATTAGCTAAAATGTAGATACCCTTTGAAATGGATCTTACCGAGAAAATCCGTACCATTCCGGCTTCCGCGGGCGTGTACCTGTACAAGAATGCTGCCGGCGAGGTCATTTATGTCGGCAAGGCCAAGAACCTGCGCAACCGGGTGGCCTCTTACTTTCATTCCGGGCGGGTGGAGGATGCCAAGACCGGAACCTTGCTTCGCGAAGCCGCCGACGTCGACTACATCGTAGTCGCCAACAACAAAGAGGCGCTGGCGCTCGAAAACCACCTTATTAAGCAGCGCCAGCCGCGTTTCAACATCCTTCTCCGCGACGACAAGACTTATCCCTACGTCAAGCTGACCCTCGGCGAGCGCTTTCCCCGGGTTTACGTGACGCGCCGCCTGCGCAAGGACGGCAGCGCTTATTACGGCCCGTACTTCCCTGCCAACCTTGCCTATCGCATCGTCGATCTCATTCATCGTCATTTCCTGATTCCCTCCTGCAAAGTCGACCTCAGCCACTTTCATCCGCGTCCTTGTTTGCAGTACTACATCGGACGCTGCCTCGGCCCATGCGTTCAGGGTTTGACCACGTCCGAGGCCTATCAGGAGGCTGTACACGACGTGAAGATGTTTCTTGAAGGCCGGCCGACGGATTTGGCGCGTTCTTTGCGCGAGCGCATGGCTCGAGCAGCCGAACAAGAGGAATATGAACGGGCTGCCAAGTATCGCGATTTGATCTCGACGGTCGAGCAGTTGCAGGAGAAGCAGAGAATTGCGGCTGTCGAAGGCGATGACGCAGACGTTTTCGGTTATCACTACGAAAACGACATGCTGGCAGTCAACTTGTTTCACATGCGCGGCGGACGGGTGCTTGATCGCCGCGAATTTTTCTGGGAAGACCTGCCACAGACAAGTACAGATCACGAAGGGATAGCCGCTCACGCCTCTGGCAATGCTCACGTAGGGACAGCCGCTCCCGGCTGTCCAACCGAGCCAAGCTCGGCGGAATTTCATCCTGGCGAGTTCTTCTCTGCCCTGCTCAAGCAGCTCTATATCGGGCAGCCCTACATTCCGCGCAACATTTATGTTCCTGTCGATTTTGAGGACCGCGAATCTTTGGAAGACTTGCTCTCCGAGCAGCTCGCGGGCGAGGGCGCCCGCGCCACACGGGTGCATATCGTCGTTCCACAACGCGGCGACAAGCGCTCGCTCCTTGATCTGGCCGGCAACAACGCCAAGCATTCCTACGATCAGCGCTTCCGCGTGATGAAGCCGAACCAGAGGCAAATCCAGGAAGCGCTGCAGGACGCGCTCGCTCTGCCCGAACTGCCGCGCCGCATCGAGTGTTTCGATATTTCCCATATTCAGGGAGCCGAGACGGTTGCTTCGATGGTGGTCTGGGAAGACGGACGCATGAAAAAGTCCGACTATCGCAAGTTCATCATTCGCAGCGTGGATGGAGTCGACGACTTCGCCTCAATGCGCGAAGTTGTCACTCGTCGTTACAAGCGCATGCAGGAAGAAAAGAAGCCGATGCCCAGCCTGGTGCTGATCGATGGCGGATTAGGCCAATTGCATGCCGCCGCCGAAGCTCTGAACTCGCTCGAAATCATCAATCAGCCGCTGGCAGCCATCGCCAAGCGGGAAGAAATCATTTATGTGTATGGCCAGGAAAATGAGCCGGTCGTTCTCGATCACCACTCGCCTGTGCTGCACCTCGTGCAGCTCATCCGCGATGAAGCCCATCGCTTTGCCGTGACATTCCATCGCAAGCGTCGCCAGATGCGCGACCGTTCGACGGAATTGCTGGAAATTCCCGGCGTGGGCACGCGCACCACTCGCCGCCTGCTGGAACATTTCGGCAGCGTGCAGGCGGTGAAGCAGGCCGATGCCGCGGCGCTGTCAGCGGTCGTCACTCGCGGGCAGGCGGAAGCGATTCTGGAGCACTTCCGGAAGAGTGTGTAAGAGTCGCTTCAACCCCTCAAAAGTCATCCCGAGCGCAGCCGTTCTTCAGGCGGAGCGAGGGATCTTGCGCGTGTCTAAGCCCACTCTTCCTCCGAACATGTCTGGGACCCGTGAACAATACATGCCACCTCGCGCGAGATCCCTCGCCTCGCTGGTGCAAGCGCGAGGCTTCGGGATGACCCCCGTGGTAGTGGTTAGTGCCGTAACTCACGATGGCGATACGACGCGGACCCGCCCGGGAACTGCAGATTCCTCGACACGCCTTCGCCGCGCCGTGCGCGGCTGCATGCGGCTCGGAATGACAAGTAGTAGCTAGGGGCTACGAGCCAGCAGCGGTCCCTGATTTTGAATTTCTTCCTCTTTGCTGCGAGAATGCCGCAGCATGAAAATTGTCATTCTGCTACTGGTCTTGGCATCGCTCGTGTGGTCGCAAAGTGCTGATCTAGCCACTCCGGAAGAGAAACATCTCCACAACGTCCGCCAGCTCACCTTCGGCGGACAGAATGCCGAAGCCTATTTCTCGGCCGATGGCAAGAAGCTCATCTTCCAATCCACTCGCGACGACCTGAAATGTGACCAGATTTTCACCATGAACCTGGACGGCTCCGACGTTCGCATGGTCTCCACCGGAAAAGGCCGCACCACCTGTGGATATTTTTATCCTGAAGGCAAAAAAATCCTCTTTTCCTCCACGCATCTCGCCAATCCACAATGCCCTCCACGCCCCGATTATTCCAAGGGATATGTCTGGGCCATCTATTCCGGCTACGAAATTTTCACTGCCAATCCCGACGGCCCCGATCTCAAGCAACTGACGCACTCGCCCGGTTACGATGCCGAGGCCACCATCTCCACTGACGGCAAGAAAATTGTCTTTACCTCAACCCGCAACGGCGACCTCGACATTTATTCGATGGACGCCAATGGTAAGCACGTGAGGCAGCTCACGCACGAGCTCGGATACGATGGCGGGCCATTCTATTCGCCCGACCGCAAGTGGATCGTCTACCGCGCTTATCATCCGACGTCGGAGAAAGAAATCAGCGATTACAAAGAACTGCTGGCGCAAGGCCTGGTCCGCCCGACCACGCTTGAAATCTGGATCATGAAGACCGACGGCAGCGCGAAGCGCCAGATCACGCATCTGAACGCAGCCAGCTTTGCTCCGTCATTCTTTCCCGATGGCAACCGGATTATTTTTTCGTCGAATCAAGACTCGACGGGCGGGATGGGAAATTTTGAGCTTTACGCAATCAATGTTGATGGCACCGATCTGGAGCGAATTACCTATAGCCCCGGCTTCGACGGATTCCCCATGTTCAGTCCTGATGGCAAGCGACTGGTCTGGGCCTCGAATCGCAATGCCAAAGCCCCACATGAGACGAATATTTTTCTTGCGGAGTGGGTGCCGTAGGGTCTTTGTCATCCTGCCGAAGTAATCGCTCACGAGTGAGCGGTTTCTAAGGAATGATCTATGTATTTGCGCGGTAGCGCCTCATCGGCATCCGCGTGTGTCAACTCACCTTATAATGTCTCGCAGATGGATTCTGTGATGAAATCGCGGCAGTGGCTGATATCGCTGGGATTGCTGGTGCTTGTGCTGGCGGCCCTGATCGCATTATTCCTGACGCGCGATCTCGGTTCTGGCCAGGTGGCACAGACTACGCAAGAAGAATCCGGCCCGGCCCGTCTCGTCGATGAGAGTCCGCTCGAAACGGCGCGCGCGGCGGGAAAGCTCGCCTCGGAAGGTGACCAGCAGCGCGTCGCGGCCCAAGCCGAGCAGCTTGCCGACAACGAAATTGATCTGGCGTTTCATGATGCTTCACGCGATGCCGCTGACCATCCTCCGCAAGCCAAGCCGCAGTTCCGCCCACTGTTTCAGCGAGTGGGAGAAGTCGAAACGCAGGTGCAGGCCGACCAGGCCGAAGTGGATCAGCTTAAGAAAGATCTGGCCAAGGCGACGGGCACCCACGCCGCGAGCTTGCAGGAACAACTCGATGTAGCGCAGGCGCAACTGGAACTCGATCAGGATGAGCTGAACGACGCCAAGGAAGAGCTGGTGGAGTCAGGGGCCGACCCCGGAGCGCTAATTCAGCGGCAATTCGATCAGCATCTGGCTGTGGAGCACGGCAACGAAAAGGCTGCACAACAAGCCGCGGCGCCGATCAATTACCAGGCCAGCCATCTGCTTGCGCAAATCGAGGCATGGCGTGCCCTGCGCGACAAATTGTGGCAACTTCGACAGGCCCGGGACGGTACCGGCCCGATGATCGCAACACTCGGCAAGGAGCGGGCCGCGCTGGCCAAGCAGATCAGCGCAGAAAAGACGCAGCAGCGGACCGCCATGTCCGCAGCAAAAGCTATGCCCGCAGGAGCGCAGATCAGTGCCCAAAAGCAGAGCGCGAAACCCAGCCACCAGGCAACGCCTGCAGGTCCGGCACTGCAGACGGCGACCTCCGGCGCGAACATCAAGGCCCTGCACGTGATCACCGACGATCAGCAAAATCTCGCGGACTTTGACAAACGCATTCAGGACGAGCAGCAGCTGCAGAGCACCTACAACAGTTGGATCGCATTAGTCCACACGCACCAGCGGGCAGCCATGCACGGCATCGTCGAATCTCTGCTGTGGATCGTCCTGATCATCCTGGGAGTGTATTTGGCTGGGCTTATCGTTGATCGTTATCTGGCGGGCACGCGCCAGGAGCGCACTCGCCTGCATACCTTGCACGCAGTAATTCACTTCGCGTTGCAGGCTGCAGGCGTACTTTTAATCTTGCTGGTCATTTTCGGTCCACCACAACAATTGGCAACCATCCTTGGCTTCGCCGGCGCCGGGATTACGGTAGCGATGAAAGACTTTATCGTCGCCTTTTTCGGGTGGTTTGTGCTGATGGGGAAAAATGGGATCCGAGTCGGGGATTGGGTGGAAATCAACGGCGTGACCGGTGAGGTCATCGAAATCAATCTGCTGCGCACGGTGCTGCTCGAGACCGGAAACTGGACCGATACGGGCCATCCCACCGGACGGAAGGTTGCATTCGTGAACAGTTATGCCATTGAAGGACACTTCTTCAACTTCACTACCAGCGGACAATGGTTGTGGGATGAACTGCACATGGCGATTCCCTCGGAGCAGGACCCTTACCCGCTGCTGGATGCCATTCAAAAGACCGTTGCGAAGGAAACCGCTGCGAACGCTCACGCAGCCGAGCAGGAATGGCAGAGCACGGCCAGCCATTACCGGGTGAAGTCGGTTTCGGCGGCGCCCGCGGTCAATCTGCAGCCAACCGCGAACGGACTGGAAGTGCGCGTCCGCTACATCACTCGGGCGCAAGAGCGATCTGCTATGCGGGCGCGATTGAACCAGGCTATCGTGCGGCTGTTGCGGGGCAAGACCGAAGATAAAGAGAGCGTGACGACGGCGGGGTAAAGAACCCCGGAATTGACGTTATTGCCGGCCATCCCCTTGGCGCAGGCGCGCCCACTCAACCCGCTGCCTGGCCTTTATATGCCTTGACACGTATATTCCTTTTGGAGTATATAAAGAGAGTGGAATCTGTATTCGAAATCATCGCGGAGCCGAACCGCCGCGCGATATTAAGCCTCCTGGTCTTGTCACAACAGTCGGTTGGAGAGATCGAGCGTCGGCTTCGTATGCCCCAGCCGACCGTGTCCAAGCACCTGCGAGTGCTGCGCGAGGCCGGTTTCGTGGAATCCACGGTGGATGCACAGCGCCGTCTCTACCGGCTCAAACCTGAGCCATTCCGCGAGGTGGATGCCTGGCTGGCACAGTTCCGCCGCTTCTGGTCCGCTCACGTAGATGCTCTCGAACGCCACCTCGACCGCATGGGCCAAGATGCATCAAAACCGAAGAGAAGGAAGACAAAGAGAAGATGACCAACCGCGAGCAGTACACACCGGGTGCGGCCAACGTGGCGCAGGTAAGAAAGGACGGAGAGAAGTGGACGCTCATTCTCGTGAGAGACCTGCGTCACCCGCCGGAAAAAGTCTGGCAGGCGCTAACCGACCCGGCGCATCTGCGCGAGTGGGCTCCCTTCGACACCGATGGGAACCTGGGTACGGTTGGAGCTACGGTGAAGCTCACCACCGTGGGCGCGCCCGGGCCGCACGTTAACGAAACAACCGTGACGCGAGCCGATGCTCCCGAGGTGCTTGAGTACAAGTGGGGTGATTTCGATATGCGGTGGCAACTCGAAGCCGTTGGTGGCGGCACGCGCCTGACGCTGTGGACCAACATCGCTCGTCCGTTCATCTCCATGGGTGCTGCCGGGTGGCACATTTGTTTCGATGTGCTGGATCGGCTTCTCGCCGGTCAGCCCATTGGACGCATCGCCGGCCCCGAGGCCATGAAGTTCGGCGGCTGGCAGCGATTGAACGCCGAGTACGCCAAGCAGTTCGGCGTTGAGATCCCCAGTTGGCTGCCTAAGCTGGCTCAAGAGTCGTGAATCGAGGAGGATCATGAGTCAAGGCATTGCACGTAAAATTTCTCGCTGGATTCACATTGTCTTTAGCATTCCGATACTCGGCTATATTTATAGTCCGTTTGACAAACTTCCGGACTACGCATTCAAGACTCGGTATGTCTTCGTTCCGGTCATGGTCCTTTCGGGATTGTGGATGTGGAAAGGCCAGGTGGTTAGAAAACTTATTTCGAAAAAATCGGCGGGGAACGCAGCTGCGTGAAAACTACGTCAAACGTAACCCTTTCAAAAAAACAAGGTGAAGAAATGCTCAGAGCATTGAAAGCCCGCTTTGAGAAAAACATGAACCGCCATAAAGGTCTTGAATGGGCTCAAGTACAAGCAAGGCTGGAAGCGAATGCTGAAAAACTGTGGTCACTGAATGAAATGGAAAGAACTGGCGGTGAACCGGACGTTGTTGGTCATGACAAAAAGACGGGCGAATACATTTTTTATGATTGTTCAGCGGAAAGTCCGAATAGCCGCAGAAGTCTTTGCTACGACCGGGAGGCGCTGGAGTCAAGGAAAGAACATAAACCAAAAGACAACGCTCTCGGTATGGCAGCTGCCATGGGCATTGAGCTTTTGACGGAAGAACAGTATCGAGAGTTGCAGAAACTTGGAGATTTCGATACGAAAACCTCGAGCTGGGTCAAAACCCCTGCTTATATTAGAAAACTCGGCGGTGCCCTCTTTTGTGATCGCCGCTTCAATACTGTTTTCCTGTATCACAACGGCGCGGAATCTTACTATGCCGGTCGGGGGTTCCGCGGCTTGCTAAGAGTCTAGCGAGAACAATCATGTTTACCATCGAGCAAATCGACGACCTCCACCCAGCGCGGGGAAGGTGCGGTCCTCGATCCGAAAAAATCCGCAAACAACTGGAATAAATGGCGGGGACGACGGGACTCGAACCCGCGGCCTCTGCCGTGACAGGGCAGCGTTCTAACCAACTGAACTACGTCCCCCTAGAACCTGGAGCGGCGCATGCCTACATGCCGGGACGGCCGCCAATCCGGCTTTGAACGAT
>DASPRY010000147.1:0-5746 GCA_035624215.1 Terriglobales bacterium
CACCATGACTTCGCCCCTCTTGCTGGCGTTCCTGGTGACGCTAGAAGAAGCCGCCCGCGCCGCCGGACTAACGCGGCAAGATGCGCGCCGCAAAAGCCTGCCCATCATCCGCCAGACTTTGGCCAACTATTCGCGCCTCGGCCCGGAGCGCTCGTTCAGCGGCCCGCTGGTTCGTGGAGACGCGGAAACCGTGGCGAAGCACTTGACGGCGCTGAAAAAGCATCCCGGAGCGCGCGAGGTTTACGTGGCGCTGGCGCGTGCCGCCATGCGCGGCCTGCCGGTGAAGAATCGGGATGGGCTACAGCAGTTGCTGCGGGGCCTTTCAACGGAGCTGTTGAGCTATCATCCCCGGCTCTCAAGAAAACACCTATAGGTCGCATCCCACAACCTTGATTCTGTTCCCTTAACTAATGCTGGGTCCGGCGACTGCTGAACAAATGCCCCAGCTTCTCTTGCTTCGTCCGTAAATATTCTTCCGTGTGCTCGGTGGGCGCGACTTCGCAAGGCACCCGCTCGGTCACGTGGATACCGGCATTTTCGAGCGCAGCCACTTTATTAGGATTGTTCGACAGCAAGCGAACCCGCTTGATGTCCAATGCCTTCAGGATCGCGACCGGCATTTGGAACTCCCGCTGGTCGGCCTTGAAACCAAGGCGCTCGTTCGCTTCCACCGTGTCAAATCCGCTGTCCTGGAGCGCATAAGCCTGCAGTTTCGCCATCAGCCCAATGCCGCGCCCCTCCTGCTGCTCATAGATAAGCACGCCTGCGCCCTCACGCGCGATCATCGAGAGCGCCATTTCCAGTTGCTGGCGGCAATCGCAGCGCAGCGAAGCAAACACGTCGCCGGTCAGACACTGCGAGTGGATGCGCACCAGCGGCGACCCCGAGTGCACCTCGCCCATCACTAGCGCCACCGCCTCTTCGGTCCGGGCGCCGTCGCCCGATGCCGACGCCTTGGTTGCAAATCCGTGAATCAGGAAGTGCCCCCAGCGCGTCGGGAAGTCTGCCGACGCCACCTGTTTTACCTTTAAAGAACTCACCACCAAATTATAGCCTTCGATTTCGGGTAGACAGCGCTTTGATTGCTCCTTTGCCCCTGCCGGCCGATCTTTGGGCGTTTCCCTGCGCGCCGGCGCACAGAGCTGCAGAATCACCTGTGGATAGGCGAATCGAACGACGGCTGCTAAAATCAAAACGTAAACTCGCGGCCAAACGGGGCTATAGCTCAGCTGGGAGAGCGCATCGTTCGCAACGATGAGGTCGTCGGTTCGATCCCGACTAGCTCCACCATATTTCCAATAACTTGCGGAGGGATGGTTTCAGCAGCATCCCGTTTTGTGATCTTCGCAAGGACGAGAATCTGATCGACATGGACATAATGGTCAAATTCTAGTGTGGTGTCTCAGCAGCTCGTCACGGCACACGAGGGTGAGAGAGACCCTCAGCCGGTCGCACAGGAATATGAAACCGGGACCGCAGAGAATCGGCACTTACCGCTTTCGCGGACGTGCTTACTTCCCTTCCTGTTCAGTTCGTGATCAGGGACTTCAAGGCAACGCGGTCGGGGATCACAAGCGTACAGCCATTCTGCTGGATAAGACGCCGCCTCCTGAAATCTGCGAAAAGCCGGGTGACGGTCTCTCGCGAAAGTCCGATCATCTGCGCGATTTCCTCGTGGGTGAGTCGAAGCGTCACCCGGTGCTCCGCTTTGGCGGATTCTCTGTTCTTGGAGCTCCATTCCAGAAGCAGTTTCGCCAGTTTCTCGGCGGCCGAGTGTGACAGTCCCAGCCAGCGCACTTCCTTACAAGCCTTGTCATAGTTCTCGCTTAACTGCTCGGCCACTTTGAAGCAGGCCTCGACATCATCTTTCAGGAAACGAAGAAAGTCGTCGCGCTTGACGAAATTGACCTGGCAGGGATCGACCGTCTCCGCCGTCACTTCGTAAGGGTTGCCAGAGAGCGCGGCGCTCAACCCCAGTACCTCCCCGGGCTCGGCAACTTTGACAATTACGGTTGCGCCGCTGGCGGAGTTGATGGCAAGCTTTACGTTGCCTTTGCAGAGCGCAAAGATACCGCGCGGGAGCTGCCCCTGGACAAACAGCACAGCCCCCCGAGGATAGGCGGTCGCGTACTTGATGCTTTCAAAAGCCTGCAACGCGGTAGGAGGCAGATCACAGAAGCTCCTCTTAGCGCGCAGCTTGCACGTAAGACAGCTTTCTACGATCTCCATTCCATAGGGTGAGGGCATGAACTAGCCTCCTGTAACACCGTTGCGCTTTCGTGCCAAGCTCATTTGTGGGTCGCACCTTGCACGGTTCGCGGCCAGCCGAGCCAGCCTCGTCTGACCCAGCCTCGTCTGACCCAGTGTCGGTCTAGTTGAAACGCTTGGCTGTGCTGCAAATCACAGGCCATTGTGATTCTCTCCTACTGCCAAAGCTGACTCTCAGGATTAGCAGAGCAGGGAAGGGTGTGGTCTGCACTCCATCGCAAAAGTCAGTAGTAGTGGAGGGAGCATCCACCGTAAACGACGAGGGGGAGTCAGCGCACAAGGGCGTTTGCGACCTCTTGGAGCTCATTGTTAGAAAGCGAATTTCGCGCCGAGCTGGACCAGGCGTGGGGCGGCCGCGCTGACGACTTGTCCAAAATGGGGATCGTTCACCTCCCCGTCCACCGAGGCAGCACCATAGAACTGAGCATGATTGAATGCGTTGAATGCCTCCAGCCGGAACTCAAACGATTTCGATTCGGTTACTCGCAGCATCTTTGTCAGCGTCATGTCAAAATTGGTGATTCCGGGGCCGTAGAAAAATCGTCGGGGCACATTCCCCAATTGCCCCAACGTCTCGGTGGCGAACGCCGACTTATTGAACTCGGGCCGTCCATTTCTCGGATTGGTATTGATATCGAGTGGCGCCCCATGATACTGCGGTGTATCCAGCAGGTAGTTGTTTACGCCATTCCCCAGCGTTCCGAGGAGCGAGTTATCGGAGTCGTCTAAAAGAGTCACGGGTAGGCCGGTGGTGAAACGGGCGGTGCCGGCTATGCTCCATCCGTCGGTTAAGCGATTAGTACGCCGGGAAAGTAAATCGAACGGCAGATTCACCCTGAAGCTTCCCACAAAGTTGTGCCGCATATCCCAAGCAGAAATCGCTCGGGTCGCTCTGAGGTCCAGTGGATTGAGCTGTTCGCCGAGGTTCGAACCTTGATCGATGGACTTGCTGTAGGTGTATCCCACGAGAAAATCCGACCGCCTGCCAACGTAGCGCAGATTCGTCTCCAGCGCGTTGTAACTCGAATTCTCAATCGTTTTTTGCCAGGTATTTTCCTGGTAGTTAGAGCCGATACCTTCTCGCACCCCGTGAAATATCTGGCCGCTGGCGCTGGTAATAAGGGCATCCTCACCAAACGGGCCGCAAGTGGGGCTGCCGGGCGCCACCTCACTGGGTTGACTGAGGCTGAGGCAAAGGGCCTGGTTGCTGGGGTTGTTGGACACTACCGCAAGAATGTGGTGCCCCTGATTTCCCACATAACTCATAGTCAGGAGTGTGCTGGTGGTGAGCTGTCGTTGGAACGACAACATGTAATTCTCGGTGTAGGGGACCGCATTGCGATAGTAAATGGATACGTCGCCTGAAATAGGAATCACGCTGGCGAAACTTTGTGTGCTGGGATTGCTGGCGGAGACATTGTGCATAGGAAACGTAAGAGGAAATGGATTTGTATTCTGTATTGCGTCGGCAGCGTTGATGAAAGGCGTGGCAAACAGCGGCGGTTCGGCCGAAAGATAGGTGTAGCCGAAAGGCGGCTCGGCGTACATCACTCCGGTCGAAAGACCCGGGAACGCCGTGTAGAAAACGCCATAGCTCGCGCGAAGGCTGCTTTGTCCGCTATTTCCAAAAAGAACTTCCAAAGGGCCGTCGTCGAATTTCGGAGCATACGCCAAACCAATTCGCGGGGCGAAGTTGTGTGGCTTCGAGGGGGAAATTGTGCTGGGAATTCCGGGATCGCCGGGAACCACCAGATCTTCCGGGAGTCCCGGATAGAGGACGGAGTGCCTTCCTGGAATGATCGTCTGGAGATTGTTGTATTTCTCCCAGAACGGCATGATGTAGTCCCAGCGCAGTCCGAAGTTGATGGTCAGGTTCGTGCGCGCCCGCCAACTGTCTTGGACAAAGAGGCCGGCATATCGGTCTCGCAAATAGAAAGGCAGACCCGAGGTTTGGGTGAAACTACTCGGTACGCCGATGAGGAAATCCGCAAACGCAGAGCCCGTCTCGGTTCCGTCAATATTGAAGGTTCCATTAAATGTCGCATTGGGATGTTCGTTCACTTGATCGCAATGGAACTGCCCGCCAAATTTCAGAGTGTGCGTGCCCATCACTTTCGAAAGCGTATCCCCCAAATACAGCGTGTTGTTGATCTGCGTTTCATTGGTGATCGGAACACCCATGACGAAGGAAGGAAAAACAATGTTTTCGACGCCCAAGAACTGCGGAGCCTGCACCGTGAAACCGGGAGCGCCCGAACTGTTCACGAAGCCCTGCGACGCCAAGCTCACTCCCAGCCCGCCATGCGGTTGTCCAATCACATTGGCGTTACGGAGATAGCCCAAGTGGAATTCATTGACCGAGCTGGTTCCGAAAACCTTTGTGTCTCGCAAGCTGAGAAGCTGGGCGCGTCCGAAGGTCAGGGCGTCAAAACCGGGGACGCTCGCTCCCCCCTGCTGCCCCGGATAAGGATTGTCAAGGCGGTAATCGTCAAAGAAATAGTATGCGGAAAGCTGTCCCCATCGGCCGAGGTTGGCGTCGATTCGTCCGGAAGCCTTATCGTCCCGCACCGTCTCTGGGTAAGCGGAAGTGGAAAATTGGTCGGCACCATTGTTGGGTGAGGGAATGTATGGCAGCAGCGCAAGAGCCGGCGACGACCAGGCGCTCTTGGGAATCACCGCGTTGGGAAATACGCAGGCGGCGCTCGTCGCGCAGCCTGAGGTGTAGTATGGCTCTCCCGCAGAAACTCCATAACCCAGCTTTGCCGAGAGCAAACCTGCGAGGTAGCTTCCGCTCACGTTTCCTGTCAAAGAGCTGGCAACATCAAACAGATTGCCGGCGCGGTCTTGCGCGGAAGGAACCGAGATGAGTCCCGTTTCCACACCTTCGTTTGTTCGTGTGCCTTGATAATCTCCAAAAAAATAAACTTTCCGACGCTTCAGCGGACCGCCGAGCGTTCCGCCAAACTGATTCTGCCGGAAGGCCGGCCGGCCGGGATCGAAGTAGCCGCGGGCATCCAAAGCCGTGTTGCGCAAGAATTCGAAGGCATTGCCGTGGAATGAATCGCTCCCCGACTTGGTGACGACGGTCACCACGCCGCCGTTATAATTGCCGTATTCCGGATCAAAGTTATTCGTCAAAACGCGGAATTCATCGATGGAATCGAGATTCGCCACGATGGATGTTCCGCCATTCATGTGCTCCTGCACATCAATTCCGTTCATCAAGAAACCGTTCGACGATTCTCTCTGTCCGTCAATTGACAAGTTCCCCGGATTCAGATCGCCGGAGGGGGAAAGACCTCCCGTCACTCCCGCCATGATTACCGAGTTGGGCAACAAGGTTGAGACGGGAGTCACTCCGGGCTGGATGGGTAGCAGGTCGGTATAGCTCCGTCCGTTTAATGGCAGCGAGGTCATCTGCACGCTGGTTACCAGTTCGCCGAGGTGGGTGGCGACAGTGTCAACCTGGGCTTCAACC
>DASPRY010000160.1:0-4051 GCA_035624215.1 Terriglobales bacterium
TCCGAAAACGATTGCAAAGGCGACGATCGGAACCAGAGGAAACACGCTGCCGGTTCCCGCAGGAACTCCCAGGAAGCTGCTTCCGCGCCCGTCTTGGAAGACGAAAACCAATGCTCCGATGGAGGCCGCGACGGAGAACAGATTGAGTGCGATGGCCTTCAGCGCGACGAAGACAGATCGGAATCCACAGAGTAGCGCCAGGAGCGTCCCCCCCACTATAAGCGCCGTCACCGACGGAAAGCGGTCTCTAATAATCGTTTCATAATCGGCGTTGAGTGCCGGGATGCCGCCAACGAGAAGGGTTGCGTCAGGAACTCCGGTGAGAACGAGCGCGCCGGTCTTCCGAAGCTCCCGCACCCAGTTGACCTGGTCGCGCAGAGAAACCGAACTCGCGGGTAACACCTCAAGCAGCGCCGCTTGTCCGTCACCGCTCAGAAAGCTTCGGCGCGTCTCCCGCGAAAGGTCACGGAGGGAAGAGCGGTTGCTCTCCGCAATCGTAGTGATAGAAATCACCCGGCCACAGCGAGGGTCGCTCGCGAGGCGCTTGGTGACACGATCAACCGCATTCCACCCAGCGTCGGTTTGCGCGATGGAGTCGTTTGGAAGCTCCACAATGATGCGCAACGATTCAACGACGCCTTCCCGATCCATCTGTCTCAGGGTGTGGAGGGCATGGACCGATTCCGCCGCCTGCGGCAGCCAATCTCCCTGGGGGACACTAGTATCCAGCCGTCGAACCTGCCAGGCGAGCAGAAGCAAAGGAGCGCCTGCCGCAAGCAGGGCAAGCCAGGGATGCGCGACAATCACCTTTCCCCATTGCCGCCAGCGTTTTCCCGTACTCGCGGCCCGCTGCGCATCCAACTTTGCAGTAAAGGGCAATCGGCCAAGATTAATCCGCGGACCGAGCAACGCCAGCACTGTCGGAACGAGGGTATTTGTAAGCAACACACTCATTCCCGCCACCAAGCATCCCGCGATACCGATGGAACGGATTTCGCTGATCGGAACCGTCAAGAGGGCTAGAAATCCGATGGCTACGGTTGACGCTGAAATCAAGAGCGTGCGACCTGCCTGACGAGCCGCGATGACCGAGGCCGCGAGTCCGTCGTTTCCGGCGGAAATCGCCTCCCGGAAGCGGCTGACCATGAGGAGCGCGTAGTCTATTCCCAAGCCCAGGCCCAGCATGGTGGCCAAATTCTGAACCAGAATGGACAAGTGCCAGCGTTGGGCCAGGAATGCGGTAATCGCCAGAGTGGTCGCGATGGCAAGCTGGCCAACCGCCAATGGAATCAGGGCGGCGATCAGGCTTCCAAAGGCCACCAGCAGAAGTGCGAGGGTTGCGGGGATCACCAGACTTTCGCCGCGTTGCACGTCGTCGGCGCTCGCTTTCCGAATGTCGAAATTCAGTGGAATCTCGCCGGTGAGTTCGAGCTTAACCGCCGGATAACGGCCCCGCAGTTGATTTTCAAGCGAGCTTGCCAGCTGGTGAAGCTTCGGAACAAGCGACTCCACGGGACCGTCGGTCGACATGAGCCCCACGAGAACAAACGTTCCCCCTCCCCGGCCCAGAAAGATCGGATCGCGCGAGTCGAGATAGGACACCACTCCCGAAATGCCGGGTTGGTCTTTCAGTGCGGTCGCGATGGGTTCTAACGCTTGCCCGCCTTCCTCCGAACCCGCTGGCGGGAGCCCCTGAATCACCAGGACCACACGGTCCACGAACGGCGACCGAAAACGATTGGCCAGCTCCTGCCGGACAGTTTCAGCTTGGCTCCCTTCGACGCGGGTTGCGGTCTCCAGGTGGCGCTCCGCGTGAAAAGAGAATGGAAGAAGGGCAATGGCTGCTGCGAGGACGATCCCTGACACCCATAAGCGGCGCACGTGCATCGCACTCATAATGTCATACAAGAGGCCGTCACTGAAACTCTGCGGCGACACCGAAGAACCGCAGAGGCAAAAAGAGGCGCTTCGTCCGGAACCCGTTCGTAGGTTCGCGCTTCGTGTCGCGAGTATACACTTGCGCAGCACTCACATAGTTAGCTATGTGAATCTGCTAAACTCTTCCCATCGGCTTGGGAGGATCAATTCGTACCTTACTGTTGTTCGGACTTCTTGCCGCCGTCCAACCGGGAGTGTCAGACCCTCGTCTTGGCCTCTGGGCGCTCATCTCAGCGCAGTCTAGCCTGGATCCTCCGAACCGGCTCTCCATTACACACCTGCATGGGGGCGTGCATGTAGTCATGTCAGGCGAAACCCATTTCGATTTCACTGCAAATCGGAACGGACACGATTCGCCCGCACCCGGCAATCTCGGCTTCGATCAAATTGATCTGCATAGGATCGATAAGAGGCAAAATGAGGTCATCGAGAAAAAAGACGGAACTCTTGTGGCTACGGTTCGTAATCAAATTTCGAAGGAAGGTAAGGAACTGACGGCTACTACTACGACCGTGGGCCATCCCGATAAAATCACCGTCTGGACGCGGACCGGAGGCGCGAAGCTCGCCACTGACCCGTTTGTCGGCGAGTGGACGCAGGATCTCAGCAAGACGCGTTTACGGCAAGGTTTGGCGCTCAAAATCGAGGCGGACGCAGGCGGTGGGGTCCGTTTTCTGGGCGACTTCAGCTATACCGCCCGTTTCGACGGAAAACCATACGATCTAAAGAACTCGCGCAACGATACCGTGACGCTTGAACTTGTCGATCCTCACACGGTGGATGCGAGTTACCAACGCGACGGTCAAGTCACTCAAAAAGATAGGTGGGTCGTTTCCGCGGATGGCCAGCAGATGACGCTATCCACCACAGGCACGCTGGAAACGGGCCAGCATCTGACCGAAAAACTCGTCTTTAAGAAGTAGCGCGCGTGATCACGTTTGCGCATTGCCGGGGCTGATCACTCTAGGGTCGATGAGTGTAAATCGGGATGTTTCGCCAGTTATCCTCGTCAGATGGCAAAGCGAAGCGTATGATCTCCAGTACCTATGCCGATCAATACGTTCAACAGCTTCACCGATGGCCTCGATCCGAGTCGAAGGAGCCGCGAACATTTCATCACCAACACCAACCTGGGCGAAGACCGTCTCTGGGTCCCCTACGCGGATGGTGTGTGGTTTCAACCCTGTTGCTTCAACGTTACATCGGGCGGATTTAGCGTAGTTCTGAAAGGCCTGCCCGGTCGCAGAATCGGAACTCACTACCACGTCGGCACCGTTCACGGCTACACCATGCGCGGCCACTGGCGATACTTGGAACATGACTGGATTGCCAAGCCCGGAACCTACATCTATGAACCCGCTGGAGAGGCCCACACGCTGGTGATCACCGAGGACTCCCCGGAGCCGATGGTAACGATGTTCGTGGTGGAAGGCGGCCTCATCTACCTAGACAAGGCGGAGCATGGTGGCTTTGCTGCCTACGAGGACGGGTTCACACTTCTCGAACTGTGTCGGAAGTATTATCGCGATGCCGGTCTCGATGTGCGCCAGCTCGATCTGCTGGTTCGCTGAAAATCTTCTTTGTTGTTGCCCGCTTGGAGCGTCTAACTGGCGCTCAAAACCCCTGCCACGTGGATTTTGAGTGTAACCGGGATGTTACGCCAACTATCAGGCGCTCGGAGGGGCTGGCTTGTCGGGCCCGGCCATGGGAAGAATGATAAGAAAGGTTGTGAGCAAAGGAATAAGCACCGGAATCAAGGCCACCCATGGCAAAGGCCGAGGGACAAAGAGGACGACCAGAATCTCTACCACCCCGACCAGCAGAAGAATCAACATCATCCTCACTAACCACTTCAGATTCTGACGATTTATCCGCATGAGTCTCCTCCACGCCGGTAGCCCTGGCAAACTCTGCACAGCATCCGTGCAAGAGCCTGTCCAACAAATGGATTTTACAGGATAGTTGACGTAAACAGGCGATTTCGCTCATTGACCCCGTACCGCCAGCATTTCACTCATCGCTCCCACGATCCTCTCACAACTGTTCCGAGGCTTCGAGCTTTGGAATCTCCTCGCGAATCTCGGCGACGCACTCGGGCTCTCCAGCATCGGCC
>DASPRY010000167.1:0-6476 GCA_035624215.1 Terriglobales bacterium
GGGGCTCTGGTATTTTTTCTTCCTTCGCTACAACCGCCGCAAAGCGGCACGAGCCTTGCGTTGGGTCGAGGCGGCTTGCTCGAACCGCGCCCGCATCGTGGAAGCTCGCTGGATGGGCGCTTCGCGGTTGCAAGCGCATCTGCGATTCGCCGCCCACTGGTTTGACAACGCCAAGGTAACCATTCGACTGCTTCCCCGCCCCATTCCCATTCAGTGGCTCTTGAGCCGCTGGCACAAGCAGAGGGAAACGGTGACTTTCGAAGCTGATCTGGACTACGTGCCGGGTATTCGCCTTGAGGTACACCGGCATCGCTGGCTCACGCACCGCAGCGGCAACCTGACCCAAGCATCGCGCAATTGGACGGTTTCCCATCCCGGTCCGGTAGTGTTGACCACTTCCATGCAATGGAGGCGGGAGCTGCCACCTATCGTGAACACGCTTATGACCTCGCGCGGTCACGATCTGCTGAGTGTTCGCTTCGGACCAGAGTCTCCGCATCTGGCCGCAACCATTGACCTGGAGTCGCTGTCCGGCGAAGAAGCCGCTGCCAGCTTTCTGGGCGTGGTGCGTGATCTGGCCGCCGGAGCCTCCACATCGCGACACTAGCTTTCAGAGGACTTGACGGCGTTAGGTTGGCGGGCGCGAGCTTTACTATCCGAAATACGTATTCCGTTCTGGCGGCTGGCGTTCTCAGTCTGCATTTGCTCTTTATCTTGTGGGTGATCTTCGGGGCTCTGGTCACACGTCATCGTCCGGTGCTCCGATGGTTGCACATTTGCAGCCTATTCTGGGGAATAATGATCGAACTGTTCCCCTGGTCGTGTCCTCTGACCCTGCTGGAAAACTGGCTCGAAGCACGGGCTGGAGTCGTGCCATATCAAGGAGGTTTTCTTTTGCACTACCTGGATGCGCTCGTCTATCCCGATATTTCTCCCCTGCTTCTGACGGTCGTCGGAGTCGTGGTTTGCATCTTGAATCTGGGTTTTTATGGCTTTGCTCTGGCGCGCTCGCAGTGGCGACATCAGGGCTGAAGAATCGCTGTAGCACCGCTGCGCCGGAACATTCTGTGCAGCGTTCATCCGAAATTCAGCTCTTCTTTTTTTCTGGCTTGGGAACGAACTGGTAACCAACCCCCCGTACCGTCAGTAAGTGCTCCGGTTTTGAGGGGTTGTCTTCGATGTATCGCCGCAGCCGAACAATGAAGTTGTCAATCGCGCGCGTATCCGTGTCCTCATGCAGTCCCCAAACGTCCTCGAGTATCGACTTACGTGAAACCACGCGTCCGCTATTGCGGACCAGGTAACGCAGGAGCTCTGCTTCCATCAACGTGAGCTGGATGCTGTTTCCATTCACCCGAAGTTCTAATTTTCCGAAGTCGATGACCCGGTGATCGAATGAGAACACATCGTACTCAGTACTGCCCGCGCGCTCTTCGGCCTGCGCAGGCCGAGTGGAGTCGCGTTCCTGATTCATACGCGACCATTCGCGGCGCCGCAGCAATCCCTGCAGCCGCGCCAAGAGGATTGGCAACTCAAACGGCTTAGGCAAGTAATCGTCGGCGCCCGATGCGAAGCCTTTAAGCACATCTTCAGGCCGGCCGCGTGCCGTCAGCATGAGCACCGGAACAAAATTTTTCGCCGCGCGCAGCTCAGATGCCACGGCAAAGCCGTCTTTGCCAGGCAGCATGACATCGAGCACCACTGCATCGAAATCTTCGCGCTCCGCACAATCCTTCTTAGTCGTTCCCAAGAGCTGCTCCAAGGCCGTTTCGCCGTCCCCGACGACAGCGACTGAATGTCCCTCAGCCTCCAGATTGAAGCGCAGTCCGGTGGCGAGGTGAGCCTCGTCCTCAACGATGAGTACGCGGCTCATGCCAAACTCCGCGGTAGTTCCAGCACTACCGTAGTCCCGGTTCCTTCCCCCTGGCTCTGCGCGAAAACCCGCCCGCCGTGTTTCCTGGCAATGGATCGAACGATAAACAGCCCCAAGCCAGTGCCTTTTACATGGGCAAGCGAGCGATTATGCACGCGATAGAACCTTCTGAACACTCGCTTCAATTCCGAAGGCGGGATGCCCACCCCATGATCGCGAACGCTGACTGCGACGTGTTTCTGGTCGGGAACCTCGATCCGCACAGAAACCTCAACCCGCTGTCCGGAATATTTGATGGCATTATCCAGCACGTTGGAAACCGCAGTGCGCAGCTCTTCCGGATCGCCATTCACGAACGCGCCGTCGCCATTAGCGGAAGCTTCCAAGCGCAACGCCTCCGACTGAAGGTTATGTCCGCTGCGTGCCGCCTCGACACAGTCGCGCACCAGGTCCTGGAAATCGATCTGCACCCGTTCGCGAGCACGCCGCTTATGTCCTGCCATGGTTGCTTTCAAGACTTGCTCCACGGTTCCCAACAGGCGATCGCTGTCGTCCAGCATCAGGCGATAAAACTCTCGCCGCTGGGCTTCTTCGACTTCGCGACGCTGCAGAGTTTGCAGATAGAGGCGAATCGATGCGATCGGCGTCTTCAGCTCGTGGGTGACCGCGTTGATAAAGCTGTCGTGTTGCTCGTTGCGGCGGATCTCGCGCAGCAAGAAAATCGTGTTCAGCACCAGACCAGCGGTGATGGCACCGAAAAAAATTATCCCGAGGAAAACTTTGATGCCTTCACGCCAGTTGAGGATGATCCAGCCCATCCCGACGGCAACGGCGACCCCGGCGAGACTTACCCCCACCACGAGGAACGTTATCGTCGCCTTGCGCCGGCTGGTAATTCGCATGGCACGATTCTAGCGCTTCAGGCCAACCGTTCGTGCAGGACTTGTTTTATCAAAAGGGAGACCGTTGACTAGCTCCTCCCCCTGAGCGTAGTCTCTTGCCGATTCCGGCAAGGTCAGTTCTAGTCACCTTCTCGGAGGAACCATGATTCCCGTTACCGCTTTATGGCTTCCGATTTTGCTCTCGGCTGTGATCGTCTTCGTTGCCAGCTCGATCATGCACATGGCGCTGCCCATCCATAAGAGCGATTACCGCAAGCTGCCTGAGGAAGACAGAGTGACAGACGCGCTACGCCAGGTGGGCGCGACCCCGGGCCGCGTTTACTTTTTCCCGTTCACTACGCACAAAGAGATGAAATCGCCTGCGGTGGTAGAGAAGTTCAAACGCGGACCTATCGGCCTGCTCACCGTGCTTCCAAGCGGACCGCCAGCGATCGCCAAGAATCTGGTGCAGTGGTTTGTCTACTGCTTGGTGGTCGGGGTGTTTGTTGCCTACCTTAGCGGACGCACGCTGACCCAAGGCACTCACTACCTGGCGGTCTTCCGCGTGGCCGGCACCACGGCGTTCCTTGGATACGGCCTTGCCCTCATCCAAGATTCAATCTGGAAGGGCCAGACCTGGGGTGTGACCTTCAAGCACGTCTTCGACGGCTTGATCTATGGTCTGCTCACCGCGGGCACATTCAGCTGGCTCTGGCCGAGATGAAACCAACACCAGCCCTCAACGTGACCATTGTTATATCCCTGCTGCGTGGGGTGAATGTTGGCGGCCACAATCAGATCAAGATGGATACTCTTCGCGCCCTGTACGAGGCGCTCGGACTGGAAGACCCGAAAACTTACGTGCAGAGCGGTAACGTAGTCTTCGGGACAAAGGAGCGGAACCTCGCGGGCTTGGCCGGGCGGCTCGAGAACGCGATCGAGCGAAAGTTCAGCTTTCGCCCCGCCGTCGTCCTTCGCACGTCTGCCGATTTGAAGGATGTACTCGCGACAAATCCTTTTGCCAAACGGCACGGATTAGAGCCCGACAAGCTCGCGGTCGTTTTCTTCAATGAGCCTCCCACGAAAGAAGCCTGCGACGAAGTTTTACGGGTAAAGACTGAGGGCGAAGAGGTACAAATCCGCGGTCGAGAGTTTTACATCTACTTTCCGAATGGCATGGGGCAATCGAAATTATTCGCCGCGATTGGAAGACAGCTGAAGTCGGGAACGGTTAGAAACTGGAATACCGTCACCAAGCTGTTTGAGATAGCGAAAAAGCTCGAAGCTGGCTGCTGATTTGCTTGGACATCTCTTACAGCGAGCTCATATTCGCCAGGAACTCGCCATTCGACTTGGTCTTGCTGAGTTTGTCGATTAACAGTTCCATGGCTTCGACCGGCGACAGCGGATTCAGGACTTTCCGCAAGACCCAGATGCGCTGCAGATCTTCTCTTGGAATCAGCAGCTCTTCTTTTCGTGTGCCCGAGCGCTGAATATCGATGGCTGGAAAGACGCGTTTATCGACCAGCTTGCGCTCCAGGATGATTTCGGAGTTACCGGTGCCTTTGAATTCTTCAAAGATCACGTCATCCATGCGAGAGCCAGTGTCGATCAGCGCAGTCGCAATGATGGTCAGCGATCCGCCTTCCTCGATATTTCGTGCCGAACCAAAGAACCGCTTGGGACGCTGCAAAGCGTTCGAGTCCACGCCGCCGGAAAGGACTTTGCCGCTGGGCGGAACAATCGTGTTGTAGGCGCGCGCCAAACGGGTAATGGAATCGAGCAGAATCACCACATCGCGTTTGTGCTCCACCAGGCGCTTCGCTTTCTCGATCACCATTTCTGCTACCTGCACGTGGCGGGCAGCCGGTTCATCGAAAGTGGAAGAAATAACTTCCCCCTTCACCGAGCGTTGCATGTCAGTGACTTCTTCGGGGCGTTCGTCGATCAGCAACACCATCAGCACAACTTCCGGATGGTTGGTGGTGATCGAGTTGGCCACGTTCTGCAGCAGCATGGTTTTTCCGGCGCGGGGAGGCGAGACGATCAAGCCGCGTTGCCCTTTTCCCAGCGGTGTCAGCAAATCCATGACGCGGGCGCTTACGTTCTCACGAACCGTCTCCAGCTTCACGCGTTCCTGCGGATAGAGTGGCGTCAGATTGTCGAAAAGAATCTTGTTGCGCGCTTCATCGGGCGATTCGAAGTTCACCGCCTCGATCTTCACGAGTGCAAAATATTTCTCGCCTTCATGCGGAGGCCGTACTTGCCCGCTGATGGTGTCGCCAGTCTTAAGGTCAAATTTGCGAATCTGCGACGGCGAAACGTAGATGTCATCCGGCCCGGGCAAATAGTTGTAGTCGGGGGAGCGCAGGAAGCCATAGCCGTCGGGCAAAATTTCCAACACGCCCTCGGCGAAAATGTGGCCCTCTTTTTCGCTCTGGGCCTGAAGAATTTTGAAGATCAAGTCCTGCTTGCGAAGGCCGCTGGCCCCAGGGAGGTCCAAGGATCGGGCGATCTTGGTGAGCTCCGTGATGTTTTTTTCTTTCAATTCTGCGATGGTCATTGATCACCTGCGAAGGAAGATTTTCAAAGGGAGGTCACTCAAAGGAAAGACTCAAAATCAAAGGCAGGCGGTGGGGCTGACTAGGCAGCCCGCCGTTGTGCCTCAGCAAAGTGTTCCGGTTCCGACAGCACCGTCTGCCGTTCCGAGCTTGCTATCCGGTCCAGAACCTCGTTCATTGTTTCCTGGATTCTGGTGTTTGGTTTGTGAAACTTACGGGTAGCCTTGGAGGCAAGCTGGCAAAGCATATAACGATTCCGCAAAGTATGTAAAGCGTCAAAAACGCGATCCGAACGCATGGGTTTCACTAGTCCCTCCTCACTGAGCCGACCAGCCAAGCGCCATCCTGTGCCGGGAAAGGCACAACCAGAGTATGCAAGTAACTCATTCCAGATGGGTTGTACGGGAAAGCTCTGGTTACTAATAATAGATGCTCCGCAGCAGCCGAAAGTTTCTCGCGTTTTGGATAGGCTGCGGTTGCCGACGGAGGTTCGTCCCCAAGGATACGAAGCCTTCAGAACGCTATACCCTATGTCAGATTGACCCCCGAGTCAAGTAAAACTTTGTAGATTATGTATTTGACGGACCCTGCAGGGGTGGAAGCGCTCCGCGGTGTCGGGTCATCATGTGCCGCTCAAAGGCATCCTGCAAGTTGGCATGCTGATCAGGGTGCAGGTAACTGCAAGATGATCCGCCTCTTTGTGCCCGAACGACCCAGCTAGCGGGTTGAGGCTGACAGCCTTGGCTGAAAAATGATCGAGGTCCCGGGACCCCTCGCCGGGAACGGGCCAGCAGCGGATCACCCGTTCGCCTTTGCTGAAGGCTAGCGATCAAGGACAATGGGATTGCCACTCGGAAGTCATCGGGTTGTAATTTTTATTTTACAAAATATCTTTTTCAAGACCTGCACTTAGGCGGATACAGGCGCCGGCTCGTTGGTGTCCAGAACGCACAGAGTGTTGTCGAAACTAGCCTTCGGTTCTCTCGCATTTTTTTTTAAAACCGTATATGCTTATACGGAAAAATTCCAGCCACTTCTTGCGTGCAACAGCACTGAAACATCGCGTGAGGGGCGCATGCGGCAGTGCAAAGGATTGTTATGTCTGTGGTAGTTGCAACCGTACAAGTTTTCATCTTGGCGGAAAACCGGCTTTTGCGCGAA
>DASPRY010000174.1:0-23929 GCA_035624215.1 Terriglobales bacterium
CACGATTCGAGAAAGGATCACGCTCCAGCCGAGTGCCGGCTTTTACAACCTTTTCAACTTTGCCAATTTTGACTTGCCCGGTGCCGCGCTCAACGGATTACTGACGGGTGCCGCCGGTCAGATCAATGGAACGACTCCCGCGGGGCACAATGTAGATCGGGTTGGAGTCGGGACGGGAGTGTATTCCCTTGGTGCGCCTCGGCAGATAGAGTTTGGGCTGCAGCTCAGTTTCTAGTGGGTCATTGCCGCTGGCTTGCGCACTGGAACTGATTGATTCCACTTGTGAAGCGGTTTTGTTAGACGCTCTTAGGTGCAAGCGCACCATTTCGGGAAGAAAAAGTCATTGACTTTTGTCGGAAGACTAGTAGAATCATACGCTTCCAGTTAGCCTTTCTGGGCTGGCGACCGGCCTTGCAGTTGTCTTTGCCCGACGGAGCCCCTGAGAATCCACTTCGTCGCGGAAAGAATCTAATTTTACGAGGCTATTTTAGAAAACGAGGGAATTATCGTATGGCTAAGCGACGTGGAAATCCCAACTGGGGCAAGCCCGAACCGATTGGGCCGATTGTCCCGACTATTACCGAGTTTGAACAGGTTGTTCGCGAGTACAAGCTGACGCCGGATCAGTATCTGCGTTCCACCCGTCTGCGCGAGTGGGCCCGGCGCAACAAGAACTCCAAGTACATCCCAGAGCCATTGCTTGAGGCTTGGGGATTCGAGATCGAGTCCACACTCTAACACGGCTCGAGATAATGCCTAGACCAAGGGTCGCCGTCCTGGCGACCTTTCGTTTCTGTGGCCCAGTTTTGCTTGCTACAATGATCGCGATATGACGGCGCGAGCCCCATTCACCGATGTTCCCACGGCTATTGAGGAAATCCGTGCCGGCCAAATGGTTGTGGTCGTGGATGATGAAGACCGGGAAAACGAAGGCGATCTGACCCTGGCGGCTGAGAAGGTCACTCCGGAAGCGATTAATTTCATGGCTAAGTATGGCCGGGGCTTGGTCTGTCTGGCGCTCACTGAGGAACGGTTGGATCATCTGCGCATCGGACTCATGAGCGCAGAAAATACCTCTAATTACGGAACAGCATTTTGCGAAGCCATTGACGCGCGCGAGGACGTAACCACCGGCATTTCTGCCTATGATCGCGCCCGTACGATTGCAGTGGCCATCGACCCTGCCACCCGCCCCTCTGATCTGGCCCGGCCCGGCCATGTATTTCCTTTGCGGGCGCGCAAAGGCGGTGTCCTGGTGCGCGCCGGGCAAACCGAAGCTTCGGTTGATCTCGCCCGATTGGCTGGACTGATTCCGGCCGGAGTGATCTGCGAAATTATGCGCGACGACGGGACCATGGCCCGGATTCCGGATCTAATCGAGTTCTGCAAAGAGCATGGAACCAAGATGCTGACCGTCGCCGAACTCATCCGCTACCGCATGCAGCACGAGCGCTATGTCCACCGGGTGGGAGAGGCCATGATCGGCACGTTATATGGGGAATTTCGCCTGATCGCCTATGAAAGCGAGATCGACGGCGGAGAATCCCATGTCGCACTGGTGCGTGGAGACCTCGGAGGCGAAGAACCGGTGCTGGTTCGCATGCATTCGCACTGCGTGATGGGCGATGTTTTTGGCTCAACGGCCTGTGATTGTCACGCCACGATTGAAGGCTCAATGGAGGCGATTGCGCGCGCGGGAAGGGGCGCATTGATTTACCTGCATCAGAGCTCGAAAGGATTTTCCATCGAGCACATAGGGGAGCGGCGCGTTTTGATGTTTCATCGTGATAAGCGACTACCTGCTTTGCCCGAAAGCGAGCGCAAAACCCAGCGCGAAATTGGCATCGGGGCGCAGATTCTCTCAGATTTGAATCTGCGACGAATTCGCCTGCTTACCAACCACCCGCGGAAGGTCCCCGCTCTTGAAGGCTTCGATATTGAGATTGTGGAGCAGGTACCGGTAGCGCTAAGTACATCTCATTTTCGATCCTGAGCCTCTGGCAGTCGTTTCAGCCGACCGTCGACCTTTATGCGCTTCCGGTGTAGAAATCCGCAATCACGTAATGCGCGGAAGGAGTCGCGATGATCCGGCGCTGTATTGATGCCGACATTCCGGTTATAGACGCTATCATCAATGAGGCGGCGCGCGCCTATCGTGATGTAATTCCGGTCGATTGCTGGCATGAACCTTACATGTCGCGGCCTGAATTGCTGGCGGAGATTGCTGCTGGAGTCAACTTCTGGGGATGGGAGGATTCAGGTTCGCTAATCGGTGTCATGGGTATCCAGAAAGTGCACGACGCAACCTTGATTCGCCATGCCTATGTGCGGCTGGCGCGTCAAAGTCGTGGCATTGGAAGCGCGTTATTAAAGTCTCTGGTCAACCAGGCAAATGGACAGTTGTTGGTCGGCACATGGACCGCCGCCGAGTGGGCCATTCGCTTTTACCAGCGACACGGGTTCCGCCTGGTCCCAGCGGAAGACAAAGACCGCCTGCTTGGCACGTATTGGAATATTTCCCAACGGCAGCAGGAGACTTCGGTTGTGCTGGCATTGCCGGTTCGAAGGTTCTGATGATGGGCCTCAGGCGAGAACAGCCACGCGAGGCTGCTGAGCCGAAATCCGATCTAGAACGGTTTACGAGCTACAACCAGGCTGTCGTTGATGAAGAATTGGGCGGAACACTGGCGCGATCCGCAGATCACAGGCAACAGTCCGGCAATTTGTTTCCTTGTTACGAGCCCGAGAGTGCCACACTCGGGGCACGACAAAACCGCCCAATAGGGATCGTCTTTTTCACCGACGCGACCGGCGTTCTCCAGCACGAAGATCGTGCCCGGAAGCATCTGTTCCGGGATCCATTCGCTCAGGATGTCCAGTTCTCCCACCATCTTGCCTCCTAGTCAGGCGAACGTAAGCGGAACCAAACTTCCCTGCTCTATGAAACCAGCCTTGCGCTACGTGAATGAGACCTTATGTCCTTGGCTGTTTTTCTTGCACGAATCTCTGCGCGCACCTCTCGAACTGCGTCACTGAGACAAACCGCCAGCATCGGCTGGCGCGCGTTTCGTAAGATGTCCACAATCTGCTGCGGCGAAGTTTCCAAATAAAGGCTCCTGCCATCGGTCAGCAAGTGGTATTCGGACTTGCCGCTCACCGTTTCTGCCAAGCGTTTTCCGAATTCTCTCTGCAGAAAGCGCATAACCTTGCGCACCCGCTGCAGCGAAAATCCCTTTCGGCGCAACTGGCAGATGACCGCGATCTCGGCCAAATCCTCCATGGAGTACAAACGCCGATGTCCTTCACGCGCGGGAACTACTACGCCGCGCTCATCCCACCATTGCAGTTGCCGCGGCGTAATGCCGGTCAGCTCAACTACATCCCGAGATGTAAAGTGATCATTCAATTCGGCTAAGAAATGTTTTAAACAAATACCAACAAGATTGTTTGAAACATTCTAGGCCGAGAGCTGCAACTGTCAAGCCAAGATTATGTGAGGAAAAGGGTTACTAAGGGAGTTCACAGCTCGACTGGGGACTGCGGGGGCATCACGGGAATAGGCAGGGAGTTACCGGGAAACGCCCCCGCCCACGAAATGCACGATCTCCAGGGAATCGCCTTCGTTCAGGTTGGTGTCGGCCCACCTATCGCGGGGCACGATGTTTTGATTGAGCTCGACGGCCACGCGATCGGCTTTCATCCCCAATCGCTCGAGCAATCCCTGAAGCGATAGCGGAGGCGGGAAATCGCGATCGGCGCCATTAATCTGAAGCTTCATCGCACTTTCATCTTATCAAGTGACGTGGCAGCCTGAGCGTCGCCTGCCGGTAGCGGCTCTTCCCTTCTCCTGACAACTGCCGCTACACTGATTGAGGTATGAACATCCCAACTCAGCCCAATATCAAACTGGTAACCGCCCCGGACTACCGGGAAAATTACGCGAACAGCGTGCAAGTGCGTGTGAATGTTTGGGATTTCTTCCTTGTCTTCGGCACGCTGCAGCAGCAGAGCGAAAACCAGGTCGAAGTCAAGAACTTCCAGGGCATTTATCTGAGCCCGCAGCAGGCCAAAGCATTGCTGGCGATTCTGCAGCAGAACGTCGTGGGATATGAAAACGCCTTTGGCGAAATCAAGCTCGACCCGCGAATGGCGGCAGCCGGGCCGGTTCACTAATCGCGGTGATTGGGGATGCTGACTCGCGCAGAGTGAGCACAGCGCTGCTGTTTGCCCTGTTCTTTGTGCTGCTCTTCACCCTCCATATCCCCCTCTTGAACCTTCCATATTTTTGGGATGAGGCGGGATATTATGTTCCCGCCGCGCGCGATTTGCTGCTGACAGGTTCACTGATTCCACGTTCGACAGTCTCCAATGCACACCCGCCCCTCGTGATGGCCTATCTTGCCCTGGCGTGGAAAATTGCTGGCTTCACGCCTGCGGTGACCCGCATTGCGATGCTGCTGCTGGCTGCCTTTGCTCTGCTCGGCGTTTTTCGTCTGACCCAACGGATTTCGAACACCGAAGTCGCGTATGCGTCCGCGATCTGCACAGCGCTGTATCCTGTTTTTTTTGCACAGAGTTCCCTGGCGCACCTCGATTTGGCCGCGGCGGGATTCACGTTTTGGGGGCTGCGGGCGTACGTTGACAACCAGCGATGGTCAGTGGCGATTTGGTTTTCGCTGGCTGCGCTGTCGAAGGAAACTGCCATTCTGGCGCCGTTAGCACTATTCGGCTGGGAGGTAATCACAAAAACCTGGCCCCGGAAATCCTGGAATGGCAAGAAACAAGGCCTTAGTGGCACGGTCGAAACCGCGCCATTGCACAGCCCCCACCTTTCTTCGATCACCAGCCCGGCGTCTGCTTTCCTGCTTTTTCCGATCGTGCCGCTGGGGCTGTGGTACGCATACCATTGGCATCAGACCGGATTCATTTTCGGCAATCCGGAATTCTTCCGCTACAACGTCCAGGCCACCGTGCACCCTTTAAGGGTGGTACTCGCGCTCGGGATGCGGCTGTGGCAGATCTTGGGGTATATGGGGCTTTATCTTCTGACCTTGCCGGCCCTTTTTGCGTTATACCTGCCGGCCCTTTCCGCTCGCAGCAAGGAGCAGCAGCAAATTGAGGAGGATGTGCAATTCGCTTTTCTGACGGTGATCGTTGCCTATGTCCTCACGATGGCGGTGATCGGTGGCGCGGTGCTGGCCCGTTACATGCTCCCGGTGATTCCGTTGGTCATTATCGCCTGTGTTTCGACGCTGTGGCGACGAGTGCGCTACTGGTGGGCGGTCGTCGGGATTGTCGCTGTGGCGTTCGTAGTCGGATGGTTCGTCAATCCTCCCTACGGATTCTCCATGGAAGACAACCTGGCTTATCGCGACTACATTTTGCTGCACCAGCACGCCGAAGACCTTATGCAAGAACACTACGCCGAGTCCCGCGTTCTGACAGCGTGGCCAGCCAGCGACGAAGTGACGCGGCCATACCTTGGATACGTGAGCCATCCCATGCACGTTTTTCGCATTGAGGATTTCACCGTGGAACAATTGATGGCCGCTGCCGATCTCCGCTCACAGTTCGATGTTGCACTTGTGTTCTCCACCAAGTACGAACCGCCCCATCCGTTCCTTGAACACTGGCATTTGTGGCTGGAGTGGAAGAAACGATTCTTTGGATATCACCGTGATGTTCCACCCGAGGCGGCTGCAAGACTTTTAGGCGGACGGCTGGTGTATTCAGAATACCGCAGTGGACAATGGGTGGGAGTAATTGAAATGGAGCAAGAGCAGGAAGCGCAACTCCACGGATGGGCGGTCCGCTTCACTAAGTTTGAGCCATCACATGGCATGAGTGCGTCTTCACGATGAGCCAAACATCGCGTCCGGGGCGTAGTTCCAAGGCATCGCGGGCCGCAAGGGTGAGATGAACTTCCACTTCTACGCCGCAATTGACCTGCGCGCTCACGATAACGTCGCGCTGGTCCAGGGAAATCAAGTTCCCTGGGATGATGTTGCGCGCGCTCAAGCCGTGAGGTCGCATAGTAGCCAGCAAAATATCGCCGGCGCGAATTCCGATTCGCAGTTTTGAACCGATCTCCGCCCGAACCAGCGGAGTCTCGAACTCGACATCGCTGTTCGCGATGCAACAAGTCATAGTGCCGCGATTTTCGTGGATTGCGATTACGACGGCGGCGAAAATATTCTCAAATCCCACCAGCTGCGCCACCGTTTCCTGACGCGGCGCAGTCATTACTTCATGGGGAGTGCCCTGAGCCACGAGCCGGCCATTTTCTAGGACGATGACTCGCTCGCCAAGGGCAAAGACCTCCTCTCGACTATGAGTGACATAGAGAATGGGGATGCCATGGGCCAGGTTCCAGGCGCGTAGATCGTCAATAATTCTGGATTTAGTTGGTGCATCCAGAGCGGCCAATGGCTCGTCAAGCAGCAGAATGCATGGATCAGTGACAAGCGCGCGCGCCAAAGCGACTCTCTGCCGCTCTCCGCCGGAGATTTCAGAGGACTTGCGGTTGCGCAGGTGGGAGATGCGAAAGGATTCGAGAATTGCATCGGTACGCTGCCGCTGTGCACTTCCCGTAAGTCCCGCGAGCCCGTATGCAATGTTCCTGGCCACAGTGAGATGCGGAAACAACGCCAGATCCTGGAACACATAGCCAACCTTGCGGTCTTGAGCAGGCAGATTGATACGGGCATCGGAGTCGAAGAAAACTTTATCGCCGAGCACAATTTTTCCACCGCTGGGAACAGTCAGTCCTGCGACGCAATCGAGCAGCGTCGTCTTTCCTGCTCCGGAGTGCCCAAAGAGAATGCTGATTCCGGGTGACATTGCGAAATTTGCCTCAAGGGCGAAATCGTTGCCGGCTCCGGCTAGACACTTGGTGATCCGCACCAAAAGGACATGCGACGGATAGTCTGACTTAGATACCTTCACAACTGGTTGTTCAGCAGTACGCATGTTCTAACCCTGAACCACGAAGAATCCGCAGTTCCGCGAAGTCCGCAACTCAGTTTGTGAACAAGATGCTCGCGTTGGTGTCATAGTGATCCAGTGTTTTTTTTGTTCATTTCCAGGGCCATAGCGCCCAAATTTTTCGATTCACCCCGTAAACCAGGCAGAGAGCTGCAAAGGAAATGGCCAGCAATACCCCGGCGGTTTGATTGGCCGACGCGAAATTGAACGCCTCGACTTGATCATAGATATCGATTGAGACTGTGCGTGTAACACCGGGGATATTGCCGCCAACCATGAGCACGACCCCGAATTCCCCCATGGTGTGGGCAAAACTCAAGGCCACACCCGTGACCAAGCCAGGCATGGAAAGTGGAAGCACCACTTGGAAGAACGTCCGCGGTTTCGACGCACCCAGGGTTGCCGAGGCGGCTAGCAGCTTGGGATCCACTAACGCAAATGAGGCTGCGAATGGCTGCACCGCAAAGGGCAGGCTGTAAATCACGGAACCGATCACCAGTCCTGTAAATGTGAATGCTAATGTGTGCCCGGTCATAGCCTGCCACCAACGTCCGAGTGGACTGCGTGAGCCAAGTGCGATTAAAACGTAGAAGCCCAGTACAGTCGGGGGCAGCACAAGCGGCATAGCTAAAACCGCTTCGGCGAGGAATTTCCAGCGCCATTGTGAATAGGCGATCCAATAAGCAATGGGAAGACCAATGAGGACGAGAATCCCGGCCACCAACACGGCCAACCGGATTGTGAGCCAAAACGACTGCCAGTCCATTTCTTGCCGGTCAACGCGAACTTGAAGAACTCAGTATAGACAAGTGAGCTGTTCAGTGTCCCAATCTGGGATTCAGCGGGGCGTGATGTTCAGTGGTCACAAGGCTACGGTCACAGCCTGGCCGATACTCGGGACGGAGATACGAGAATGGAGATTGAGGAAGCAATCCAGGTCATCCGTGCACTCGCCAACGGAGTTCATCCTGAGTCCGGAACTGCTTTGGACGAGGGATCGGTTTGTCGAACGCCAGGAACTGTTAAAGCCCTGAATCGTGCGCTGGCCGCATTGGTTGCGCAGCAGGAACGCGAGAAGAAACGGCCCAAGAACGCAGGAAAGAGCTGGTCGCATGAAGAAGATGCGCAAATCTGTGAGGAGCTGCGTCAGGGGTTGGATTTCAATCAGATCGCCAATGACCACAACCGAAGCGTGGCTGCGATACTTGCCAGGCTGGTGAAACTGGGAAAGATCACGCCGGAAAAGTCGGGCCACATATTTCCACCCAAGGTGGCCTAGTGGAAAGGATTGTGCGCAAGGCAAATTGCGGGCAAAAGTGTGCCCTTGCTCTGCTGCTACTCTCCACGTTTGTAAGTTGGGCAAGTTCCGCACAGGTAGCGCCTTCCAGCACACAGATCAATATCCGCAAAGAACGGGTGCGAGCAGAGGCCTGGTTTGCGCGTGGCCGAACTATGCCAGCGTCATCAGGGGCCAGGCTTCGTTACCAAGCGCACGAACAGAAATTGCGGATGCGAGCGGCGCGCCAGCCGACGGTCGAAAAGAACCTGTTGTCGCAGCAGTCTTCCTCCGGTTGGAGTTCGCTGGGACCTGCGCCATTGGCCTCAGATGCAAGCGGACTAGGGCAGCAGGATTATGGCTGGGTCTCCGGGCGAGCTACGGCAGTGGCGATCGATCCCGCTGACCCGACGGCGAACACTGTTTACATTGGGGGCGCTTACGGGGGAGTCTGGAAATCGAGCAATGCTGCATCACCGAATCCGGAAGCGGTGAACTGGGCGCCTCTTACCGATGACCAAGCCACATTAGCCGTCGGAGCGATCGCCGTGCAATCGCAATTGTCCGACCCGAATCCGGAGAACACCGTTGTGCTGGTCGGGACAGGGGAAGCCAACAGTTCGACAGACTCGTATTACGGACTGGGAATTCTGCGCTCTACCGATGCCGGCCAGAGCTGGTCTTTGATTCAGTCGGACAGCAGCGGGAGTCACTCCTTCGCAGGCCTCGCGTTCAGCAAGATTGCCTTCAGTACAGCCAACCCCAATTTGGCAGTAGCGGCCGTCGCGGGATCCTCAGAAGGAATCCTCGAAGGTTTGGCGAATCCCATCACTGCAAACCTGGGAATCTATTTTTCTACTGACGCGGGAGACTCCTGGAACTACGCGAACGTGCAAGATGGCACGGTTGCTACTGCACCGGGTTCGGTGAGCACGGTAGTTTACGATGCAACAGCAGGACAATTCTTCGCCGCCGTGCGCTACCACGGCTTCTACTCTTCACCAGATGGCGCCAACTGGACACGGCTCGCAAATCAGCCCGGCACGAGACTGACCGCGTCGGCTTGTCCCGCACAATCCAGCAGCATGATGTGCCCGATCTACCGCGGCGAAATTGCGGTCGTACCGGGCCGGAACGAGATGTACGTTTGGTTCGTTGACGTGAACGACAATGACCAAGGGATCTGGGAAACGACAAATGGCGGCTCAACCTGGATTCCTATCAATGACTCGGAGATCACGAACTGCGGCGACGACCTGGGATGCGCCACAGAGGACGGGACATACAACCTGGAGCTTGCAGCGGTTCCTGATGGAGGCGCAACCGATCTCTATGCCGGCGCAATCAACCTTTACAAATGTCAGATTAACGGCGTAGTACCGGATTGCAGCGGTACTACGCTAAACACTTTTCTTAACCTGACGCATGCCTACGGCTGCAGCTCGATTGCGAAAGTCCATCCCGCACAGCATTCCATATCATTTCTGCTCAATAACGATACGCAAGACGTCATGTACTTCGCCAATGATGGTGGGATTTATCGTTCCCTCGATGGTTTCGCTGGTTTGACGACTGGCGCGTGCAGCGGCAGCAATCAATTCGATAACCTCAATCAGACACTGGGTCCGATAACCCAGTTTATTTCCTTCTCGCAGTCGCCGGGTAACAATGGTTACCCCATTCTCGGCGGAACGCAGGGCAACGGATCACCGGCAACCGAATCGGCGCTTGCGGATACGCCTTGGCTGAACGTAGCCGCAGGCGATAGCGGCTATAACCAGATCAATCCCAGCAATCCCAACGAGTGGTTCGTGTCTACGCCTCCGGATGCGGCTTCCGGCGTAAATATTTTTCGCTGCGAATCAGGCATCAATTGCCATACCAAGGATTTTCAGAACGATCAGGTAGTGAGCAGCGCCACACTAGAAGGTGACACTGGCGCCTACTATCCACCATACTTGCTAGACCCACAAAGCTCAGGTGAATTGATAGTCGGCACATGCAGGATATGGCGGGGATCGAGCTCCGGTACAGGATTCACCGCTCTCAGCAACAGTTTCGAAACCGGGGGAGCAGGTAGTTGTACTGGCAGCGAAACTAACCTTGTGCGGTCGCTCACGGCAGGCGGTCCAGTCGATACAAATGGCTTCTCGAACGTGATTTACGCGGGAACGGATGGTTTTGGTCCCCTGATTCCCACAATTCCCAGTGGCGGGCACGTGTGGGTGAGTACGAACGCTTGGAGTGGGACCTCCACTTGGGTTGACCAAACCGGCTCACTTAACCCTAGTGCATTTCCAATTTCCGATGTTGCCCTCGATTCTTCAGATGCCAGTGGCATGACGGCGTACGTGACGATCATGGGTTTCCACGTCTCGCATATTTGGAAGACGCTGAATGGAGGCGCAATGTGGACAGACTTCACAGGTAACCTTCCCGACGCTCCGGCAAATGCCCTGCTGGTTGATTCCAGTACGAGTCCCAGCGTTGTATACGTGGGGACGGACGTAGGAGTTTTCACAAGCTCTTCTCTCAGTCCAAGTTGGAGCGAACCTGGCCCCCCGTATCTCCCTGACGTCGCGGTCACTGCGCTTCGCGTGTTTAGTGATGAGCGTGACAAATGGTTGCGCGCCTCCACTTACGGACGTGGGGTTTGGCAATTCCCAATTATCACGACCCCAGACTTCCTGAGCGCGGTTTCCAACACGCCTTTAACTGTCTTTGCCGGTTCGCAGGGCGTTTTTCAGGGATTGATCACCTCGTTAGATGGATATGCCAGTTCCGTGAACCTGAGCTGCAGCGCCGGCCTGACTGCGGCACCCTCCACGTGTTCGTTGAATCCGACTCAGATAACACCTAGCAGTTCAGGAAGCGCCTTCACAATTACGACTGCGGGGACGGCTGGGGTTTACACCTTCAACCTTCACGCTGTCGGGACGGATAGCAATACGACCACGCACGATGCTGCAGTCACGTTCAATGTCGTGGACTTCAACCTGACAGCCCCGTCGGTGAGCAGTATCACGATGGAACCGGGAACGACTTCGGCGCCAATCGGCTTTCAGGTGACCGCATCGGGACCATTCGCGGGAACTGTCACTTTATCGTGTGCCGGGCTGCCGGCCGGTACAGCCTGCAACTTTCAGCCATCGGCTTCAGTGTCTCCGAGCGCGAGTAGCCCGGCGTCAATCAGTCTGACGATCATGACAGGTACGAATACGACAGCAGGGAAATTTCCGGTAACCATAGTTGGGTCGGTAGCTAACGGCCCAAGCAAAACTCAAAACCTATTGCTCACCGTAACTTCTGATTACTCCCTGGTCATTGCTAATCCATGGCTCAGCGCTTCGCAGAATGCTACGGCGGTCTTCCAAGGCACAGTGACCAGCCTGAACGGCTATAGCAGCCTAGTGGATCTGAGCTGCGGCAGCGGTGCGCCGCCGACCTGCAATGCTGTGCCACAAAGCCTGACTCCGGCTGCCAATGGTGCATCATTCACGGTTAAGGTGAGCAGCAACAAAATTCAAACCTATAACTTCATCATCTCCGGCGTAGGCACAGATCCTTCATCCGTCACGCACACTGTTGCAGTATCTTTCATTTCGACCACCCCGAACGCTAACTTCACATTCTCGATCATTCCTAATTCGCAGTCAGCGTCGATTGCAGCGGGGGAAACTGCAACTTACAAAATGACGCTGTCGCCCTGTACGTTATGCGGAGCGTTTCCGAGCGCAGTCTCTCTATCGTTTGCGGGCTGCCCACCTCTGAGTACTTGTTCGCTGAGTCAGACCAGCGTGGCGGCTGGTAGCGGCGCCACTAATCTCAGCTTGAATGTTCAGACGAGTGCCGCTATCGCGGCGAGTGCATCCGTCGCACTGTCGAAATGGCCAATCTACCTGTTCTGGTTATACCTGCCGGGGCTCATCTTTGTGGCCCAGGATCGTCAGAGCGGATGGTGGCACCCACGAAAGCGCGGAATATCGCTCCTCTGCCTGACTTCGATCATTACAGCGATTTCACTAATTGCTTCCTGCGGAGGTGGTCTTCAGGGTGGGTCAACGGCATCTGGAAATCCGGGCACTCCACCCGGCAGGTATTTTCATGACCGTGACGGCAACGATGATCTCCGTCAACGCCTGCACAAACAGCAGATCTTACGTTGACTGTCCAGTGATTGGTTCCCAAAAACCGGGATACTGCGTGCTTGCCAGAACAGGTAAGATGACGCCTATGTTCACCTTCCAGCCTATAGGCTACGCACGAACCCCGTACAAGGACGCGCAACAGGTTCCCAAAGGTTTGGGCGCAAAGCATGAGGCGGAGGGTGTGCTCGAGATATTGTCGAAATACGAAACCGGGCTCACTGATATCGAAGGTTTCTCCCATCTGATCGTTATTTGGGTGTTTGATCGCTCCGAAGGATTCGAGTTGCTCGGCACCCCGCCTAGCGACAATCGCCCCCACGGCGTTTTTGCCACCCGATCTCCAAGGCGTCCGAACCCAATCGGGTTGACCGTCGTTGAATTGCTTCGACGTGATGGTAGGATACTCTACGTTCGCGGCGTGGACATGCTTGATGCCACGCCGATTCTCGATCTCAAGCCTTACCTGTCGAGCATCCCGTTTGAGGATTTGCGGCGCGGCTGGTTGGCCGAAGCCGAAGCGCGAACGAGCAAATAGAAACGCACTTTCTGCTGGCACCTAATCCCCACGAAAATCTAACCTCTTACTGGCGGGCGGATGAAGTTAAAGGGACAACTGGTTGCGTGGACACAATTGAATCGCTCATGAGCGTAGCCGAAATAGTAAGTAACCCGGGGTGACTACACGTGACAAGAGGTCCCTCCATTTTGCTACGACGCATTCGACTGGCATAATCAAGTACAAACATGCTTCGCGATTCCACATTCTCAGGTTTGCTGACGGATCTTTACGAGCTCACAATGGCTGCCGGCTATGTGCAGAGCGGGTTTGATGCTCACGCCAGCTTCGAGCTTTTTGTTCGCAGCCTGCCAACTCGGCGTAATTATCTGGTTGCGGCCGGCCTTGAACAAGCGCTCGACTTCCTCGAGAACGTCCGCTTCTCCCAGGAAGAGCTTTCGTATCTCCGCTCTTTGCCTGTATTTCGCAAAGTCTCGGCTGACTTTTTCGATTACCTGTCGCGGTTCCGCTTCACAGGTGATGTCTGGGCGTTGCCGGAAGGAACAATCTATTTCCCCGGTGAGCCGCTGCTGCGTGTAACGGCTCCAATTGTGGAGGCACAGCTTGTCGAGACAAGCCTGTTATCCATAGTTCATTTCCAGAGTGTAATAGCGAGCAAAGCAGCCCGGATTACGACAGCCGCAGCGGGGCGGCAGGTAATCGAATTCGGTTCTCGTAGAGCCCACGGCATCGAGGCCGGCATTCTGGCCGCGCGTGCCGCCTTCATCGGGGGTTGCGGAGGCAGCTCGAACACATACGCTGGACACCGCTTCGCAATTCCGATTTACGGAACGCAGGCGCATTCCTGGATCATGGCGCACGCGGACGAAGCCGAAGCGTTCCGCACTTTCCTCGATGTTTTTCCTGAAGCGACCTTGCTGGTAGATACCTATAATGTCCGCGCGGCGGTCGAAAAGATTATCGCGCTCGGCCGCAAGCCCCATGGCATCCGCCTGGATAGCGGCGATGTTCTCGCCGATAGTCGCTGGGCGCGTGAACGGCTGGACCGAGTCGGCTGGAGCGACGTCCAGATCTTCGTTTCCGGCGACCTCGATGAAGAGCGCATTGAAGGATTGCTCAATAGCGGCGCCCGTATTGACGGATTCGGCGTCGGTACCGCTCTTTCCACGTCCTCCGATGCTCCTTCTTTAGGTGTGATTTATAAGCTGGTGGAGCTCGAGCGCGACGGGCAAATCCATAATGCCGCCAAATTCAGCGAAGAGAAGCATACTTATCCCGGCTGCAAGCAAATTTTTCGGTTCAGTGATCAACAAGGGCGATTCTCGCGCGATATGGTTGGACTCGCGAATGAAACGTTTGCTGACGCAGAGCCACTTCTGGTACCGGTGATGCGGCAAGGCCGGCGGCTCGATGTCCAGCATGAGCGTCGGACCGCACAAGTTGGGCGGGAACGTTTCATTGCTGGCCGGAAGCGGTTGCCGCAGCACATCAAGGCACTTTGTCCGCCACAGGAGGCTTTCCCAGTCCAGTACAGCAAGGCTCTGAAAGATTTGTTCGATCGCGTGCGCCAAAGCCTCGTTCATGCTCGCACCTGACGCCACAAAGAGCACGGGGCAGTCCTTAATTTCCTACGCCTGACAGGAAAGACGCCGTTATCACCTGTGCGCGTACGCTGGATCACTGAATTCCGGTCGGTTTTGAGCTAGGAGTGAAGAAGGGCCGACATAGCTCGGTGCGAGCCTAAAGGAGGGAGACCTATGAGAATGCTCAAGGTTCTTGCGGTCCTGGCTTTTGTGCTGGTCTTCATTCTCATCCTTGGCAATGGTCCGAAGCAGCGAGCCCCCAAATACGATGTGGCCACCGAGGTGGGGGTTGAGGGCTTAGTCCAGGAAGTGCGACAGTTCTGGTGTCCGGTGAACGGCGACCAAGGAATACACTTGATGCTCAAGAGCGATGGCGGAGTCCTTGAAGTACACGTCGCCCCTCTTCGATTTCTGCAGGGAAACAGCTTGAGCTTCCGCAAGGGAGATCACGTTAAGGTCGTCGGATCGATGGTGACGTACGAAGGTCACGAAGCGATGATTGCGCGCAAGATCACACGTGGAGATGAAACCTTCGCATTCCGACAACCTAATGGCCGGCCCCTGTGGGTTGAGCGCTCACGTACATTTGTGCGTTAGCTGAGGTGTGGAGAACCGTGTGTTTACTCGACATCACCGGAGGGTGGTTTGAGGACGCGTTCCCAGGTTGTGCCCTCTGGTGTGTCTCTGAGCTGGATTCCTGCCTTCAGTAGCTCCTGGCGGATTTCGTCGGCACGTCGATAATTTCGATTTTGCCTCGCCGATTTCCTTTCCTCCATTAGCTTCTCAATATCAGCCTCCGCGATTCCTAGATCCTCTGTCTGTACCAGCATTTCCTCTGGAGCGGTACTGAGAAGGCTGAGACCTAACGCAAGATCAAAGAGGCCAACATTGCGCAAGACGGCGGCGGGAGGCATGTGCGCATCCGAGAGCAAGGCCGAAAGCAGCGCCAGCGCATGTGGAGTATTCAGATCCTCGGACAAAGCCTTGTCAAGAACATCAGCCCGATTGAACTCGGCTGGTAGTCCTTCCTCCAGTAACTGGCGAACCAGACGAAAGCTGGCACCGCGCGAGTATTTCGTCTCCTCCAGTGCCCGGTACCATTGCTGAGGGCCAGCTCTCTCCCTGAGCTGGGCCACCGTCTTCAACATCCGATGCAGACCTGTTTGCGCCGCTGCCAGAGAGCTCATGGAAAACTGAAGCTGCTTGCGATAGCTAGCCATCAACGTGAAATAACGGTAGGAAAGAGGATGGAACCCGCGTTCGATCAGGCTTTCGAGGCGCAAAAAATGGCCCGTTGACTTAGACATTTTCTCTTCCTCTAACATGAGGAACTCGTTATGCATCCACACATTGACTCCGGAAGAATCGCTGTTCAGGAAGGCTTGATTTTGCGCAATCTCGTTGACGTGATGAACCTGGCGATGATCGACACCTCCGGTGTGGATATCGAAATGACGACCGAGGTATTTCAAGCTCATCACAGAACATTCCAAATGCCATCCCGGCGCGCCCGGCCCCCACGGGCTGTCCCATTCCATCAGACGTTGCTTTCCGGGAGGCGACCGCCGCCACACCGCAAAATCGGCAGGATGTCTCTTGCCAGGAATGGCCTCAATTCGTGCCCCAGCCTGTAACTCCTTCGTGTCCAGCAACGCAAGCCGGCCGTAGTCCTTTACTTTGCTGGTATCGAAATACAGCCCTGAGTCCAATAGGTACGTGTAACCTCTGTCGTCCAGAACTTTGGCGAAATCCAGCATCTCCCCGATGTGATCCGTAGCTTTACACCAGACCGAAGGAGGCATGATATTTAAACGATGCAAATCCTTCCGGAATTCCTGAGTGTAGAACTCGGATAGTTCCCACGGCGACTTCTCGGACCGGGCCGACGCCAGTTCCATCTTGTCCTCGCCCTCATCCTGGTCCGACGTCATATGACCAACATCGGTGATGTTCATCACATGCAGGACTTCGTAGCCTTTGAACTGCAAGGTCCGTCGCAGCGTATCGTTGAAAAGATAGGCTCGGAGATTCCCAAGATGGGCATAGTTGTATACGGTCAGCCCGCAGCTGTAGAGCCTGACGAAACCTGGGATGATAGGCTGGAACTCTTCGAGAGTCCGCCCCATGCTATTGAAGAGATACAAAGGAGTTTGCCGAATGTTAGCAACCGAGTTGGCTTGCGATTGGGACACAAGATAAGCATAGCAGTGTAGCATTGCCCCCGGTCGGTTCGGTGTGAGACAAGGAGAGCAAACCTGAAGGGATTGAGATTAGCTAATTACGCTGCAACGCCCAGCTTCTCGAATTCCTGCCTTAATTGCTGCGTGTTCTCGACGCGAATCGCGTGCATTCCCAATCGCGACGCGGCCTCGACGTTGAGAGGACGATCATCCACAAAGCAGCATTCACCAGCGGGATGCTGTGTGATTTCCAACGCCAGACGATAGATGCCTTCCTCTGGCTTTCGCAACCCCACATAACAGGAACTTACGAACACATCAAAGATTTCGCGCAGTCCGTAGGTTTGAATGCGGTGCAGATTTAGTTCAGTCGATTCATTGTTAAGTGTCGACATCAGATACATGCAGGAGTTGGCTAGCGACCGCGCCAAGTCCAGCCTGTCCTGGCATGGTTGCGAAAGGGAAAACATGAATTTTATAAAATCGTCGAGACTGAACGATCGTGGTCGATAAAAGACCGTGCGTTGCAGGTAGTCCTGTAGGGTGATTTTGCCACGCTCGAAGGAAGACACCAGCATCTCATGCCGGTCCTCAAAATCCAGTTCATCCAAATGAAAGTGCTGCAACGCTTGGCGGCGCTGGTTGCGGTCCCATGCGTTGCTGAGCAGCACACCGCCTACGTCCCAGAAGATTGCTCTGATTTCGGCCAAGATGGGAGGATAGCATGCTCAGCCAAATCTTAGACAGCTTACCGTTCATTGCAGAGCAGATTGGGTAAGTTTAACGGCGCAGAAATTTCCGGCGCCGCATGGAGTGGTATTTCCCGTCGGCGGGGCGTGCAAGGTTCCAAAATAAATACTGCTGGTTTGAGGGTCCGGGCTGACATTGTCGATGGTGAAAGCGCTGGTTCCACCCCATTCATTGGTAGCGGTGTTATTCGGCGCGGTGGTATTGGAAGCTATGCGCGCGTTCACGGTCCACTCAGTCACTAGGTTGGCTCCGGTGGTGCCATTGTAATTACCGGTCCCGACGAAAAGCCGGTCGTTGGTTCCGTCATAAAAGTCCAGCAGCGGAGAGCAACTACCATTGGGATTGGCCGCGCCATTGATGTTGCGGTTGTCGGACACGGCGGGGGTGGTGTTCAGCAGCCCGTTGGGCGAACTGAACGAGAGCGCGTACAAGCTCGGTTTGGCTCCGTTGTTGGCCTGAGTGCCACAAGCGTACAACGTCCCCGCCCCGGTCTTCGGACCACTGGTGTAATAGGCATTGTCAAAGTCTCCGTCCAGCATGAACTGTGAGGCTGGCAGGCCAATATCCGCGACCGTTTGAGTCGTAAGACCCACATTGAGCTGCGAAACGATGGAATGAGCGTCGGTCGCGTCAGCCGACGAAAAGACATACACAAATCCATTGGTGGAGTCTACGATTGGCGACAAGATAATCGGGGTACCGGCAACCGCCGCGTCTGCCACGGCGATCGAGGCGACCTTGGTGAAGCCCGACGGTCCCGGCGTGTAGGCATAAACAGAATGCCCGTCGGACACAAAAACGCTGTTGGTAACGGAATCATAGACAGGAGATGTGAGGTCCGTTCCGGCGTTGACCGTGATGCAATATTGCACTGCCGGTGTGCCATTGAATACTCCGCTGATACGGTAGAGCTCTCCGTTATTCGCCCCGACGTAGGCAGAGTTGCTGCCGTAATCGATATATGGAGAGGAGTTGTTGTTACCCGACTTGTTGGCAGTGCACCCCGTCACAGTTGTATTCGTGTAATCCAGCCGCACGATGGAAGATCCACCACTGCCCGGCGTCGCTGGCGCGGTGGCGCTGGTGCCTTGGCCACTTACCCAAGTCAAAACGTCAAACATCGCATCAGTCGCACTCGCGGATTCGATGAAGGCCACCTGGCTTCCAGTCAGCGAAAGCACCGGTGACAAATTTACTGGCCCTGTGCCCACCTCGTATGACCACATAACCGTAGGCTGCGTGAGGTTGGTTGTGGGTGGTGTCTGCGGGCCGTTAGGGCAGGAGGAAGAGCTGGTTCCCGTATACAGATTATTAAACGCCACAATGTTCGCCTGAGTTGCAGATGGAGTGGCGCCAATCACGAACACGACAAAATCGTTAGCGCAACTATATCCGACAGTATTAAAGCTGTACTTGGCTGGCGTCTCGCCGATCGGCATACCGCCATTGGCGCCGAGCGACATTGCCCAGTCCACTCGCATCTGTCGCCTGGGCCGGAAAGGAAGTTCCGGTCTCGGCCACGGCCGATAGAACAAAAACCCACTACGGCGTGCCAATTGGAGCCAGCTGCGAGGATCCCGTGCCGCTGCGGCTGCAATCTCAGGAGAGGCGCCGTTGGTGAAGAGTATGTGCCGCGTGCTCCAGTCCTGCGGCAGGCCAATGTGGAGATCGGCCCGTTCCTGCGCCCGCGATGAGATGGTCGCCAGCAGGATTCCGGCCGCAAAGCTCAGAATCAGAAACGATAATAAGATCCTGTTAGTGTTCTGCTTCAACATGCCTTCTCAACAAAGGGAAGTCTCCCACAATATTTTCCCTCAGCTTGCGATAGCCCGGCTCTTACGTTAGTAACTGAGAAGGAACCATTTGGGACCGGCGGGGAGACACGGAAGTGGTTCAGAACAGGCTTGTTATCGGCTGGCAAAAGGGGCGAACCCTGCGGCCCGCGAAAACTTGCTGATGAATTAAGAATTCTTGCGGTTAAAACGGCACTGAAACTGAGTTGGGTGAACCTTGCCACAAGATAGGGCTATGGTCTCGAAGACTTTCTCGTATCGGAAGCTCGGCTTCTGGTAGGGCTTTTTTCCGGTGCGCTGGGTCTCGCTGCGCTTTTGCTCCTCGCCCTTGACGTTCTTCTCTGACATTTCCGGATGAGCCGAGATCTGTACTGCACCAGTGCGCGAGAACGGAACCGCGCAGAACACAACTGGTTGTGAGTATACAACAGCATAACTATTGCTCAGCGTAAGATTGCTGGTTCAGTTGGGGCGGAAACTGCGGGTTGGACGAAGCAGTCTGCCGCGAGAAAAACCCCGAAGGATGGCCCTCCGGGGTTTTGGGTTACTCGATCGATTGAGCTAGTTGGTGCAGAAGCCGCTAGCGCCAACCGTACACGCCGTGAAACTCTGCCTATAGCTCAGGTTGTCGATGTCGCGGAATGTCGGCGTTCCCGGCGGCAATTCCGACGCGTTGGTGAAATCAGTATCAAATTGGTAGTGCCGTATCGGTGGAGTGTAGACCGAGTAGTTGCAGCACTTGAAGATACCGGTGTTGTAGGTGGAATAGAACAGGTTGACCATCGAACCTTTGTAATACAGATTGTTCACGCCTGGTCCCCAGTCCTCCCGGAACTGCAGGAAGTTGTGCACCCCACCGTCTGTTCCGGTGTAAAAGGCGCTACCGGCCGCCCATCCCGGGTAAGCAAAGTCCTGGACCCTGCCGGCTGCAATTGCTACACGGTAATAGCTGTCTTGCGCCTGGCGGTTGTTGTTTGAAGGGTTGGTTGGCGGCGAGTTCGCCCCAGCGGCCCCAAAAAAGCTATTCCAGTCCAGCCAGTTGTTGGAGAGAAGGACCGCAGTATCAGCGATGAGTGCGGCTGCCGAATGCACGGGGTCCGCGCCGCCGTTGCCCACAGGCGCAGGCCAGGAGAGATCGTAGTTGGCGTTGCCAGGGGTACAGCCGGCCTGGCCTACGGCCCCGCAGTTGGTATTGTAGTTCCCAACGATATAGACAGGATTCTCCGAACCAACTGTAAAACCGCCGGTAGTGTTATTGGCGAAGACACCGCCGGGGATGGTGGGCACATTGCCCAGCGAGCCATCCACCAGTTTCAGAACGTGACGAGCGCCGCTGATCCAGGCTTTTTGTGGCACAGACGTGTTCAGGGCCGTGCAAGTCATGCGGTTTCCGACCACGTATGGGTCAGGGGGGTTAGCGTTAACCAGCTTATTCACACTATTGGCCGCAGTGTATGCAGTACCCGGAGCGTTCCCCGGAGTGGGAACGTATCCTAAACCCAACCCCAGGTTTTGCGGCCCAAAGTTATCGAGAAGACCGTTGAGGTTGTTGTCCTCGGGCGAGACCTGTTTGTTTGCCGGAATCGGGTCGAGAGCGTTATCAGGAATGCGGTTATTGCTGGCTGAGTTCACAACATCCTCGAAACCCGCGTCGCCGCTAATATTGGTAAGAGGGTTGTTGCCTCCCGCGACTGTCTGTGTGCCATTGGGGTTAGGCAACATGCCACGGCGATCGGAGAAGTACAACACATAGCCGTTCTGGTTGGTGTTGTTGACCAGGTTTCCACTGCCCGGAATGTTGCCCTGCAGCCATTGGTTCAGATTGCCTACGTCCAGTTCCACCGCATTCATGACGCCTTGCGGAGTGCAAGAGTTGGCGTTGGCGCCGGTTTGGATAGTGTCCGATGGTTCGCCTTCGCGGCCATCATAAAAGTTGATGGGATACCAGTTGAATGCCGTGAGGCTAGCCGCTCCTGCCGTGCAATAGTTGCCGATAGTCAAATTACCCGTGCACTCGCTGTAGTACGGATACTTCCACGCGGCGTTTTGTGCGTTAAGCGTGAGATCGTAGGGTACCTCCGGCGGTTTGCCACTGGTGCAGTCTTTGCCCAAGCCATTGCAGCCCGCAGGCACGACACCAGTCGAATCCAAGGCGGGCGGGTTCGGCCACACCGTCGCACCGCTCACCACGCGCATAGCGGGTTGTTGGAAAATCAGGATCGCGTAAGGATTCACCTGATTTGAGTTCGCAGTAAATGGAACTCCCGGAGCGTTCGGAGACTGCGGCCCGCGCGCAAATCCAAACTGCAACCACTCCCGCGTGATGGCGCAATATCCATTTACCTGAGCGCCGGGGCCCGGACAGGCGCCATTCTGGGGCAGAAACTCCACCCGCAAGTAGCCGTCGATCAGGTTCCACTGCGTGTCCCCGTCAACGGCACTATTCAGTGTAGGAACCGCGTAATAGGGATAGGCGGATTGCACGGTGAGAGCAGGTAGTGCCTGGGTCGTTCCGTTGGCGCTAATGGCAACCTGACTCCGCGGCACATTCCCGTCGTTGATGAACTCGTTGGCAACCGGCGGCACACCCGGGGCGTAGAGCCAGTCGCCGTAGTAGCACCACGTGACTCCGGCTCCGCACACAGCTGCGGAAGTGCTAGTTTGACTCGGGTTTGGGATGGCCGTCGAGGCCGTGGCGAAGTAGGTGGTGTAGACCTGTCCCGCCGGTAGTGCAGGCAGTCCCAAGCCAGCAGGAAACTTCGTTGGGACGCCAACGCTATAGTTGTTGCCGTTGCCCTGGTTACTCGCCAAGTTTGCTAAGCGGACGTTATCAGGATCAGCCGCTCCGCCGGGGAGCTCGTCAGGTCTGTCAGACAGCATTACACGAATGACAGCTTCGTTGTAGAGACGCGACGCGCCCAGAGGTGAAGTCGCTGCTTCTCCGGCTGGAGCACGCCGAACAATTTCAAATGCCTGCGGTCCGGGAGGATTTCCTAACCCAGGACCGTTGAAAGCCGCTGAAGTGCCACCAACAAAAGGCAGCGTAAGAGAAGTGGCACCAGTATCGACCGCTCCGGCAGGAACAGGAGGATTCTTTTTATCGAGGCCGAAATCGCCATCGATCATCATGCCGCCTAAATTTGTTAAAGAGACCGTCTTCCAGGTAGGGTTGCCGTTGTTGTAGCCGGAAGCTGGCGGGTCGCCGCCGGCTCCGAGCAAGCTACCCCAGAGGTCGCCAGCGGTAGGAAGGGCTACGCAAGCGGGTTGAGCGGGCAAGTCGCATCCGGCAGGGGCTTTCGGGACTAGCACAGTCCCGTTATCATTGTTGGCCGCCGCATTTAGACCATTAGGTAACACCGCCCGAATCACGTTGCCGTAAGCGGTGATCTTCTGATGGAACGTGCAGTTGTTTCCACCACCGCAACCTAGGTACAGGTCGCCGTTAGTGTGCACGCGCCCGTTGAAGTCGATTGGCGGGCTGCTGAAGAAGGCCAAATCCAAATCGGAGAAGACTCCGAATTGAAACACCGGAATGAACGCGACTTCTACCGTACGCTGCATGTTGACTTCATCACCGAGTGGCCCTTGAGCAGTCGCGTTGAGGTTGACCTGCATCAGGGTCGCGGTTAAGCCGGCATAGTTTCCACTTGGAACCGTGCCCGTGGTGAAAGCGATCCCGTTGCCCGCGGCATTAAGTACAGGATTCAGCGTGTATGACCCGGCCGGGAAGGTAATGCCCGGGATGGTAGGTGGCCCCGGAGCTATAGCGAGGCTCTGAATATCGTTAATGGAGGGCGAAAGATTGCCCTGCAGCAGGGTGGAGAGGTCGGCTGTCATGTTCTCGATGGCGCCTTCCGCAGCATGGAAGGTCAGATTGTTCTGCACGTCCTGGGTGCCCACTTTGATTTCGGTGTTCACCATCATCAGCATGCCGATCGCCAGCCCAGAGAGCAAAAATAGCAATATCAGGGTGGTGATCAGCGTGAAGCCATCCGAGTTAGTTTTCCGGTTATGCATCGTTCAACTCCTCATTCCCACTTGCAATCTCTCGCCCACGTTCTTGTTTGGGCGGCGTAATGCGTCCTAATAGCGGTTGCTGTAGCTCATGTTCCGCGTGCTCATGGAAGTCTGCACGTCAAAGCTCTGAAATCCTTGTGTCGCCATCAATGAGCTCTTGGTACCGTACAGCTGACCATGAATAGTCAGGTGCAAAATATTGACCTTGCGAATCTGATTGGGGGAAATGTTTGGGACAACCGAAAACTCGCCGCCATCACCGGTGGCGTTCAGCAGGTCTCCGCTGCTGTCGTAACTGTCGTAGGTGAATTGCATATTGGCAATGTTGTCCACCATCGGCACGGCCGGTTGTCCATTCACCTGGCGATACAAGATCGTGGTGGTATTGCCTCCGCCATCGGTTTGGTTCGCCAAGTAGTAAGTGACGACGTAGATGCGCCACGCTTGCGGGTTCGCCCCTCCCAGGATTTGTGTCAAATCGTTGGTTTTCCCGGACTGGTTAAGGTTAAGAGTGTCGCCATTGGCGAAAGCTATGACATACTGGCTGACCCCAGGTGTGGGCGCTACGTTGCCTGGATTGGCCGGCGCTACTCCTGTGACTTCTCCGATCGCCCAGCCGGTGGCCGTGTCAACCATCACGATGTCGCCCGAAATTAAGCCGTTCACCGTATTGTTCAGAGC
>DASPRY010000133.1:0-3141 GCA_035624215.1 Terriglobales bacterium
CACGCGCAACCTGCTCGACCACTATGAACTGCGATTGAAGTCGGTGTCGGGCGCAGGCGAAGAGCAAGTGCTCGTCAAAACTCCCGGAAACGTAATCGCGAGTGCCTGGTCCCATGATGGCCGATATCTCTTCTATGGCGCGGACATTTTCGCTGCCAATGGGAAAACCCAAGGCTTGGCGCTCGCCATGAACGGTAACGACCGTCGCCCTATCACGGCGACGTCATCGGCAGGCAACGTATTCGCCGGATTTTTTTCTCCGGATGATAAGTGGCTCGCCTACGTCTCCGACGAAAGCGGTCGCTTTGAGCTTTACGCTACCACGTTTCCGGCTCATGCCGGGAAGTGGCAACTTTCAACCGGCGGCATTGACGCGGCTGTAGGCGCGTTTTGGGTCAACAAGGGTCCGCAAACAGAAATCATCTTCCGGGACATGCAATCGCATTTGATTTCGGTGCCCGTGCACGAAGAAGGAGCATCTTTGAGCCAGGGTGCGCCGAGGGTGCTGCTGGGTGGCAGAGCACTAGCCAGTTCGCGCTTTATTGACGTCACTCATGACGGCCAGCGGATCCTAGTGGGGCTGCCGCAAGAAAATGCCAGTACGCCGCTGACATTGCTGCTGAATTGGACTGAGAGTCTAAAGCGCTGATAGGAATCCGCCGCCGTTGATATCAAGCTGGAGCGCATCGCTCCTGGATAGTTGGCAACTCGGAGACTGGAAAATGCTCTTCAAGCGCCGCGCTGCCGCACATTTTTCGGCTTCCTGCTCGATCGCTTGCGTTAGCTCCGCGATAGTTGGGTTCAGTCGATCTAATAACTGCAGCAGGTCAGATCGGCGCCGCCTGGCCCAGGGTGGCAAAGGGAGTGATTCGAGTTGCTGCCGTCCGTGTTCCCGCCACAATTTCTTCTTGCAGCGTAGCCCTTCGTTCAGAGCCACGGCTTGCAACTGATTCATGATCCGCGTTCGAGCCTGCACCATCCGATGCCGATGCCAGAGCAACTGCCGTAGGTCACGATTCTCTGCACGCGGAACCCAAATGCGAGGAAACCGATCTTCCAACGGCAGTACTAAGTCCCTCTGTTCCCTAAACCCATGTGGGGCGAAAGACGTAGCTTTGTGGCTGCGATTTGGTTGCCGTTGAGCATGGTCAGCGACACTCCCAGACGGACTCCGCCCAACCTCGTCAACTATCGGTAAACAGGAAACAACTAGGAGGAGCCCAGCGCCGCTACCTCACACTCCGACACATCCGGGCACACCTGGCAGGCGCGTTGGAATGTCGAAATTCCCGTGAGCTCAACCTGCTGGCTTAGATAGTAGTCATGCACCGGCTCTTCCCGGAGCAGGTCGGTGCTGAGATATTTCTTGTTATCGTCGGGAAAAACCGTCACAACCACGGCTTCCCAATCCAGCCGCGCGTGCACGTGCAAGGCAGCCAGGAAATTGCACCCCGAGGAGATGCCCACCCCCAAGCCTAGACTGCAGGCCAGCTTCTGCGCCATCAGAATAGAGTCGCCATCCGGTACCGAGATTACTTCATTCAGTTCGTCGAGATTCACAATGGCTGGAATGAACTCATCGGAGATTCCCTGGATGCGATGCTGACCGACTTTGTGTCCGACTGTCAACGTAGGTGATTCCGCTGGTTCGACGGGATGGATGCGCACCTGCGGGTTCTTCCGCCGTAGGAAACGGCCCACGCCCATCACCGTGCCGCCCGTGCCCACTCCGGCGACGAAAGCGTCCGGTTTCAGCTGCTTTGACTGCAACTGGAACCAGATCTCCGGTGCTGTGGTTGCTTCATGGGCCTCGGCATTGGCAACATTCGAGAACTGGTGCGGCAAGAATACACCGGGCACGCTGGCGGCAAAGTCCTCGGCCATGCGGATTGCACCCAGAAATCCTCCTTGCTGGTGGCTCACGGGAATGATCCGGGCGCCGTAGCTGCGGATGAGTTCCGCGCGCTCACAGCTCATCCAGTCCGGCATGAAAATTGTGACTGGATGCCCCAGCGTTCTTCCGATAGCCGCGAATGCGATCCCTGTGTTGCCACTCGTGGCCTCGGCGATCATATCTCCGGGATGAATCCTGCCATCTGCGTAGGCCTTCTGCAAGATGTGCAGCGCCATGCGGTCCTTGATGCTTCCGGTCATGTTGACCTGTTCGGATTTAGCGTAGATCACGCCCGCATGGCCGCGGAATTGGAAATGAATGCCGAGCAGAGGGGTGTTGCCCACCAAGCGCGAGAGTGTTCGAAATCGCATCTCGACGGTTTGCTCTATAGGCACAGGGCCGCTCTTTACCTTTAGCTTGATGCCACACGAATGAGCGTGCCCTGTCAGTGAAAAGGGTCACATGTTGATGTGCCATGATCGGCCAGAGCGGCCGCGCAGAACCAGCCGTCACCGTTGAAACATCCCCAACCAAAGAGCTCGGAGGAAAGGAGTCGACTTGCGATTCAGCTTGAAAACAAAGAACTTCTTGGGTTTCGTTTTGGAAAAATTCCAACCTGTCCAGGGCGGTGAGAAGTAGTTTGCGTCCGGCCGGCGAGTGCGATCGATTTCGACTATTTCTTTTCCTCTCCTGTAAATAGCCAGTCAACGGACTTGCCAAAGTGAGTGCCCGGGAGCGAGCAAAACGCTCGGGGAAGGGAAGCGGGAAGTCTTCTGTTGCTACGACATATAAATAAGGAGGTTCCTAAGTCGGGAGGCACCGCAGGCGAAAGCGTTGCGATGCTTCCTCCACCCAGGAGACCGAGACCGAACTTGAATGGGCGCGGTCTAAGCGTACCCGAGAAAAATACTGGATGAACCCCATGGACCGCGAAGAGCACGGGGTTTCCCAATTCATCCAGTTTGCACCGCGTCTATTAAGTTTCGACTCCTCTGTAAGAGCTCGCGCACGAGCTTTGGTTCTGCTCTGACTCTGGTAATCCGTGCTTCCCAGGTGCAATGTTCGGCGTCCGGCGAGAGCAGCGAATCTACTCGGGTTTTGGCGTGAGCTTATTCTGGTTTCGTGTCCGCCTCCTCCGAGCCATTCTGCTTGTTTACTTCACCAGCGATGCGCGGCTCAGGATAGCGCGGCGTTTTGCTGGTTGCTCCGGGACTTCGCCCGTCGATGATTTTGTCGCCCGGGCGAGC
>DASPRY010000136.1:0-69066 GCA_035624215.1 Terriglobales bacterium
GAGGCGACGGGGACGAAGAGGAGGTGTGGACGTCGCGGTTTTCGGCACCGTTCGACTTCCCCTCGACTTCGCTCGGGGCTTCGGCAAAACAGGGCAGGCTCTTGACGCCGTGCCCTTCCACGAATCGGTAGCGGATTGTGCTGAGGTTCGGGAAAATCCACCCGGCCGCATCTGCGCGTAGTCGGGGTCTCTGCGGTTATCGGCACCCTTCGGCTCCCCTGGTCCTCAGGGTTGGAGTCCGAGCGGTCCTATCAACCGCAGTGTCGGTAGGCGACAGTCGTACGATCCCTCACTTCGTTCGGGATGACATGGTGGATGGGGGCGGCTGCATCAGCTCGGACGAGGGCGTCCGCGCCACAAGAGCTCACTTCGTTCGGGATGACATGGTGGATGGGGGCGGCCGCATCGGCTCGGACGAGGGCGTCCGCGCCACAAGAGCTCACTTCGTGAGGGACGACATGGTGGATGGGGCGGCTACATCAGCTCTCGCGGACGAGGGCGTCCGCGCCACAAGAGCTCACTTCGTTCGGGATGACATGGCGGATGGAGGCGGTTACATCAGCTCTCGCGGACGAGGGCGTCCGCGCCACAAGAGCTCACTTCGTGAGGGATGACGTGGTGGATGGGGGTGGTTCGGGATCGATCGCCTGATCGAGGTAGATCCAAAGCACACGGGAGAACAAAGTGATGGTGGGGGCAAGCGGCAGAAAGAGCACCACGGACCAAAGCGTAATTTTCAGCAAGGACCAAGAGGTCAGGAGCCATAACAGCAGGCCGAATCCGACAATCACGATCAAGGCCAATCCGTAGCTGATGTACATCGCGCCCAGGAAATAGCCGGGCTCGCGATTGAAGTTCAGGTCACATACGGGGCAGCGCTGCCACATGGCGGGGAATCCGGCAAGGATTGATTTGCGGAAGATTCGGGCGGCGCGGCATCGTGGACACATCTGCCGGAAGATGGCGATCACGGTGGGCAAGCGTGAGGTGCTGGCCATGGGCTCGGAACAGTGTAACTGCAGCGGGTCAGTGCGGAGGAACGTGAACTTGAATTGGGAAAACTTGTAGCATGCGCCTGGGGTGGTGGATAATCGCAGGCGACTGCTATCCAGAGTTCGCCGGACAAGTCAAAACGGTTAACCAGCCAGCTTTTGCAAGGCGCGTTCGGCGGAGCTTCATCTTCCGCTCTGCACTGGCTGATTTCTGAAAGGAGAAATTCCGTGAAAAAGCGAATTATTCTTCCCATACTGTTTGTGGTGTTTTTGGCGGGGCTCGCGGCGGCGCAAATGTCGGGCGACAAGAGTCAGCGGCCAAGCCCGCCCGCGCAAGCTCGATGCGCATTTCCGGATGGCAAGACCATCACGGTTGATTATTCCAGTCCGCGGCTGAGAGGGCGGAATGTCCGCGAACTGGAAAACTACGGCCAAGTGTGGCGGACCGGGGCCAACGAGGCGACAACGTTCGTGACAACCGCAAATCTGAAAACGGGCAATTTAGCGGTGCCCGCCGGCAGCTATACCATATTCACGATCCCTAATGTAGATAAGTGGACGCTGATCATTAATAAGAAGACGGGGGAATGGGGGATTCCTTACAAGTATGAGTCCGACGAGCTGGGGCGGGTGGATATGAAGGTTTCGCAGGGTCCGTCGCTGGTGGAGAACTTCACGATTGCGTTTGATCAGAAGGGGAACACGTGCGCGATGAACCTGGCGTGGGAGAAGACCACGGCCACGGCTGAGTTCAGCGAAGCGAAGTAGTCGCGGAAGCGGAATTTTACTGGGGCTTCCAGCGCAGAATGGGCTTGCGGGCGGCCATGACTTCGTCGAGGCGGGAGACGCGGGTATTGTGAGGCGCGGTCAGAACTAACTGCGGATCTTCCTCGACTTCCTCGGCGATAGAGCGCATGGCCTCGATGAACAGATCCATCTCTTCTTTCGGTTCACTTTCCGTGGGCTCGATCATAAGCGCACCGGGGACGATCAGAGGAAACGCGGTCGTATAAGGGTGAAAACCGTAATCGATGAGGCGTTTGGCGATGTCCATGGTGCGCACGCCGTTTTTGGCCTGCAGCTTATCGCTGAAAACGACTTCATGCATGCTGGGGGTGGGATAAGGAAGATCGTAGGAGCCTTCAAGACCTTTGCGAATGTAGTTGGCGTTAAGGACGGCATCTTCGGTGGTCTGCCGCAGACCGTCGGGGCCGTTGGCGAAAATGTAGGCCAGAGCCCGAACAAACATCCCGAAATTTCCATAGAAGGCGCGCACCCGGCCGACTGATTGCGGGCGATCGTATTCGAATCCCAAGGAGCCGTCGGGCTTGGTGATAACCACAGGTTTGGGAAGGAACGGTTCCAGGAATTTCTTTACGGCCACGGGGCCTGAGCCGGGACCACCACCACCGTGAGGGGTTGAGAAGGTTTTGTGCAGGTTTAGGTGCATGAGGTCAACGCCAAAGTCTCCGGGACGGACTTTGCCAACCAAAGCATTCATGTTGGCCCCATCCATGTAAAGCAAGCCGCCCTTGGCGTGCATGATGTCAGCGATCTTATGGATCTCCTGCTCAAAGACTCCTAGGGTGTTGGGATTGGTAAGCATGAGGGCGGCGACTTCTTCATTCATTTGCACGGCCAAGGCGGCGACATCGACCATGCCGGCGGAATTGGATTTCAGATTCTCGACGGCATAACCAACGGTGGCGGCCGTGGCGGGATTGGTGCCGTGGGCGGAATCGGGGATCAAGATGCGCTTACGCGGATGTCCCTTTGATTGATGATGAGCACGAACCATCAGCAGACCAGTCAGCTCGCCTTGTGCGCCGGCCGCGGGCTGCAAGGTGATTGCGTCCATTCCAGTAATTTCGATCAAACATTCACTAAGCGTCTTGAGGATGCGCAGCGCACCCTGGGAAATTCTTTCGGGCTGATAAGGATGCCCGTTGGCCAATCCCTCGAAACGTGAAACGACTTCGTTCACGCGCGGGTTGTACTTCATGGTGCAGGAACCGAGGGGGTACATGCCGAGATCAATCGCATAATTCCAGGTAGAGAGGCGGGTGAAATGGCGGATGATTTCAATCTCGCTCACCTCAGGGACATTGCCGAGGTCTTTTCTTTCCGAGGCACCCAGGAGCTGGCGGGTGTCGACGTCGGGCACATCGAGCGGCGGAAGTTTCCAGGCGGCTTTGCCGGGTGAAGACTTCTCAAAGATCAGGCCTTCATTCTGGCTGATGTGGCGGGTGGCTTTACGAGTGATGTGTTTCATCGGGCCACCTCTTCGACGTCGGCTTCAGATGCCGACTTGACCGCACGCTGGCTCTCCGCCACTAAGCCAACCGCCGTATCGATCGCACTTCGCCGCGTCATTTCTGTGCAGCACCACAAAGCAGCGTTACCCAGTTCCGGATAGAACTTTTTCAAGGGAAGTCCGCCGACGATCTTGTGACCGAGAATCCGGCTGTTGATGGCGTAAGGATCTTCACTGGTCTGAACCACAAATTCGTTAAAGCGTGGTGCGCCGGAGAACAGCACTTCTGCGTGCTTACTGAATTGCCGAACTGCATAGGCGGTCTTGGCAAGATTTTGCTTCGCGAGTTCGCGAAGGCCGACCTTGCCATAGACAGTCATGAAGATGTTCACCATGAGAGCGATGAGGGCCTGATTGGTGCAAATATTCGAAGTCGCTTTCTCGCGCCGGATGTGCTGCTCGCGGGTGGCGAGGGTGAGCACGAATCCGCGTTTGCCGTTTCGATCGGTGGTTTGTCCGACGAGCCGGCCGGGCATTTGGCGAACGTATTGTTCGCGAGTTGCAATGACGCCACAGTATGGGCCGCCAAAGCTGGGCGGCACACCAAATGACTGCCCCTCCATGGCGACGATGTCGGCTTGGCGTGGAGGCTCAACGATACCGAGGGAAACGGCTTCGGCGATAGAAATAACCAGCATGGCGCCATTCTTGTGCGCGATATCGGCCACGGCCTCGACATCCTCAATGGTTCCGAAGAAATTGGGCGATTGCAGGAGGACGCAGGCAGTTTCAGGGGCGACCGACTGTTCTAATTTGCGGAGGTCGATTCGGCCGGTTTCGAGAAATCCCACTTCGGTTAGCGCGATACCCTGATGACGGGCGTAGGTAGAGAGCACTTCGCGGTATTCCGGGTGAACGCTGCCGGCGATCAGCGCTGAATGCCGGCCGGTGAGGCGTACCGCCATCATCACCGCTTCGGTCGTTGCGGTCGAACCATCATACATGCTGGCATTGGCGACTTCCATCCCGGTGAGTTCGCAGATCATGGTTTGAAACTCAAAGATGGATTGCAGCGTGCCCTGTGAAACCTCCGCCTGGTAGGGGGTGTAGGCAGTGAGAAACTCGCCACGTGAAATGAGGGAGTCAATGATGACAGGACGATAATGCAGATAGGCTCCAGCGCCCAGAAAGCTGGTGTAGCTGTCGCCGTTCTCGCGGGAACGATCACGAAACCAATCTACAATCTCGGATTCCGACATTTGGCGTGGAATGTTGAGATCGCGATTGAGCCGGTATTCGGCGGGAATGGGCGCAAAAAGATCATCGATGGAGCGCGCTCCGATGGCTTTGAGGATGGCTTCTCGGTCAGCAGGGGATTTAGGTAGATAACGCATGAAGTGGATGGTTGATTCTTGAATTTTTGATTGTTGAATCAGGAATCCGATCCACTGTTCAACAATCAATATTCAACAGCCTGGACTCCTGACTAGTGGCCTCCCTCCTCGGCGACAAATTTCTCATAATCGGCGGCGGAAAGCAGTGACTTGAGCTCATCCGGATTTTTCAGGTTGATTTTGAGCATCCAGGCTTTGTGGGCATCTTTGTTAATCTTCTCCGGTGCGGTAGCGAGCTCAGCGTTGACATCGGCGACGGTTCCAGTAACCGGCGCATAAATATCCGACACCGCTTTCACCGACTCGACGCTGCCGAGGGCCTTACCTGCCGTTAGTTCAGTACCGGATTTAGGCAGATCGACAAACACGATGTCTCCTAATGACTCCTGAGCATAGTTGGTGATGCCAATCGTGGCGGTGGTGCCGTCGGCTTTGACCCACTCATGCGACTTGGTGTATTTCAGATCGGTCGGATATGGCATCGTCTTTCGCTCCTGGCTACTAGCTTCTAGTTGCCTCTTTTCGGGCGCTTATAAAAAGGAGTTGGTACCACTTGTGCCTTGACTCCCTGTCCCCGAATTTCGACTTTCAAAGTCGCACCCAAAGCAGTGAACCGCGGCGGCACGTAGGCCAGCGCGATGTTCTTCTTCAAAAATGGAGCATAAGAGCCGCTGGTCACGTAGCCGATCTCCTGTTCATTTTCGTCGAGAACTTTGTAGCCGTCGCGGGCGATACCACGCTCGACCATCTCCAACCCTACCAGAGTTTTCTTAAGACCTACGCTTCTTGCCTGTTCCAGGGCGAGGCGGCCAATGAACGCCGGCTTTTCCATTTTGCAGAAGCGATCGAGGCCCGCCTCCCAAACATTAATCGTATCTGAAATCTCATGCCCGTAAAGCGGTAGCTTGCCTTCCAGGCGCAAAGTATTGCGTGCGCCGAGGCCGCAGGGCAGAACTCCGAACTCCTTGCCCGCGTCTAAAAGCTGATTCCACACCCGCGCGCTGGTGGGTTCATCAGCAGGGATATAGATTTCAAAGCCGTCTTCGGCGGTGTAACCGGTGCGAGCGATCAGGATGTTCTTCAACCCGCACACCGTGCCACGTGTGACCCAGTAGAACTTCACGGCTGACAGATTCGCATCTGTAAGTTTCTGGAGCAGGTCAACGGCCTTCGGACCCTGGATGGCGATCTGGGTGAAGTCGTCGGAAAGATTCGCCACCTTGCAATTGAACTGGCGCGTGTTGTTGCGTACCCAATTGAAGTCTTTTTCGCGGGTGCCGGCATTGATCACCAGGAGGTAGTCATCTTCGGCCAAACGGTGGACGATCACATCATCGACAAACGTGCCTTGGGGATAGAGCAGAGCGGAATACTGAGCTTGGCCGATGGCCAGTTGCGAGGCATCGTTCATGGAGATGTGCTGGACGGCAGCGAGGGCCTGCGGACCCTGTAGACGAATGTCGCCCATGTGGGAGACGTCGAAGATGCCGACGCCTGTGCGCACCTCGTTGTGCTCGGCGATAATTCCGCCGGCGGAAGGATATTCAACGGGCATGTCCCAGCCGTTAAAATCCACCATCTTCGCGCCCATCTGGCGATGGACGGCATTGAGAGCAGTCTTGCGGATGACCTGCGTAGTAGGTTCTACGACGGACAATTTCTCCTCAAGCACAGTGGGGTTGGCTGCCGATGGCTGGACTTATTACCGTAACACGGCGAGAACAGAGGCAGCAACCGGAAGCGGCAGTTGCGAATTCCGGGTGTCGCGCCACGCGACCGTCAACCCGCAAAGCTCAAAATTGCGCGATTACTATCGGCACTTTCACCCATTGCTGCCCACACGCTACAGTGACCTCATGACAACCAAGACAAGAACTCACTGCGCGCTATGCGAGCAGGTGGAAGACCGCTGCGATTGTGAAAAGTACTGCGTTCTATGCCAATCGCAACTGGACGTGCGCCTTTGCAAAGACGGCTTATATTACTGCGAGCCCTGCCGCGAAGCCTGCGAGTATAAAGTCTCCGACTAGATCCTCATCAAGAAGCGGCATTCCCGGGTAGCCTGTGGGCATGGTTGTTCTAGCGAATGGCGAGCAGAAGGGCAATGGCAGCAGCAGCCAGCGTGCTGAGAAAATTCACGCCGTTGTTATTGAGCAGCTTTCTGCGTTCGAGTGAGGCACCCAAATAGCTATCCAGCATCATCCCGGCGACGCCGGCGATCAGTGAAAACACAGCCCACTTTAATGAAACTAAACGTGACAGCGAGCAAACGCCGCATACGATGATGGCGGCGGCAATGCCGGCGGCGGTTCCCGTCGCGCTGATTCCACCATCAGTCCCCGCCGGCACGATCTCCCAGGTAGTGACGAGATGAACTTCCTGATTGTTGATCTGGCCGAGTTCGCTGGAGACGGTGTCGGCGGCGGCTTCAGAAAAGGCTGCGGCTGTCGCGACAAGAAAAATTGTTCTCCCTGTCAAGGCAGAAACCGCGGCGAACAGCGCCGCAGTCAAAAGATTGGCCAGCACCTGCGAAGCGGTGCGGCCTTCGCGATTCTCCGCGGTTCCCAGCGCGCGCTTGCGCGAATAACCGTAGCGGGTAGCGATCCAGGTAAGGATAAAGACCGTGATGAGCGCTGCCAGAGCGGGCGGACCGGCTGACGCGTACAAGACGAAGCAGACGAACGCTCCGGCAACGGCGCCGGAAATGTTGACTCCCCGGACGCAGCGTGCCAACAGGGCGAAAACTAAAGTGACAACGACGGAAGCCCAGAGGGGTTGCGGGAAAGCGAACGCCATCGTCAGCAATCCTGGGGCTCTCTACTGTGAGATTGGGAGTACCATTTCATGCAATACCGCTATATGTAGCGTAGACTGCACGGGCGCTACAGCGCGTAGTAATTCCCTTTTCGGTTACCGCCGAAACCTTTGCGCGGCAAACGTTTGTTTGTAGTTTAAACTCACGGTCGCGACGCGGCTCTGGCGTCGGTCAAGGACGGGTGAACTATGGCGGCCTCGGTCTGGTCTGGTTATCTAACCTTCGGTCTGATCTCTATGCCGGTACGCCTTTTTTCTGGCGCACGCAGTTCCGGTATCTCCTTCAACATGCTACATCGCACCGACAACTCCCGATTGAAACAGCAATACGTTTGCCTGGCGGAGAACGTGGTGGTGGAGCGCAACGATATCGTGAAGGGCTATGAATATCGCAAGGGCGAATATGTCGTCATCGAGCCGGAAGAGATCAAGAAGATCGAGCCCAAAACTGCCAAGACTATGGAGATCCTGGAGTTTGTCAAGGCAGGCGAGGTGGATCCGGTGTACTTCGAATCCTCCTACTACATGCTGCCGGAAGAAGCCGGCCGCCGGCCTTATGCGCTGCTCACCAAAGCGCTGGAAGAAAGCGAGTACTACGCGATCGCCAAACTTACCATGCACAATCGGGAATATACGGTCATCGTGCGTCCGCGCGACGGCGGAATGATGCTGCACACCATGTACTATGCGGAGGAAGTGCGCGAGGTAGAGGGTTTTGGGGCGCCCGACGTTGAACTGAAGGATGCCGAGGTCAAAGTGGCTCACCAGTTGATTGAGGCGCTGGCGGCGGAGTGGGATCCGAAAAAGTTCCATGACAGCTTTCAGGACAACCTGAAGAACCTGATCCAGACCAAGCTGGAGGGCGGAAAAATTGCAGAAGTGGAGAAACCGAAGAAGCTGGCCCCGGTGGTGGACCTCATGTCTGCGTTAAAGCAGAGCCTCGCCGAGATGGAAGGCAAGAAGAAACCTGTAGCCACGATCCAGGAAGCTGCATCCGGGAAGCGCTCGCGCGGGCGGGCGTAGGAATTCAGCGGTCAGCACTCAGCAGTCAGGAATTCGGGCTCTATGCCTCCCCGACAGCTGCGGTGTTCTTTCATGGTGCGTTGTCCTGAGGCTCGCGGGTGAGTTGAGGATCGGGCACGGGCTGGGCTTCGAGCTCCTGATGCCGCTTTTCACGAGCGGCATTTTCGTTTTGCGTGAACTTCTGCATTTCAGCTTTAGCTTCTTCCACACGGCCCAGGCGCTGCAGAATCTGGCCGCGGACGTAGTGGATGCTCGAGCTTTGCGGACTTAGGCGTCCAGCCGCATCGATTTGAGTCAGCGCCGAACTCAACTTGCCTTCGCGTAGATAAACCCTAGCCAACTGGAAATGAGAACTGGCCAGTTGGGAATCACGCTGCAAGGCTTTGAGAAACATTTTTTCGGCTTCCTGATCCTGCTGTTGCAAAGAGGAAATTGAGCCGAGCTGATCGTAGTCGTAGGCGACATCCGGTTCGATAGCGATGTCTTTCAGGAACTCGTTCCTGGCCTGCTCGAAATCCTGCTTTTTGAGGTATGCCATTCCGAGATTGAAATGCAGGAAAGGAAGTTTGGGATCGGCTTTTTCGGCAAGGGTCAGTTCTGTGATGGCATCATCGTATTCCTGGCGATTCAAATGTGCCTTCCCCATAAGGAGATGAAACTCGGGAGAATCTCCGCCAATTTCCACCAACCGCGTCAGGGCACGGTGTTCGAGGTCTTTGCGGCCGGCGTTCCCGGCTGCGACGCCCAAAACGTATAGATAGTTCAGCTGATCCAAAGCCCGAGGCCAGAGCGGCTCAAGGGCGCCGGTGGCTTCGGGATAGCGCGCATTGAAAAAGTAGCAGAGGCCAAGAAGATAGTGAGCTTGATAGGAGTCGGGGGCATCGCGGACAACCGATTCAAAAGCTGGAATGGCGTTGCGAAAATCATTTTGGCGGTAGTAGACAAGCCCAACGTTCAGCCGAATGCCAGCCACGTGGGGCGCCAGGGTCTCCGCTTTCTGCAACATGGGGAGGGCGCGCTGCCACTGTTTGCGGCGCATGTAGACCACGCCAAGATTGGCGTAAGCGCCGGCAACTTTGGGATTCAGAGCGAGGACGGAGTGAAAGTCGCGCTCGGCGCCATCCAGGTCTCCACTTTTGAGCTCGGCCTGTGCGCGCTCGAACAATTGCTGCGGATCAGGAGCTTCGGGTAAGGTGGTTGCGGCTCGGACAGGCGTTTGGCCCCAAGCGTCGGCAACCTGCAGAAGTAGAAATAGACAAAGAGCAAGAACCAAGGCTCGAAGCACGCAACTTGACACTGCTTTCGCTCTCTGCTGTAGTGTCCGCCAGCAGTAGCGCAATTTCAAGCCAGATGCGCAGGATAGAGATGAAAGGCTCGATGGTGACGATTCGTGATGTGGCCAAGGAGAGCGGTTTTTCCTCGACCACGGTTTCCATCGTTCTCAATAACGCTCCGCTGGCGCGGTACATTCCGGGCAGCACAAAAAAAAGAATTGAACGGGCAGCCAAGAAGCTGGGGTACCGGCCGAACCTGTTTGCCCGTTCCCTACGCGGCAAGCGAAGCCACACGGTCGGGGTGATGGTGTTTGACATGACCGATCCGTATTGCACGCTGGTGCTGCGGGGGATCGAAAACGCGCTTTACCAAGCGTCTTATCTGCCAATCCTCACGGATGTACACAACGATCGCAGCCGCTTCGAGCGTTATTTGGAAATGCTGCTCGACCGGCGAGTGGAAGGTTTGATTGTTTTGGCTAACTGGCTGTTCGTAAATATCGATGTGCTGGCCGATCTGGAAAAGAGCAGTGTACCGACGGTGATGATTGGCCGCGAGTTGCAGAACCCCTCGGTGAGCTCGGTAATCGTCGACAATGAAGTGGGCGCCTATACTGCGGTTGAGCATCTGTATTCGCTGGGGCATCGCAAAATTGCCTTCATTCGCGGGCCGAAGGCGCTGGCGGACAGTGCGCCGCGCTGGAAGGGTGTGCGCGCGTTCGCCAAGGCCAGCGGCCTCGAGTTGGACGCGCGCTTGTTCCTGGATCTTCCGGAGTCCAGCGAACCTATTTCCAGTTTCGAAGCGGGATATGAGCTGACCGAGGAACTGCTCAAACAGAAGCGTCCGTTCACTGCCCTCATGGCCTTTGACGACATGACGGCGTTTGGAGCAATCCGCGCGCTCGCCAAAGTGGGACTGCACGTGCCGCAAGATTGTTCGGTGATCGGCTTCGACGACGTGGCAGTATCCACCCTCTATACACCATCTTTGACGACGGTCCGTCAGCCCATGGCGGCGATGGGCGCCATGGCCGTGAGCATGGCGCTAGAGGGCGTGAATGCTGTGCTGGAAAAGCGCGAGGTCGCGGCCGTCCACCGAAAAATGGCGCCGGAACTGGTGGTGCGGGAGTCGACACGAAGCCTGGTGTAGGTTAATTGGATCCCGGTCTTCCCCGGCTCAGGCATTTTTTCGCTTGACTACGATCGTCCATTTACAGCACTATTAACACGTTTTAATAAGGCATTTTTGAGAGGCCGGGGTGGGGCTCAATTTACCGGCAAGTGTTGGACCTGGCTATTCCTGATTTCCTTTCGCAAACGGAGTTGACTATGAGATCCCGTCTGGCGTGCTGGTGGATTGTTCTATTCGCTTGCAGTCTTCCGGTTGGTTTGTTGGCGCAAGACACAGCTTCGATCACCGGCATGGTGACCGATCCCACGGGGGCTGCGATTGCCAAGGCTCAAGTGACGGTCAAGAATCCTGATCGCGGCATCAACCGAGTTACGTCGACTAACGGCGATGGAAATTACCTGATCAGCGCCGTGCCGCCGGGAACATATACGCTGTCGATTGCCGCGCAAGGGTTCAAAAAATTCGACGCGCAGGGGATCATTCTGCGCGTGGCACAGAAAGCCCGTGTGGACGCAACCCTGGAGGTTGGCTCGCAAAACACCGAGATCACGGTGGAGGGCACAGCGGTCGCGCAGGTGGAGACGCAATCGAACGAAGTTGCGGGAACGATCACCGGCAAAGAGATCAGCCAGCTGCAACTCAATGGCCGCGTGTTTACCCAACTGGTTACGTTAACACCTGGGATTACGAATCAGACGGGCTCCTCCGAAGGCCAGTACGGCATCACCGCGAACGTGAACTACAGCGTGAACGGCGGCCGCCTGGAGTACAACAACTGGGAACTCGATGGCGGCGACAACATGGACAACGGCAGCAATTCAACGCTGAACGTCACCCCGAGCATCGATGCCATCGGCGAGGTGCGAGTGCTTACCTCGAATTACGGAGCACAGTACGGGCGCAATGCGTCTGGCACGATTGAAACCGAGACCAAGTCAGGAACCAACCACTTCCACGGCGACGCCTATGAGTTTGTGCGCAACGACATGTTCAATGCCACGCCGGAGTTCCAGAGCGCTCCGCCTTCGTACAAGAAAAACGATTTCGGATATACCATTGGCGGGCCGATTTACATTCCAGGGCACTACAACACGGACAAGAGCAAGACTTTCTTTTTCTGGTCGCAGGAATGGCGGCGGGACCGGGTTCCCGGGCAAAGCTTTAATGTGGTTGTTCCGTCGACAGCCGAACGGTCGGGGAATTTCAGCGATCTTTGTCCGGCCGCAGGAACGCAATTCCAGCGCACGGATACGACGGGCGCGGCAGGGCCTTATTTCCCGGATTGCCCGGCGTCCAGCCTCGGCCCGCTGATAGGGGCGAACCAGTTCTACAATACGTTTCCCAATAACCAGGTCTCAATTAGTCCCACCGCCGCACCGCTGCTGGGGCTGATCCCGGAACCTAATAGCGGATCGAACCTTTTTGTAGCTGCGCCTTCTCAGCCTACCAACTGGCGGGAAGAACTGGTGCGAGTGGACCACAACTTCAGCGATCGCCTGCGGGCCATGTTCCGCTATGCCCACGATTCGTGGGCTACGGTAACAGCAACACCTCTGTGGAGCGACGGGACCAGCTTCCCCACCGTGGAAACCAATTTTGTCGGACCGGCGACAGCACTGGTTGCGCGCCTGACGGCTACGGCGTCGCCTACTTTGCTCAATGAGTTCGTGTTCAGCTACACCACAGATCACATCATCCTTAACAACACCGGGACGCCAAACCCGAATGCGTGGAAACGTCCGGCGAATTACAGCATTGGAAGTCTGTTTCCGGCGGCAGGAAACGGTGGAGCGCTACCCGGAATCAGCGTGGCCAGCGGCTTTGGTGGGGCGTACGGCAGTACCGGATTCTCGGAAGACCCCGGTTTCGTTCCCAATGGGCCTTACAACGCAAATCCAACCTACACCTACCGGGATAACGTGACTAAAATTGTCGGCGCACACAATCTGCAGTTTGGGGCGTATTTTGTTGCCGCACAGAAGAACGAGCTCACAGGCACAGTCCCTTCCATTAACGGATTTCTTACGTTTGATCCCACTTCCCCGGTGTCCGTAGGAAACCCGTTTGCCGACCTGTTAATGGGCAACATTGCGAACTACGAACAAGCCAGCGACCGGGCCAAATACTACAACCGTTACAAGATACTAGAGCCATATTTCCAGGATGATTTTCACGCCACCAAACGGCTGACATTAAATCTTGGGTTGAGAGTCAGTCTTTTTGGCACGTATCGCGAGAAGTACCTGCACGCCTACAACTTCGATCCCCAGACGTGGAATCCGGCAAAAGCCCCGCAGGTGGATGATGGTAACGGCGACATCACGGGACAGGCGGGTGCAATTGTGCCAGGCACAGGAGATCCCTTCAACGGCATCGTGCAATGCGGCACGAGTGGAGTCCCGATCGGGTGTATGAAAGGGCACCTGTTTAATCCGGCGCCTCGCCTCGGCTTCGCCTTCGATCCGAAAGGGGATGGGAAGTGGGCGATTCGCGGCGGCTACGGAATCTTCTATGAACACACGAATGGAAACGAATCCAACACCGAAGCTCTGGAGAGCGCACCACCTCTGATTCAGACACCCACGCAGTTCAACATTGTGGGATACAACAACATTGGAGGCCAATCCGGCCTGCTATTCCCGCTAAATGTTGTCTCGATTCCCAATCAGGCTACGTGGCCTTACGTGCAGCAATGGCACTTCGACATTCAACACGACGTTGCCCGGAACACAGTAGCGACACTTGCCTATGTGGGCAGCAAAGGCACGCACCTCGGACGCAAGTACGAGCTTAACCAATTGCAGGAGGTTCCGGCGTCGCAGAACCCGTATCTTGCGACGGGCACTCCGATTGGCGCCGCAGATTGCGGCAGCGTTGCTGAGAGCATAAACGGAGCAGGTCAGGTCGCGGTCGCGGCGACGGTGAACGGCGTTCCGTATACAGGAACGACCGGAGGGCAGGTAGCGACCAATCTTGCGGTGGCCTGCGCTTTCGATGCCAACCCGTTTCGTCCTTACCGCGGATTAGGTGACGTCACGCGTCTCGATAACGGGGCCTCCTCCGTCTATCATGCGCTGCAAGCTGAGCTACGGCGATCTGTGGGGAAACTACAGATGAATGTGTCCTATACCTTTAGCCACTCAATCGACGATGCTTCCGATGGCGGTTTGTTTGGCGATGGCGGCATTCTGAATGCGTTTGATTTCCCGGCATTCCGAGCCTCCTCGAACTTCGACCAGCGGCACACATTTACCTCGAGCGCCATTTATGATTTGCCGCTCCTCAAAGGCGCAGGCTTGATGAACAAGCTGCTAGGCAATTGGGAGCTGTCAGGAATCGGGCAGTGGGAGACCGGGACGCCTTTCAGTGTTTACAACAGCGCGGCGAATCCTGACAATGCCGGCTTGGGCAATGGCGTCGCTTCAAGCGCAGGGGCAGGACAATCCTATGCCAATGTGATCTCGAACCCATACCAGAACATTCCGCAGTATTCGCCAGCGACTGGTTTTGGGCCGTACATTGCAAACCCGAATGCGTTTGCTGCACCGGTGGGGTTGACGCTGGGAGATACCGGCAGGAATTTCCTACGTAATCCCGGACACTGGAATATTGACATGGCCCTGTTCAAGCACTTCCCGATCAAGGAGAGCCTAGCGTTTGAGTTCCGCGCCGAGGCTTTCAACATCTTCAATCACGTGGAGTGGGGTCCCTTGGCCGGTGATCAGGGCGGGGCTGCGGGAAGCGCGGGATTTTCGTCGAGCACCGGGAGCTTTGTTCCCGGTCCGTACAATTTCCCGGGGGCGCCAAACTTTCTACAAACGGGCACTACTTACAGCCCGCGAATTCTGCAGCTAGGAGCAAAGTTCCTGTTCTAGGATGAGACGATTGGCTGCGTTTGGAAGCCCGAGAGTTGAGAACCTTACTTGAGATAGGCGCGCACCAGGCCGATCAGATCTTCGGTTAACTCTTCTGGAGTTTCTTTTGCACGATCCGGATGTGTAATGTGCAGACGGACGTGGTCCTCGAGAATCTCCGCCATCAAACTGTTGACCGCGCCGCGAATGGCAGCGAGCAGCATCAGGATGTCAGCACACTCGTCGCCTTCCGCCACCGAACGCTCCACCGCGTCAACCTGACCGGCAAGCCGCCGGATGCGTGACAACAGCTTTTGTTTTTCCCTGGGGATGTGGGGCGATTTTTCTGGCATCTGATTTTTCCTGTTTGCGGGCGCCTGCGCCGAGAGAGAACGCATACCGTAGGGGGGTATTATACGGCGTGGCAAGACGAGAAAGCGAGGCCAACTGGAGTATCCCGTTCTCAACCCCACCGCGGGAGGCTAGAGGGTTCGTTTGAACAGGGGCGTGGCGATCGCCAAGGTGATGGCCGCAAAGATAGAGAGATAGATCATGTCCGGAACAATGGCTCCCAATCCGGTTTCTTTCAACAGCAGAGATTTGAAGCCATGCACCGCGTAGGTGAAGGGGTCGGCCACGGCAATGGTTCTTAGCCACCGGGGGAAGGCCTGCACCGGATAAATGGAGCCACTCGGGAAAAACAGCAGTGTATTAAGAATGCCGAAAATGGCCCGCGGGACCAGCGGATCCTCCACTCGCACCATAAGCAGGAACATAAAAGTGTTGAAGGCGAGTGAGGTGAGGAGAATCATGATCAGCAGGCCGAGTATGGTGGAGGGATGGAAAACCGTCCCGACGCCAGCCAGAAGCGAACCGATAATGGTGATGACCACTCCGGTCATGACCGCCTTAATGGCGCCAGCGCCATTGAGGCCGAATACCAGCTCGGTTTTGGTGATGGGCGTAACCAGGTATCCTTCGTGCACGCCTCGCGCCTTATCGTCAATGTAGAGCATGCCGCCACCAATCATCACCGAGACAAACATGGCCAGCGTGATTGAGCCGGGCAGCAGATATTTCATGTATTCGATATAGGGATAGAGTTCGACAATCTGCAGGACTGTCTGCTGCAGAATGCGGGGTTCGACCGTCGGCTGATTTAACGCGTTGGTGATGCCGGTAAGCTCGTCTTCCAGGGTCGAGCTCATGAAGTTGTCACTGTTGTCGACAACCAGGGCGATACGCGGTTGGTCCTGCTCATAGACGCGGCGTGAATATTGCGGCGGGATGATGACCGCACCTTGAATCTTGCCGTTGCGCACGTCTTCCATAGCGGTTTTTGGATCGCGGTAATAGACCGGCTCGAAGGTGCGCATGTTGGCCCGGACCGAGTCAAACGCCTCGCGGATTTTGAGGGCTTGGGTACCTCCGTCCTGATCGACCAGGCCGAGTTTGGCATCGCGAATTTTGCCGCCAAAGGCGTTGCCCAGCACGATGAGCTGCACCAAGGGGAAAATCATCGATGCCATCATTAAAGCCGGGGAACGGAAGAACTTGCGCATTTCGCGCTCGATGATGGCGAACATTCGATTCATGGCTGTAATCCTGGCCTCTGGGGCATGACGAAAGCGTAGGCTTTTTGCAGCTCATCGCGGAGCTGACGTCCGGTGTAGTGGACAAAAACGTCGTCCAGCGTGGTGTTTTGCACGGAGAGCGATTTCACGGGAATGCCGGCTTGCACGGCTGCCTCAACCAACTCCGTAGTAGTTTGCGATCCGTTGCTGCTCAGGACGCGGTACATGCCGGCGGATTCGTTCTGAACCGCGGTCACGGCGCTGAGCTGCTTGAGACGTTCTTCCCAGTTTGCCGGGGGATTGTCGAATTGCACTTCGATCACATTGGATCCGGGCACGCTGGCCTTGAGCGCGGCTGGCGTGTCGAGAGCCACGAGTTTGCCGTGATCGACAATGGCAACCCGGTGGCAGAGGCGGTCGGCTTCGTCCATGTAATGAGTGGTGATCAGAATCGTGAGCTTGCGGTGGGCTTTGATGTTGGTCAGCATCTCCCAAACTGCGACACGCGAGACGGGATCGAGTCCGGTTGTGGGTTCATCGAGAAAAAAGATTTGGGGGCTGTGAACCAAGCCGCGAGCGATCTCCAGCCGGCGGCGCATGCCACCGGATAAAGTCTTGGTCTGGGCATTCCGCCATTTCGTCAGATCGACTAATTCCAGAAGTTCGTCAATGGCGGCTTTCCGCTTTTTTGCGGGGACATCGTAGAGTTTGGCGTAGATGTTCAAGTTCTCTTCGATGGTGAGATCGAGATCGCTGGTCAGCGCCTGAGGAATTACGCCGATGACCCGGCGCACGGCATCGGGTTCCTTCTGAACGTCATGGCCGGCGATGCGCGCGGTGCCCGCGGTAATCGGAATGAGCGTGGTCATCATGCGGATCAATGTGGATTTTCCGGCGCCGTTGGGACCGAGCAGGCCGAAAATCTCCTCGTCCTTCACCTGGAAAGAAATGTCATCAACGGCGGTGAAGTCGCCATACTTTTTGACAATGTGGTCGACTTCAATGGCGTTGGGAAGAAGATTGCCCGTGGGGCCGTGACCGTTGGCCGGCGAGATGCCGTTGCTCTGCAGATCGGCGATCACGGCCGTTTCTCCGCCGATGAATTCTCTTGCGCGATGCCCTTAAGCTGTTGCGGGGAGACCAGAACTTCGGCGGTCATGCCGGGCACGTACGCGCCTTTGGGATTGTCCAGCCTGACTTTGAGGACGATGGTCCGGATATCGCGCTTGCGCCGGTTGACGTCGCGTTGGGTGGCGAAGTCGGCTTCCGCAGATTTGTAAAACACTTTTCCGGAGATGATCGTGCCGCCGGGCAGACGAGTGCGCACGGTGTCGCCGAGCCCGATGTGGTCGGATTCGGTTTCCGGGATGGCGGCGCGAACCCAGGTGTCACTCAGATCGACGATAGTGACGATAGGCTGCCCGATATTCAAAACTTCGCCCTCACGAGCGGCACGCACCGAAACCGTGCCCGTAAGCGGGGCGTAGATTTTGGTGTAACCCAGCCGGACTTCTGCTTCCTTAAGCATGTTTTCAGCGTTGGCGAGCTGGGCCTGGGTGGATTCGACGGTGCGTTGGGCGGCATGCGCGGTATGGGTGTTGGCGATGGCGGTATTGAGATCGGCCTGAGCGGCAGTGACCTGGTCGCGTAACGACTGAACGACCGCCTGTTGGGCGGTGAGGTTAGTCTCAGCCTGGACACGATCCTGATCGGAGGCGACGCCCTCTTTTGCCAGCGCGATGGTGCGGCGGCTGTCGCTCTGAGTGCGTTCCAGGGTTGCTTCTGCCTGTGCCAGTTGCGCCCGGACTGAGGAAAGCCGGGCTTGCGCGTTGGCGACGCTGCTGGTGGTGGTTCCTTTGGTTGCTTCCAGTGTGGATTGTGTTTCTCCAACTTTGTATTTGAAGCTGTCAATAGTGGCCGCGGCGGCGCGTTCTTCAGCTTCGAGTTCGGAGGGATCGAGGAGCGCGATCAGATCGCCTTGCTTCACCGGCGTTCCTTCATCCACGAAAAGCTTCTGCAGGCGATCCTGTATTTGCGGGCTGACGATGACCTGGTTGGAATCGACTGTGCCGATCAGGACCAAATCCCGGTTGCTGGGAGTGGAAACAAAATAGTAGGTCAGCGCGATGGTAAAAATTATGGCGACCAGAATCAGGAATTTATTGCGAACACTCATGAGCCTGCTCCCTGGCATTTGTCGTGCCCACGGCCCGTTCCTGACGCATCAGACGCGGCTTCAGAGTTCTGATCAATCTCCGAGGAGGGCGGTTTCCTGACGGCAGGTTCTGGAGTCTCGGCCAAAATGCGGAGGATTTGCAGAAATTCCTCGTGAATGCTCATTGTCCGCCTCCTTCGCGCGAAAACAGAGCGGCCGAGATAAAGTCCAATACGGCAGCGCGGCGTTCCGCAATCCGTTCCGGCGACAAGGGATCAAAACCTGTTGTGGTCTTCAAGATCGGAGCGCTGATGAAATAAAACACCACTAACGCCACCATAGAGGGAACGAATTGCAGGGGGTTGAGTTGCCGAAATTCTCCGGCCAGGATTCCCTGCTGGATCACCTCACTCAGCCTTCGATAGAGAGGCTGAAAATAGTGTTTTGCAATGCGCTTCAGGTGGGGCGAACCGTGGCCCGCGCGCATCGTTTCCACCTGGACCAGGTCGCGGTTGAACTTGTGACTCGCGATGTAGTCAAAATATTCCCCTACGTAAGTGAGTACTTTGTCGCGGGGCGAAAGGTTACGATCAAGAACCGTCATCAGGTGTCCGAACATCTGGCCGAAGGCGTGGTCGAGGGCGGCACCATAGAGAGTTTCCTTGTCGCGATAGTAGTAATAAAGGAGAGCCTTATTAACCCGGGCGGCATGGGCGATGGCATCGGTGCGCGCGCCCGCGATGCCGCGCTGAGCAAACTCACGAATGGCGGCCTGCAGGATCATGGAGCGGCTGTGCTCCGGCTGGCGGCGGGAGCCGAGACGCGGTTTGGCGTGGGCTGACATATTAATTAACCAGTTAGTTAGATTATATAAGGCCACGTGAGGATGCACAAGCGGAAAAAGAGAAAGCGGCTGATGTGTTTAGCCGGATTGCGAGGGCTTCATTATAAGTATCTTACTGAAGGCCACCGGCGATGGAGGGCACCAGCAGGACCTCATCGCCGTCCTGAAAGGAGTAGCTGCTGCCGCCGAGGAAGCGAATATCTTCGTCGTTCACGTAGATGTTGAGGAAACGACGAATCTCTCCCGCGTCATCCCGCAAATGGGATTTCAGATCGGGGAACTGCTCATCGAGCACGGCAAAAAGCTCCGCCAGATTTCCCGGGGAACAGGTTACGTTGGCCGTCCCGCCAGTGAGGCGGCGCAGCGCAGTCGGAATCTGTACAGTGATGGGCATTTCACACCTCCACGACGCTGGGAATTTGACTGGAAACTTCAGTGGCCCGCTCCAGGAATGCCTCAAAGTCTGCCAGCCGGGGACGAATCGGTTCCTCGGCCTGGTAGTGAGCCGAGAGGACATCGGTAGTCTTCAATCCGTTGCCGGTAATGCAAAGCACGGTAGTCTCATCGGGAAGAATCCGATCCTGCTGATACAGCTTGCGCGCGCAGCCTACCGTGACCCCGCCGGCAGTCTCGGTGAAGACACCTTCGGTTTGGGCGAGAAGCTTCATGGAATCGACAATGACAGAGTCAGAAACATCTTCGGCCCATCCGCCGCTCTCACGGATGGCCTTGATCGCATAGTGGCCGTCAGCGGGATTGCCGATAGCTAAAGATCGCGCCAGCGTTGCGGGCTTTTGCGGTTCGATATCGGTGTTGCTGGCTTTGATCGCGGTCGAGATGGGCGAGCAGCCGGTGGCCTGGGCGCCGAAAATCTTCACCGGTTTGGGCTCAACTAAACCGAGGGTGATCAGCTCGTCGAATGCTTTTTTAATCTTGGTAATCAGTGAGCCGCCGGCCATCGGGACCACGACATTGTCCGGCAGACGCCAACCGAGTTGCTCGGCGATTTCAAAACCCACGGTCTTCGATCCTTCGGCGTAGTAGGGGCGTAGGTTCACGTTCACAAATCCCCAATGGCGTTCGTCGGCGATTTGCGAGCAAAGGCGGTTCACCTGGTCGTAACTGCCGGCGATGCGCACCAGCTTCGCGCCAAACACCTGGGTACCGAGAATTTTTGCCGGTTCAAGATCGGCGGGGATGAAGATCCAGGCGTCCAATCCATTGCGGGCAGCCTGAGCAGCTACCGCATTGGCGAGATTGCCGGTTGAGGAGCAGGCAACGGTGTGAAATCCAAAACTGCAGGCTTGCGCCAGGGCGACGGCGACCACGCGATCTTTGAAGCTCAACGTGGGCAGGCAGACGGCATCGTTCTTGATGAAAAGACGTTGTGCGCCGAGCTGCTCGCCGAGCCGCGGCGCATTCAACAAGGGCGTGAAGCCAGTTGGCAGGGTGGGCCGAAAATCTGTCGCCAATGGAAGTAAGTCAGCGTATCGCCACAGATTGGGGGCGCGGCTGGCAATGCGCTCTCGGGTGATTGTGCCACGCAGAGCGTCGTAGTCGTAGGAAACTTCGAGGGGAGAAAAGCAATCGTCGCAGATCGAGCGTGGCTCGTTGCCCCAGAATTTGCCGCATTCCCGACAGCGCAGTTGGTAGTGGACCATTTGGCTACTCGCTTTCTGGCAGTGCCGCAGTTTGACCACTTACTCAGGATGACAATTCAAACTGCACCACTGCCTACTTTCGGTTGCGAGTAGCTGAGGACGAGCCGGGAAAAGAGTCCCAAAAAGCGAAGGCCTCTTTTCCCAGGAATAGGAGAAAAGAGGCTACGGAAGCAAAAACTGCGCGCATCCGAATCTCATGTTCCCTGTTTCCAGGAGAGAGTTGGCACCTGGCGGTCAGGATAGATGATCCTGATCCGGTTGCCGTGGCGTCGCAGGGCTCGTCCCTCAGCCACTCTGCATGAAATCCAGGCCGGCTCCGAAGAGCGACCTTGTCCTCAAGATGCTACAAAAGGAAGACAAGGTTCGTCAATATAAATTACTGCTCGGTAGTGTCTCAGTTTGAATTTTTCACATCTAGTATTGAGTCGTCATTCCGAAGCCCCGCGCTTTCACCAGCGGGGCGTCGCGCGGAAGCGCAACTCCCGTGACACTGCACGCGAGATCCCCTTTGACTTCGCTCAGCGCAGGCTCTCGCTTCGTTTGAAGAACGGCTTTGCTCGGGATGACGCCATGCGACCCCAGGAATGCCGGCGCGAAATCCAAACTGATGCACTACCTACTGCTCGGTAGTTGGTCAGGTGCAAGCTGGGCCGCTGCCCTCGCAGGCGGTATTTCTGGTGCCGTGTCGGTTTGTTCGGATTTCGTAACAAAAAAAGATTCTTATGGCGGCTTCGGACGGGAAGGGTATAAGGATTGTCCCCTAATCTGGGGCCTGGTCCTCTGCGCACCCCCTCGTTGCAGGTGGCGAGGGCCCCAGAATTTTCCTTCCATTGTCGCCTGACCCTGGCTGGTTCCCCGCTGCGCGAGGGCGGTTTGCGTGACAGAGCTTTGCCTAATAAATAGCTGCCGCTGGTGGAGGTGTCATCCCGATGCGCCGTGCTCGCGAGGGATGTCACGAAAAACACAGAACTGCCACAGGCGCACGTGGGACTGACGGTCCTGTTTACGCCACCTACAGTGCAAGCCGGCGTAGGATCCCTCACCGGCTAACGCGGTTTCTGGATGACATGAGAGATACTGGCCCGAGATCCCAGCACTTCTTGGGCAAAGCTGCTCGACAGATCAAACTGACCCACTACGCATATAGGCAGTATCTTGCCTTAACCGCGTATATTCCAATACTCTCGCAAGAATCCATTTCGGTGGGCAGGAGAGTTGGGGACAGATGAAATATTGTCGCTTTGAGTTCAATGGTCAGGCTGAATACGGACTGGTGGAGACGGTTGCGGGCAGCGATTACATTACCCGGCTGTTGCTGAAGTCACCCGAGGCAGTGGAGGATCTGGAGGATTTGCCCACCAAGCCAATTCCGCGCACGCCGTTGGCGGAGGCGAAGCTGGCGGTTCCGGTCCGTCCCTCGAAAATCGTCTGCGTGGGCCGCAACTATCGCGAACATGCTGCCGAGCTAGGCAACGAAGTTCCGGAAGAACCACTCATCTTTTTTAAACCGCCTTCTTCGTTGCTGGCTTCCGGCAAAACGATTCGGCGTCCGAGGATTTCGCAGCGCACGGACTACGAGGGAGAACTGGCGGTGGTGATCGGACAGCGCTGCCACAAGCCGGCGGCGGATGAAGACGTGCGGTCTTATATTCTGGGCTACACGGCGCTCAACGATTTCACCGCCCGCGACCTGCAGAAAAAAGATGGGCAATGGTGGCGAGCCAAGGGTTTTGACACCTTCTGTCCGGTTGGCCCCGTCGTCAGCACAGAAATTGATCCCTGGGCGGGAGTCGAAGTGGAAACGCGGGTAAATGGCGAAATCAGACAACACGGGAACACTAAGGACTTCATCTTCACGTTGGAAGTAATCATCCGCCACATTGCCGCGGCGATGACGCTCGTGCCCGGCGATCTCATCGCAACCGGTACTCCGGAAGGGGTGGGGCCAGTAGTCGCCAATGACGTGGTTGAGATCAGGATCGATGGTGTGGGCACGCTGGCAAATCCCGTTGCCGATGAGTAGAGCTGCTCGTCCGAAAATAGCGGATTGCAACATCTCAAAGCGCCATAAACACCAGTTGGCGCGGCCATCTACCTCCGATCAGTTAGCTGCATACATCGCGATAATCCGTTGGATGGCCCGGCGGCAGACGGCGCAGAATGTTTCATACCGAGTAAACATAATGCAGTTTTCCTGAGGACGGTAGTAGCCGTGCGCTTCGTAGTCGGCACCTTCGAACGCGCCTACCCGATCTGAATATTTATCGTGGGAGAGAAGAGCATCTTCTTTTTGTTTCGCCTCTTTGAACAGTGCTTCCACTTCCGATTCGGGGCGGTTCTGGGAACGGAGCTGGCGGCGCTGAGTCTGGATTTGCTTATCCAGAGCCTCAAAGTCCTGTTTTTGCCAGGGCGTAGGAATCGGCGTGTCGGGCGTCACCAGATCTTTCCATTTAAGCTCGGTAGGATCGAGCAAGGCGGTGACATTGGGCTCCCACGGTTCAATCTTTTTCGCAGGCGGCAAATAGGCGACCTCGGAAGTGAAATATTCATCGGCCAGACCGGCGAAATGATGCCCGAACTCGTGTACAAAGACATAAGGCGCGAACTCGTTATCGGCAGCGACGGTAGCATACAAATTAAAGATTCCGCCACCGCCATAGGTTTTGGCATTGACCAGAATTTCGATGAACTCGTAGGGAGCGTAGGAAGCGTAGTCACGCAACACTCGATTTTCGGTAGTGAGAATGTATCGTTCAGTCCCGAAAGTATCGTAGGTCGTTCCCAATGGATTGCGGCGGTGAAGACCAATCGAGGGACGCGAGACGCCGGACTCCTGCGCTGCCGGGCACAGACCCCAGACGTTAAAATCCTGCCGATGCTCACGAAATGGCGGCCTAGTGAAAAGGATCTCGGTAAAGCGCCGCGCGTCTTGCTCGAACTTGGAACGTTCGGCAGCGGTATAGCCATCGCCCATGATCAGCAGATCGACTTTGGTGGGCGGATCGCCATTCTTTTGGATGGTCAGGAGCGGACCGGGTGAAGGCGGAGGCGAATTGTCGATGAACTTGTCCTTGGGGTCGATGGTTGTGGTCCAGACGTCAAGAAATTCGCCCTCTTGACGTTCCTTAAGTACGATTTTGATCGCCGCATCAGGAGCGGGGAAGCGTAGCGATTCTGAAAATGTCCGGCTGGTACTCTTGGCCTCCTCAGTTGTGACCCACTCGCTGAAGACGGAGTTGAATCCGCGGGAATAAAGCAGACGGTTGCTGGCCTGGTCACGGACTTCGAAGAAGGAGGCGCCGTAATTGGTGTCGTCGATGGTTTTTGCCGGATCGCCGGGCCAGGGCAGCGGCTCAATGACAATGCGATCGACGGCAAAGGATTCGTGATGAGTGTCGCCGGTATGGTAGTAATCCAGACGCATGGTTCGCGGTGCAGCGAGGGCCAAGCTGGCAACTAGCAGGATTGCGAGAAGAAGAAGCGATTTGAGTTTCATGTTTCGAATTCTAGGAGAAGCTGGGCGGGAAATACAGGGTGAGGGCTCTAAGTAGTCTGGCACCCGTCCGCAAGCGCGTTTGCTATTCTTGGCTGTGCGCCAGATCCACCACCGAGCCTGGTTGTTAGCTGCGCTCTCCGCTGGGCTGCAGATTCTAATCTTCCCTCTGCCGAATTTGTACGTTTGCTGCTGGGTGGCGTTGACGCCCTTGCTGATCGCCTTGCTGCGTGCACGGCAACCGGACACATTGCAATTACGCGAAGGAATCAAGTTGTTGCCGGCGAAGCCCCTGCAGGCGTTTTTGCTCGCCTATTCCAGCGGGATTCTATGGTATGCGGGCACGTGCTATTGGATCTACAACACCATGCGCCAATATGGCGGCGTGAATGCGCCAGCCGCAGTGGGCATCCTTATTCTTTTTTGCCTTTATCTTGCGATCTATCACGGTGTTTTTGGGCTGCTGATCAGTTGGTTTGCTGATGCCAGCCCGTTGAGCCGACGGGCATTGTTGCTGGCGCCAGCGGCCTGGGTCGCTATTGAACTGGCTCGCACGCGCATAAGCGGTTTCCCGTGGGATCTGCTGGGCATCACCGAAGTGAGCAACATTCCGCTGGCTCGCATCGCCACGGTGACGGGGGTTTACGGTCTCTCATTCGAAATTATGATCGTTAATTCGGCTTGGACGGCGGCATTCCTGGTTCGGCGCGAGAAGCGAATGCCGCTGGTCATAGCTGTCATTGCCGCGACCGTGGTTTTGCAGGCGGGGCGGCTTGTGCCTGCGCCACCGTTGCCCACCGACAAAATGGCGACGCTTGTGCAAGCCAACGTCCCCATTTTGGAGGGCACCGACTGGACGCGAGACTATTTCAATACGACCCTGAATGAGCTGAGCGGGCTGAGCGTCAATCCAAGTGGGAGTACGCATGCAGAACTGATCGTGTGGCCGGAGTCGCCCGCTCCGTTTTATACCAGTGATCCCGTATTCCGGAGCGCCCTCAGCAATATCGCACGGCAAGGAAACACGTGGGTGCTGGCCGGGAGCATTGGGATAACGAACGCGAGTCAGAGCCCGCAGCAGCCTACGACGATCTACAACTCGGCTCAGCTGGTTGGTCCGACGGGGGAATGGATTGCGCGATATGACAAGGTCCATCTGGTGCCATTTGGCGAGTATGTGCCGTTTAAGCGTTTATTTGGATTTGCGGGAGGGCTGACCAAAGAAGTCGGAGACTTTTCTAGGGGAACTTCTCGCGTGGCACTGGTGGCGGATGAGAGCAAGCTCGGCGTGTTCATTTGTTATGAATCCATCTTTCCCGACGAGGTTCGGCGATTTGCGGCTCATGGAGCGCAGGTTCTGGTGAACATCTCCAACGACGGATGGTATGGTGACAGCGGCGCCTATGCGCAGCATCTCAAACAAGCCCGCATGCGCGCGGTGGAAAACGGGCGCTGGCTGTTGCGTGACACGAATACCGGAGTAACAACTTCCATAGATCCATATGGAAGGATTGTTGCCAGCGTGCCGCGCAAGGTGCGCACTGCGCTGCAAGCTCCATATGCGCTATCGAACGAAACCACGTTCTACACCCGGCATGGCGATTGGTTTGCGTATCTGTGTGCGATAATTTGTGTGGCGGCGCTAATCCTGCGCCTGTCAATCCCTGAGAAGGTAAAACGATAGTTATGGTGGAAGAACTGGAACAAGAATACGGAATTCTGAAAGACAAGGTCCGCGAACTCCGGGAGTATCTTTGACGCCGGCAAGCTGCGCCAGCAATTGAGCGAGATCGAAAAGCAAAGCTCTGACCCGAATTTCTGGTCGAATCCCCAACAATCCCAGCAAGTGATGCGTGAGAAGAAGCGCCTGGAAGACATGTTGGCGACCGAGGTTGACCTGATCAGGCGCACTGATGACATCTCTGCGTACTTCGAACTGGCGCGCGAAGGGGAAGCAGTCGATGCCGATCTGCGGCACGAAATCGATTCGCTGCGGCAGAAAGTGGACCACCTTGAGACGGAAACCTTGCTGTCGGGGGAGAACGATGCCCGCAACGCCATTGTTACGATTCATCCCGGCGCGGGCGGCACCGAATCGCAGGATTGGGCAGACATGCTGCTGCGCATGTATCTGCGATGGGCAGAGCGACAAGGATTTCAAACCGTTCTATATGATTACCAGCCCGGTGAAGAGGCGGGCCTGAAGTCTGCCACATTTGCCGTGAATGGGGAGTATGCATTCGGCTTGCTGAGCAGCGAGATCGGCGTGCACCGGCTGGTGCGAATTTCGCCATTCGATCAAGCCAAGCGGCGGCACACATCATTCGCCAGTGTCTTCGTGTCGCCGGAGATCGATGACAGTGTCGAGGTAGTGATCAAGCCGGAAGATATCCGAGTCGATACTTATCGCTCGAGCGGCAAAGGCGGTCAACACGTTAACACTACCGATTCCGCGGTGCGTATCACGCATATTCCGACAGGATTGGTGGCGAGCTGTCAGAACGAGCGCTCGCAGCACAAAAACCGTGATCGCGCTATGAGCATGCTGCGCTCCAAGCTGTATGAACATGAGATGGAGAAAAAGCGGGAGGCAACGAAGAAGATCGAGGATTCCAAGCTGGATATCGACTTCGGATCGCAGATTCGTTCTTACGTGCTGCAGCCTTACCGCTTAATCAAAGATCATCGCACGAAAACCGAAGTTGGCGACGTCGACAGGGTGCTGGATGGCGATTTGCAACCGTTCATTCGAGCGTACCTGCAAATGCGGCGGGCAGAGAAATCGGCGTAAAAAAATCAGGCAGCTGATTTCAGTAACGATTATCATTGCGGGCGTGTTGGGAGATCAGTGATGGCTGGTGCCGAGGGAAAAGGAAAGGCCGGGTCTCAGCCCCCGCGCCGCTTTCCCCGGTATCCTGTGGATATGCGAATGTCGTTGCAGGTCTTTCGACCTACGGGGACGGTTTCCCTCTGGGGTCGTTCCACCGAATTGGGCGAAGACGGAGTGGGAGGAACCCTTACCGGAGAAGTGGAACCGGGTGAAGTTGTTTCCATGGAGTTGTCCTTACCTGCCACCACTTATCCGATGAAGGTACGCGCGCTGGTCCGCTACCGCATGGGGTTACGCCACGGGTTTGAGTTTCTCACCTTGAATGAGCAACAAAAGGAAACCCTTCACCGGGTTTGTGAAATGCTGGGTTCTGGCGCATAAGTCTGGTAAAAAGTTCCCGCCCACAATTACCTCAGTAACTTCAGGTTACACGTCTGCCCATCTAACATATTGATATCAATCTGTCTTCCGACGAGGAGGGTTGGATGGGTGAGAAAATCACCCGGTCGCCGAGGTCCGCCGATCGCGCGCGGGCGAAACGGCTACGCGAGGCGCTGGAACGAAACGCACCGGCGCTATCCCTTCCCTCTGACCGCGCAACTTCCACGGCAAATGAAGAGAGCTCACTGCTGGAGGCTCCGGAATTGCAGAAAGCATACCTGGAGCAGTTGCTGGAGTGCGCACCCGAAGCCATCTCACTGCTGAACGTTGAGCATGAAGTGCTGCATATCAACAGCGAGTTCACGCGTGTGTTTGGCTACACCATTGACGAGATCCGAGGCCGAAGTCTGGGATCGGTGATCGTGCCACCCGATCGAGCGGCAGAACTCAGCTGGCTCCGGGAAATGTTGCACAAAGGCCAAGATGTGTCTCTGGAAACCAAGCGGCAACGGAAGGATGGGTCTTTAGTTGACGTTTTTGCTTCCGGTGCTCCGGTGGTGATTGCGGGAAAACAGGTTGGCGTTTGGACGGTATACCGGGACATTTCAGAAGAAAAACGCGCGCAGGCCCTCAGTTCAGCGCTTTTGCGGATTGCGGAAAAAGCCAGTTCGGCCGAGGACCTGCAGCAGTTTTATGCCGCCGTCCACAACGTTGTGGCGGAACTGATGTATGCCAGGAACTTCTACATTGCGCTCTACGATCCGGGGAAGGAATTGCTGAGTTTTCCGTATTTTGTGGACGAGGTCGATCCCAGGCCGGACCCTAAGAAACTGGGAAAAGGTCTGACGGAATACGTCCTGCGCACGGGAGAACCGCTGCTGTGCACGCCCGAAGTATTCGACCGCCTAGTTGAACAAGGTGACGCGGAACTGATCGGAGCACCTTCTCTGGACTGGTTAGGCGCTCCACTGAAGGTAGGCAGTAACACGATAGGCGTGGTTGTGGTGCAGAGCTACAGCGGCAATGTTCGGTTTGGAGAGAAGGAAAAAGGCATTCTCACGTTCGTCTCGCAACAGTTGGCCTCCGCGATTGAGCACAAAAGGAATGAGGAAGCATTACGACGTTCGGAGGCGCGATACCGGTCCCTGATCCAGAGCGCGGCGTACGGAATTTACTGTTCCAGTCCGGATGGCAAATTCCTGGACATGAACCCGGCACTGATCGCCATGCTGGGATATGAATCGGTGGAGGAAGTGCTGGCTCTCGAGCCGGCACGTGATGTGTTCGTGGATGGCACCGAGTTGGCGAGTCTGATGGGAAACTTTGAGGAAGGAACACGACTCAACAACGTCGAGGTGCGCTGGAAGCGAAAAGATGGAAAGGTCATCACGGTGCGGCTGAGCGGCCGTGTGTTCAACAATCCTCACGAGAAGACCGACGTGCTGGAAATTATCGCTGAGGATGTAACCGAACAGCGAGTCCTGGAGAACCAGTTCCGGCAGGCACAAAAGATGGAAGCGGTGGGACGACTGGCTGGGGGGGTTGCCCACGACTTTAACAACCTCTTGACCGTGATCAGCGGCTATACAGAGGTTCTGTTGGAACACACGCAGGCACAAGACCCGTTGTATCCAAAGATTCAGGCAATTCACCAAGCTACCGAGCGCGCCACCAGCGTTACACGGCAGTTGCTGGCATTCAGCCGCAAGCAAATGCTGGAGCTGAAAGTAGTCGATATTAATGCCATCGTGACAGAGATGGAACGGCTGCTGCAGCCGTTGATCGGAGAAAACATCAAGCTGGAAACCCGGCTGGCCCGCGATCTAGGGCGCACGCGCGCTGTCGCCGGGCAGATCGAGCAAGTGATTATGAACCTGGTGGTGAACTCAAAGGACGCAATGTCCACGGGCGGCACCATCACGATTCAGACGGGCAACGTTGATTTGCACAAGGCCGAACTGAACCGCGAGCATCCTTACATCCATCCGGGCCCATACGTGGCGCTTTCGGTCATCGACAGCGGCGCTGGGATGGATAAAGAGACGCATGCGCGCATCTTTGAACCCTTCTTCACAACCAAGGAGAAAGGAAAAGGAACGGGACTGGGCCTTTCAACCGTTTATGGAATCGTGAAGCAAAGCGGAGGCTATATCCTGGTCGACAGCCAGCCGAACCTGGGGAGCACCTTCAGAATTTACCTGCCACGCGTCGAAGAAGCGACGGAGGTGATCGGCAAAGTTGAGGTTAGCCAGACGCACAAACGCGCCTCTGAGACGGTGTTGCTAGTGGAGGATGAGGAATCGGTGCGGCAACTGGTGCGCGAGCTTTTGGAAGCACAGGGGTATCAAATTCTTGAGGCGGAAAATGGGGAGGAGGCGTTGCGAGTTGCCGCCGAGCATGCGGAGATCGATCTGCTGATCACTGACGTAGTCATGCCCGGCATGAGCGGGCGGGAGCTATCGGCGCGGCTCGGGGCATCTCATCCACATACGAAGCTGCTTTATCTTTCCGGATATACCGAAGACGCGATCGTCCATGAAGGAGTGCTGGATCCCGGCACGGCGTTCCTGCAAAAACCCTTCACGCTGCAAACTTTGTCCCGCAAAGTACGCGAGGTACTGGGGAGCGAACGAGCGAAAGCGTAAAAATGCCCCCAAGCGTGTTGATCGTTCTTCGGCTGTAGACGAATCGGATCGGACGGTTGATCAGCTTCAGTCGTTGTGCTCGGCCTGGCGTTCGACCGACCAGATGTCTTCTGGTTTCTGTTCGAACGGATAGACGTGCACCATCCATCCGAAGATCTGCGGAATGAACCTGCCGCCTGCCACATCACAGGCCTCTTTGGTGGCAATCGAGCCGTGCAGGCCGAACTGCGGATGTTCCCCTAAAGTTTCCTGTCGCTTATCGACGGGAGGAAGGCAAAGGTTCACGTGCGCGTGCCACTGAGCAATGCTGAGCGGAATGCGCGAGTTAAGTTCATCTTCGGAGGCGTACTTCGGCGCCGTGTACATGACCCCGATGAGTTTGTAGCCATCACCGCTTTTTTGATACAGGAGCGAGCTGGGATGATCGGGATTGAAACCCTGCCTGGCCTCGAAAGCGTAAAGGTAATTGGTGAAGTGATACTGCTTTTGCGGACGATTGGGCATGAAGATCTGGAAGCCGTCGGCGAGCGCAACCTTGTAGTCGGTATATTTCTCAGCCACCTTGCGGGCTGCCTGGGCCACCTGATCGGCCTTTTCCTGATCACCCGGCTGGAGCTGGCGCACCGTGGTCATCTTCATGTGCGGTCCCATGTCCATGTGATGGCCTTCCATGGCTTGCATGGCATGGGCGCTGCCGTCGTTCTCCATGCCGGGCATGTCATGGGGCACAGCAGAGTGCATGCTCGACATGTCGTGAGTTGACATATCCATGCCCGACATATCGCCTTGCTGGTTTTGGGTGGACTGCTGCGACCAGAGCAGTGCTGAAGAAAAAATGGCTATCGATGCGAAAACTAAAATGGCCTTGCTCATACGCTCTCCTATTTCGGTTCCAACCCCAAAAAGTATCCCTTGTTTCGCAAGCGCTGAGCAACAGCGGATTGGGGAAGTAGGTTACTTTGGCGGGTCGACAAAGGGAGGAGCAGAGGTTGGGCGAATCGATGCTTTAGCCTGTTCCTAGGGTTCAACTCCCCGGCTTAATTCTTCGGCTTGGCGCTCGGCCACGCGAGGGTAGACAGTACCTTTTCGACGGCGTAAGTCGCCAGGGAGTTGGGATTTCGTGAGCCACAATCCAAGGGCGACAGCAGCCGCCCAAGTCAATGTGATCAAGAAGAGCGCGTAAAGGTCGGCCGCATGGCTGTGGTGGATGACGACACGATTGGCGACTGCGTAGCTCAGCAACCCCGCAAAGATGGCGGTGATCCCGGCCTTGCCTAGCTCTGCCCATTGAAGTTCGTCGGCGGGAACGAGTTTGCGACGGTTAAGCAAGATGGCGATGACCAATGTATTGGCAACGATTCCGAGGTCGGAGGCAATGGCGAGACCGACTGTCGATAATGCGTGATAAAGCGCGGCGTACATCGGGATGGATGCCAGGGTAATGATGCTGCTGGCCACCATGGGAGTGAGGGTGTCACCGGCAGCATAGAATGCCCGCGCGTAAAGAGCCTGCGCCGACCAAAAAGCGAGCGACAGCGAAAACCAGAAGAAATACACGGCGGTGGTTTGCGAGTCGGCGAAAGTCATACGACCGCGGCGATAGACGAGATCGATCAATGGCAGCGCGGCCACCGTCATGAGGCTGGTGGCGAGTAACGAAGTCGCTGCGATGCGATAAATCGACGAGTTGACTGTGGCGCTGAACTCTTGCATTCGCTTTTCGCCAAAGAGACGGGCGAAAAACGGGAGCGATGCCTGGCCCGTGGCCTGACCGAGCACAGCAATGGGAACGGCGAAAAGGCGCTTGGCATAATTCAGGCGCGTGATGTCGCCGACGCTGCTGGAGGCAAAGTAACGAAGAATCCAGTCATCGGCGGTGACTAAGGAAACGCCCAGCATTAAGGGGATGGAAAGGCGAACCCATTCGCGAAACGCAGGATTGCGAACGTCCAAAGAAATGCGGTAGCCGGTGCCGATACGCGCCGCGCCGATGGCGTTGACGAGAAAAGGTCCAAGAAAACTGCCGATCAAAGCTCCATAGGCAAGTGAGGAGATGCCGATCTGGCGGGAGAAAAGCAGCCCGCCGGCAATGATGGCGACGTTATAGAGCAGTGGCCCGAAGGCGGGAAACAGAAATAAGCGGTGTGAAAGCAGTACCGCTGAGATTACGCCGCCGACATAGAAAAAAATCTGTGCGGGAAGGAGAATACGGGTCAGGTGGACGCACAGCCGGAGCTGCTCGGGATTGAAGCCGCTAAACAGATGACGCTCGATCTGAGGGGTGAAGATTTCCGCCAGGATGGTGCCGATTCCCAACACCACCGTCATGACGGTGATGATGATCGAAAAGGTCTTCTGCGCGTCTTCTTCCTTGTTAGCGGCAAGAAAGCGGGTGTAGATGGAAACAAACGTGATGGAGGCAGTGCCGCCGGCGACGAGGTAATTCAAGAAATCGGGGATGGTGAAGCCGGCGACGTAGGCGTCGGTCTGCGGTCCCGCGCCGAAAGCCCATGCGATGTAGGCTTCACGGATATATCCGATAACACGCGAGAGCATGACTGCGGTGATCATCAGCAGCGTTGCGGAGAACGCGGTGTGCTGATGAGAGGGTCGAAGCAGGCGGAGCGCGCGTGTCAGCATTTTCGGCGACAGATCACCTTAAGACCGTGGAGTTGTTATCCATTTGGGTATTGATTAGAGCGTACCAGAGGCGGGGAGAAAATCACCGTGTATCTCAAGCAACGATAGTGACAAAGTAGCAAAGTTGCGGCTGGAAGCGGCATTCCGGAGGATTAGACCCTGGATTCCCACAGATATCCACAGTTGACTTTCGTCTCTACGCGGAGCTAAATATGGCCGCCGGGTTTCTACACCTCAGGAAAGGCCACTCCCCGCGCCTTTTGAGGACCAGAGACCTGCCAGGAGAGACGATGAACAAAGCCGATCTCATTGACCGTATTGCAGCGGGCGCCGGCATCAGTAAAGCGCAGGCCGCCACCGCAATTGACACGTCGGTGGAGGCGGTAACCGGCGCGTTGAAAAAAGGAGAGCGAGTAGCGCTGATTGGATTTGGCACTTTCTCGGTCTCGCAGAGAAAAGCCCGCAATGGACGCAATCCGCAGACGGGCGCCACAATCAAGATCGCCGCTCGCAAAGTTGCGAAGTTTACCCCCGGGGCCGAACTCAGGAAGGCAGTCAACCGCAGCAAGTAGGGTCAGATTTGGTTTGGAATACGGCAGGGTTCAGGCCCTGCCGTTTTTTGTTGGGGTCCGGGTCACTGGAAGCCGGGCGTCTTCGTCCGTCAAGTCTGAGCACAACGGCTCGTCGCGGGCAAAGGCGCCCGCGCCACACGAACGTACTGAATCAGCGCCATTCTGAGCGGCACTTTCATTGGACTATTCCTGAACGTGGCGAAACGGGGAGGCTACTCCTTCCAACTCCAGGTCTTGAAATGCTGGCGCAATTGTGACTTGAGCAACTTGCCCGTAGAGGTGTGGGGCAGTTCGTCCATAATGACAAAGTCGTCCGGCACTTGCCACTTGGCAAACCGGTGGCAGAGAAATGCGCACAATTCTTCCTTGGACACCTGCGCCCCATCTCTTAACACCACGCAAGCCAGAGGGCGTTCCTGCCACTTGGAGTGAGGAACCGCAACCACTGCGGCCTCCCGGATTGCCGGATGACCGACCAGTGCGTTTTCCAAATCAACCGAACTGATCCACTCTCCGCCCGACTTGATGAGATCCTTGGTGCGGTCGGTGATTTTCACGTAGCCTTCGGGATCGATTGTTACGACATCTCCAGTCCGCAGCCAGCCATCCGCGGTCCATTTGCTCTGCTCTGCCGGCAAGTTGTGATAGCGGGCGGCAATAAACGGTCCTCGCACTTGCAGCTCGCCAAAGGTGACACCATCCCACGGGATTTCGCCGTCATCACCGACCGCACGCATCTCCACTAGCGGCGAGGGCAAGCCCTGCTTGGCGCGAACCTCGTATTTGCGGTCTTCGGGCCAGCTTGTCATTTCCGGTTTGAGGGTTGAGGTCGTGGCGATCGGCGTGGTCTCGGTCATGCCCCAGGGCTGGATAACTTTAACGCCGAACTTGTCGAAGCGGCGAAACAGGCTCTCAGGAGCGGCCGACCCGGCCACGATGATGCGTAGTCCCTCGGACAGTTTCCAGCATCCTGGGTCGCGCTCCAGGCAGTCAATCACACCCAGCCAGACCGTTGGCACCGCTCCGGTCAGAGTGATCCGTTCGACCGACAAAAGATCGAGCAGGGCCTCGGGTTGCAGGTTGGGGCCGGGAAATACCAGCTTGCTGCCGTTCATCACCGCCGCGTGCGGTATGCCCCACGCGTTGGCGTGGAACATGGACATGGCCGGCATCACCGAGTCCATTCGTGAGATGGCAAAATTATCCGGCAACGAGATCGACAGGGAATGCAATACTACCGCGCGATGTGAGTAGACGACACCCTTCGGCTGGCCCGTTGTGCCGGACGTGTAACACATGGCGACAGCATCGTCTTCGTCAAGATCGGCATAGGCGGGAGTGCTGCCTGACTGCAGCAGCGATTCGTAGTTCTCATACCCGGAAGGCACGGGCGATCCGCTGAATGGGACAACCACCACATGCTCGAAGTGGACCTTGTCGGCAAATCTCTCGTACGTGGGAAGCAGGACATCGTCCACGATCAGCCAGCGGTCCTGAGCGTGGTTGGCGATGTAGGCAAGTTCGTCGGGATGCAAGCGCAGGTTCAACGTGTGGATCACACCGCCCACTGCAGGAATCCCGAAATACGCCTCCAGATGAGAGGAGTGGTTCCACATCAGGGTGGCGACTCGGTCGCCTTTTTGCAGTCCTGCCTGCTGCAGGCTGGCGGCCAGCGCACGAGCGCGGCGGTATAGATCGGTGTAACTGGAACGATGAATCGAGTTATCAGGGCGGCAGGAAACGATCTCCACCTTGGGAAAGAGCTTTCCCGCCCGCTCCAGAAAAGATGTGAGCGTGAGACCGCACTGCATCATGTTTCCCTGCACGTTTCACCTCCGCACAAGGTGACGAACCGGCCCGGTTGCAGCGGGGAATTCTAGCAGAGAAGTCGGGGAAGTGGCTGAAGTGATGGTCAAGTGAGAGATGGGGAGCTTGAAGGTAGTGTCGAGGCTAGGGGCCGGGTGGGGTCCCCACCCACTTCGAACCCTACTGAATCAGCGTGCCCCCGTTCTCCTCTTCTGGCGGGATGACGACGGCGGCGGCGACGCGGTCGCCGGGCTCTAGCTGCAACAGGCGAACGCCCTGTGCGGCGCGGCCGGATTCGCGAATGGTGCTCGAATCCATGCGGATGATCTTGCCGTACTGGCTGATCAGCATCACTTCGGATTCTTCGGTGACCTGCGCGATGCCAGTGACTTTGCCGTTGCGCGCGGTGGTCTTGACGTTGATTACGCCGGAGCCACCGCGTCCCTGGAGACGGTATTCGTCGGCAGGCGTGCGCTTGCCGTAGCCGTTCTCGGTGACGGAAAGAATGAGCGTGCCCTTGGGCGGCACTAAATCCTCTCCCCCAGCGGCTGCAGCTGCATCTTCTTTTTGCAGGCTTTTCGCAGGGCTCAAGCCCTGCGCTTCCACGGCGCCTCCCGCTTTGCCTGGAAGGGGAGCAACACCGGGCTTGGGGGTGGTGGCCATGCCGACAATGTAGTCGCCGGTGTCGAGCTTCATGCCGCGAACGCCGAATGCGGGCCGGCCCATGGGGCGGACGTCGTCTTCTTCGAAGCGGATCGCCTGGCCATCGTGCGAGGCGAGGAAAACGATCTGGTTGCCGTCAGTCAGAGTGACACCGACGAGTTCGTCGCCCTTCTCGATGCCGACGGCGATAATGCCACGCGACATGACGTGGGAGAAATCCTTGAGCTCGGTTTTCTTCACGGTACCGTTGCGCGTAGCAAAGAAGATGTAGCGGTTTTCCTCTTCGAGATTGCGCACGGCGAGCATGGTGCGCACGGTTTCTCCCGGCTGCAGGCCAACCAGGTTGCCGATGTGCTTGCCCTTTCCGGCGGCGCTGACGTCGGGAATTTCGTAAACTTTCAACCAGTACACGCGCCCGGTGTTGGTGAAAATAAGGATGTAGGCGTGGGTGGAGGCGATGAAGAGATGCTCGACGAAATCCTCATCACGCGTCTTCATGCCGGTGCGGCCGGTGCCACCGCGGCGCTGCATGCGATAAGTGGAGATTGGAGTGCGCTTGAGATAGCCACCGTGGCTGACCGTGACGGCGACTTGCTCGTCGGCGATCAGATCTTCGAGCTGAATCTCGGCGGCTTCGTCTTCAATGCGGGTGCGGCGCTCATCTCCGTATAACTTCTTAACGTCTTCCAGCTCTTTGACGATCACGCCGCGCAGTTTCTTCTCTGAGCCGAGGATGGACTCGAATTCGGCGATGTTTTCGCGCGTCACATTGAGTTCTTTGGTGATTTCGTCGATGGAGAGCTTGGTCAGGCGATGTAATTGGAGTTCGAGAATGGCATCGGCCTGAATGGCGGTAAACGGCTTCTCGGGATCGACCTTGGGGGCACGGCCCGTGGTGTTGATGTCGATCTTCTTGCCGGCGAAGTACAGAACGAGGTTGTCGCGCGCATGTGCACGGTTGGCACTGCCGCGAATGATGGTGATGACGTTATCGAGGTGATCGAGCGCCTTGATGTAGCCTTCCAGGATGTGCTCGCGTTCTTTCGCTTTGGTGAGCAGGAAGGCGGTACGCCGGCGGACGACGTCGACGCGGTGGTCGATGAAGTATTGGATCGCCTGGACCAGGCCCATTTCCTTGGGCTGGCCGTTGACCACGGCGAGCAGGATCATGCTGAAGCTTTCCTGCATCTGGGTGTGCTTGAAAAGCTGGTTGAGCACGAGCTGCGCTTCGCCGCCGCGTTTCAGCTCGATGACGATGCGCATGCCGTCGCGGTCGCTCTCATCGCGGACGTCGGCCACATCGTCAACCGTTTTGTCGTTTACCAACTCAGCGATGCGCCGGATCAAGACGGCTTTATTCACCTGGTAAGGAATTTCGGTGACGATGATGGCCTGGCGCTCTTTGGTGATGTTTTCAATCGCCGCTTTCGCACGCATCATGAAGCGGCCGCGACCGGTTTTGTAGGCATCGAGAATGCCAGCTTTGCCGTGAATGATGCCGGCGGTCGGAAAATCCGGGCCTTGTACAAATTTCAGGATTTCTGGCAACGAGGTGTGCGGGGTGTTGACCAGGGCAATGGTGGCATCGACGATCTCGGTCAGATTGTGCGGCGGAATTTTTGTCGCCATGCCGACCGCAATGCCGTCTGAACCGTTCACCAACAGGTTGGGAATCTGTGTCGGCAGAACCGAGGGTTCTTTTTCCGTTTCGTCATAGTTGGGATTGAAGTCAACTGTGTCCTTATCCAGATCCTCAAGCAGCGCTGCAGCCACGCGGGCGAGTTTCGCCTCGGTGTAGCGGTCAGCCGCCGGCGGATCGCCATCTACCGAGCCGAAGTTGCCTTGCCCGAAGATCAGCGGATAGCGCATGCTCCAGGGCTGCGCCAGCCGCACGAGAGCGTCATAGACAGCCAGGTTGCCGTGCGGATGATACTTGCCCATCACGTCGCCGACGATGCGGGCGCACTTGCGGGTGGCGCGATTGGGCAGCAGACCCATCTGCTGCATCGTGTAGAGGATGCGGCGATGCACGGGCTTCAATCCGTCGCGGACATCGGGTAGTGCGCGGCCGATGATCACCGACATGGAATAGTCGAGATACGACCGCCGCATCTCCTCTTCAATGTTGACGGGTTGAATGTTGGCGGCGCCGGGAACACCGGAGCCGTCTCCGCCACCGGGCGGGGTCAGGGGAAGTTGGGGGTTCTGTTCATCTGCCATATATAAAATTCTCGCTCACAGAGATCCCTCGCTGCGCTCGGGACGACAGCTGCAGGCTCAGACGCCCGCAAAGCGCTGTCGGTTGGGGGTTCTGTTCATCTGCCATATGTAAAACTCTCGCTCATCCAGATGCGGTTGCAAATTTCTCGTAAGTTATTGTTGCAGATAGACTTATATAATCATTCTGATGCCGTAATTATACCATAACAGGAGCCTTTTCGGGCTGGCGGAAACGCTGAGGACTCCGCCAAGGTACTCCAATGATCGGCGGGCCTGAACCTAAGATTTGCCGGAGTGAAACGAATCCCTTCGCTCGACGGCCTGCGCGCGATTTCAATTTCGCTGGTCATCCTGGGACATTGGGTCACCAAGCATCAGCAACTGACGTTCCTCGCGGTCTACGCCAACGTCGGGGTGCGGATTTTCTTCGTAATTTCGGGCTACCTGATCACAACATTGCTGTTGAGCCAGCAGCAGAAAACCGGGCGGATCAGCCTGCGCGATTTTTATGCACGACGGGCTTTCCGCATTTTGCCTGCGGCTTTCACGTTTATTGTGCCGGTCATCGTTCTGCACTGGGGCGAGATGCGTTGGTACGACATAGCGGCGGCGATGCTCTACCTGGTGAACTTTGATTTTGCCTGCCCGTGGTTCATCGGTCATCTTTGGTCGCTGAGTGTGGAGGAGCAGTTTTATCTGCTGTGGCCGGCGATCCTGCACAAATGGTTTCGGCATAGAGTGAAGGTTCTAATTGCGGTCGTGATTATTGCTCCGATCTATAGCGCTGTTTGCTATCGGCTGAAAGTGCCTGCCGGAGGATATGGAACGTTTCCGGCAGTGGCCGACAATTTGGCAATCGGCTGCCTGCTTGCGCTGTTTGCTCCGCACATCCGGAAAATTGGGCGTGGCGTGGCTTGTGCCATGGCGATTGCGGTCGTGCTGATTCCACTGTTTGCGGCAAACACGCCGGGTCGCACGTTGTTCATGCTCTTTATTCTCTGGCCCGTGTTGCACCTTTCGATTAGCGGTGTTCTTTTGCACGCGGTGCAGGAGCGATATCGGCTATTGAATTTTGGGCCGATAGTTTTTCTAGGTAAGATCAGCTACAGCCTATACCTGTGGCAGCAGTTGTTCTTTTTCCGTCCCGAGCCTTTGCCGATTTACCTTGCTCTGCCACTCGCACTGAGTTTTGCGTGTCTTTCATATTTCCTGGTGGAACAACCGATGCTTCGCCTGCGGGACTCAAAGCGGCGCTTTGGGAGTCAGGCGCGACTTCGTCTGGCTGCTGCGGGGGATTAGAAAAACGCAAGCTTAACGGCGTTGCGGTACACTCCGGACGAGCATGGCAGTGCTGATCATACTTCTGGTTTCCTGGCTGGTCTGCCGGGGCCTTGGTGTGCTTGGCGTTCAAACGCTCGCCACTTGGCAGGACTCCGCACGATATGCCCTCGCCGTTATGTTCTGCTTTACCGGAACCACGCACTTTAACAAGATGAAACACGATCTTGCGAAGATGGTGCCGAGTGTCTTTCCCCACGCTTTGGTGATCATTTACGTTACAGGTGTGCTCGAGTTTCTGGGTGCGGCCGGACTATTGCTGCCCCGGTTGCGCGCGCTTGCCGGAATCGGCCTGATCGCACTTCTGATCGCGATGTTCCCTGCCAATGTAAAGGCGGCAAGGGAGAAGCTCTTGTTGCGCGGCAAACCGGCCACACAACTTTGGCTTCGACTGCCCATGCAGTTGGTTCTTATCGGGCTGCTGTGGTGGTCGAGTGTGATGCGTTAGGAAGCGCCCTGTGTAGGGTCAGGGGCGGGTTACAACTTCGTTGGGGCTGGAGGGAAGCACGAAGTTCACGCCACTCTCGGAGTTCGCGCGGAGGGTCGCCGGGATATCGAGAGCCGAGAGCTGCACGGTCTTGGTCCAGAAGCCGTCGCGCCAATAATCGCCGCGCGCGTAGAGATTTCCATTGGCGATGACGTAATCGGACACGTTTTCGTGATGACCATCGCGGAAGATCAAAATCGCCGGCGCCAGCTCACTGTGGGAAGTCCCCCGCCCTGAATAATGCTGGAGGTTCGGCGTTGAGGAGCCGGACGGGGCTTCAGAGTAGTCGAGCGAAGAAGCTCTGGACGATTCCCGCTGACCTACGAAGCGAACGTATTTGTCGCCCTGCCACTCGATCATCAGCGGCTCGGGTTTTGCCTCAGCGGGCGCAGGCGCGGAAGTTGGCTGGATGATCACAACGGGCGAAGCCGGAGGTTGATAGACGGAGGCCGGAGGGTAGTCAGAATACGAGAATGGAGCTCCGAACCAAACCAAATTTCTATTCACGAAACCGCGGCCCGCATAGCCAGAAAATCCGCCGCCAGTGCGAAATCCGCCGAAGCCGATGCCGCCTCGAGTTTGCGCTGCGGCCGGTAGCAGGACCGCGAAAGTGCACACGACAGTCAGCCACTTGCGCATGTATCAAGTACCCCTGGGAACTTCGAAGTCAATACCGCGATCGTCATTCCGTTTGATCGTAGTGTCCAGATCCAGGTCGGAGAGAGGAATCTTGTGGCGACGTCCTTCGGTCAGATCGTAAAGCGTGTTTCCGACAATGGCGTAGTTTTCCACTTCGAGCTGGTGGCCATCCTTGAACACCAATACAGTTTCAGGTTGATCGGCTGCCGGAGCGAGTTCGGTCTGCTCGGCGGTCTCCGCAGAAAACGACTGGGACGACTCGCGGTCTGAGTAATCCGACTGCGCCGGTCGAGCGGGCGTTCCAGGGCCACGCCGATCAAAAATTGTCGGCCCACCGTTGTATTGATCGGCTTGGGGGTCATCTGCCGTCTGGTCGGACTGATCGTAGTAACCATAAGGAACCGCGTAATAGCTCACGCCCCAAGGAACAAAGCCCGCGGGAGGCCGGTGATGGTGGTTAGGCTGCGGCAGGAAAGGATTCACGCTGAAAACTGGCCGGCTGTTGGGGAAGGCGGGATTGAATCCCGGCGTGTAGCCATGGGGACCGAGTGAAGTCACGCTGGGGGGCGTGCCATTGATTGCGTGGCCTCCAAAACCCAGCGAAGTGACCGAAGGCGGAGCGGCATTGATTTGAGCCACAGCAGGGCGAGCCAGGAAACTTCCAGCCAGAAGAGCGGCGAAAACCGCGATGGCGGCTCGATTCAGGCACTTCACACCATCATCATACTCCAGTTTCCAAAACATGGTCCCGCCTCCGCTGAGCTACTACCTATTAGAACGCCCGCGGCTAGGTGGGGTTGCAGAGATTCCCAATTGCCTGGCCCGGTTTTGGTTGGGGTCAGCGTCGGCCCACTCGGGCCAGCTCGGTGAGGTTCACCAGGATACTTGCCGTCAGCAACCCCCAGACACACGCCATGACAAGCCCGCGCTGTCTTGTTTCCAGCAAATCTGCGATGACCCCAGACACAAAAACGAACAGGAATGGAACGGCGGCGAGGGTGAGGACAGCCTCTCCGTTATGTGTCGTAGCCAAGGCCGTAATCAGAAAAACAGCGGCAACCAGCAAAGGCGCGGTGTTGCCAAAATAACGGGTTCGGTGCCACGCTGCATATACGCCTAATGCAACAGGCAGTGCGATGACCAGGGCAGGCCGCCCGCTCTGAACAAGTTGAAAAATGACGTGGTGATATGCGGCCGGCGTCCAGAAAGCACGCCAAGTGAATGGGAAAAAATGGGCGTGACGAACTCCTTGCCAGAAAGTGTCGAGGTGAAAAGCATAAGAAGCAAAGAGCAGCAGGAAGGCGACTGCAATTGCTGACCCCCAAATGGCGAGAGCAGCAGGAAGGCGACTCGGCGCCACATACCACATAAATGCCAGCGTGAGCGGAAGCAGCATCAGCAGTGAAAATTGGGAGCCGATTGCCAGCGCCAGAGACAGGCCCAGCAGCAAAATGCGGCGCCAATTCCAGAGCACGACCTCGCGAGGAGCGTACAAGGTGTGCGCCACGGCAATTGCCGTGAAAATCGAGCCGAACGTAGCCCAGGCCCCGCCGATTTCGGGCTGGGTCAGCCAGAGTGTGCTGTTTCGCAGGATGATCGGCGAAAAGCAGTACAAAGTCAAAGCAATGTAGCCACCAGCATTGCCGTACAATCGGCGTGCGACATACCAGAGGGACGCTGCGAGCAAGAAACCAATGGTGATGTACGGCAGCCGCGCCAGCCAGCCCCAATAGCGCACTGAACCTACGGTCGAGGATCCCCCCGAGATGGCAAACGCTGCCGAAGCCAGCAGATACCACAGAGGCGAGTGATCGGGATCAAAGCCATTGTTGTCTTCAATCGCGACGGGAGGGAGACTGGGTGCCTCCAGCCGCTCAAGTGAAGGGGTTCCGGCGACCGAGCCGCCATGCCATTGCCTTAAACCTTCATGCACCCGAAAGAGTTCCAAGGAGTCGACATCCAGCGGCGAGGTGCCTTGGAACAGAAGCCAAAAAAACTGCAGCAGGAACATCAGCAACAAGCAGCCCGCCCAGAATTGGGGACGTCCGAAACGTTCGCGGGTGAAAAATTTGCCCATCCGGGATGCGTGAGTGTTTTACCATTTTCATGACCGGCAAGGAAACTGGGATGCAGGAAGCGAAACCGAACCTTACTTCGGAGACGAGCGCCAGCTCTCCGGAACTTAATCAGCCCGAAACGACGCCGGTTACGAGGCCGGCAGCGTTCGAAGGGATGCGCACAGTCTTTGTCGGAAGCGAGGGACTGCGCCCGGGATGGCGCCTATTCCTGTACTTCGGGATGGGCATCGTTCTGTTTTTGGCGCTTTCAAACCTGCAACATCTGGTTCCATCGCGGGGAGCTGGCTTCCTGTGGCAGCAAATGTTAACCCAGGTGGTCCTGGTCATCTCTTCGCTTACTCCTGCGCTGGCGCTGGCGAAGATTGAAAGGCGGCCTTTTTGCGTTTATGGGCTGGCGATCCGCCAGGCGCGCACAAGACTATTCTGCATAGGGTTGCTCTGGGGGATTGCGGCGCTTTCGGTGCTTATGCTCCTGTTGCGTGGCGCAGGGGTCTTCTCGTTTGGAAGCTTGGGCCTTCATGGGTCACGCATTTTTAAGTTTGCTGTGTTCTGGGGTGGGTTCTTTTTTCTGGTGGGAGTCTTCGAGGAGTTCACGTTTCGCGGCTACGCGCAGTTCACTCTATCTCAAGCCATCGGATTCTGGCCTGCTGCTTTTGTCTGGTCCCTAGTCTTCGGATCACTGCACCTCATTGGCAATGTCGGCGAGACCTGGTTAGGGTCACTGTGCGCGGCGCTGATCGGATTGTTTTTCTGTTTTACACTCCGGCGAACTGGAACCTTATGGTTTGCAGTCGGCATGCACGCGTCCTGGGACTGGGGCGAAAGCTACCTGTACTCTGTTCCTGATAGCGGGGGAATGATACCGGGGCATCTGCTGAAGTCATCCTTTCATGGATCGCGCTGGCTGACCGGAGGCACGGTCGGGCCGGAAGGCAGTGTGCTGGCATTTGTGGTGATTGCGGCAGCGTGGGTGATATTCGACCGGATGTATCCGGAATCGCAAATCCGAGGGCAGACGGAGGCATCCGCCCCTACCATCAGCGCCACGACCTACCACGAATAGTGTACGGTGTAGGTGACGACTTGCTCACCGTTGGGAGCTACCGTGATGGGGAACTCGACGGTTTGCGCGTCGGTCGTATTCGAGCTCTGTGACTGCTCGATCAGCTTCCAATTTGTCCAACGATACAGGTGCTCGACCACCCGCACGTTCACCGCTTCTTTCTTGTGATTGCGCACCTTAATCTCGAAGGATTCCTCCATCCAGTTGTTTTTTGAATCTACGTGGAAGTTCGTGCGCTTGCGTTCACCGACTACATCGAAAGCATTGCCGGTATAGACGCGGATCATCTCGTCTTTCGGGGTGTGATCGATCTGGTTTTCGCCAACGAACTCCAGGCTGCCATCGGTATCACGGCGATAGAAGCGGAGTCTGCCCTTGGGAAGCGGCATACCGAGGTGATTTGCGTCGGCGTTCTTGAATTCCTCCATGACCCAAACCTTGGGATTGGATTGGGTGCCGTAGTTGGGATCGTTGCGAATCTGCTCCTGATTGAAGTAGCCGTACTGCGCGATTTTCACGCCGTCGTAAACGTAGACTCTCTGCGCGTGAATGCCGGTGGCGCGGACGAACTCCACTTGCTTGGTTTCCTGGTCGCGCAGAGTGGTGGGCCGGTCCAGGGTGTAGAGATGGAATTCGTCGAAGGATTTCTCCTGCACTGGAGGGGCCATTGCCTCCCGATCCATCGCTTTGGCTTCGGCAGCATAGATCGCGCCACCAACGCCAGGCGCCTGGATTTTGTTCACATCTCCTGCCATCAGTTTGATACGCGCGTTCTCGAAGGTCTTGCCGCTCTGGTTGCTCATGGTGACCCAGCCGATCATGTCGAGCAGGTCGAAGTTGCTGGTCGATTTGTCGGAGACGACGAGGTTGTAGTCGGCATGCCAACTCATGCCGCCGCTTACATACGAAACCTCAGCATCAAATGATGCCGCCTCATTGCTCTCGATCAGCCAATTTAGCGTGGGTTTGAGGATGGAATCGCTGGTGAGCGCAGGAAACAGCGGCTGCCCGGGCAAGCCGAAACGGAGCACGCCATCGACTTCGATGAGCGGCTGCATGTAGCTGGTTTGGGGATAGCCGCTCGGAATACTTCCGCTTGGGACGTAGCCGCTGCGAACAATTTTGCCTTTTACGATCTCCTGCTTGTCGCCGTGCTGTACCAGGAAATCGATCGTTTTGCCTTCATAGAAGGAAAGCAGCAGTTCCTGCGAAATAGGATCGTTGCGGTAGTTCTGTTCGAGAATTTGCAGGGCATGACCGCTGGCATCGCGCAGAATCACGGAATCGGGCTCAAGATGAGCGGCGATGCCAGAGTACGATACCTGGTTGACTCCGGCCTTCAGCGCCATGGGGAAGCGCTCTCGAGCAACGAAGAAATTTCCGTTGTAGATGGTCAGCGCCGGTTGAGTGTCGGCTGCCTTTCCCTCCGCCAGAGCCAAATTGCAGAAGCAGCACAGAAGCAGTATCAGTTTTCTCATCGAAGTTTTCCTCTCGAGCGCGCGGAAGGGGAAGTTCCGCCCTGTGTGGAGAACGGGAGTTCCGCAGGAACTTGCAGAGCGGCGTTGACCACAGAGGGCACAGAGTAGCACAGAGGTAATCAGGAGTAACTTGCTGTGTAGCGCAGGCGCCCTCGCCTGCAAAAAAATAGCTGCCGAGCTTCGCTCGGCTTGGACGGGCGAGGCGCCCGTCCCCACACGAGAAAGACTAAATGTCCAGGTTCTTTACGTCGAGGGCGTTATCTTCGATGAACTTGCGGCGAGCTTCGACATCTTCGCCCATGAGAGTAGTGAAAATCGTTTCACACTCCGCGATGTCCTCGAGCTTTACGGATAACAGAGTGCGGCGCTCGGGATCCATGGTGGTTTCCCAGAGCTGCGGCGCGGTCATCTCACCCAGTCCCTTGTAGCGCTGGATATCGTAGCCTTTGCGGCCTTCGGCGAGGACGTAGTCGCGGAGATCGCGGGGGGTGGTCTTCTCGGCCACCTCTGGTTCGGGCTTCTTTTTGGCTGGCTTCACTGTAGCTTCTCTCGTTGTCTTCCTCTCGGTCTTGTCCAAGTCCTCGCCTTCGGCGGCGCTCAATTCTTCGCCCTCGCCGTTGCCATTCTTTGCCACAGGTTTGGCCAGCGTTTCCACGATGAATGGCGGTTCCATGTAAGGTTCGATCTGCTTGAATTTCGAGAGCAACTGGCGATACTCGGGGGTCGAAGCCAATTCCCAGTTGATGAGATGCTCGGCGCCCTGGGAGTTGACGTAGCGCACTTCCCACAGCGTGTGCTCTTCATCAAAGCGCATTTCAACTTCCTTGAACTGGCGCTCTTTTTGCAGCTTCTTCAGTTCTTTTTCGAGCTTCTCAATCTTTTTCGGGGGCGTCTTTTTGTCGCCTTCAAAATCGCCTCGCTTGGAAAGGTCGAGTTTGGGAAGCAAATCGGTGACTTTCTCGTCGCGTACGCGCTTGCCGACTTTTTCGTAGAGTTTCAGATATTCGTCCAGAACGGTGATGAACTTGGCCAAGGCCGCGCCTTCCAGCTTGGCTGCGCCCTCGCCATAGCGGACGACGAGGCCCTCCGAGGCGCGCTTCACCATGACTTTGACGTATTCCTTTTCGTCTTTGATGTACTGCAGCGATTTGCCCTTCTTGATCGAGAACAACGGCGGCTGGGCAATGAAGACGTTGCCGCGCTTGATCAGCTCCTGCATGTGGCGGAAGAAGAAGGTAAGGAGGAGGGTGCGGATGTGGCTGCCGTCGACGTCGGCATCGGTCATTAGGATGATTTTGCCGTAGCGCAATTTGCTGGCATCGAAGTCTTCCTTGGAAATGCCGGTGCCAAGCGCCGTGATCATGGCACGAATTTCCTCGTGGCCGAGCATCTTGTCGTAGCGGGCTTTTTCGACGTTGAGAATTTTTCCTTTGAGGGGAAGAATTGCCTGGAAACGACGATCGCGTCCCTGCTTGGCGGTGCCACCGGCGGACTCGCCCTCAACCAGGAAGAGTTCGCAGCGATCTGGCTCGCGCTCGGAACAATCGGCGAGCTTGCCCGGCAGACCTCCGCCATCGAGAGCACCTTTGCGTCGCGTAAGATCGCGCGCTTTTCTCGCGGCTTCGCGCGCGCGGGCAGCGTCGAGAGCTTTGTTGATGATTTTGCGCGCGGCAGTTGGATTCTGCTCCAGGTAAGCGCCCAGGCGTTCGTTCACGAACGCCTGCACGATGCCGGCGATATCGGAATTCAACTTGCCCTTGGTCTGGCCTTCAAACTGGGGCTGGGGCAGCTTTACGCTAATCACCGCAACCAGGCCTTCACGCACATCGTCGCCAGTAAGATTTTCTTTTACGTCCTTGAACAAGCCTATCTGCTGGCCGGCATAGTTGATCGTCCGGGTGAGCGAGGTGCGAAAGCCCGAAAGATGCGATCCGCCATCGACGGTATTGATGTTGTTGGCGAAGCTGAAAATCGTTTCAGAATAGCCGTCGTTGTATTGCAGACCGATCTCCATGGTGACACCATCGCGCTCGGCTTCCATGTAGATGGGTTTATCGTGGAGCAGCGATTTGCCGCGGTTCAGGTGTTTGATAAATTCGGAGATGCCACCGTTGTACTTGAACTCGGCTCTCTTCGGCTCCCCGGTTTTGGGATCGGTGGTGCGCTCATCGACCAACGTGATCAGCAGTCCCTTATTGAGGAATGCCAGTTCGCGCAGGCGTTGAGCAAGCGTGTCAAAGTTATACTCGGTGACAGTGAAGATTTCCCGGTCCGGAAGGAAGTGAACCTTCGTGCCGGTTTTTATTTTCGCGGCACCGGTCTTCTTGAGCTTGCTGGTGGGGTCGCCTTTGGAATAGGTCTGCTCCCAGGTAAAGCCATCGCGCCAGATCTCCAACTCCAACTCTTCACTGAGCGCATTCACGCAGGAGACGCCGACTCCGTGCAGTCCGCCAGAAACTTTGTAGGACGATGTATCGAATTTTCCGCCGGCGTGGAGCTTGGTCATCACAACTTCGGCAGCGGGAATCTTCTCGCCATCAATATCCATGTTGTCAACGGGAATGCCGCGGCCGTTGTCGACGACCGTGATCGAGTTGTCGATATGAATGGTGACTTCGATCTTGTCGGCGAATCCGGCGAGCGCCTCATCGACGGAGTTGTCTACAACTTCGTAGACCAGATGGTGCAGGCCGAGCTCACCGGTCGAACCAATGTACATCGCTGGGCGCTTGCGCACGGCTTCCATGCCGCCCAGAACCTTAATCGACTCGGCAGTGTACTCACCGTTCGTTCCGTTGATGGGGGTAGCCCTCCCGTTTTTATTCTTGGTATCGACGATGGCTGTGGTGATCTCTTTTGTGGCCATTCAGCTCCGTGGGGGATAGCCGGATTGAGTTCCCTCGGGCACGCCCTTTCAGAACGTCAAAGTAAGCTCAACCTACTGAATTTACTTATAGTTATGCCGCTTGGAAACTACTCAAATTCTACCATATTCGAAGCGGTTTTTCGACCCGGAACCGTGCCAGTAAACCCTGATTCTGCTAGGGCTTAGAGGGAATAAAATCTGTCATTTGGAGGGTTCGGCGGAGTTCCGTGAGTGTTTGACAGGAGTGCCAAATTTAAGCCACTCCAGCAGCTGCTGTACCTCATCATCGCTGGTGCCAATGAAGGTGAACGAGAGCACGTATCCCCGCATGAGCATGGCCAACGTGCTCTGGTGCATGCCGACGTTGCTGGCTTGCTTGACGAAATCGCGGCGCACGATGGGCTTGCCATCGACAGGGAATTCGTAGGGGTCGTTGACTGGTTTCAGTCCCTTGGCTTCGGTGACTTCACTGATGGGACCAAAATATTGCGCGGCGTTTTTCAAACCGGGATAGGAAGAAATACTTTCGGCAGCGATCACGACAGCGGCATTCACGGAACTGCCCGCAGCTTGTGGAGGCCGTTCGAAAACACTGAGCAGAACCGTAGATCTTGATGGATCGGCTGAAGCTTCGCGCATTTCGTCAGTTCGATCCACCCAGCCGTAAGCTAATCGATAGCTGAAACCGAAGAACGGATTCTTGTAGATGCCATTTGTGATTTCGCCGAGGTCAGGTGTCGCGGGCGTGGCTTTGGCAGAATCTTGTTTGGAATCCTGCGCCTCGAGAACGCAGGTGAGAGACAGCACGGCGATAGCACATAAAATCAGGCGGGGTCGGCAGATAAGCATGGTGCGGCCCCAGAATATCACTTTGTAGAGACGCGGCTCGCTGGCTGCCGCCTAGTCTGCAGCGAGGCCCACGGCCACTGGTTGCGAACAATGGGCACAGCGCCTGGCATCGATTGGAATCTCGCTCAGGCACTCAGGACACTTTTTGGTCGTGGGATCGGCGGGTGTTGGAGCCTTGCGCATGCGCGCTACCAGCATGTTCACCGGCGTCACCACAAAGAAATAAACGGCTGCGGCGACTAATAAGAACGAGATGGCTGCATTGATGAAATCGCCGAGGGCGAACACGCTGCCGTTGACGGTGAAAGTGATGGCGGAGAAATCGGGTTTGCCCACGATCGCAGCAATGAGCGGAGTGAGCAGGTCTTTGGTGAAAGCTGAAACAACCGTGGCAAAAGCTGCGCCGATCACCACGCCGACTGCCATATCAATCACATTCCCACGCAAAATGAATTGCTTGAATCCTTTCAGCATAGGGTCCCTCCGAGCAAGCGAGTGGTGTTCAAATTTACGGCTAGAGAGACCGGACGTCAAGGACGCGGGGCACACGCGGTGGGTTTTTATTGCCTGCGGAGGTGGCGGTTGAACAGTGTTCAGATGCGCATGGGCATCACGATGTAGCGGTACTTGTAATCTTCGCTGTCGGCGGGGCGCATCTGGCCTGCAGATTGGGGATCTTTGAATTCCAGCCGCACATCGCCGCTGCCAGTGGCCTTAAGAAAATCGAGCAGATATTGCGCATTGAAGCCGATGGCCAGGGTGTCGCCATTGTAGTCGGTTTCAATTGAGTCTTCCGACTCGCCCATTTCGGCCGAAGAAGCGGAGAGTTTGAGTTCGCCTTTTTCGAGGCGAAGACGCACGGCGCGCGAGCGCTCGTCGGCGAACTGGGCCACGCGCGAGATGGCCGCATTCAGATCGTCGCCGTGCACACTAACAATCTTGTTGTTGTCCTGGGGCAGCACGGCTTCGTAGTTGGGGAACTGGCCGGTAAGCTGGCGGGAGGTCAGGAGCCTGCCGCCGATGCGGAAGTACAGTGTGGATTCGTCTTTGGCAAATTCGATGTCGTCGGCTTCGGTGGAATCGAGCAGCGACTTCAGTTCATCCATCGCTTTCTTGGGCACCAGCGTCTTTATTTCACCCGAGACGCCATCAAATTTTGCTCCAGTGCGTTCGACATGCGCCAAGCGGTGTCCGTCGGTAGCCACCATGGTGATCGATTCCGGTTTCAGCACCATGAGCGCGCCATTGAGCGTGTAGCGCGATTCTTCGCTAGCTATGGCAAATCCGGTTTTCGCGATCATGGCACGCAACACCTGCGCGGGAATCTTCACCACTCCGGAGGTCGGAAACGCGGGAAGACTGGGGAAGTTAGAGCGGGCCATGCCGACCATCTTGGTATTCGAGCGGCCGCAACGAATGCTGACCCAATGGTTCTCGAGCAGCTTGATGGTGATATCGGCATCGGGCAGCAGCTTCACGTAGTCGTGCAGCTTGCGTGCGGGGATGGTACACGAGCCTTCCTTTTTCACCTTAGCCGGGCATGAGGTGCGCAGGCTCAAGTCCAGATCGGTGGCGGTGAGCGACAGTTTATCGCCGCCGGCTTCGAACAAGTAATTCGACAGGATAGGGATGGTGGTCTTGCGTTCGACCACTCCTTGCGTCGCGGTAAGCTCGCGCAAAAGCTCAAACTTGCTGACGGTTATTTCCATGGTGCTGGTACCTGCCGCGGTGGCAATCGCTTCGACCGGCATAGCGGGATTCCCCCGGTTGGTGGCGCTATTAGGATACTTCCGTTATATCAAACAAAAACCGCAGTGGACGCGAAATCCGATGGCTTTATTGCCTCTGGCTACGCTCGGTCAAAACTCAGGCTGGGTTTGACGAACGGGTTCACTTATCCGCCCAACTGCTCAGTCAACTTGTTAACGAGCCGATTCAAATCTTTATCTGTCTTGCGGGCCTCGTCGATCTTCTCCACGGAATGCAGAACCGTGGTGTGGTGCTTACCGCCGAATTGCCTTCCAATCTCGGGCAGCGAAGCCTCGGTCAGGTGCTTGGCAAGATACATGGCGATCTGCCGCGGGTAAACAATTGCGCGCGAGTTGTTTTTCGCCTTGATCTCGACCAGGCGCAAGCCGAATTGTTCAGCTACCGCCTTCTGGATCGACTCGATTGTGACCTTGCGGGCTTGCGAGTCGATGAAATTCTTCAGCACCTGTTGGGTGTAGGGGAGGGTGATTTCTGCACCGATCAGGGATGAGTGTGCCACTAGGCGGATGAGCGCGCCTTCCAACTCGCGAACATTGGAGCGGATGTTGGAAGCGATGTACAAAGCCACATCAGTGGGCAGCGTGACCTTTTCTTGCTCGGCTTTCTTCTGCAGAATCGCTACCTTGGTCTCCAGGTCGGGAGGCTGGATGTCGGCGATCAGACCCCATTCAAAGCGGCTGCGCAGCCGGTCCTCGATTTCCGCCAATTCTTTGGGCGGGCGATCGCTGGCAATCACGATCTGCTTCATCGACTCGTGCAGCGCATTAAAGGTATGAAAGAACTCCTCCTGGGTGCGCTCTTTCTGGGCAATAAATTGGATGTCGTCGATGAGCAGCACATCCATATTGCGGAACTTGTCGCGGAAGCTGGTCATCTTGTCGTAGCGCAGCGAGTTGATCATGTCGTTGGTGAACTTGTCGCTGGAAACGTAGCAGATGGCAGCTTGCGGCTGGCGCTTGGCAATTTCATGCCCGATGGCCTGCATGAGGTGGGTCTTGCCCATGCCTACACCACCGTACAGGAAGAGCGGATTGTAGGCTTTGGAGGGACGCTCGGCGACTGCCTGGCAGGCAGCATGAGCGAACTGGTTGCCGCTGCCGATGACGAAAGCGTCGAAGGTATAGCGCGGGTTCAGTTGCGCAGCACCGTCCCAGTCGAAGCGGGATTGCGTCACATGGGCTGCGGGGGCGGGCAAGGCCGACAACCCGCCATCATGACGAAGCGGAGTGGCTGCCGGGTCGCTCTCCGGGGTGACGAACTGCACCTCCTGATACTCGAGCCCGAGATTATCGAGAGCTTCCTGGATCAGGTCGAGGTATTTATCATTCTGACGGCGCGCCTCTTCGGTTTCGACCCGCACATACAAGACGCCGCCGCTCGCGTGACTGTAGCGCGTGGGCTTGAGCCAGCGATCGTAGGCGGGCCGGTTGATCTTCTTTTCCAGCGCGTCGAGGATGCGCAACCACGGGTTAGGAGTAAGAGTTGGAGTTGGGACGGACATTTGAAATTCTTAATGGGCCTGCCGCCGTGGTCAGTGCCCGGTTATAAATACGAATGCAGTTCTCGTTATTCAGCGGAAACATCGTCGCCCGGCTGGCGGCTTCGCTGCAGCGAGAGAAACTATTAACAAGAAGGAACAGTCCGGCATACTAGCACAAATTTTTTCAGTTTACGGAAAAGTTTGCCAAAGAATTTTTCTGATCTGTCGATTCAAATCTCGATTAGAAAATTCTGTCAAGTAGCAACTCTATAACTGCCGCACAAGTAGTGCAGGATTGGGAAACCGGCGAAGGCCGCGCCCTTTGCACTTTTCACGGTGCAAATAGTTTGCCTTGTCGCAGAGTGGGAGCGCAGTGATGGCGCTCACACTGGGTTGCGTCATTGGCGCCTCTGGCGTTGAATCATGGCTGGAGTGATCAAGACCCGTTCCACGCATCGACGGTGGGTTTGCAAATCTGGCTGGTTTGCTCCCATTGCTGAGACTCATTTATACTTTTCGTTCCGCCCCGCGATTGTATTTCCAGTGGAAACAGGAGTCGGTCAAGTTTAATGCCCAAACGTACGTTCCAACCCAACCGGCGTCGGCGCTCGAAGACACATGGTTTTCGCATCCGGATGAAAACTCAGGGTGGGCGGGCGGTGATCTCCCGCCGGCGCGCCAAAGGGCGCAAACGGGTTTCCGTGAAGCCCGGTTTCCGGGAATAGATTTTCCTTTCGGAATTGCGGAAGCGTTTGCAACCTGAATTTGGTGGTGAATGTGAGCGAGGTTGCTCCCCAAAACCTTCGCACCGCGTCTGGCACCGGCGCCGGCGCGCGGTTCCCACGCAGCCGGCGGTCGCTCCGGCATGGCGACTTCCAGCGGGTGTACAAGCGGGGCAAGCGCCACTTCGCCGCGCATATGACATTGTTTTACCTGCTGAGAGCCGAGGGCGATGCAGCCCGGTTTGGTTTTAGTGTGGGGAAAGTTTTGGGCGGAGCGGTAGAGCGCAATCGAATGAAACGCCGCTTGCGGGAAGCGGTCCGTTTGAAGGCAGCGCAGATGGTTGTTCCGGTGGACGTGGTCATCCACCCAAAGAAATCCGCCCTCAAGACGGACTTTTCCGAGTTGAAGAGTGAGATCGGTGTGGCGTTTGGCATAATTGAAAAATCTATCCAAAAGCCTGCGCCTGGGAACAGCAAGTGATTCCGTAAACCATGAACGGTATTGGCCAAAAGCTGGTGATAGGGCTGCTGCGCGGATATAAGCGGACGATCTCGCCCATGTTTCTTCCGGCCTGCCGCTATGTTCCGAGCTGTTCGGAATACGCGATGGAAGCAGTGGAGCGATACGGAGTGCTGCGGGGAAGCGCGAAAGCGGCCTGGCGGCTAATGCGTTGTCATCCGTTTGCCAAAGGCGGAGTGGATCCGGTAGTGAAGAACGAAAGCAGGACCATCGGCGAGCCGGATCTTTGTAGTCATTGAGAACGAGAACTTGCCAGAATTTCAAAATCCTCAGCAAGAGCCGGGCATGGAGCGCCGGCTTCTGCTCGTGTTCGTGCTCACGTTTCTGGTAATACTGTTGTTCCAGCCGATCCTGAGAAAGTATCTGCCGCAACCGCCCTCGCCCACGCAGAACCAGTCTCAAGCACTGCCGCAACCGGCGCCTCCGCGAAATGAAACACAGGTCTCGCAGGTAATGCCGGCCACCGAGGCCGAGAAAGTCGCCACCAAGCAGGCAAGCTCAGAATCGCAGACGGTCATCGAAAGCGATCTTTACCGCATTACCTTCAGCAACCGCGGCGCACAAGTCACATCGTGGACCCTGAAGAAATTTGATGATGACCACGGCAAACCGCTTGACCTCGTAAACAACGCGGCGGCTCAGAAATACGGTTTTCCGCTCTCGCTTTGGACCTACGACGAGAATCAGCGCAACAAGATCAATTCCGTGCTGTACGTCAGCTCCCACTCGGGGCCGCAGAGCGCTCCGACGGCAATCACTTTTGAATACGCGGACCAGGATTTGGCGGTGCGTAAGGTGTTACGTTTTGACCAGAGCTACGCGCTCCAGCTTGAAGTCTCAGTTTCCTTCAGAGGCAATGCAGTGACCGCGTTTGCCATGTGGCCGGCGGGTTTCGGAGATGAGAACTCACCGGTTGCCTATGCTCCCGGCCGCATCGAATACCAGTTCAACAGTACGGTGGACCGGCTGCAGGGAAAAAAGATCAGCAGTGGCGCGACTCTCCAAGGGCCGTTCGATTGGATTGCGACCACGGACCAGTACTTCGCGGGGGTCTTCATTCCCGACAATCCGCAGGATGTAGCCGCGGTCACGTTGCGCAATTCTCTGGATATCCCAAAGGATCCCAAGAACCCGCAGGACACCATCAAGGTGGACGTGCTGGGTGTAGCTGCTGGAAATCTTCACGGGCCCACACTTGGGCGCATGTACGTAGGTCCGAAGGAATTGCGGAGCCTGGAAGCCGTGCCGGTGCCAACCATTACTGGCAAGAGTCCTGATCTTCGGGCGCTGATAAATTTTGGATTTTTCGAAGTGATCGCGCGCCCGTTATTCATATGGCTGCGGTGGACTTTCAAATATATTGGCAATTGGGGCTGGGCAATCGTCATACAGACCATCGTCATCAACCTGGCGCTGTTGCCGTTGCGCGTTTCCAGCATGAAATCAGCCTTGAAGATGCAGCGCATTCAGCCACAAATGAACGTGATCAAGGAGAAGTACAAGAAGTACGGCATGCGCGATCCGCGGCGACAGGAGATGAATACGGAAATTGGCGAGCTGATGAAACGCGAAGGCGTAAGTCCGGTGGGCGGATGTTTGCCGATGGTGATTCAGATGCCATTCCTGTTCGCCTATTACAGCATGCTGGGCTCAGCGCTGGACCTGCGCCATGCGCACTGGCTGTGGATTCATGATCTTTCGTCTCCGGATCCGTACCTGATCTTGCCGATCGCGATCATCATTACGGGCCTCGCAACACAGCGCATGACGCCGCAGGCCGGCATCGATCCGTCGCAACAGAAGATGATGAACCTGATGATGCCGGTGATGTTCGGGATTATCAGCTACCGACTAGCTGCGGGATTGTGCCTGTACTGGGTGGTGGGAAGTTTAATCGCCATTGTGCAACAGGCAGTAATGAACCGCACCAGCCTGGGCCAGGAAATGCGTGAGGTGGCGCTGAAGAGGGCGAGAAAGAAGGAGAAGAAGTAAAGCCGGACACTTAGCAGTTAGCAATTGGCATTTAGCCACGGCGGTTCTAAGGACGCCCATGGACGAAATGCTACCTGGCTAAAAGCTAGCAGCCAAGAACTGATTCATGCCTATTGCTGACAAAGTCGCTGCCGCCAAGAAAATAGACGAACTGCTACGAGCAATCGTCAGCCTGGGCGGTTTACGTCTGAAATACCGGATTACGGTTGATCCTCCTCCGCCGGAAGAACGCGACTGGGAACGACCGCAGATCCTAGTCGAGCTTTCCGGTCCCGACTCTACGTTGCTGCTGGAGCGCGGCGGCGAGTTGCTGCGCGGCATTGAGTTGCTCGCGATCGAGATGCTTCGCCTTCCATCCAATGAACACGAAAAGGTGAGCTTCGACTGCATGAACCAGCGAGCGATGCGAATTGAAGAACTTCGCATGGCGGCAACCGTTGCTGCGGAAAAAGTTCGCAACACCGGTGTGCCTTACGAGTTTGCACCGATGTCCTCGCGCGAGCGTCGCATTTTGCATTTGGCGTTGCGGGACTACACCGACCTCCATACCGAAAGCCGGGGAGAAGGTCCACGCCGGTGTTTAGTGGTGTATCCGAAAAACTACAAACCTGCCGCCAAGCCGGTGCCGAAGACCATCCCATAGTCAGTCCCCAGCACTCCTTGCGTCTACGCTTGAAACTTGAGAGCAGAAAATCGAAACTGAACTTGTGAACCTGGACGACACAATTGTCGCTATTGCCACGCCACCCGGACGGGGCGGCATCGGGGTGGTTCGCCTGGCGGGGCCGGAGGCGAAGAGCATTGCCCTGCCCATGCTGCATCTGAAGCACGAGCTTGAACCGGGCCGGGCAATGTTTTGTGAACTCATCGAACCGGACGGTGTGGGCGCTCTCGCCCGCGGAACTTCACAGAACGAATCTACGCGGCCGGGGGCGGCCGCGCCACACAGCCAGCGCATCGACGAGGTCGTCGTGACTTACTTTGCCAAACCCCACTCCTACACTACTGATGACATCATCGAAATTTCGGCCCACGGATCGCCGGTGGTTTTGCGACGCATCGTCGAATTGGCAAGCGCTCGCGGCGCGCGCCTAGCCGAGCCGGGTGAGTTCACTATGCGCGCCTTCCTGAATGGCCGAATTGATCTTACTCAAGCCGAGGCGGTACGCGACCTGATCGATTCGCAGACGCTGTTTCAGGCGAAAGTCGCGGCCCAGCAACTTGAAGGTGCGCTTTCACGGCGTCTGCAACCGATCAAACAGAAACTAGTTGAGCTGATTGCTGCTTTGGAGGCGGGAATAGATTTTGCAGAAGACGACGTTTCCGTGCTTCCCAGTGAACGCATCATGCAGCGCCTTGCGGAGGTTCAGACCCCTTTAGAGGAACTGGCGACTTCATTTGCTTACGGAAAAGTGGTGCATGAAGGCCTGATTCTGGCAATCGTAGGACGGCCAAACGTCGGCAAATCGAGTCTGTTCAATCGCTTGGTTGAGCGCGATAGGGCCATTGTGACAGCCACGCCGGGCACGACGCGGGATTTGGTCAGCGAAACGGTTGCCATCGGCGGGATTCCGGTAAAACTGGTCGACACGGCTGGGATCCGCCGCGCGCTTGACGAAGCGGAAAGTATCGGGATCGGCAAATCGATGGAGGCACTCGCCGACGCTGATTTGGTTCTGGTCGTCGTGGATTCTTCGCAGCCGGCTGCAGCGGAAGATAAGGAATTGTTGCTGCAGGTGAATGGACGGCCGGCGATTGTAGTGCAGAACAAATCCGATATAGGCAGTTCTCAGTTCACTGTTCCCAGTTCTCAGCTCACATCGGTGCGCACTTCGGCAATTACCGGTCAAGGCATTCCCGAATTACGCGACGAAATCCTGCGCCATGTAGGAGGGAAGGCTGGTGCGGAAGTTGAGACTGGGTTTCTGACCAATATCCGCCACAGAAACCTGGTTCTTGAGTCCATCAAGGCGCTGGATGCAGCCCAGAGCGCGGTCAAGACGACGATACCTCACGAGATGCTGCTACTCGATTTGTACAACGCTTTGCGCCCCCTGGATGAAATTACCGGCGCTACAACGACCGACGACATTCTTAACCTTATCTTCAGCACGTTTTGCGTTGGGAAGTAGGCCCGCGAAAGCGCTGGGATGGTTGTTTTACAATGGTGGTATTCCCACCGGGGATTTTCGCTGGATGGCACAATTCACCGAACATTTCGACGTGGTCGTAGTCGGCGCCGGCCATGCTGGTTGTGAGGCCGGGATGGCTTCGGCTCGCATGGGCCTGAAGACGGCGCTGTACACGCTCAACGTCGACCTCATTGCGCAAATGTCCTGCAACCCGGCTGTGGGTGGAATAGCGAAGGGGCACCTGGTGCGGGAAGTGGATGCGCTGGGCGGCATTATGGGCGAAGTCACCGACGCTGTTGGCATCCAGTTTCGTCTGCTGAACACTTCGCGCGGCCCTGCCGTTTGGTCCCCGCGCGCGCAATGCGACAAACAGGCTTACCGCTTGAAGATGCGCGAGTTCCTGGAATCGCAGAATAACTTGACGGTCAAGCAAGCTGAGGTTGCGGATTTGATTGTCGAGGAGTTGCCGGGTGGACTGCGAATTTGCCGGGGCGTCCGTCTTCGCGATGGGCGAACGGTTGGCGCGTCCGCCGTGATCATCACCACCGGCACATTTCTGAATGGACTGATTCATTGTGGCGAGCAACAATACCCGGCTGGCCGTTCAGGCGAACCTCCAGCTGTGCTGCTGGGTGAAGCGCTAAAGCGGCTGGGCCTGCGCGGATGCCGGCTGAAGACGGGCACACCCCCTCGCCTTGACGGACGCACGATCGACTGGCCGCGTTTTCAGCTTCAGCCTGGCGACCCCGATCCCACGCCTTTCAGCTTTCGCAGCAAGCGCGTGGCACATCAAGACTCGCAAGTGCCCTGCTACATCGCGTGGACGACCCCGGAAACGCACCGCATCATTCGCGAGAATGTCCACCGTTCTCCCATGTACAGCGGCCAGATCAAGTCGATTGGGCCGCGATATTGCCCATCGATTGAAGACAAGATTGTAAAGTTTCCTGACAAGACGACGCACCAACTGTTCCTCGAGCCTGAAGGCCTGAACACGCATGAAATTTATGTTAACGGGATGAGCACTTCCTTGCCGGTGGAGGTGCAGTTCGCTATTTTGAAGTCGATTCCGGGACTTGAAAGCGCGGAAATGCTCCGGCCCGGCTACGCGATTGAGTATGACTCGATCGATCCAACCGAACTTGAACGCACCCTAGAAACGAAAAGGATTGACGGCCTTTTTTTGGCCGGCCAAATCAACGGTACGAGCGGCTACGAGGAAGCCGCCTGCCAAGGACTGATGGCGGGAATCAATGCGGCGCTGAAAGTGAAGAAGGAGCAAGCGCTGATCCTGGACCGCACGGAAGCCTACACGGCAATACTGATCGACGATCTAATCTCGAAGGGGACCAACGAGCCGTATCGCATGTTTACCTCGCGGGCGGAGTTCCGTCTGCACCTGCGGATCGACAATGCCGACAGGCGCCTTACGCCATATGGCCGTCGCGTTGGCTTGATTTCGGACAAAGCCTGGACGGACTTTCTAGCGAAGCAAGAGCGCCTGGAAGCCATGAAGCGCGTTCTTCAGGAAACTAAATTGACAAGCGAGATGCTGGAAAAGATCTTGGATGGCGAGCGAGCCCCGCAAGAGAAAACCTCTACGTTGCCCCAGCAGAACGTGAGCAGCGACAGGGCAACAGGGTTGTCAACCACGTTGGGGCAAACCTTTGCTCAACTACTGAAACGGCCGGAGATCTCGGTGGAGCAACTCGTGCCGGTTCTGCGCGAGCTGAATCTTGGATTCTTCGAACGAAATGGCGCAGCTTCGATCTCGTCCGAGATCCGCAACGAGCTTAAGTCAGTTGAAACTGAAATCAAGTACGAAGGTTATCTTCAGCAGCAACAGCGCGCGATCGAGCGCCTCAAGAGGGCCGAGCAACGCAACATTCCCGAGTGGTTTGACTATCGTTCGGTGAGCGGCCTCTCCCGGGAAATGCAGGAAACACTGGTAAAAGTTCGGCCACGCACGCTGGCGCAAGCCTCGCGCATTCCGGGTGTGACCCCGGCGGCAGTTTCGCTTGTTAATGTGTACATCGAGATTCAGGCGCGGCGAAGAGAACAGGCCACAGCGGCGGTATGAAGGTTTGGTACCCGGGCAGAGAAGGTCTATGACGTCCGTTCACTATGCAAGGATCGCGAGCCCGGTCGGATCGCTGCTGCTCGTCGGGGACCAGACCGGACTGCGAAAAATTTTCTTCGAGAATGGAAGAGATCACGCAAGGCTGGAGCCTTCGTGGAAAGAAGACATAGAATTTTTAGAGGAGACGATTGCAGAGCTTCGGTCTTATTTTGCGGGAGAGCTCGAGGAATTCGACCTGCCGCTCGCACCCGTAGGCACTGCATTTCAACTGAAGGTGTGGAAGCGTCTTTGTGAAATTCCTTACGGCGAGACGATCTCGTATGGCGAGTTAGCACGCCGCATCGGGAATCCGAAGGCTTCGAGGGCGGTCGGGTTGGCCAATGGCGCGAATCCGATTCCGATCGTGATCCCATGCCATCGAGTAATTGGCAGCAACGGCAAGCTAACCGGTTATGGCGGAGGTCTGCCAATCAAGGAAAAACTGCTTGCTCTCGAGCGTCGGCAGCTTCGTCTTTTGTGACTTTCGCTTTCTTTGAGAGCGCGGGCGTAGTCGGTTAATATAGAGCAACAAGAAGGAACACACTCCGTTTTCCAGCATACCTATGAAGAAAAGCTATCTGACGATTTCGGCCCTGATTCTCTTCCTGGCTACTTTTGTCTTCGCGCAGGAGCCGGTCAACCCAGTCCTGCGACCGCCAAAGGGCGCGCAAGTAGCGATTGTGGTGTTTGAGGACCTTGAGTGTCCGGATTGCCGCCGCGCGGCACCGCTGCTTGATGAAGCGGCCAAGACCTACAAGATTCCGCTGGTGGCGCACGACTTTCCACTACCTTTTCACAAATGGTCATTTGAAGCGGCGGTGATCGCCCGGTATTTTGACGCGCAATCGAAGCAGCTTGGCCACGAGTATCGCGATTACATGTTCGAGCACCAGCCGGAGATTACGCCAGAGAACATGCGGGCTTTTTCAGAGAAATTTGCCGCTGACCACAAAACCAGTCTTCCCTTTGTGATCGATCCGCAGGGCAAGCTGGCGGCCGAAGTCACCGCCGATCGCGATCTCGGCAAGTCCATACACCTGGAGCACACCCCCACGATTTACGTAGTGAGTAACCGAACGCAGGGCAAGCCGTTTGTGGAAGTGGTGGATCGCAGCCAGCTATTTCAGTTGATCGATGCAATGAAAGCGGAATAGCGGGCTGCGGAACTCTAACCTCGTTCGAAGGCGTGTTTCTTTTCTAACTCCTGCAGAGCCGCCTGCGCATCGCTCTCGAACTCTGCGGCCCGTTTGAACAGATTGTCAGTCGGATTGGCGAACTCGCCTTCAACTTTTATCAGTCCTTTTGGTTCGAGCTCGCGGGCGACCTGCATGACGTGGGCGGTGGAGGTTTCTACGTACAGGGCTTCCGTGGGATCAGCGACCCAAGCTGATGTTCCGAAACGGCGGGCCTGCCAAAAAACTTTCCGCAAGAGCAGGTAGGAGATTCCCTCGTCGCTGGCTTTTCCGAACACCCATTTGTCGCGTTTGAAATCATAATGGCGGCTGGAAAAGTGCACTGGTACCAGCTTCCCGGATTTCAAAAATTCCAGTTGCCGCCGGTCCACTTCTTTGCGAAGCGCATTGATCACAGGTCCCTCGGCATCCTTCGGTTCGAGCGACGGCATGACTTCATGCACAGTGGCCGAAAGGTTGACGGCGACGGGAGCATGTAAGCCCTCTGCGCTTTCGAGGCGCACATCGCAGTGCAAGACGAAGAAATCCGCGCCAGAAGTGGACTTGTGAAACGGCCACTCGAAGCGGAATGAGAGTGGTAGTCCAGTGAGTGTCACGTAAATCTGCGGGCCTGCGGTTCCCGAGCTGGGGGTGTGAGCATTCATCGCAATTCGGGGAACATTCTAAATTCTAGCTGGAGTTTCTGTCGTGGTTGTCATGCTTGTTTACGGGGCTGCCTGGAGGAACGGTTGCGATGAAGGCGAGTCACAGGGCTCGGGAGAGCCGGTTCCCACTTTCATCGGTGGCAGGTGGCGACTTTGATCAATTGTGAATAAAGCAGCGGAAGGTTATGCGCGGTTCATCCCACAGTTCACTGTTGTGATTCGTAGCGAGTTAGATCACCGCAGGCAAGAGACGGCCTTAGTTGCCGGCGCCCGCGCCCTTGGCGACTTCGGTTTTCGGCCACATGGCAGCAATCTTGGCGACAACGTCCTGGATGCTGCGGCCGGTGTCGAGGTTGGCGTCGACGGCGGGATGACGCTCGCCATCGGTGTGCATCACTAGAACGCGCGTACTCTCGTTTGTTTTCTTGACCACGTAAGGAAGGTGATGACGATCATTCTTGGTCAAGGTTGGGCCGAGGACCACCAAGTCGTAAGTTCCCTGCCGGATAGCTTCTTCGGTTGCCTTGCGGCCCTGCGCGGTCGCGACCTTGTGTCCTGCTTGCTGCAGGAGTACTGCCTGGGAAGCAAGCACTTCTGCATTGCCTTCGCAGTAGAGAACCTTCAACTGCGCGGACTTGGATGCATTTGCCATTTGACGAGCGCCAGCCTTTCCTGCCGCTCTATGACGGTAGCAACCACCCAGCTCTGCGAAAATGTAACGTAAGGTCAATGCCAAGCCGTCCGATGGGCGCTGAACCGAAGTTGAGATGAGTGCGGAAAGCCTGCTCGGAAAGGCGTCTGATGTATTATCACTGTCGGTATGGCAGAGGCTGGACGTACAATAAACTCGCAGTGAATCATTGAAGGAGGCATTCACGTGCGCGTCTTGGCGGTTTGCATCCTCCTGCTCGGCCAGTGTCTTCCCTCAAATCGTGCCCTCGCTCAGCAGGCCGATTCGGATCAGAATTCGGCAACTGCTTTTTGTGACTTCGACGATGGGCAAGAGATCAGCGTACGGTACAACAGCGCGGCCGTGAGTTCGAAAGATGAACCTCGCAATGGAAAGATATGGCAGCCGGGCGGCGCGCCTATGACTTTGTTCACCGGGACTCCGGTCGTTTTGAACAATTCAGCGATCCCCACCGGCGCATACACGGTGTACGTGATTCCTAACAAGAAGGACTGGACCCTGATCGTGAACAAAAACGTCACGCCGGGGGTAGCCTATGATGAGCATCAGGACGTGGCGCGAAGTCCGATGGAACTCGGCGAAGTCGACTCCCCTCCGAAGCAATTGCAAGTCTCGTTCGCGCACATCGGACCGAAAATATGCAGCATTCGCCTTTATTACGGAAAAATTGGCGCTTTCACCGAATTCCACGAGCAGTGAGTCGGTTCAGCGCGTGTACTCTCTAACCGCACCATCTACTGCGACGGCAACATACTTTCCGGTTTGCACATCGCGGAACTGCACTACGCGATGACCTTCCCGGGCAAGCTGACCCCATCGGCTAGGTTTCTCGGCATTCTGCTCGATGGCTTGATACTGCCTGCCGTTCATGGCAAACGTGAGAGTCCTGAGGCGTTGATAGCTGGTGCGCTTTACAGGAATGCTCTTTCCCTCGATGCTGACCGCACCGGGAGCCATCATTTGCTCCGCGACAGACTTCATGAGTTCAAAATCGAGCATAGTTCCCACTTAGCAGGTGAAATTTGCCTCCACAATTCGGATTACCATGAAACGGCGAAGGTAAATATTATCTCGCGTCCCACGACTGTATAGTTCTGGTTCTTATCAGAAGAGATACGCTCGCGCAATCAGGCAATGCGTTCAAGCCGGTTGCTTCGGATGTGATTCCCGTGTTGGAATTCAACCTGAAGCAAATTTGGTATTGAGGAACCAGAATGCCTCATCGCGTCTGTCCGTGGTGGCTTGGATATCTTCTGCTGAACCCTTTTCGCCGGATCGGGCAGGATCCTCGTCAAATCCTGGCACCTTATGTTAAGGCAGGTATGACGGTGTTAGAGCCGGGTCCCGGCATGGGGTTTTTCACAATTGAACTGCTGCGGATGGTGGGCTGTGCCGGGCGCGTAGTAGCGGTGGACATTCAAGCGAAGATGGTTGCCAAGCTCAAACGTCGCGCGGCCAAAGCCGGGTTGCTTGACCGGCTGGAGGCTCGTTTGAGCTCTGCTGATTCAATGGGCATCGCCGACCTGCGTGGCTCGGTCGATTTCATCCTGGCGTTCGCCGTTGTACACGAGTTTCCTGATACCAGTCGCTTCTTCTGTGAAGTTGCCGAGGTCTCAAAATCTGGCGCAAAGATGCTTGTTGCCGAGCCAAAGGGCCATGTGGAAACCGCAGAGTTCGAAGCGGAGCCAGGGGCGGCAGATGAAGCTGGGTTCAAGGTGGTGGGGCGTCCGGCTATACGCCGCAGTCATGCCGCGTTGCTGAGACGAATGTAGATGGAAGACACAGCCGCAGCTCGGAGAAATCTGTTTCCCACTTCGGTGCCTCAAAAGGCGGATATTGTGGCCAGCCTTGCTAGAGAATAGTCCTCCAAGCGAGGCTCTTATCCCACCTGTTTACGATCTTGATTCTTATCGAATGAGGTGCTGGACGAGAGTCCGACTTAGGCCTTCCCTTTCAGCATTTCAACCACGCGATCGAAATCCTCCAGGTTCCCATACTCGATCAGGATCTTCCCTTTTCCTTTGCGGTCGCTGATCCGCACCCTGCACTGCAGGATTTGCTCAAGCTCCGACTGGATAGCTCGCACATTTGGATCCACCCAGTTTTTGCCGTTGGCGCGAGCGGGCGCGGAATCACCGGGCAGGTTAGCGTATTCGACAAGCGCGGTTAGCTGCGCAACCGACAATTGCTTTTCGACAGCCTCTTTGGCGAATTGCGGAATGCTCTCCGGATTGGCCAGCTGTAACAGGACACGCGCCTCGCTGAATCCCAGCTTGCCAGCGGTGAGAAATTCCTGGATCTCTGGGGGAAGCTTCAACAGGCGCATGTAATTGGAAACTGATTCGCGCGAGCAACCGGTTTTCTGCCCGATCTGCTCTTGTGTCAGACCAAACTCGCGGCTCAGCCGCGCGAAGGCATGGGCCTGTTCGAGGCAGTTGAGATCCTGGCGCTGCAGGTTCTCGACAATCGTCATTTCCGCAGCTTGCTCGTTCGAAACCTGGCGAATGATTGCCGGGATGGTTGTTTCACCAGCCAGCTTCGCTGCCCGGCAGCGCCGCTCACCCAGAATAAGGGTGTAACGGCCAGCGGCCAGCGGCCGCACAACAACCGGCTGCACAATGCCGTTTGAACCGATCGACTCGGCCAGTTCGTCGAGCGCCTTCTGATCAAAAACCCGGCGCGTCTGGTAGGGATTTTCGTCGATCTGATCCAGGGCAATTCGAAGAACTGCTTCGCCCGTCTGAGGCCTCGTGCCCGAGATCGCCTGATCCGAAAACACAGACGAAGTTTCGGGAGGAACATTCACAGGCGCAATGCCGGAACCGGTCGTGCCTGCGATGACGTGTGGCCGCGGCGGCAACAACGAATCCAAGCCACGACCGAGAGCTCGGCGCTTCCCCGAAACCTTGTCTAATGTCTGCATATTTTCCATGTCTTCTCCTGTATGTGTTTCACGGGCCTCACCGGTCCTGAATATTGATGGTGATTAACTTGTTCCGATCGGCGATCCATCGCTTCCATCGCGGCGCATTGACCACCTGCTTGTCATCGACGGGATCGGGCACTGGCAGCGGCATCTCTTGCACGATCCCACTGCGCTCAAGAATTTCTCTGGCGAGCTGCATGTAGGATTCGGCCCCGCGCGATCGCGGGTCATAGACCAGAGCCGGCTTGCCATGACTGGGTGCCTCGGCCAGGCGCACGTTCCTGGGAATCGTAGTTTTACAGAGCTTGTCGCCGAAGTAGCGGCTCAGCTCCGCGGTCACCTGCTGTGCGAGGTTCGTACGGTCGTCAAACATCGTCAAAACCACACCTTCGACAGTGAGCTCAGGATTGAGGCTGGCGCGAATTCGTGCGATGGTGTCGAGAAGTTCAGAAATTCCCTCCAGCGCGAAGTATTCAGCCTGCATGGGAATCAACACTGCATCCGCGGCGACCAGGGCATTCAAGGTGAGCAAGTCGAGCGCGGGCGGGCAATCCAGCACGATGTAGCGAAACTTTTCGCGTAAGGGCGCGAGGGCATCGCGAAGGCGAAATTCCCGGCGTTCAGCGTCCACCAGCTCCAGATTTGCGCCGATCAGGTTTTTGTGAGCCGGGAGTAGCCACAAATGCTCGAGCTCTGTGTTCTGCAACGCACAACCTGCCTCCGCGAGACCCATCAGGACGTGGTAAGTAGAGATTCGCTCTGGATCTTTTATGAGACCGAGACCGCTGGTGGTGTTCGATTGAGGATCACAATCTACGAGCAGCGTATTGAGTTCTGACGCTGCGATGGAAGAGGCCAGATTGATGGCAGTCGTGCTCTTGCCTACGCCGCCCTTCTGGTTGGCTACAGCGAGAACGCGTCCCATTCAGTTTTTGGAGAGCGCCGAGATGTTCGCAGCATAGTGCGAATCGCTGGGCATTGCAATGACGGAATTCGGTGCAGGCACTGAGTTACAAAATGGCAGCAGGTATAAATGATTTGGCGAGTTTTTCGTCGTATGTTTCCACAGAAAATCGTTCCACGCGGAACGCTGGCAGGAAGGATTTGCAGAATGTTCCACGTGGAACATTTTTTGGCGTTGAGTGGGCGAAAAGAGTAGTGCAGGAGCACGTCTGCGAGACAGTTTCCCACTTGCAGAATGTCTGAATCACAATTCAGAGGGCCGGCAGCCTTCCTGTGCGCCAGCGAGTGCATATTGGTTCCACAGTTAACTAACTCGAGACTTGATCAACTGGATTCGTCGACAGGGTTGTTTAGTCCGATTAGCAGCACCCGGTTTGCGGACAGCGGAATTGGAATGGGCTCTTGCCATTGGAAAGTTGATGCGAGTTCTCGGGCGTGGGTTACTTGCGCTTGACCGATGAGAAGTGCAAGTTTGCCGCATGGCTCGACCAACGCCGTCGCGATTGGGACCGAGTTTTCGAAGCGCTCCACGGCGCGCAGAGTTACGACGTCGGCCCGTGCGCTGAAATTTTGCGCCCTACCCGAAAATACCGCTGCCGAATCCAACGAGAGAAGGCGAACAACTTCCCGCAAGAATGTAGCTTTTTTCTGGTTCGATTCGATCAAGGTTAAATCGACGTGTGGCGCCCATATTTTGATCGGCAAACCAGGGAAACCTGCTCCGGAGCCGAAATCGAATAGTCGTGGCCTCGCGGAGGCACGGCCCGGTTGGACAGCGGGGAGCGGCTGTGCGCGCGCGGGCAGAACGGAAGGAAACAGATGTTGGGCGGTAAACAAAGACTCGCCGAAGTGACGGGTTACGATCTCGTCCGGCTCACGAATCGCAGTCAAATTAATCCGTGAATTCCAGCGGAGCAACAGGTCGAGATAGGTTGAGATTTGCTGCAGCTGGGGCTCAGTTAGAACGGCAGATTCGCCGGAACTGAGGCGCTCCGGGAGTCGGCGAGGACTGGCAAGGAAAGGCTGCAGCAGCGCGGCAATTCGTTGTAAATCCATCAAATTGCAGATTGTATCTCGACAGACGAAATTACCTCCGCCGCAGCGACTTTCGTCCAAGGACCAGCGATCCGGTTGCACTTTAGATATCTGAGAAGTGTTACCGCCGATTGGTAAAGTCATTGCTTATGCCGCCCGTATTAGAACAAGTGAATGAGCCGGACACTGTGCAGGCTCTGGTTCAGTTGCTGCGCAACCGCTCGTACGAAGAGATTCGGCAGCGAATGTATGACAGCCCGCCGGGTTCAAATTGGTGGCTGGCCTGCAAAACCGAGCTGGACATCCGCAATGGAGAGCAGATGGCGGCTTCGCTGGTAACGACGTCGCGTGTGCTGGAACGGCTGCGGGCCTCGACCGAGCACTTCGAGCAGCTTGCCGACACGCTCTATCACACGACCGGAGAGGTCAGGGATGTAATGAAAAGTGCGCAGGAATCGAGCCGGAGACTGGAAATCGCTGTGTATGCTGCAATCGGAATCACTCTGGTGCAGCTGTTCAATCTAACCTTCGAAATCTTCCGCAAACGGTGACGCCGCTTTGATCGGCTACATGGCTTTTTCAATGGCGACGCGCAAATCCTCGTAGGACATCAGCCCGGGATGATAGAGAGCAACACGGCCGTTGCGATCAAGTAGAACCAGCGTGGGGGTTGTGCTGGCGCCATATTTATCAAAGTTTGCTTTGCTGACGGGAACCGGCACTTCCTGGAGAGCAGGATAGTAGTGCTGCCAAACGCGCCCGATATAGGCGATTTCGTCTTTGGGTGCGGCGCTCTCTCCATATGCGGCGTAGCCGTAAAGCTGGGTTGGCGCCTGGACTTTCAATCCCCTACCCGAAAATTCCGAGCTGAGCTGACCGATGATTGGACCCTCCTGTTTGCAGTCAGCGCACCAGTGGGCCCAGAAGAAGAGAAGTACGGGAGAGCCTTTCAACTCGGCGAGAGGAGTAGGTCGGATCCCGATATATGTCTCGAGGTTGAGGGGCGGGGCTGCCCGTCCGGTCAGGCCGATAAGATTGAAATTCTTCTGCAGCCGCGCACGGATGGAAGTGTTGCCGTAGGTGGCGAGAGCCTGACGAAGAAGCGTGGATGCCTGGCTGGTCTGCCCGCGCAAGACCAGTACCTGGGCCTGCACTTCGAGCGCTGCTCCCAACGCCGTGGGTAGGTGCGGTTCGGCATCCAGCGAACGGCGCTGAAGAAGCTGGCGGGCTTCTGAGACGGTTCCCTTCGCCAGGTTCTGGGCCTGCTCAAGCTGATTCGCCGAAAGATATCCACGCGCGAGCCAGGATTGGGCCTCAAGGTACAGCGGGTCCACGCCGTGTTCCGAGCGATAACTGTCGAGTTCTGAATTTGCCGCAGCAAAATTGTTTTGCCACAGAGCAATCTTCACGTCCTGGATTACATCGGCAGAACAGACGGAGCAAAGCAGAAAGATTGCAATCGGGCGAAACCGCATGTTTCTAATGATGATGTGAAGTTGGAAAAGTTGCCAGAGGGAGACGGCGGGAGCCGGTTGGTGCGTCAAAGGGTGAATATTCCTAACGGCGGTAGAGAAAAGACGCCTCGTTTGCTAGCCTTGGCTTGACCTAATGAGGTACAATTAGGATGCGTTTGAACTTCGCGGCTTTTTTGCAGTTTCCAGTACTTCCCGCTAACCAGCGTGACCTGCCTGCAGAAGTCCAGCAAGGAAATCAGCGCATATCTAAAGAAAAAGGAACAAAGCAACACCATGGAAACAGGAACAGTAAAGTGGTTTAACGACGCCAAAGGTTATGGTTTCATCAGCCGCCAGAATGGGGAGGACGTGTTCGTACACTTCTCGGCCATCCAGGCAAATGGAT
>DASPRY010000005.1:0-4093 GCA_035624215.1 Terriglobales bacterium
GATGGCGAACTCGGCGGCTACCGCTGGGGCATCGAGCGCAAAGAGCAGCTGCTCGCGATGGAGAAAGAGGCAGGAGGGTAGAGCGGGGTTAGCGCTGTTTCGCCGCGGTCGAATCCTAGAGTTTTCTGTGGCGTACCCCTAATGCCTGTTCAAGTCGATGCAGTAGCGCGAGATCCCCAATGAAGAATAACTGGTTAGCGTGATCGAGGAAATAAATTCGGTAAGGACTCCCGAACCGATTCGTGTCCCAGACGCGAGGCGTGCCGCCAAAGGTGTAAACAAAGCCGTGATCCTCACGATGTTCAAAGATCCTAAAATCGGCAAAGGTCTGCGGTTTCGGCATGAAAAAAGCTTGCAGGTCACCGTAGTTCGTTCGAAAATCAGCTTCCCCTTCAACAGTGCCGTGCATAACTCCTCCATCTTCGCGCCAGAAAATGCTCCATAGCGTGGTCGGAAAAACGCACCGCACCACGAACCCATGACTTTCCAGAGTCTGTTTTAATTCCATCGCATCGGCGTAAACCGGCTCGGATGAAGAAAGCAAGGCCGGCCCTTTAGGACAGTCGGCTTCCTGCCCTTCCAACGCGAACGGAAACATCACCAGCAAAAGAACAAAGCCCGACAAAAATAGACGGGGATGGACTCTCAAAAACCACCTCTCGGCAGTGTTGTGATAATTAGACACCAACAGTTCGTTAACTGGAACACGAATGTTGCAATCAAGGCGTTCTCACCAGCCTGCGCCGTTTGTTCGCCAGAGAGGCGAAAGCAAAGCGCAAACTTGCGCTAACGCGATTTCTCGCCAACCACAGACGCGATGCGCTCAAATATTTGGTAATTGCAAACGCGAGCTGCTATAGCACACCTTAGCTTTTTTCTTCATAATCCGGGGTATGGCCCTTGTAGTCTTCCTCCGGGGTGTCAATGTTGGCGGACACAGAACGTTTCGCCCAAGCATCCTGGCACGAGAACTGAGCGGCTATGATGTGCTGAACGTGGGTGCTGCGGGCACCTTTGTCGTGCGCAAACCTGGGTCCCGCGCAAAATTCCGTTGTGCGTTGCTTCGCAAGCTGCCGTTCGAAGCGGAAATTGTGCTGTGCGAAGGCCGCGATCTCATACGGCTGGAGACGGAGAACCCGTTTGGAACTCTGCCATCACCCCCGGATGTTGTCCGGTTCGTCAGTATCCTGTCGAAAGCCGGGGGTGTCCGGGCGTCGCTTCCAGTTACGTTTCCCGCAGACGGGGAGTGGTTGGTGCGGGTGATTTCGTCCGAAGGACAGTTCGTGTTCGGAATGTACCGTCGTCACATGAAGACAATCGGCTATCTTGGCCAGATCGACAAACTTTACCGCGTGCCAGCTACGACTCGGAATTGGAACACAATAACCGCGGTCATACGAATGTTGAAGAGTCTCAAGAGCGGGCGCAGGGATTCTAATTGTTGAAATCAGATTGCATGGACAACCGTTTTATGAGACCGGTTCGGTTCTAATCAAGAATCTGCGATCATTGCTGGTCCTCGCGTCGAGGCGCTCAAAGCCACAGGCGTCGCGCTGGCGAGCGCGAGAATCGCCCCGGCAAACAGCAGCGTGTCGAAAAAGTAGTTGATCCCCTCAATTTTGACGTCGTTGCTCGGGTCGGCCAGCGCCGCGATCAGGATCGGCCCATAGATGAACAAGACCAGCAGCAAAATCCAGGTACCGAGATAAGTCGCCGCCATCCGCGTCTTCTTCGCCAGCAGAATGCTGGCACCGGCAACCAAAAGAATTGCGCCCGTCACATAGCCAATGAGCAGTCGGCCAGGAATCCACTGCGGCGTCAGTTTTTCGAGCGGAACTCCGGGAACATTCAGCGGATGCAGAAAATGTTCAACCCCATAAAATATAGCGGCGATCCCGATCAACACGCGGCCCACGGTCATGAGCTTGCTTCCGCCTTGCCCGCGGCCAGGCTCGCGCAGGGCGGTGCCCGCAAGAATCCACCCTCCGCCCCCGAACAACATTTCGCGGAGAGCCAACGTCCACGCAAACCTGTCTCTGGGGCTGGCAAGAGCTCCCGGGATGTCCATCGTCGCCACAAAAATAAACATCATGATCCCGAACAGCAGGCCCGACCAGCGCACCTGAATTTTTGTGGCAATGCTCAAAGATGCCGCGAGCAGCGCAAAGCCCACGAAATACGCCCAAAACAATCGCCAAGGCATATACGAGGGCACGAGGGGCAAGACCATTCCTACGCCCGAGAGATGCAGGGCGCCGAAGACCGCCAAGGGCATAGCGAAACACAAATTGCTCAAGGCTACGATCTTGTCCAGGCCGCTGGCCCGCCCGATCTCGGTCTTCGCCGACCACAGCGCAACCAGGAAAAGGAGGATGCCGGCGCCGCACATCGAAACCACTGTGCGGGAGATCCCAAAAAATGTGGCGAGAATGATTGTGCGCATGGGGATGCCAGACGTAAGCTCGCGTGCTCTGTTTGAAGCACGTTTTCCCGGTCAATACAGCTTGAAATTGTATAACGAAGTGTAGGTGAGGATATTTTTTGCGACGCTGGACAGACGCCAGGGCTCAGTCGAGCGCTTTGTGGAAGCGCAGGACGGCGATGGTGAGCAGGCTGATTCCCAAGGCGGCCATGGCGAGCATCTGGGGCCATAGGATTTCCATGCCCACACCTTTCAGATAGGTGCCGCGGAGCACGACCAGAAAATAGCGGAGTGGGCTGAGGTAGGTGGAATATTGCAACCACTGCGGCATGGTGCTGATGGGGAATCCGAAACCGGAGAAAGTTATGGCAGGCATAATAAAGAAGAAGGCGGTCACCATCGCCTGTTGCTGGGTGGAGGAGACGGTCGAGATCAACAGCCCCGCGCCTAACATGCACAGCAAAAAGAGAACCGCCCCCGCGTACAACACCAGAATCTGGCCGCGAAATGGAACCTTGAACCAGAGCGTTCCTACGGCGCCAATGAGCGAGACATCGAAGAGGCCAATCAGAAAAAAGGGTAAGGTTTTGCCCAGGATAAACTCCGCCGGGCGGATGGGCGTCACCATGATCTGCTCGAGGGTGCCAATCTCGCGCTCGCGAACCACGGCAAAGGCCGTCAGAGTAACCACGAGCACGAGCGTAAGGCTGCCGATAATTCCGGGCACGAAAAACCAGCGGCTCCTGAGGTCGGGGTTGTACCAAGGCCGCTGCTCGAGTTGCACCGATGGCACCTCTTCGACCATTTGCGGGGAGATGCGGTAGATGCGGTCTTTCTGGTAGTCCTGGGCGAAGCCGAGTGCGATCTGCGTGACGTAGCCGGAGGCGATCAGGGCGGTGTTGGAATTGGTCGCATCGACGATCACTTGCAGAGGCGCGGTCTGGCCCTTGCGCAGGTTTTGGGCGAAGCCGGCATCGATCTCTAAACCGACCGTGGCTTTTCCTTGGTCGATGAGGTCGCCGATCTGGCGGTGGTCCGTGAGCTGGCGTTGCACGTCGAAATAGGGGCTGGAAGAAAAGCGGGAGATCAGTTCGCGGCTCTCCTGGCTATGGTCGAGATCGAGCACGACGGTTGGGACGTGATGAATCTCGAAAGTGGCTGCGTAGCCGAAAATCAGCATCTGGATTATCGGCGGGCCGAACAGCACGAAGCGGGTGCGCTTGTCGCGGAAGACCTGGATGAACTCTTTGATCAACATCTGCTTAAGGCGCGCCAGCATGAATTCTCCTCGTTTTTCGTTAGGCCAACCTCTTGTGGAAGGCACGGGTGGCAAGCATCGCCAGCACGATGGTGAACAGAGCCAGGGGCAGGAGGTCGGTGTAGAGCAAAACCGTAGGCGTTCCCTTGAGAAAGATCTTTTTCAGCACCGAAACGTAGTAGCGCGGCGGCAGGATGCGAGTGATCCACTGCAGCACCACGGGCATTTGCTCAATCGCATACAGAAATCCAGAGAGCAGAAAAGCGGGAAGGAAGGTGATGAGCAGCGCGATTTGACTGGCAGCCAGCTGGCTTTTTGCGATCACGGAAATAAAGAATCCGAGCGAAAGCACGACCACCATAAACATGGCGGAGCTGACCAGCAGAGTTAGAAAGGACCCTCGGAAAGGAACT
>DASPRY010000006.1:0-13210 GCA_035624215.1 Terriglobales bacterium
CGCCTCCCTCTCCACATTCCACGATGCCGAGCGCCAGGCCATTCTCGACGCACTGAAGGCTGCGTCAGGCAGGGTTGCCGGCGCGGGCGGCGCGGCAGAACGCCTTGGTCTGAAACGTACGACATTGCAAAACAAGATGCGCCGGCTCAACATCTTGCGGGCCGACACGTCTCAGGAAACGGATAAGATCACGCCGACCGCTTGAGGAGAGTTTTGGCCACTATTGCTTTCGTACGGCTGGTTTCTACTCGCTGCGGCCCAAGTCATCGAGCGCCGACGGGCAATTCGGACTTGGGTCGCCTTTTCGCCTTTTGCGCTACGGCCCCTGCCTGGCCGAGAGAGTAACCACGGTATAGTGTTCGATCCGGCCCAGTGTGAACTCGCAGGTGCTCCCGTGCAGAGAGAGGCCAGCGAGCTGAGGCTGCGGTGTGTCCGGCGAAAGGACTTTCACGTTCCAACGGCTCAGGTTCTGGGCCTCTCCGCTCAGATTCAGCCCGCTCAAATCCAGCCGGACTTTCACGTTCTCTGCCGGGACTTGATGATCGTAGTTGAGCAAGTGGAGAATCAAAGTCTGACCGTCGGGTATCCGTGTTAACTGGCCCAGCACGTAACCGCGTGGCTCCAGTTTGAGTCGAGGCCCTCCGGCCGCGGCTTCGGCGCGCCCCGCGATCCCCGACTTAGACTTTCCGGCCCTCATGATGACGCCCCCACCAGCGGTGAACGTATCCAACCGAGCCTTTTGCTCGGCGCTGAGAGTAGGCAGGTCAGCTGGCATCACCAGCACCTTGAACTGGTCCAGGGGAATTCCCTTGTCGAGGTGCGCGAGCACTTTGGTCTCGAAGAAGACGCTCCGCTTGAGGAATTCGTTGGCCAGCGGGTTGTGCGGCTCCGCGGAGATCAAGGCGATCCGCGCCACCGGTGCCACCTGGTGATACAGCTCCTGATGTTCGACCACGAAATGGTTGTACTGAGCGATAGCCTCCCAGGCTTCCTGGGCTTCTGGCTCACCATTGATCAGAGCGGAGAGGAATCGGCCCTCGATGTTGCGCGAGGTAGCCGCACCGAACGTGTAGGCCTCGGCGATTGAGAGCTTCTGCTCGGCCGGGCTGGGAATGCAGCGCTCGCGTGGGCCGCAGTGGTAAAGGTCGTTCTCATACATCAGGGGCTGCCAAAGCTGCTTTTCGCCGCTCAGGAATTTGATCTTGCGCACGTTGCCCACCTGCCAATTACCGTCCCACACGCCTGGAGTGTCCTTGCCGTCCTCCTCCCAGATCGCTTCGTTAATGTCGTTCATTCCAAAGCGATCCGGCGAGATATGAATGTTGGCATAAACCATGACCTTTGGCCGGCCGGTCTCGTGCGCCTTCCGCTCCGCCATCCGCTGGGTGTCATCGAGCAACTGGGCCAAGCCGCGGTCGTACCCGATCATGTTGTCCCACATGATCGCGTCGACTCCAGCGTCCATCGCCAGCTCTGCCTTCTTCAAGAGATAGGCCCGCCAGCCGGGCTCGCGCGCGTCGGCCAGCCGGCGCTTCCAGGAGATGTGCAGGTCGGTCTTGGTCGGGCCGGCATAGAACATGGGTATGCCGTGCATCCAGAGACCATATTTCTTCGTTTCCGGGTCATCGCGGTAGACACTTTTCCAGAACATGTTGGAAGCGGACAGGTACGCTGAGACATGGATGCCGTTCTCATGGCAGCCGGCGATTACCTTTTTCAGGTTCTCCCGGTTCTTGTCCTCGTCCTTAAATGACCAGCCGTTGCTCCAAGTGACCCAGATCCAGTTGAACTCCGCTCGCTTGAGCAAGCCGAGCATTTGCTCGAAATCGCGGTCGTAGATGTGGGTCAGCACGCCCTTCTCTTCGGCGGTGAACTTGCTACCCCACCAGGTCCGCTCGGCCTTTCTGCTCTCGATCTGTCCGCCATCAATCCGAATGAAACGAAAATTCCCCTGCTCCGCCCAGGGCGGCACGTCCTGCGGCTTGGCGCTATGCAGTTTCAGTGCCGGCTGAAATGACTGGGCGGACAGCAGGCACGCGGCGACCAAACCAAGTGCAACACTTTTTACGATTCGGATTCGCCGCAGACTTCCCTCCCTAACAAACGACAACTAGGAAGACCACCACGCTGGCCATATTGTTTCGATGCGGCAGCTGATACCTGGATCAATAAATTTCCTCTTTAGTTTTGCCGGCCAAGATCTTGGGGGTCTTCCATTTCCGATTCGCTGCGTTCGAGCTTGGTGCCCGCATTCGGGCAGTGACATCAGCGGGGCACCGCTCCTAGCACGAAGCATAGTTGGAGTCTCAAGGCCGTCAGCCACTTAGAAGGAAACTTGGACTGGCGCCCAAACTGCAGGGTCTCCGCTGTGATCAAAAATTTTCTTTGGGGCTAAATTTATGACAACTCAATTGACTGCTTCTTCTTTGTATTCCGATCTGAAAAACCGCATTACGGCGCGCCAAGCCCGTGTCGGGATCATTGGTTTGGGCTATGTGGGCTTGCCTCTTGCCTTGCTTTACAGCGAACAAAAATTTTCGGTTACCGGCTTCGATGTCGACCAGAGCAAAGTCGATACACTGATCAGTGGCGGCACGTACATTTTTCGCATCACACCCGAAGAGATTGCAGCCGCCAAAGCTAAGGGGTTCAAAGCCACCTCAAATTATTCACAGCTAAGTGAGATGGACGCGATCATTATCTGCGTCCCGACGCCGCTCAACGAATACCACGAACCCGATCTGAGCTACATCACGAACACTGCTCACGCCGTTGCGCCGCACCTGCGCTCGCACCAGATCGTGATTCTCGAGAGCACAACCTATCCCGGGACAACGGAAGAAGTCCTGATTCCGATTCTCGAGAAGGAAAATAAGCACGGACTCAAAGTCTCGCGCGACGGCAATGCCGGTGAAGACGAATTCTGGGTTGCCTTCTCGCCTGAACGCGAAGATCCGGGCAATACGGAGGTCGCTCGCCCCGATATTCCCAAGGTCATCGGCGGCGTCGATGCGCAGGCCAGTGAAATCGCTGCCGGTTTTTATGGGTCGATTTTCCATCGCACAGTCCCAGTCTCCTCACCAGCTGCGGCGGAGATGACTAAACTGCTCGAAAACATCTACCGCTGCGTCAACATCGCTCTGATTAATGAACTTAAGATGCTTTGCCTGCGCATGAATCTCGATATCTGGGAAATCATCGACGCGGCCTCCACCAAGCCGTTTGGCTTCCATCCGTTTTACCCCGGGCCCGGCCTCGGGGGCCACTGCATTCCAGTCGATCCGTTCTATCTTTCGTGGAAGGCCAATGAATTTGACTTTCGAACCAAATTCATCGAACTGGCTGGCGAAGTGAACGTTGCGATGCCGTACCATGTTGTTGAGGCCACCATCGGTGCGCTCAACAAACAGCAGAAGGCAATCAACGGCTCAAATGTTCTCGTTCTTGGCATCGCGTATAAGAAGGACATTGACGATCTGCGCGAGTCGCCTGCGCTCACCATCATCGAACTACTTCAAAAAGTGGGCGCGAGAGTCAGTTACAACGATCCCTATTTCCCATTCGTTGGCCGCGGACGCAAATACGACCTGCAGATGAAGTGTGCACCGCTCGATAATCTCGGCCAGTACGATTGCGTACTAATCGTGACCGATCATTCCGATTACAATTACAAAAAGATCGTGAACGATTCCAAGTTAGTGGTCGATTCGCGCAACGCAACGCGAGGAATAAAGAGCGACAAGATCGTACGCTGCTAGTCCTCGACAACCGGCCCCTTGGTTAGGGGCGTACATCGCCGGTCTGACCGGCTTAAGGTTTCAGATGCGATTTCGCGGTTTCGTCATCGGTTATGCACTCGTGCTTGCCCTGCTGCTATTTGCCGATCAGCGCCGTGCGCCCCGTCCGCAGAGCCATTATTCCGAAGTGGTGGACTTAACCGACGCTCGTTTGGGGAAGATGCGATCAGAGGCAAGATTGGGCACGCGCATTATTGCTCCAGCCGCCCTGATTCCCGGAACTTGGGGCGCAGCGCAGATTCCAGCCGAACGGCTGATCGCACCCCTCGTAGTGATGGACTTGCATGTGTCCTCAGCACAAATCTCTATCGATGACATCGCCAATTGGGAAGCACAGCATGGGAATGTCCCACAAGGAGCTATCGTTGCGGTGCGGCGCGTTAGTTCTGCACACAGCTCATCCCCTGACCAGTTCCCTTTGTCAACCGATGCGGCGCAGTTTCTGATGGATGCGCGATACACAACAGGCTTTGTGGTCGAAACCCCGGTCAACCTTGGTTCCGATCGAAGGCTTTCCCGCCAAATCGCTCTGCACGGGAACTACGTAGTCGAAGGATCCGCGCCGCTGGCAGCAATGCCCGAGACCGGATCGCTCATCGTTGTTGCCCCCGAAAAGAACAGGAACGCGGCTGAGAGTCCGGTACGCGTTCTGGCGATGAGGCCGCACCTCCCGAGCCAACCAACGAAGTCTGCGAATTAGTTTCATCCGCGGAGAAATGCCGAGCACAGCGACTGCCGGACCACGGCTTGCTCGACCATTTCATAGGGCTGTCCCCTTTTATGAGCAGAGTGATCAGGCTGCGTGTCAAGGAATCGTCACGCTCTGTTGCAGCGTGAACTCCAGCAACGTCTCGCTCGGGATCTTCACCTGGTCACCTTTGGTAATAATCTCCGAGCCCGCTCCCACGCCCGCACCTGCTCCTGCCCCGATGGCGGCCCCTTTCCCGCCACCTGCAATCGCACCGATGATGCTTCCAATGCCGGCTCCCCCGATAGTTCTTTTCGCGGTGCTCGCGCCCTTGGATTTGCCCGAGACTTCGTATTCTCCGGTGACCAGCGGCACAGTCTGGCCATGAACGACGATTCCCGTCAGCTCGAGTTTTAGTTCTGATCTTCCAGTGAAGGTTCCGGTCTCTTTGGACTCTTCCAACCTGCCATAGACGTCTGCACCCTTGGGAACCACCACGTTGCCATCTACCCACAGAGGCTCTTCCAGCGAAGCCTGAAAGCGATAGCCGACCTGATCCTTGGTCGAGTCGATGGAATCGATCGTGCGAACCGAAATCCGTGTGCCGGCAGGAACGGTCACGGAAGGCACAGATTTCGCGACTTCATCTTGTCCTGTGGCAGAAGGACCACTCGGCTGCTTCGAGGGAACAGAGGGCGGGGCGCCCTGAGCATCGGAATCGAATCGCAGCGAACGGATATCAGCGACGTCATAGCTCTGCGCTGACGCTCCTACCTGAAAGCTGATGCTCGTCTCGGTCCCACCCATGAATTTCCCGTTGATCAAACTTCCGTTCTTCAATTCCAAGGAATCCGCGCCAGCTGCTATTGCTGCCAGACATAGAGCGGCAAACGTTCCACAAATCTGCTTGGCATTCATCACGAAGTCTCCTTTACTGTCTATTTGCTGCGTCCCGGAGGGAAATCCTTCGGCAAACTGCAGCCTGATAAATTTTCTCAACTGCCTCCACTAGTTGATCGCCAGGCTTATTCTCCGTCCCGGCTTCGGATGGCCTCATCTCTGCCACAGCATCCTGTCAATCTCCACCGCGAGTGCCTTGGGATGATGGGGGACGATGCGCGGCGTGAAATCGGCTTCCGGACGCGTTGCAGGTATTGTTGCCGAATAGGTGTAGGCGAACGTTGCACCCGGGCGAAACGTCTTGCGAACCATCTGCTCACAAAACCGGGCGCTACCGTTCTTGCCTTCTGCAAACAGCTCGACCCGCACAAAACCGGGATCGATCCCCGCAAGCGAGACCTCGACCTCGAATATCAGTTGGTTGTCCTTTCGAACTACCTTCAATTGTCCGAAACGAACATCTTTCCAGCGGCGGGCAATGTCCTGTTGCCAGGCAATGAGGCTGCTGCCCGCCTTCCCGATACTCTGGGCACGGGCGGCGTAAGCAGCCGCGGCGGGAAGATAATGCTCTTCCGTATACTGGCGAACGGTGCGATTAGCGGAGAATGCTGGCGTGAGCAGCGCCATGCTCTCACGTATGCGCGCTATCCAAGTTGCCGGTAGTCCGTTTTCGCCGCGATCATAAAATTCCGGGGCAACTTGGTTTTCCAACAGGGCGTAGAGTGCTTCGGCGTCGGCACGATCCGCGGCAGCATTGTCGGAAAATTCATCACCGTTACCAATGGCCCACCCTACCTTGGACGAGTATGCCTCCGCCCACCATCCATCCAGAACGGAAAGATTCAGGCCACCGTTCACCAGTACCTTCATTCCGCTAGTGCCACATGCCTCCCACGGGCGTTTTGGAGTGTTAATCCAGACATCCACGCCCGCCAGCAAGTGCTGGGCAAGCAACATATCGTAGTCACTAAGGAAGACGACGCGTGAACGTACCTCCGGCCGACGGGCGAAGTTTATCCATTCACGGATCAGGGCTTGCCCAGGAATGTCCTGGGGATGTGCCTTCCCCGCCAACACCAATTGAACTGGCCGTTGAGGATTCGTGAGGATTCGCGCCAGCCGCTCGCGATCGTGAAGGAGAAGCGTGGGACGCTTGTACGTAGCGAATCGGCGCGCAAGGCCGAGTGTCAGCACATCAGGATCGAGCACAGAGCGAGCCTCCTGCAATTGCAGAGGCGAGGCGCCGTGAATCGTCTCCTGACGCAAAACTCGATCGCGCGTGTATTCGACCAGAGCTGTTCGCCCTAAATTCCGCATTTCCCAGAGCCGCTGGTCATCCACAACACGGAATTTCTCTTCCGCATTGCCCAAGTCGCCGCGCCAAAAGCCCTTGCCGCAAAGTTCGGTCCAAAGCGCATCAGCGCCCGCGGAATCCCACGTAGGCACGTGGATGCCATTCGTCACGTGACGAATCGGGACATCGCTTTCCGGGAACCTAGGAAAGAGTGGCTGAAAAAGATGGCGGCTGACAGTTCCGTGGAGGCGACTGACAGCACTTACCGAACCGCTGCCCCGAATGGCAAGGTAAGCCATATTGAAAGGCTCGGAAGAACCCTCCGGATTTGCCCGTCCCAGTGCGAGAAGTTCATTCATCGTTATTCCGAGGCGCTCAGCCAGGAGTGTCGAGTATTGGCAAACAAGTTCCGGGGCGAAGCGGTCAAAACCTGCGGCCACCGCGGTGTGAGTCGTGAACACGTTGCCTGCCCTTGTAACGGCAAGGGCATGATGGAACGGCACACCGGTCTCTTTCATGTAGCTGTGAGCGCGTTCGAGAACTGCAAACGCTGCATGGCCTTCGTTCAGATGGCACACTTCCGGCTTAATGCCGAGCGCTTCCAGCAGCATCCATCCCCCCTCTCCGAGAAGCAGCTCTTGTTTCAGGCGCAGTTCGGATCCGCCGCCATATAACTCACTGGTGATGGCTCGATCGCGCGGTAGATTGGCGGGATCATTTGTATCCATCAAATACAGCTTGGTTCGTCCCACCTGAACTTCCCAAGTTCGAATCCATAGCTTGATACCGGGCAGTGGCACCGGCAGTCTTAACCAACTTCCGTCTGCGTTTCGAACCGGTCGAATGGGCAACTGGCCAGGCTCGTTGACCGGGTACAATGCATGTTGCTCACCACGCGCATCAATTTCCTGTCGAAAATAACCCTGCTGATACAGGAGTCCCACGCCTATCACAGGGACTCCGAGATCGCTCGCCGCTTTCAGTTGGTCGCCGGCAACATTGCCAAGTCCACCGGAATAAATCGGCAACGCCTCGCTGAGCATGGACTCCATGCTGAAGTACGCGACTGTACGAAGAGGCGAATCGGGATGAGCCCGCTGAAACCAACCAGGTTCGCGATTCTTGGCTTGGGCCTCCTCTAAAAGCTGCTCCACTCGCCCGCGGAATCGAGAATCATACAAACTGTCGAGTTTTTCTTGCGAGACAGCTTTCAAGATGAGCCACGGATTTTCTGTAAGCTCCCAGAGCTCCGGATCGAGTTCCTTCCAGATCTCATCCGTCGCATGGTTCCAGGACCAGTGCAGATCCAGTGCGAGTTCGGTAAGGGCATCGGAGGCTCTGAGCTCGGACGCAAGTATTGAATAGGTGAGATTACCCATAGTGATAGCACCTCGATCCGTAAGGCCACTCGTGCCCCTGCAAGTCTCCTGGCTTGCCCCGTCCGGCCGTTCCGCCAGCTTTCAGAAATCAGCAAATGTCAGTTCGCGACAAGGGAGAACGGCCGCGTAGCACACCAATTCTTATTTCTCTCAATTCACACTCTCAAAGGCACAAGATTGCTTGCTCCTTCTCTGCAACTCGCACTGGATCTGGTCGATTTCCGCTACATCATCTGCATTGAGTGCGAGCTCGCTGGCGAGGATTACCAACAGGATGTCAATGAGGGTGTCGGTCGGGATGTTTACCAGTTCTCCGAGCATGACGTATCACCGTGGAATGAATTGACGATCAATATTCCGTGTGGACGCTGCAAGCGGATCCAGCCGCAGTCAGATAATTCGCCAACGCACTTGAGACCGAAGACTTCCGTCTGCATCGGCGACTGCGATCCAGTTCATACGTACACAACGACGCTCTGCCTTCCCTTTATTGGGCACTGACTGACAAATGCCACGGGAAGCAGCCTGGATGACCTGCTTCGTGCTCATCGCCGCTGACTGAAGACTGAGCGCTGTGCTGCACATTTTCGTTTCGTCCTTCCTCAGAGTTGACGGCGAGAACTCACTCGGCCGGCGTCCTAAACATCGGACCTACGCTGTAAGCGGCACGTAGCGTGCCAAAGCCGAGTCGCCACAAACCGCTCTTTCGGGAAGGGATTAAACGCGTGTGCGGCTCTGCACCGTGCCCACATTCGGGCGTTGACCTCAACTGGGCATAGCAGGTGCCGAGAAGGATGGTTGCAGCGTTAGAGAACAAACCACTTACCAGAACGTGAATTGGCCTGCGATCTGCAGTGTCCAGGGTGAGCGTAAGGATGATGTCAGCAATGTTTAGGATCACACACAACACGCTCCGCTACTTTAGTTTCGCTGAAATCCTCGTTATGGTGGCGATTAACCAACTGGAAGGCGAGCAGAAAATCCGCGGACAGGTGCGAAGACATCGGTTGGGAGTTACCAATGATTACTAATGAAGAAGACAATGTCCGAGCAGAGGCTTTGCCCCTGGAAATCGTGTGGCGGAATCCCTTGGCTCTCGTACAAGCACACCTGAGGGTAAACGAGTCTAGCAGTCCCTACTATGGATGGGCAGAACAAGCCAGAAGGATCCGCGCGCGTCGCGCGAACTGGGACGTCAATCATTGCTGGGCAGCATGAACAGTGCCGATTATCGAAAAGGATCGCGTATTTCGTTGTGAAGGCGCACAATGTCGCAACTTTTCTACAGATATTTTATCGAATACGTGATTTGGATCACGAATTTTTTTCCAAATCTGAACTATGATTGTTAAGCCTCACTCTGTGCTAGAAGGTTCGTAGGGCCCCTCGCGGGGCTCAATGGCGCGACATTTTCGGGGGATGCCCGCTAAGGAGCAATATATGAACCAGCGGCTACGCCGAATGCTTATTCTTGACACAGATCCAGATACGCTCATCACACTGCAACACGTACTCGAGGAAGCCGAGATCGATGCCACTATCACGTGGGAGGAAGCGGAAGCCTGCCAATTGCTCGCAAACGCGCCCTTCGATCTCATTCTCATTGGGGATCATCCCCCTGAACTCAATGCGGCAGCGATTATCGATGATCTTAGTATGCGAGGTAACTGTCCGCCTGTTTTGATTCTTGGGGGAATCTTCGGTGAAAAAGACACCGAGTGCTTTCGTCGGCTCGGTGCAATTGGGGTCGTCCCAAAGCGAGATCCTCACGCAGTTCTTGAGGAGGTCACAAGAGCATTAGCGACCATGCAATTGAAGGCGGAGGCAGCAACGGCCGACTTCGCAGGATCTCGCTCATTGCAGGCCGCCTCATGAAGCCTCAGAGGCTAGAATGCTTGACAAGTGTGCTAATCCCGCGTGCGCTGCGAAATTTCACAGACTCAGCGAAGGCAGGCTGTTCGTATCCGAGACTGAAGTCGAGTATCAGAGCAGCCCGAGTGAGTGCCATGCGGCTCAACTCCAGTATTTCTGGCTCTGCGGCTCGTGCTGCCGCACCATGACCGTTACCGTCCAGAAAGGAAAGACCGTTCAAGTTGTTCGACTGGCTGTGCAGGCGAACGCAGCTCGGGCAGCGTCCTGAGATTCCCTTTTGAATCGAGTCAACACCGGAACAAACCTGTCGGCCTGCTAGTGAATATCGAGGACTAGCGTGCCTGAACTCCCGCCCTGCGGACAGCCCCATTTAGAATTGGATCCCGGAGACACTACCGAAATCAGCACACTACTCCCATCTGACCCGCCAAACGAGACAAAAGTCTGCTGCGTGATCGTGGCTTGAAGGTGATGCGAATCCGCAAACGTGGTCTGGAGAGAATTCCCATTCCACAAGATCTGCGATTCGGGAACAAAGTTTCTCCCGTATACGGTCAGCACAAGCGAATCGGTATCGACCGAAATGTCGCTGGGCGAGAGCTTAGATATGTTCGGCTGGGGCGCCGCGTTCTGGCAGCTATTGAAATTCACGAATGCCGAACACGTCCACGCGGAAGACAAATAAGTCAGGACCAGAACCAAAGCAACGCGGCAAGGCTTGCACGGAACATCGCGGCAGGAGTGCATAGCCAAATCCTCCAGCGCCATCTACATTATCGCACTGCTTCAATAGTTTTTCTACCGATGCAGCAGTCGCCACTTCGGGTTCTTATTCATCAAAGCTGCGAGCCCCGCCCTTCAACCGGTTCTTTACGATCTGTGTCCAGACGAACTTGATAACGCGCGAGTCGTCGTAGCAATATGCGAGATTGTGGTTCAGTGTCGAAAAACAGTGACCCTGGCACGACTTCTTCATGTCATGTAATTGATCGTCATCGAACTTCGGCTTGTCGATATTTCCCCAGTCGAAGGGTGAGGCATACAGCGGAAAACATGGGGCCACGGTCCCGTCGGTGCGGATGATCACGTTGTTTTGGCCCGCTCGGCAATTCCATTCGGCAAAATGCAGCTCGCCAGAGGCATCCTGCACGATGCCCGGCATAGTTGCCAAATGCTTTGCCGTGCCATTCGTGCCATTGCCATCGCCGTTCCAGCCAAAAGTTTTGAGATCGGAGGTATTGCCGCCCATCCTCATGAAAGCCTGGATCTCCGCGAGCCGTTGCACGGAATTCGCCATCTGATAGCCCGCCTTGTTCTTCTCAATCAGCCAGTCAATCAGTTCGTCCGTTCGGCGCCAGTCTTCCGGATGTATGTAGGTCGGGTTGTCGGACAGATGCTTGAAATGGTCGTCCTGCTCCAGCATGGGTGTCTCATTGATGTGGTAATCGGTTGCGATCCGATGGGCGTGCGCGTACTCCGTCAGTTGACGAACATCCTCCGTATTGTTGCGGCAGATGTTGATATTCAGGAACACCATATAGCCGTAAACATACTGTTTCCGCATTAGGCGCTCCAGATATGGCTCGATCGGAAGCAAGGCTTTGGGCAGGCCTGGTTTCACGTCCCAGGCATCGATCGCCACGTTGAACACCGAAGCTCCGGCATCCGCAAGACGATCGGCGACATTGGGCCTTAGCAGCCGTGCGTTGGTGCCGATGTAAATCCAGAATCCTTTCTTCGCAGCGTAGTAGACCACTTTGTGGGCAAATTGCGGTCGCAGGAGCGGTTCGCCTCCCATCAGAGCCAGCACCCGGCAGCCGCGATCATGAAGCCAATCAATCGTCCGGCGCGCAGTGTCCTCCGTCATACCTTTGACTTTGTTGTTGAAGGCCCAGCAGTACCAGCAATCGAGGTTGCACTTATACTCCACGAATAGATAGGCGATGATCGGGTGGAATTCGCCCGGCAGCACTCGGGAGCGTATGTAGGGAAACAGCCAGCCCCGCATGGTGCGGTATGCCTGGTTGAGCGTCCAGTCGCGGTTTTCCGGGAGAGTCTCGGGTCCAGGATCGGACAACTTCTCCGGAAAGCGAGGATATATCGGTTCCGGCAAGGTCAATTCTTGGTTGACCGGAAGTTCTGGGCCATGCGATGCCGAATTCATCAAGAGACTGCGGACGTTTACATCAATGCGGAACTTCGGGACTGCAGCCATAATGTTTCCTCAAGAAAACGTAATAAGTACGTCAAATTTCTGATCAGATCGTACCGCGCACATCGTGCTTTCACTTCAAGCCGCCAAGCAGGCACTGGCGAAGATCAGTGCCCTGTTTGTGGAGGTCGACGGGAGATTTGTCAGTGTAATAGCCGCTCCCATTGTTTGTATCAGGCCATCACGCTCCCGACCTTTAGCCTGGCGAACTCGTCATCTTCCAACATCGTTAGAACATGAGTGAGATCTTCCAGGCCCGTTGCTAGCTCATCTCCCCACTCGTCAGCGAGAAACACCGCCAGCGATGGTTGCAAGCCGTGTGCCTTGGTCGTGAAGTTCAAGATGTCCACCGTATCTTGCGCGCAGTCCATCACGAGGGCATCAAAGCACTGTCTGCGCATCATTGCGAGTGCCTCGGCGCCTGTACTCGTGATTGCCACATCGTGTCCTCGCTGCCGAATCATCTCGACTGATTGGCTGGGGATAGGTTTCGAATTGAAATAGAGAATTTTCGTAAGATCGCCTCCTCCAGAATTTCTTGTGGAATCGTTTTTCATATCCGGGGCGGTCGGGAGGGGCGGGCGATGCGTGTGGCAGCTCGATTGGGGGAGGTACCCAGCCAACACGCATCGCAATCATCGCCCCATGTCACCGTCTCCAACGGGCCGGCATAAACACATTTACAGTGGCCGCCGATGGCTTATTGCCGATTAGCGCCTCCACTCACCTCCGATTCGGCTTTAAGCCAATCCTCAAGATCGAGCCCGTGTTCTCTCCCGCGGAGTTCGTAAAGCTCGTAGGCTCGCTTCCGAATTTTCTCCTCAACTTGTTCGGCAGAGTCAGCCAGTTGCCGTTTTCCACGCGTTATGGTGTGCCGCTTTTTCATTCGGGCGTTCCTCCTTCCCCCTAAACGCTTGCGAGCGCTCAAAACTAGTGCTTACCCTTGCTTGTGACTTTGGCCAGGAGAAACTCCTGGGCAAGGCCGAGGACAACGTGGAGACCCATGCCAGTCCCGAAATTTGTGAATACCAGTCCAGCACCGCGATTCGAACTTGGGTAGTAGGTATT
>DASPRY010000053.1:0-83771 GCA_035624215.1 Terriglobales bacterium
CAAAGAAGGGCGCCTGTGAGCATCCTTGTACGGGGAAGTTCTGGAGAATTCTCAGCAGCGGTTGTTACAGGGGTTCGCCAGCGTCATCGTTGGTTCTTATGAGCGAGGCCTACGCCCACCACTGGGTCGGGACTTACCGCAATTGTGTCGATCATTTTCTCGTGCCGAGCCAATTCGCAAAAAAGTTACTGGTACAAAGAGGCTTTAGCGCCGAGAAGATCACTGTGCTACCCCACTTTCAGGCTTTGCCGGAGCCAACGCCGCCCTCAGCAGATGGGCCAATCCTCTACTTTGGTCGTTTGTCGCCGGAAAAAGGAGTTTCTGACCTGATTCGCGCCATGAGCACTCTGCCCCAAATCCGGCTGCAGATCGCTGGCGATGGATCACAACGCGAGGAGCTGGAGCGTTTGGCGCGAACCCTGAAACTAAGGAATATTGCGTTCCTCGGCCATGTGGAAAACGAGCAGTTGAACCAGATAATCGCTTCCGCGTGCTTTACGGTGCTACCGTCGCGAGCCTACGAGACGTTAGGCAAGAGCATTCTGGAATCGTATGCATGGTCGCGGGCAGTAATTGCCTCGGACCTTGGTTCACGCCGCGAGTTGGTCCGCGAACACGAAACCGGGCTTTTATTTCAAGCGGGCAATGTGGAACAACTGGCGGGAGCAATTTCCTATCTCGTACAGCGACCCGAGCTGGCAGCCGAAATGGGAGCCGCTGGGCGCCGTTTGCTTGCGACCCATCACTCACCACGGAAGCACTACGAAGAATTGATCGGGCTTTATGACCGGCTGACGATGCCAGTAGTCAGATATGCTGTGACACGCCCGCCGATTCGCGTCGCATTTATCGGAGGGCGAGGGGTAATTTCGAAGTACAGCGGAATCGAGACGTATTACGAAGAGGTGGGACAGCGTCTCGCTGAAATAGGCTACGAAGTTAGCGTGTATTGCCGAACTTACTTCACACCAGATATGACCAGATATCACGGGATGCGATTGGTCCGGTTGCCGACTATACGCTCAAAGCACTTGGAGACTGTGATTCACACCCTGATCAGCACAATTCACGCAATGTTTAGCCGATGCGACATCGTGCACTATCACGCGCTGGGGTCTGCCCTGTTTTCGTTTTTTCCACGGCTTACCGGCAAGAGGACTGTGGTTACGGTTCAGGGACTGGATTGGCAGAGAAAAAAGTGGGGGAAATTGGCAACATTGACGCTCAAGATTGGGGAGGCGGCCTCGGCTTGGTGGCCCAACATCACCATGGTGGTCTCAAGAGAATTGCAGCGTCGTTACAAGGCCAGGTATCGAATCGAAACGAGATGCATTCCAAACGGCGCCGTCATTCGGGAGCGAAGCTGCGCTTCGAAAATTCTGGAATGGGGATTGACCCCGGATAACTACATTCTGTTTCTCGGAAGGTTCTCTCCCGAGAAAAATTGCCATCTGCTGATAGATGCTTACGAAAACATTGCCACTTCGTTGAAACTGGTGCTTGCCGGAGGCTCAAGCCACACAAACGCATACGAAAACGAGCTGCGCAAGCACGCAAGCGGCCGAGTCATCTTCCTCGAATGGGTTTCCGGTGAGCACTTGACGGAACTGCTGACCAACGCCGCTTTATTCGTGCTTCCTTCCGATCTGGAAGGCCTATCGCTGGCGCTACTGGATGCCATGGGAGCTGGGGTTTGTGTGCTGACCAGTGATATTGCCGAAAATCGGGAAGTCATCGAAGATGCTGGCTTCACGTTTCGCGCTGGCGATGTCGATGACTTGGCACGAATGCTGTCGCTACTAGCTTCCGACGCGGAGATTCGAGCTATCGCGGGCCGAATGGCCAAGCGCATCGTGGAAGAGCGGTATCAGTGGCCGGGAATTGCCAGCGAGATCAGCGGAATTTACCAGGAACTCATGGGGCGCAGTATAAGTAGCGGTCGGGTATCGCCCGACCCGAGGCCGAAACAAGTCCGGCACGTGTCGTAGGCGGAGGCAGGAGGGTGTTTTCTCGACTGGTGCGAGACACGCGCCTGCGACCGCAACCGATTTCGTTTGTCCGGCAAGCCAGCCTGACGTACAATCTTCTTAGCTTCAATCTTTCCTTTGCCGGATCCGCCAGCAAGAGCTGACGATCTCACGAGGGCAACCCGATGTTCAGTCGCCGCTAATTCGCCATTCCGCTGATCCGCAATCGCGGGTACTCAATTATTTCTAGTGTCTAACCGTCTGTCGTGGATATTCTTGTTCCCAATCCACGACGTGCAGAAAGCGGTGGCTTTTATGGCAACCGAAGCAGTCTCCCCAATTCCCTCGCCGCCTGAACGCAGCTTGTGGACCTCGTTGTGGGAGGCGATCCAGGGCTCACATCAGGACTACACCGAAGGAAGTCTGAACCGGGCAATTCTGCTGCTGGCCGTTCCCATGGTCCTGGAGATGGTCCTGGAATCGCTGTTTGCGGTGGTGGACGTTTTCTGGGTCGGGCGACTGGGAGCCAATGCCGTGGCCACGGTCGGCCTGACAGAGTCCATGCTAAGCATCATATTTGCGATTGGAATGGGATTGAGCCTGTCTACGACGGCGATGGTGGCGCGACGCATCGGGGAGAAAGATCCACTGGGAGCGGCAGTGGCCGGGGTTCAGGCCATCGCCCTGGGATTGATCACATCGCTTGCGATTGGTGTTCCCTGCATCATTTATGCACCGCAACTGCTGCGATTAATGGGCGCTTCGGCCGAGATCGTCGCCGTGGGCAGCAGCTACACCCGGATTTGCCTGGGCGGTGGCGGCGTTGTCCTCATGCTGTTTTTGAACAATGCGATCTTCCGGGGGGCTGGCGATGCCGCGATCGCCATGCGGCTGCTTTGGGTTTCGAACATCATTAATCTGATTTTGGATCCTTGCCTGATCTTTGGCCTTGGGCCATTTCCCCGTCTAGGGGTGACCGGCGCAGCTGCCGCCACGTTCATCGGACGAAGCATAGGCGTGGTTTATCAGTTTTACCGGCTTTTACACGGAACCGAGAGGATACGCATTCTTGCGCAACAGATTCGACCGAACCTCGAGGTTTTGTTCCGTCTGGTGCGGGTCTCGCTCACCGGAATTCTGCAGTTTGCCATCGCTCACACGAGCTGGATTGGATTGGTGCGCATTGTCAGCATGTTCGGAGCCAGCGCGCTGGCGGGATACACCATCGCGATCCGGATCGTAATTTTTCTCATTTTGCCATCGTGGGGGTTGAGCAACGCGGCGGCCACACTTGTGGGACAGAACCTGGGCGCGAACAAACCGGATCGCGCCGAGCAGGCGGTGTGGCGCACCGGTTTCTATAACATGATCTTCCTTGGCTCGGTGGGGATCTTTTTTGTGCTGTTCGCCGAGCCTATTATTCGCCTTTTTACTCACGATGCTTCGGTCGTGCCGCTCGGTGCAGCGTGCCTGCGCATCATCAGCTACGGCAACATCGGCTACGCGTACGGCATGGTCATGTTGCAAGCCTTCAATGGGGCGGGCGATACGGTAACGCCGACCATCGTGAATTTCTTTGGCTTCTGGCTGCTGGAAATTCCTTTGGCCTATTGGCTGGCTGTTCCCCTGGGCTTGCGCTCGAATGGCGTATATGTTTCGATCGTGGTCGCGGAAGCGGCAATTGCAGCCGCTGGCGCAGCGTTGTTCAAGCGCGGTCGCTGGAAAAGTCAGCGAATTTAATGGGCGGATTGTGAACCAATGATGACGGCTTCCCGTATTTCTTTAGTTGCGTTGACGGTATGGATCTCATCGGCTGCAGCAGCGCAGGCAGTCGATACGGATGCGGTGAACGAATACATCCGCAGCGAGATGCTGCGGCAGCATGTTCCGGGCTTGTCATTATTGGTTTCGCGCGCGGGCAATATTGTGCGCGCACAGGGATATGGTTTGTCGAATGTAGAGCTTCAGGTTCCGGTCAAGCCGGAAACGGTGTTCCAGTCGGGATCGGTGGGGAAACAATTCACTGCGACCGCAGTAATGATGCTGGTCGAGGAAGGGAAGATTGGGCTGGATGATCCAGTCACAAAATATCTCAAGGGCGGGCCGACAACCTGGAATCAGGTCACAATTCGTGAATTGCTCAGCCACACGGCGGGACTCACTGATTATCCGAAGGACTTCGATTTCCGCAGGGATTACACCGAGGCCCAGTTGCTCAAAATTGTCGAGGGAATTCCGCTGGCATTTACTCCTGGTACCAAGTGGAGCTATAGCAATCTCGGATATCTGACGCTGGGAATCGTTATCCATCAGGTGACAGGCAGGTTTTATGGCGAGTTTCTGCGGGAGCAGATTTTCCAACCGCTGGGCATGAGCACCACCCGGATTATCAGTGAAGCCGACATTGTTCCCAACCGCGCTTCGGGGTACCGATTAGTGAAGGGAGAATTGAAGAATCAGGATTGGGTTTCGCCGACCCTGAACACAACGGCTGACGGCGCTTTGTACTTCTCTGTTCTCGATCTTGCGAAATGGGACGCTGCCTTATATACGGAGAAACTTCTCAAGCAATCGAGCCTGGACCAGATGTGGACGGTGACGAAACTCAAGAACGGCGAGCCAAACTCAGGCCATTATGGCTTCGGATGGGCGGTCCTCACCAAAGACGGACATCGCGTGCTCGACCAGGGCGGCGCGTGGCAGGGATTCAAGAGCCACATCTCACGCTATGTGGATGACAAGCTGACCGTGGTTGTGCTTGCGAACCTGGAGCAGGCCGATCCGGCAGTCATCACTGACCACGTGGCCAGGCTGTACTTGAATAAGTGATGGTATCGCCAGAATGATCTAGTTCTTGCGGAACTTCTGATAGCCGGAAGGCGTCAGACGAACAACGCCCCGCATCTGTTCCTCCACGTAGCCTTCATTTCTGAGTTCCGCCATGGCCATGCGGGCCAGGGAGGAATCCAAGACGGGCTTGGGCAGAGTCACAAACTGCTCGGGATCCTCTTCGTAGGAGTCGGTGAGGGTAACAAGGAGCTCGTTTTGGACCATTTCCTGATACATAACTCTCTCCTCATCTGCTCTCGTATGGTACGCGTTGCGAGAAAGCGTTGGAATGGCTCCGCTAGGCCATCAAAGTGGCCCATTGGTAACTGGGTAAGCTATAGCAAATAAGGTAGTTGTTAGCGAAGAACCCGGGCGATGGCCTGCAAAAGGGGTTGCGGATCCTTGGTAAGTTGATCCTTTTCAAGAAAAGCTGCGGCTCCATCTTTCACCAGCTTCTCCTCGTTGCGCTGAGAAAGACTGGTGAGAACGAGGACGGGAATCTTCTGGGTTTTGGGATCCGCCTTCAGACGATGCAGAACCGATGCCCCATCAAGCTTGGGTAACAGCATGTCAAGGAGGATGAGACTGGGTATCTTCTCTCGCGCTACCGTCAATGCCTCTTCGCCGTCGGCCGCTGTGACGACGGCATAACCGGCCTTGGCCAAGGCGCGCTCGGTGGCCGTTCTGAAAAATCTGCTGTCGTCTACCAAAAGGACAGTTCTTGTTGCCGGTGCGGTCATAATGCGGGTACTTCCATTCCAGCTTTACCCATTCTGACACAGAATCACAAGTTCGACTGCGTCAGGGCTTTTTGTTGCAGCGCCCGTATCCTTTAAAATAATAGGTTCTCTGACTAGGTAATCGCAATTTTCTGCCCGGCGTGGATCGTTGATATCTCGCCTGGCGTCGAGCGAAGACTTTGTAAAGCGGATTGCATCCTTAGGAAATCCAGGGAAATCGACGATGTCGCATTTTGCCAGCAAGAAAGGCGTGATCGGAATTTTAACGGGCGGCGGAGATGTGCCCGGATTGAATCCAGCCATCCGCGCCGTCACCATTCGGGCCCTGCGAGAAGGATATCAGGTGGTCGGCATCCGCCGCGGGTGGGGAGGACTGGTCGATATCGTCCGCGAGCATGATTACGATAACAGCGACAACTTCCAGCTCTTGACTGAGGAAGTCGTCAACCGGGCGGGGCGCACCGGCGGCACATTTCTGCACAGCTCGCGCACCAATCCTGGCAAGGTGAAAAAATCCGCGATTCCTCCTCATCTGGAGCAGAGTTACAACGCCGAGAACAACGATTTGACTCCCGAGGTGCTCAAAAATCTCGACTGGCTTGGAATGGAATATCTGATTCCCATCGGCGGCGATGACACGTTGAGTTACGGGGTGCGGCTGTATCAGGAAGGAGTGAAGGTGGTCGCAATCCCGAAGACGATGGACAATGATGTACCGGGAACCGACTATTGCATTGGTTTCAGTACGGCGGTGACACGCACCATTCAGATGACGAACGATCTCCGGACCTCAGCCGGATCGCACGAGCGTTTTCTGGTGCTGGAGGTCTTCGGCCGCTACGCGGGATTCACCGCCATGTTGCCTACCATGGCAGGGGCAGCAAACCGCTGCGTCATTCCCGAACACAAATTCGATATCGAGCGTTTGACCGAGCTGTTGGTAGCGGACCGGCGGCACAATCCGAGCCGGTATTCGGTAGTTCTGATCTCCGAAGGAGCAATGTTCGAAGGCGGCGAGATGATCTTCGAGAAGGAGACAACCGACGCATACGGCCACAAGAAGTTGGGTGGCATCGGCGATCTGGTGGGAGAGAAGTTAAAGGAATTGTCGCCCAAGTACAGCAACGGGAAAATTATCGAGGTGATCAATCAGAAGCTGGGCTACCTGGTGCGTTGTGGCGATCCAGATGCTATCGACTCAATCGTGCCGATGGCGTATGGGAATCTGGCACTGGATTTGATTTTAAGCAAAGTTCACGGCCGGCTGGTGGTTCTGAAGAACGGCCGGTATGACAATATGCCGATTGACGTGGTGATCGCCTCGAAAAAGGTGGTCAACGTGAAAGAGCACTACAACACCGAACGTCTGCGCCCCCATTACAGCAGCTTCGAAATGAAGCCGCTGTTCATTATGACCAGCGAGTAGCAGACCAACTGCGCAAGCTAATTCTCAAAGACAAACTGCGCCTTCTTGACCGATTCGTGTTCCTTTCTCAGCATGCGCGCGGTGTCACCAAGCGGCACGTACGGTGGATCCTTCGGGGCCACTTCCCAGAGCGGAAGCTCGCCTTCTGCGACAGAGACTGAGTTTAACCCGTCCAGCAGACTGTGTTCTTGCGCGACATGCTGAGCGGTAGCATGCTGCTCATGAGTAATCATCTGATACTCGTTCGCCATTGTCGGAGTAGCCACCGCCCCGTTAATTGCTTGTCCCAGCGCGGCAGTCGTGCAAAGCAGGCTCGCTACGAGTAACGCGGTTTTCATAACCTTGACCTCCAAATTCCGGATGCAGCTAGGAGCATACCTGGTCCCTTTTAGAACTGCTCCTGTCTCATTCACAGCAAATGTGGTACCAAAGCCGCCGGGCGTAAAGTGCACATTGTGCAAGACTCTCGGGGCGAGTGAGCAATGTTTTGCACACTTACGGTCGCTCACTTCCTGAGCGCCAGGTGCCGTGACGAACAACGACGAAGGGGCAATGACTCAAGTAGAATAAAAGCTGCAATCCATGCCAATTTCATCTGCCAGCCTCTCCTGGCTGTGCCTCGAGCGTCAATGCGGCAACTGACCCGTCTCATCCGCTACGTGGCCCCGTATTGGTGGCAACTTTTGTCTTCTGTCTTGTTGATGGCGTTGGTTGGCTTTTTCGAGGCGTTCCGAATCTTGCTCGTTGGACCTGTGTTCGATCGTGTTCTCAACCCCGCATCCGGTTCGAACAATATTCAGCTATTTACGATCCCATATTCGAATCGAGTGATCTACCTGCAGCAGTTTGTTCCATCGCACTTCCATAATGCCTGGACGATTGTGGCCTTTGCGCTTGTCGCATCGACTGTCTTAAAGGGAATTTGTGATTATTCCGGGACTTACCTCGTAAACTATGCCGGCTTTGGAATGATCACCGATCTGCGCAACAAAGTCTATGACTCGGTCATTCGGCGCTCGGCCGCTTTTTTCCAGAAGCATACTACCGGCACTCTCATCTCCACGATCGTGAATGACATCGAACGGGTGCAATATGCGATGTCCACGGTGATGGCGGAGTTCCTGCAGCAGTTTTTTACATTCCTTTTCACTGCAGGTGCCGTGATCGTGCTCGGGAAACAACTCGCCTGGCTGCTGCTGCTGTTCGTTCCTTTTATCGTCTACTCTGCGGGAAAGATTGGCCGAAAGGTGCGGCACACGACGCGCAAGGGCCAAGACAAACTGGCAGACATCCAGAACATCCTGCACGAAACTATTACTGGAAACCGGATTGTGAAGGCGTTCAACATGGAGGCGTGGGAGATCGCGCGCTTTCACAATGCAGCCCGGCGGCTTTTCTGGGCCAACCTGCGCTCCGTAGCTGCGGCTGCGGTTAGTTCCCCGCTTATGGACATCTTTGGTTCAATTGGGATTGCCCTGATGCTGTTGGTCGGTCGCGAGGAAATCGCTTCCCATCGTATGCCTCCCGGGGTTTTTCTTGCCTTCATCGTCGCCGTTTTCAAACTCTACGACCCGGTACGCAAGTTCGCGCTCTTCAACAACAACTTCCAGCAAGCTCTGGGAGCGTCGTCCGAGATCTTCAAGTTCATGGACACGGAAGATGATGTGAAGGAGCGCCCAGGCGCCACACAGCTTTCTCCTTTTGCACGCTCCATTAAGTTCGAGAACGTAAGCTTTTCTTATGACACGAACGGGGAGGGAGCACGAGAAATTTTGCGAGATATTGATTTGGAAGTTCGTGCTGGCGAGGTCCTCGCAGTGGTAGGTTCCAGTGGCGCTGGCAAGAGCACACTCGTCCATTTGATCCCGCGTTTCTTTGATGTAAGCGCAGGGCGATTGCTGATTGATGGGCAGGATGTGCGAGACGTTACATTGGCGTCATTACGTTCGCAGATCAGTGTGGTCTCACAAGATACTGTACTTTTCAATGACACGGTGCGTAACAACATTGCGTATGGGCAGCCGGGGGTCTCGCAAAAAAATGTAGAGGCAGCGGCCCAAGCAGCTCTGGCGCACGACTTCATTATGGAATTACCCGCGAGGTATGGAACGGTGATCGGCGAGCGTGGCATTCGTTTGTCGGGCGGTGAGCGGCAGCGGATTGCCATTGCACGCGCCCTGCTGAAGAATGCTCCGATTTTGATTCTGGATGAAGCTACCTCCGCCTTGGACAGTGAGTCCGAGTCCTTTGTTCAATCGGCACTGGCGAACCTAATGGCCGGACGTACCGTGCTGGTGATTGCCCATCGCCTGTCCACGGTGCGCCGCGCCGACCGCATCGTGGTGCTGGAAAATGGCTTCATCGCCGATATTGGCACCCACGAAGGTTTGATGAAGAAGTTCGGTACTTACCGTCGTCTTTACGATTTGCAGTTTGTGGATATTGAGCAACCGAACCTGGGGACGGCTCCGCAACGCTCCTAGCCCATCATGCCCATTCGTTCCATGACCGGATTTGCGCAAGTCAGTGGGCAGGTTAACAGTAAACTCAATTTCAGCCTCGCACTCAAAGCGGTGAATCACCGTTTCCTCGATTTGCACTTCCGCATGCCGTCCGACAGTGATGCTCTGGAAATGAAGCTGCGCCACAAGCTGAAAGAGCGGCTGGCGCGCGGGCATGTGGAGTTGACTCTGAATCTGCAAGCGACGGCAGGCGAACATTTTGTCTTGAATCGGCAACTGGTCGGCGGTTACATCCAGGCGTTTCGCGCAGCGTCGGCTGAGTTTGGCTTGGCGGCTGAGCCCGATCTCAACGCCATTTTGCGAATTCCTGGAGCGTTGGAGTCGGCGGCTTTGCCCTCGAACGAGGAACTGGATACGGTTGTGCTCTCCAAATTGGAGGAAGCTCTGCATCGTCTGAACGAAATGCGCGAGGAAGAGGGCCGGGGCACGGAGCGGGAACTGCGGCAGCTCATGAAACACGTGCAACGGGATTCCCGGGAGATTGAGAAACATCGTCAGGCGACGCTGCGCACCTATAGCGAAAGGCTGAATGCGCGTTTACGGGAGCTGATCGGCTCCCAAGCGGATCCGGAGCGCATTGTCCAGGAAGCCGCATTACTCGTTGATCGCAGTGACATTCAAGAGGAACTGGTGCGGCTTGAAAGCCACGTCAAGCATTTTCTGGGATTGCTGGATGCAGGCGGAGAAGTCGGCAAGAAGCTGGATTTTCTGTTACAGGAGATGAATCGGGAAGCGAATACGCTTCTCTCGAAAACTTCCGGATTGGCAGGGGAGGCGTTGAAGATCACAGAGTTCGGACTGTCGCTGAAGTCTGATATTGAAAAAGCACGGGAGCAGGTGCAGAACCTCGAATGACCAATGTGTACATCATTTCGGCGCCGTCTGGATCAGGAAAATCAACGCTGGTCGGGAAAGTGCAGCCACTCATTCCGCACCTCGATTTTTCGGTTTCCTATACCACCCGGCAAGCGCGCGGAAACGAGCAGAATGGCCGCGAATATTTTTTTGTATCGCGGCAAGAATTTGACGAAATGGTTCGGCGCGGGGAATTCCTGGAATATGCGGAGGTGTTCGGCAATTGCTACGGCACGGCAAAGCGGTTCCTTGCCGAGGCCCAGCAAAAGGGGCATGATTTACTGCTCGATATTGACGTCCAGGGAGCCGCGCAAATCAAACGCAAGCTGCCCGAGGCGGTAAGCATTTTTATTCTGCCGCCGGATCGAAAAACCTTAGAGGCCCGTTTACGCCACCGCAGCCTCGATAAGGAAGAGGTTATCCAACGCCGGTTGGTCACGGCCAGCCGGGAGATTGAGAAATTCCGGGAATACGACTATATTCTGATTAACGACCGTCTGGAGGAATCCGTCGACGCGCTGAAAGCCATCCTGCTTGCAGAGCGGCTGAGAGGCTCGGGATCGACTGACGCAGCAACATTGGCCAAAGCCGAACGTTGCCGGTTAAGCAACGTCAGCGAGCGGTTACGACCGATTTTGGCCTCATTCGCAGCAGCAATACCAGGCGGACGTTAGCGACAGGGAGAGATTATGAAGTTGATGGACGGTTTTGACAGCAACTACCGCTACATTCTGGTAGCAGCCCGACGCGCCCGGCAACTGCAGGGCGGCGCACCACCAGTCATTGACACCAATTCTCGCAAACCCTGCCGCATCGCTCAGGACGAGATCAAAGCCGGCAAGGTCAAATGGATGATCCCCGAAACTCCCAAATCTGCCGCCGAAGTCGCCAGCGACGCCCTTGAGAAGGCGCTGGGGCAGGAGTAGGAGATTGTCGATTTGAGATTGTTGATTTTTGATTTATCGATCGTGTGGGCGCAATCAGCAATCACAATTTACACTCACCGATATGAAAATTGTTCTTGGCGTTAGCGGGGGAATCGCCGCCTACAAGGCTGCGGAGATTGTCCGTTTGCTGCAGGAGCGTGGCATTCGCGTGCAAGTGATTATGACGCGGGCCGCTCAGGAGTTTGTCCGTCCTCTCACTTTTGCGGCGTTGTCCGGCGAGAAAGTTATTACCGACATGTTCGCGGCCGGGGATGAAGCGCCCAACATCGATTCTGCGATCGAGCACATTGCGGTAGCTCAAAGCATTGATGCCTTATTGGTAGCACCCGCTACCGCCGATGTTCTTGCCAGGTTTGCACAAGGGATTGCCAACGATTTCCTGAGTACTCTGTATCTGGCAACAACTGCTCCTGTCGTCGTTGCTCCGGCTATGAATGTGAACATGTGGAATCACCCGGCAACGCAGGCGAATCTTGAGATCTTGAAGAAGCGGGGTGTACGCGTGGTGGAACCCGGCACGGGTTATCTAGCGTGCGGGATGACGGGGCCGGGACGACTGGCGGAAAATGAGGCCATCGTTGCCGCCGCGCTGGAAGCTTTAGGCGCATCGGAGGAACTCGGGGGAGAAACGGTCCTGATTACCGCCGGGCCTACGCGGGAAAAAATCGATCCAGTGCGCTATCTGACCAATCGCTCCAGCGGCCGCATGGGATACGCGCTCGCTGAAGCCGCGCTACGCCGCGGTGCGCGGGTTTTGTTGGTGACCGGACCCACCGCGCTTGCGCCGCCAGACGCCGCAGAAGTTACGCGAGTAGAATCTGCCGAAGACATGCGGAACGCGATATTAAAACTATTGCCGCGGGCCACCATCATTATTAAGACTGCTGCGGTGGCCGATTACCGACCCAAATCGATCCAGTCCCAGAAAATCAAGCGCACTGGTCCGATAAGCCTGGAACTTGAACCTACTGCCGATATCCTCGGCGAGATTGCGCGCCATAAGCAAGGCCAGATTGTCATTGGTTTCGCCGCGGAAACGCAGAATGCTCTCGAGAATGCACGCAAGAAACTGGCTGCGAAATCGCTGGATGCGATAGTCGTAAACGATGTCTCGCGCGAAGGTGTCGGCTTCGACTCCGACCGGAATGCGGTTACCATCATTACTCAGCACGACGTTGTCGAAGTGCCCGAGACCAGCAAGTGGGAGGTTGCGCAGCGTGTACTGGACCAGGTAATTCGTCTCCGCGAGCACAAGCCAGTACTGAAGTAGGTGTTTCAACCGGGATCCACCCGGGGAAAGATTCATGCCTGGTACCCTTGATCCCCAGTTTCGCCGTGCTTTGGCCGAGCGCGTTCGCTTCTACAATGAATTGGGAATCTACGACTTCTACCAGCGAGAGACGACCGACTCCATTGCCGTAAGCAGGTCTCCGATTCCAGCCGTTCCCGACGCCCAGCCAGAACAGGTGGAGGAAATGCCGCGTACCCTGGTAATGCCGGCAGCCGAGGAAGACATGTTTGCACCTCGGAAGCCGGAGTCGGGTGTGACCGATCCGCTCAAAGCGCTTCGCATCATTCGTGAAGATTTGGGCGATTGCACACGCTGCGTGCTACACAAGCAAGGGCGCAAACAAATCGTGTTTGGAGTGGGCAATCCGAAAGCGGATTTGATGTTCATTGGCGAGGCGCCTGGGGCCGATGAAGATGAGCAGGGCGAACCATTCGTCGGCCGCGCGGGGCAGTTGCTCAACAATATGATCAAGGCCATGGGCCTGCGCCGTGCGGATGTTTACATCGCCAACATCATCAAATGCCGTCCGCCGGGCAACCGCACGCCAGAACGCGAGGAGTGTGAAACCTGTTCGCCATTTCTGATGCGGCAAATCGAGGTGATCAAGCCCAGGGTGATTGTGGCGCTGGGCGCGATTGCCGCCAAGACGCTGTTGGCGATCAATGCCCCGATGGCGGAATTACGCGGACGCTGGTATGACTTCCGTGGAACCAAGCTGGCGGTAACTTATCACCCGGCATTTCTTTTGCGTGATCCGAGACAAAAGAAGGAAGCGTGGAAGGATTTGCAGAGGGTGATGAAGGAACTGGGGCTCCCGATACCGGCAAAGAGCCTCGAATAGAGCGCCGCCGGGGCGTGAAATGCGGGCTTAGCTGACCTTCCGCCTCACAGACGAAATGGCGCGCTTAAGAGTCGCGCAGGGAGCATCACTGCCGCCCAGATCAATTCCAAAACGCCGTGCACTGCGATCCCGATGATACGAAACGGTAAAAGGAACAGCCAGATAATGGGATAAAGCACGAGCGCGAGCAGAGCCACCGGCCAGCAGACCACAAAAAGGATGCACCAGAGAAAGAAAGCCGCCATAAGAAGTTCCTCTTCTCCCTTGCTTTAGTTTACGCAATATTGCCGGGGATAGTTCCGCGCCATGACTCAGCGGCAGGCGGGCAAATCATATCAGTCAGTTCATAAGCTACACCGAAGTACTCACGGAGGGTCGATTCGTGAACCAACCGGTGCGGGTTTTCTGATATTCTCATTCGTTTTACTCCGAGGGCAATGGCAGTGGAACGGCGGGGGCAGAGACATCACCGGGAGCGGCTGGGAGAAGCCTTACGCGAAGAGATTGAGACGATGGTGGAGGGAGAGTTGGGGGATCCACGCATTGGCTTGGTGAACGTGAGCAAAGTGGAACTGGCCGAAGATTCCCGTTCGGCGCGAGTGTTTGTGGTGGTGGAAGGAGACGATGCCGAGGCTGACCGCACGCTGGCAGGGCTGGCGGGTGCCGTGGGTTTTATTCGTCGCGAAATCGCGGAGCGTTTGCACCTGCGTCGCGCCCCAGAATTGTTTTTTCAGCTGGATCGCTCGCAGAAATATGAAGCGCGCATCAACGAACTTTTGAAACGGGCCGGGAAGAACAAGTAAGTTCGGTTGGAATTCATGCTGCAAGAAATTCTAAGACAAATCGAACAGCGGCAGCGGTTCCTGCTTACTTCGCATGCCCGTCCGGATGGCGATGCCGTTGGCTCGGCACTGGCCTGCAGCCAGATTTTGCGACTGATGGGCAAAGAAGCGGAAGTGGTGCTGCGCGATGGAGTTCCGCGAATCTATCAGCCGTTGCCTTTTGCTGATACGGTCGTTACCGCGGAGCGAGTCAATGGGAAGTACGAGGCGGCGATCATTCTGGAGTGCGACAGCATACAGCGCACGCGGCTGCAAGGTCTCGAAGACCGGTTCCTCATCAACATTGATCATCACGTGAGCGGCCGTCCTTTTGCGCACGTAAACTGGATCGATCCCAAAGCAGTGGCGACGGCAGAATTGGTTTACAAATTGGCCCGCGAGGCGGGGGTGAAAATTTCTCCCGAGATTGCTACTTGCATTTATACCGCCGTATTGACGGATACAGGTTCCTTCATGTTCGAAGGCACTAACGAGCACACGTTTGCGTTGGCGCGCGAGTTAGTGTTAGCAGGCGCAGACCCGGCGCGCTGCGCGCGCAACGTCTATTTCGGGCATTCCACGGCCAAGTTGCGGTTGTTGGGAGCCGCCCTTTCCAATCTGCATCGCGAGGGACCTCTGGCATGGATTTGGGTGACCCGGGAACAGATGGAACATGTGGGCGCGAAGGAAGAAGATTGCGAAGGTCTGGTGAACTATGCGCTGTCTATCCACGATGTCGAAGTGGCCGCCTTCTTCCGCGAGCTGCCCGATGGCCGCTTTCGCGTGAGCCTTCGTAGTAAGGGGCAACTGAACGTCTCCACGGTAGCGCAGCAGTTCGGCGGAGGTGGTCACGAGTGTGCCAGCGGCTGCGCGCTGGATGGCCCGCTATCAGTTGCGGTTGCCCGCGTGGTAGAGCAACTGCGCCGCCGTTCTTCCGTACAATAGTGGTCCATGAACATCTCGTTGACTCTGCAACTGATTTCATTTGTTGGGGCTCTTCTGATTCTTATCGCGTATGTCGGGCACCAGTTGCGCTTGATGGACGCGCGGCGGGCGCCCTACAACGTGCTGAATGCCGTGGGCTCGGCAATTCTCGCCTACGTAGCCTTCCATCCTTTCGAAGTGGGGTTTGTCGTACTGGAAGTCGTCTGGGCGCTAATCAGTGTGTATGCGCTCCTAAGGTCAACTATGAATTCGTGATCGTTGATTTGTGGTTGTTGAGTGAAGAGCAAGCTGGGCTCCGCAATCAAGAATCATCAATCAACCATCAAAACTCGAAAACCGGACTGGGTCGCCTATACGCACTGACTGGCTTTTGCTCGGCGGATTCTGCGGATTCCTGTTTTTCTTTGGGCTCTCCCACTTTGGATTAATCGGCGCTGACGAGCCTCGGTATGCGCAAGTCGCGCGTGAGATGCTGGCGGGTCATGATTGGGTTACGCCGGTCCTCGGAGGCAAACCTTGGCTGGAAAAGCCGCCGCTTTATTACTGGCAGGCGATGCTTGCTTACAGCCTGTTCGGGGTGAGCGACTGGGCGGCACGGCTGCCATCCGCGATGGATGCTGCGCTGATGGTAATCGTGGTCTATTTTTTTCCCGGAAAGTTTTTGCCGCGTGTGCAACTTGATGGTGCCTTAATAACAGCTTCAGCTGCAGGAATCATCGGCTTTGCGCGTGCGGCATCCACAGATATGCCCCTGGCAGCAATGTTCACGCTGGCAATGCTGGCGTGGTACGCCTGGCATGAAAGCGGGTCCAGAACGTATTTGGCTGCGAGCTACGGTGCGCTGGGCTTGGCCACCTTAGCGAAGGGCCCGGTTGCCCCCTTGTTGGCTGCAATGATCATCTTGATATTTGCAGGTGTCAACAAAGATTACTGGTTGTTGCAGCGTACCTTTTGGAGTCCAGGCATTCTGCTTTTCTGCGTGGTTACAGTGCCGTGGTTTGTCGCGGTGCAGGTGGAGAATCCGGAATTCTTCCGCATATTTATCTTGCAGCACAATGTGGCACGTTTTGGCAGCAATCTTTATCACCATAAACAACCGTTCTGGTATTTCGTTCCTGTCACATTGTTGGGGCTGATTCCGTGGACAGTGTTGGCGTCTGTGGGGCTCATTCGAGGGCTTCGGGCATGGTGGTCAGAGCGCAACAAAGTGCTTCGATCGGAAGTCGCCCTGAATATGTTTCTAGTTATCTGGCTGCTCGTGCCGGTCATCTTCTTTTCCATTTCACAATCGAAGCTTCCGGGATACATTCTGCCGGTGTTACCGGCAGGAGCTTTACTAGCAGCACAATATGTTGAGCAACACGTGAAGGAGGCTGGCCGTCCTAGCGTAGCTCTTGCGGTCTTGCACGCGGTAGTGGCCGCGGCACCGATTGTGCCTGCACTGATGATCCAGTATCTCGTGCTGCAGCATCGGCTTCCCTGGGGTAAAGCGTTGGCGATCTCATGCATGTTCGCCGCAGTTCTGGTGATCGGGCTGGGTCTCTCTTTGCGCTCTCCAATTGGTTTGCGCGGGATTCGGTTTACTTTGGTGCCGGTAACGCTGGCTGTAGCGGCAGTGTTGCGTCTCGGCGGACCCGCGCTCGACAGCACACTCTCGGCACGGCCGATTGCAGATCAGATCAGCCGAGTCGAGAAAACGCGGCTGCCGCTCGCCGTGTTCCGGGTTTCCCGTGAAATTGAGTTTGGATTGGCGTTCTATCGTAATCAAGCCATCTTGCGATACGGATCGGGAGAGATTCCTCCGATGGAGCATTTGCTGGTGGCCCCGGGAGGTTCTCAGGTTGAGGTCGCTAGGCTGGTGCCAGGGCGGCGCGTCTCCTACTTGGGAAGCTTTGCGCCGCAAGGGCTGGATTATTACTGGATAGCAGGAGCCAGCAGTCAGCACTCCACGGTCAGCACGCAGCCGTATCATTGAGAGTGCAGGCATCACCACGTCCGAGGCTGACATGCTGAGTGCTGGTTGTTGCCGGTCCGTGTTCCCCTATTTGCCTCTATTCAGCAAAGCAACTACACTCGCTTTTTTGCGTCTGACTAGGAGGACGCAATGGCCGCGGTAGCGCTGCAGGAGCCCCGGGTGGAGATTCTCGATCTCAGGCATTTCTCTTCGGTTGACCTGCGTCCCCTGTTGGCAGATGAAATCGCAGTGTGGGAACGCCTGCTTTCGTGGGATTACAGCGGCTCCGCCGACATGATCCTGCGCTACATTGATGCCAAAATTCTTCCGGGGTACGCCGCCCTGGATCGCGGGCGGGTGTTCGGGTACGCCTTTTTTGTGTATGAAGGGAACAAAGGCGTGATCGGCGATCTGTTCGTTGCGAACGCGCGGCGCTTGCCCGATGCGCATGAGGTGGAATCGCGGCTGGCCATGCACGTTATTGAAACCCTGCAGCAGTCGCCTGGCATTCATCGGGTTGAGGCCCAATTGCTGGTGCATGAGGCGAGCGCGGTGGCGCGACCGTTTCTTGAGCAGGGTTTCAGCCGGCATGCACGCTTGTTTATGGTCCTGCCGCTGGAAACCGGAGGCATCAGCCCAATTCCGTCGCAAGCGGAGATTGAAATTCGGCGCTGGTCGGAGCAGGACTATCAGTCAGCGGCCGCGATCATCACTACCTCCTACCGTGGACACGTAGATTCCGAGATCAACGACCAGTACCGCACGCTGAGCGGCTCGCTGCGGTTTCTCAATAATATTGTGCGATTTCCCGGATGCGGTACCTTCGACTCGGAATCGTCGTTTGTGGCTGTACACAAGCGGTCGCGAACGCTGGTGGGATTGATTCTATGCTCGCGCGTGCGCCGTGATGTTGGCCACGTTACGCAAGTATGCGTGCTGCCAGAATATCGCTCGTTGAGAATCGGAGAGGCGTTGATGGACTACACTGCCGCCAATCTTCGGCAGAGGAAGTTTTCTCTGCTGTCTTTAACGGTGACGGAAGCCAACAGACGGGCCGTTGATCTTTATCTTCGCCTTGGATACGACGTGAAGCAAGTGTTTGATGCGTTTGTCTGGGAAGGATAGCATTCAGCAGGCACCGAGCACTTGGCATCTAGCAGTTGGCATTCGGGCACTAGCGCCTGAGTATCCACATCACCCAGCCGGCCACGAACACGCCGCCCACAAACATGACGAAGCAATACAAGCCATAGCGTATCTGGTCCCGCGAGGTGTTGCGCTGCGTAATACCAAACACGATCGAGGCGAAGACCGAGAACAGTAGAGCAGCAGAAAAGTGAGAAAGCGCAAGGGTCACGGCTTTTTTCCAATTGCGATGTGGTAAGCATCAGCTGTGCTGATGAAATTCAACAAGCCAGCGACAATCAGATATTTAGTCCCGTAGTCAGCAGTGGCATGGGAAATGATGCCGTGGCCCCAGCCCATCGCCTGGCTCAGAATGTATAGGCCGCCGGCACCGATGTCCCCAACAAATCCCAGAATGTCGAGAATGTCTCCTCCGTTTGGCTGGTAAACGTGTCCCTGCATCAGCAGGCCGAGCACAAACATGATGACGATAGAAGCCATCAACAGCAATCCTCGAATCCAGCGCCTCTGAATCAAGTGCCCGGCGCCCGGGATGAGCCAGCCAAGGGCCGGAGCCAAGACAGACATCGTGGTGATCGGTTGAGCCGACTCCTTCGGAGTTACCACTTCGTTCTTGGTGGTCGTTGGATTCGCCATTCAGATGATGATGATCTCTCTTTGAATTTTACCCGTTACTTCGGCGGCGTGGGGACGAACCAGCACATCGACTTCGCTGCGGATGCCAAATTCCGGCAAGTAGATGCCGGGTTCGATGGAGAAACAGGAATTGGGCAGGATGCGGCGCTCGTCATGAATCTCGAGGTCATCTATGTTGGCGCCGTTGGCGTGGACTTCGGTGCCGATGGAATGCCCGGTGCGATGAATGAAATACATGCCAAAACCGGCCTTTTCGATGTGATCCCGGACGACGCGATCGACTTCCCAACCGGCAATCGGCCGGTTGGCGGAAATTGCATCTTGGACTTTCCTAACGCCAGCGTCTCGCGCATCCCGCACGACGGTAAAAATCTGTTTCATACGCTCCGAAGGGGCCTTGCCCACCGAGCCCGTCCAGGTGATGTCATAGTAGACGGCGCCTGGCGTATTTTGTTTCGCCCATACATCCAGAAGGACGAAGTCTCCCTGCCGAATAGGAGCAGAGCGTTCCGCGTGTGGTTCGTAGTGCGGGTTCCCGCTGTTGCCGTTTACGGCGACAATGGGAGGATCGTCAGTCACCAGGTCCTCGCGCCGGAACGCTTCCATGAACCACTGCTGCATTTCGTATTCGCTGGTGCCGCCATTACGCGCCCTGGTTCCAATTTCCTTGAAGGCTGCGGCGGTAATTGCGTCAATCTTATCGCGCGCGGCGAAGTGAGTTTTAATTTGGTCGTCCGTCCAGGTGGCTTCAAACTGCGCCACCAGATCGCCTGAACTGACGATATTTTTTCCCAAGCTGCGAATCAGTTCCACGGTCCCGCCGTCAACCATCGAAACGTAAAACACCAGATTGTTGGGAGAATACTGCATGGCAATATTGCGATAGTCAGCCAGCATTCGTTTGATCTGATCGAAAAGTTCCTGCCAGCCGGAGTACTGGAGTTTGTTGCCGGGAAGCGTGTCAAGATGGCCGGACTCGATCTTGTGAACCAGCTTCACCGGCTCGCCCTTTGCCGGAATTACGTAATACCAGCGGCGCGTGACCATTAACCCATCCGGCAGACCGAGCACGCGATAAGCGATGGGATCGCGATGATGGTGATCGTAGAACAGCCAGGCATCGATATTGCGCTCGCGCAGAGCAGACTGAATGGCAGAAAGATTCATGGGTCAGTTTCTATTCTAAACAAGTGCGAAGATTTGGGCGAATCGGGAGCGGTTCACCCCAGGATTCTGCGCCGGTTAGAAAGCGGCAACGTTTCGCACGCGGTGCGCAAGACCAGGCGTGGAGCTCGTTGTCGAATAGTCGTCAAGTAAGGAACGGTACGCCGCGCATCCGCCTTGGCAGTTTCCCGCAGCAGCCAGCCCAGACCTTTTTGCACCATGTCATCTTGGTCGCGAAGAAGCAATTTGGAAAGACGCTTGATTTGGGGGAAGAACATACGCTTGCGTGTGCCCTGGATGAGCGCTACGCAAGCCGCACGGCGATGCCAACGGTCCTCCGATTTTGCCCAGCGAAAAACCATGCTAGCTCGGGCAGGTTTGCCCGCAATCATCGGAGCGATCAAATAGTGGACCAGCGCATCGTGGTCGGCCCAGCTACTGATCCGAGGCAACCAGGATTCGAGCCGGCGAAAAGCAGCGTCATCGAAGCGATCGGTCAGTGTTTCCAGCAGAAGCACGGCAAAAACCTTTTCTTCCAGACATCGGCCGGTGAAAAGTTTGTCAGCGACCTGCAGCAGGAAAGACAGCCCCAACTCTCTGAGAATTGTCCGGCGAAAACGGACTGCGACCTTGCGAAGCTCTCCCGTGTACCAACCTCGGGACCTAATTTCCTCTTTGAAGAACCATTGCACTTCTTCCGCGTGCGGTGCAGAGCCACCATCTTTCAGCACGCGTTTTATGTGAGCCGCAATGTAGTTCGGTGTGACCTTGCGCTTAGGCATCTTTAAGTGCTCAGTGGATCAATGACCGGCAGTTGCACTCGCAAGCTTACTTGCAATTTCGTCTACAGAACGTCCCGCGATGCGAACAACTTTACGGCGGCCGGTTTGGCCGGAGGCTATGGTAATGGAAGAGCGTGGAAGATCCAAAAGTTCTGCAAGGAATTGGATGCAGGCCTGATTGGCGCGGCCTTCGAGCGGCGGGGCCGTGAGAGAAAGCTCTAGCGCATCCCCAACGACGCCCATGACTGCGTTCTTCCTTGCACGGGGCTGCACCTTTACGGCAAAACTCGCACCGGCAGGAGTTTCACGGATCGGGATCATGTGAAAAGTCAGAAGTCAGAGGGCAGAATGCAGAATTTGGCGATGCGTGGATCATGCATGCACTTCTGCATTATGCCTTCTTACTTCTGCATTTAAGTCCCAGTTCTCTCGCCAAAAATTGCCGTCCCGAGCCGCACGCAGGTTGAGCCTTCTTCGATGGCGACTTCGAAATCGTGCGACATGCCCATCGACAACACATCCATGCTGATTCCAGGCCAATGATTGGCGGCGATGTCATCGCGCAAGCGACGAAGCTTTTGAAAGTATGGCCGAGCTTCCTGGGGATCCTCGGTGAACGGGGGGACAGTCATGAGACCACGAAAATCAAGGTGTCCCAGTTCCACCGCCCCTTGCAGAAGTTTGTCCAGTTCCGGAGAGACAGGAGCGATTCCGCTTTTAGCAGCTTCGCCACCTACGTTGATCTCAATGAGAACAGAAAGTTTCTTGCCGACCTGTTGCGCGGCTGTGTTGAGCTTCTGCGCCAGCCGGAGAGAGTCCACCGAATCTACGGCATCAAACAACTCCGCCGCTTTGAGGGCCTTATTGGTCTGCAGATGGCCGATCATGTGCCACCGCGTGCCCTCCAGATCCCCCAGAAATTCGCTTTTACCCGCGAACTCCTGGACACGATTTTCGCCGAACAGCCGGAGACCAGCTGCGTAAGCTTCGCGAATCCGTTCCGGTGGGAAAGTTTTAGTTACTGCCATTAAGGCAATTTGGTTCGGATCACCCCGGACGCCACGGGCGGCAGCGGCGATTCGTTCTCGGAGTTGAACAATATTTTCGGGGATGCCCATCCAAAGAGCATTAAATCAAATTCAGAGATCCCGCGCTGCCGCTCGGGATGACGGCACGCGCCTGCCGCTATCCTTACGCCGCGCAAACGCGTCACATAATCGCGGTTGGTGGAGCCGGCTCATCCGGACTGCCGGCATTCGACAATGGCACCTTCATCATCACGAAAATAAGTACGGCCATGCCAATTAAGCCGGAAAACCAGGCATCACCCATGTCGATGTGCCAAAGCTGGTGATTCGATCCCACAATAGCGGCAATCACAAGGCCGCATAAGGCCTCACCGGCAATCAAGCCCGAAGCGGTCAACACGCCGGCATTGTCTACGCGAGCTTTCTGCGCGTCGTTGTAGCCGCGGCGGTCGCGTAATTTGTCGGTGAACCAACGGATCACTCCACCCAGGAAGATAGCGAAGGTTGTTTCGAGCGGCAGATACATGCCCACAGAGAACAGCATGGGGCTTTTCACTTCTACCAGAATCATGGAGAATCCCAGCAGTATTCCTACTACCACCAGCGGCCACGCCATATTGCCGCCGACGATACCCTGTGCCAGCATTGCCATCAGCCCGGCTTGGGGCGCGGGCAGGGCAGCGCTGCCGAAGTGGTATGCCTTGTCTAGAATCATAAGCGGAAAGAACAAGACGAGCGAGGCAACCATGGTGCCAAAGATATCGCCAACCTCCATCTTGGAGGGCGTGCCGCCCAGAATGTAACCCGCCTTCAGATCCTGCAACATCTCACCTGCGACTGCCGAGGAAACGCAGACTACGGCGGCGACTCCCAGCACTGCTGCTACACCACCGACTCCGGAGACGCCTAACGCCACCATCAGCAGTGCTGCTACAAGCAGGGTACACAGCGTCAGACCGGAAACAGGGTTGTTAGACGAACCGATCATGCCAACCAGGTTTCCTGAGACGGCAGCAAAAAAGAATCCGAGAACGACCATCACGGCCGCGGCCACCATGGCCCCGGCGATGACTTTGTTCGAGGTTAAATTATGCGCACCCGCGATGAAGAAGTAATAGAGGCCGATCATGGCGAGGAACACAACACCGATTCCGAGAAAGACGACCTTCGAGCTGAGATCGCGGTCGGTGCGGTCGGTGGCCTGGTGCGCCTCCGCAGATTTCTTAAGATCAGAAACCGCGCGCTTCATTCCTGCGAGCAGTTGAGCTCGCATGCGGAACAAGGTGAAACCTGCGCCCACCAGCATGCCACCGACAGCGATCGGGCGAACGATGGAAAACCACACGCTAAATGCTACGCCGCTCCAGTAAGCCGCTGAGTCCGTACCGGGGGCCCGAGCCGGAAGATTTGGGCCAAGAAAATAGATGAGAAGGGGAACCAGCAAGCCCCAGGCGAGCACGCCGCCGGCGAAGTTCAGCGATGCCAGTCGCGGCCCGATGATGTAACCGACGCCGAGATATGCAGGGCTGACTGCCGGCGAGGTAAATGTGCTCATTCCGCCGGTCGCTAAGATCGGCGAGCTTGTGCTACGCCCCAGGCGCAAGCCAGTAGGCATTTTCGGAATGTTGACCACCAGATTTCTGGTGTACCAGAACACATTGATCTGGGAGAGGAAGTACATGAGGGCGCCAAAACCCATATTGGCAAAAAGAATCTTGGCAGCTTTCGAACCTTGCTGGCCGGCTTTGTGAATTTCCGAAGCAGCTACCGATTCGGGAAAGGGAAGCTCCGGGTCCTCGACCATGACCCGTCGCAGCAAGGTGACGAATAGAATGCCCAGCAGGCCACCGATCGCCATGAGGGCAACCGACTGCCAGTATCTTCCCATTCCGAGACTCGGCCATAATCCTGCGAGCACGAATGCGGGAATAGTGAAGACCGCGCCAGCCGCGACCGATTCCCCAATCGCGCCGACCGTACGGGCGATGTTTTCTTCCAGGAGCGATCCTTTCATCAGCCGCAGGACTGACATGCCAATAACTGCGGCGGGATAGGTCGCGGCGATCGTCATTCCAGCTTTCAAGCCGAGATACGCATTGGCGGCGCCGAGGATGCCGGTCATCATCATTCCGAGGAAAACCGCACGGAAGGTGAACTCCCGCATCTCCATGTGTTGAGGAACGTAAGGTTGATATTTTCTTGGAGCTGGGGAGATGGTTTGAGTGCTCATGAGTGAAACCTCGCCGAACCCGACCTGCTAACTCTAAAAATCATGCGACGGCGCACGTTAGCACGCGTCGAGCCTGCTTTACAAGTGCAGCGGAGGTGGGGAGCAATCCGGTTCTTACTCATTGGGTCGGAAATCCGGACGTGTTGTATCAAAGGTACTTACTTTCGATACGGCTGGAGCAATTGCGTGCTGAATCCAGCGCCGCTATACTTAATCTGATTCGTCCAGCGTCAAGTTTCAGCCTGAGGTGGACGAGGGAGGGTCGTCTTCAGCAGTAGCAGCAATATCTCCAGTCGTCCGACCGAGAGCCTGGCAAAAGTTGGGGAAGGTTCGATGCTTTCTTTTGTGCTCTCGGGAATTCGCGGCGCGGCCACGGCCCTGTTTGTCACGATATTTCCTTCCGATTGTCGTCTTTGCGGGAACCCGCTCCTGAACATTTCTCGCTTGCCGGTATGTGATGAATGTCTATCCGCTATGCAGCCCATCTGCGGCGGCCTTTGCAGCATTTGCGGCGAGCGCCTGGCAGGACTTCATGCAATTTCCGAGAATCAGGGCGGAATTCGTTGCGAGTTGTGCCGGCGAGCCGAGCCGCCATACGTTAAAGCTGCCGCTTACGGAAGCTACGCGGGTGGATTACGGGAATTGATCCACCTGCTCAAGTATGATCAGGTCCGGCCGGCAGCCAGTGTTTTGGGACGGATGTTGGCCGAAGCCATTGCGGACTTGGCGCCATTATTTGGGGATGATCAGGCGATACTCGTGCCTGTGCCCTTGCATGCCAGGAAATTACGGCAACGATGGTTCAATCAATCAGAGCTGATTGCGCGTGTGGCTGTAAGAATCGTCTCCTCGGAAATGCCATTGCACCTTAAGCCGGGCGTACTTGAGCGCTGTCGCGAGACGCAATCGCAGATTGGCTTGTCGCGTCACCAACGGCGAGAGAACATGCGTGGAGCCTTTGCCGTGACTGGATGTGACCAAATCGCCCGGCGCACGGTCTTGCTCGTGGACGATGTGTTTACCACCGGCACGACCGTTTCCGAATGTGCGCGCGTGCTACGCCGCGCGGGGGCATCCAAGGTATTTGTAGCGACCGTAGCCCGCACGTTGAAGGCAGAGGCCCAGCATGCGATGCCGGCAGCGGAGATGCAGGAAATGACTATGGCCACTGCTGCTGCGGGTTAGCAAGCTGTGGACGGATCCTGGTCAAGCATTAGAGATATATGTCGGGCAAGTGGCACAATTCGCCGAATCTGAACCGCACTCATAATGTAGGTGCGGTTGCCGGGGTGCGTCTGGATTCTGACGGCCATGTGTTGCATGCGCCCGTGCTGGTACTTAATGCTTCCTACGAACCGATTAATGTTTGCGCTGCGCGCCGCGCAATTGTCCTGGTACTAAAGGGTGTGGCGATGACCGAGGAAGAGAACGGTCACTTCCTGCACGCAGCCCGACTTGCCATGCGGCTGCCTTCGGTCATCCGGCTGCTGGAGTATCGACGCATTCCTCATCAGACGCGCGCACTGTCGCGTAAGAACATCCTGCTGCGAGATCGCAACACCTGCCAATATTGCGGTGAGGTGTTGGCCTCAAGCGAGCTCACGCTCGATCACGTGACCCCGCGCTCGCGTGGCGGGGCTTCTGCCTGGGAGAATCTGGTAGCCTGCTGCCATTCCTGCAATCGCCGCAAGGGGAATCAGCTCCCCGCGGAGGCCGGCATGAAGTTGTTCCGCGAACCTCGCGCCTTCAATCTGCACACCAGCCGCCATATCATGCGTCTCATGGGGCGCTCGGATGACAAGTGGCGGAAGTATCTTTTCTACTGAGCAGTCAGTATTCAGTCTTCAGTAAGAAAAAGCGTATCTGACCTCATGGAAATCCAAGGCCTAAGGCTCGTTAAGCCTAATCGCGATCGATCGTCGATTGCTGCGCTCGGTCGCCCGCGTAGGCCAACGCCCACACGTCCGGCTATAGGTTAACAACAGACCACCTTCACCCAGCTTCGAACTGCGGCTTTGATGGCTGGTATCTGCTGACCGCTATGGCGGCGACTGCGGCTTCTCGGGTTGATCGCCGGCTTTGGGAAGCTCCTTGCCTTGGTAGGTGATCTTAACGTTCGACCCGAACCGCTTGTAGTTCGTGTACTTCACAACCTCTCGAATTTTGACATCCTGGTTTACGAAATGGAGGGTGTCATCAGCTCGCGTGTAGGTCGGAAACCAGTACTTGCCATCCACCTGTTCCCGCCAGGTGGTGAACTTGGGAAATAAATTTTCGTCGCCACGGCCCTTTTTGTTCGCCCGTTTTTCGGGAACCATCTGGCCGTAAGTCTTTACGATCTGGAAATCGTGGTCGTCGACCCAGATGCGTCCCTGAAAGTAGCGCTTGTTTTTCTCAATCTGCTTGGGAGCGATATCGAAGACGTAGCAGTGCAGTTCGTCTTCCTGCTGTTGCCCGGCGTACAACACGTTGTATTGGCTGATCTCATCACTGGTGAGCACCATGGGAAAGCCGTTTTCAAGGTCATCATAGTCTTCGCGAGTCATGCCAATGCGGGTGAGAGTGGGCAAAGGGGCAAAGACCACGTTCTTTACCCGGCGGCCTTGATCATCAAAGCTGACGTCGAAAACCTCCTGAAATTCACCGTCGACTGTGTCACCGTCCAGAGTTTGCATCTTGGCGGATTCCCGATAGCCGTATTGGTCGTAAGCCTCTTTGAACTCCTTTTCCTTGGCAGCAAAGCGCTGGATAATCTCCTCAGGAGTGATGCCCTTCGGTTGGGACGCGTCCAGAGGGCCTTCATCGGCGCTGGCGCGAGGCGGAGTCAGGCCACACAACGCGAAAACTGCTGCCAGCAACAGTACCGGGCAGAAATACTTCATACCAGTAGTCTAACGGAATCAGGGCTTTGAAGGTTGCCCAACTTTCGTCCTCAGAAGGTTAGAATGCCAAGTAGCCCGACTGGTTGCCGGCAGGTAGGACCGCGCCTAAAGATTGGCAACCGGGATGTTTTGACCCGGACAACGTTGTAAGATGGCAGTTCGTCCATGTCTTCCGGCGCCCGATTAGATACTTCACGAGAACTCACCCTGCACCAGGAAATTGCGCGCCTGGCTGATTTGTCACAGGTCCGCGCAGCTTCTGCGTGGTTGCGCTCGCAAGAGGCGCAGCTGGCTAACTGGCAGCTCGAAATGGCGCGCATTCCCGCTCCTCCTTTCGGAGAGATGGCGCGGGGTGAGTGGCTGAGGGGCCGTTTCGAACAATTGGGGCTAAAGGACGTACAGGCTGACGAGGTAGGAAATGTTTTTGGCGTGCTACACGGACCGGGCACAGAATGCGTTGCCTTGAGCGCGCACATTGATACCGTTTTTCCGGCCGGTACGCCTCTAAACGTCCACCAGCGGGGCAATCGCTTGTACGGCCCAGGAGTTTCCGACAATGGCGCCGGTGTCACGGCAATTCTGGCAATTGCCGGGGCGCTGCAATGGGCAGGCATTTCGCCGAACGCGCCGATTGTTTTCATCGGCAATGTCGGCGAAGAAGGCGAAGGCGATCTGCGCGGAATGCGGCACATCTTCTCCACTCCGCGCTGGAGAGATTCGATTCGCTACAGCCTGGTTCTGGACGGCGCGGGATCGGACACGATTGTGGCCGAAGCCTTAGGCAGCCGCCGATTTGAAGTGATTGTGCGCGGCCCGGGCGGACATTCCTGGAGTGATTTTGGCGCGCCCAATCCGATTCTGGTACTGGCGCGCGCGCTGAACGCTTTTGCTCGAACGCCCGTGCCTTCCTCGCCGAAGACTACCTTCAATGTCGGCGTCATTCGCGGAGGCACTTCAGTGAACTCCATTCCGGAATCGGCCAGCATGCGAGTGGATATCCGGTCCACATCGATGGAGGAGATGGAGCGTCTGGAGGATTCGTTGCGTCATGCACTGCATTTGGCGATCGAAGAGGAAACTCAAGCCAGCGAGCGGCACAATGGGTCGCAACGACGATCTTCCGGTCTAACCCACGAAGTGGTTCCGATTGGCAGCCGTCCGGCGGGGGAATTGCATCCAAACGCTCGCATTTTGAATGTCATTCGCGCCGTGGATGCGCACCTGGGCAACGCCGCCCAGATTCAGCGTGCCTCCACCGATGCCAACATTCCCATGTCGCTGGGAAGGGAATCTGTGGCGGTCGGCGGTGGAGGCCAGGGTGGTGGGGCTCACACGCTGCAAGAATGGTTCGATATAACCGGACGAGAACTCGGTCTGCGAAGAATCCTGCTGGCGGTGGTCGCGCTGGCGGGAGTTAACGAGTAGCGAAAGGCATCCGGAGCGTTCTCGAATTATTTCGTTTTGCCAACAGGGCGTGCCAGTGGTGGGATCGGTTTCTGCTGTTCCGAATATTTAATCAGCAGGTCAAGGCGTTTGGTTCTGGTCTCTTCTTTCTTCGCGCTAATTACCCAGTAAGTGCTTGTTCTCCTGTACCAGGGCGGCTGGTTTTGGAAAAAATTCCAGGCTCGCGGGTTGCGGCGAAATTCTTGTTCCTGCGCGACCTCAAGCGTTGCCAATTTTCTTTGTGCATAGGAATAGACGGCCGAATTTTCATCCGTACGTTTTTCGAACGCATTCAGCCCGGCAGGGCTCATCAGCCGCTGCGCAAGAAGCTCTTTTGCGCGCGCTATGTTCACTGCGCTCCAGGTGCTGCGGGGCTTGCGCGGGGTGAATCGGATCACGTAGCTGAAGGCGTCATAGCCTCTGCGTATGCCATCAATCCAACCGAAGCATAGAGCCTGATCTACAGCTTCTGGCCATGTGATGCTCGGTTTTCCCGAATTTCTCTTGTAGAACCCTACCCACAATTCCTGAGTTGTGTGTGATGCTTTTGCAACCATGCGCGAAATTTAGCGGGAGTGGCAAAAATCGAGGTTTCATCAGTGGGGATTTGGCCGGTAAATCCAGCGGTCGGAAGCGGAAGAAGGCGCGGGGATGTCGTTCGCATTCACGCGCGCCACGATTCTCTCTACCAGTTTGTGATCGGGAGCCAGCGAGCACACCGGATCAGTTACCGCCGCCTTGCCCGTCAATAACAGTGCCTGGCAGCGACATCCCCCAAAATCGTCAGTACGGCGGTCACAACTGCGACAAGGCTCGGGCATCCAGGCATCGCCACGAAATTTGAGGAATGCGGGCGATTCGTTCCAGATCCATTCCATGGAATGCGCGCGGACGTTGTCGAACTCCAGGCCCGGAATCACAGCCGCGGCGTGGCAGGGAAGCGCCCGGCCTGCGGGATCAATGAGCATCAGGCGGCGTCCCCATCCTCCCATGCAGGCCTTGGGATAGCGAGCGTAATAGTCGGAAGCGACGTAGTCGATGCGCATACGGCCGCTGAGGCGCGCTTCAGCCGCATCAACAAGTTTTTGCGCGGATTCCAATTGTCGCATTGTCGGAAGCAGATTCTCCAAGTTGCGCAACGCCCAGCCGTAATACTGAACGTTGGCAATCTCGACCCGATCAGGGGCGAGTTCTTCAACCATGGAGATAATTTCGTCAAGGTGATCGAGGTTCTGGCGGTGTACCACGACATTGACCGTAAATGCCAGTTTGAATTTGCGAATGAGACGCGCAAGCTGGAGTTTGCGAGCATGGCTCGGCGCGCCCGCAATTTCGTCCGCCAACTCTTCCCGCGAGCCTTGAAAGCTGAGCTGAATGTGTTCCAGGCCCTCGTCGACCAAGGCCGCCAGCCGTTGTTCCGAGAGTCCGATCCCGGAGGTAATCAGGTTCACGTAAAGGCCGGCGGTTCGAGCGGCCCCGGTCAGCTCCGTAAGATCGGAACGCGCTAATGGTTCGCCACCTGTGAAGTGGGCGTGCAAGGCGCCTAGTTGCCCGAGTTCCTCGAAAACTCGTACCCATTCGTCTGTCGAAAGCTCCGAAGCGGCATTCTGCATTTCGAGCGGATTGGAGCAATACACGCAATGCAGGGGGCAGCGATGAGTAAGTTCTGCGATTAAAGCTAAAGGACCAGTGGGCATCAGAATTCCGAGCGCGTGCTCAAATCGTCTCCTCCGCACGAATACGTTCGTTTACTGGAGGGCATGCAGGGGGAGAATTTAAAAATCCACAATGCGCTTTTTGTACAGTTGTTGGAGGAATGTCGCAACCTCCTGATGAATGCGGACAGGGTCAGCTGTGGTGTAGGTATTTTGCATCTCCTCCACAATCTGCTGAACCGTGCGGCGGCCGTCGCAATACTCGAGAATAGCCCGCCCAGTGCCTTGCAAGCGGATGGCGCCTTCTGGAAAAAGCAGCATTCGCTCCGGACCGCTTGCTTCTGCCCACCGACAGCCCACGGCCAGCCGCGGCTGGCTGGAGTTTTCAATTGTTGCCACGCCGGGCCTCCTGGGCAGGAACAAAAGCTCCCGGTGGCGGCCACCCTGGTTCGACATAAGCGAAGTGAAGCGCATCGAGTTGGGCCCAGAGTATGTCGCACTTCCGCCGCAGGGCAGCGATCGCCGCTTCTTGTTCCTGGCGAGTGCAGGCATGCTCCGCAACCCACTTGAAAGCGAACGCCGCGTCTTCAGGAGCCTGGGTCAGCCGCGCAGTGAAATAATCGAGTCCGCCTGAGAGCCAGGGGTAGTGTTTTCGCAGCGCATCCATTCGCAGGGCGATCAGGTCGCGTGAGAAGAGTTCGGTCAGCGAAGAAGCCACAGCTTCGAGAAAGGTGCGGTTCCTTACCAGATCCAGGTACGCGTCCACTGCATAGCGAGTTGCCGGCAGCACCCCTTGCCCGCTTTGAACGATTTCGCGCGATAAACCGGTAGCTTGGCCAAGCTTAAGCCAACGCTCGATTCCACCGTCAACATCCGCTCCACCATCATGGTCGACGATCCGCTTGCGCCAGGCAACGCGAAAATTCCGGTCCTCGCTGCGCGACAGGATGATGGCGTCCTTAATCGGAATCCGGCTCTGATAGTAATAGCGGTTCAGGGCCCAGGCCTGCAGTTGGCCCCGGCTAAGCCGGCCCTCGTGCATCATCAAATGAAACGGGTGCTTATGATGGTAGCGTTCCCTCCCGACTTCCTCTAGCCGGGAACGCAATTCCTCCTGCGTAAGCAGTTGCTCCTGATTAGCTGACTCCCGAGTAGACATGATTCTCAATGACTCCGGGTTCCTTTCTGCTTGCTCAAAGGGCGACTAGCCCCATAGTCTTCCCGTATCTAGTAAATCACCGGGTGGTGAGAATTTCCAGCAACTTGGAACAATCATTAGGGTTGAGAATAGCTAAGAAGCCAACAAGAAGGTTAGGCCACTATGAATGCGTGCACTCCTGTGGTTCTGGATGATCGATCGCGGTTCGAGAGTAAGCAACACATCCCCTTGGGCGTGAGCCGCGGGCTGTGGAATGTTGTGGTCGTCTGGATACCAATTTCCTCAGTGATGTGGGCAGGAATCATCTACGCGGCATGGTGGTTGTTCCGCTAATCCGGGCTGCTGTCGCTCCCGAATTTCCTCGATGCGCGAAGTAATAATCGGCGTGCTGTAATCCGGATGACAGAATTCCAGATGCATGCCTCGTCCGATGTAGCGCTGTTTCAGCATACTTCCACCCCAGGTCGATCCAGAAATTGCCACTTGCACAGGCTCGGGACAAAACTCGGGATGACCCGAAAGCAGCGCCTCACTTCCACCCAGCAGAACCGCAGTGTAGCGATGGTTTTGCGTGTCAATCTGCAGGACGGTTGCCGGTGGTAGAGCACTGAGCAAAACTCCACCCTCGATTTCCGATTGCATGATATTGCGATTGACGTCATCGCTCAGGTTGGGATGCGGCATAAACATCAGATTGGGCATGGAGTTTATCACAGTTAGATTGCCACAGTATCCGGAAGGTTACCAAAATGTTTGCCGGCTGGGGGTAACCGTGGTAACCAAGTATTTTCCGAGATGGGACAGCAAAGCGCTACCGACCCAGCTCCCGACCCGAAGCTACGGTAGCGCTGCTCCTTCTAAGTAAAACTTGTTCAGAATCTAGCCGATAGCCCGCAATTCCTCTAGTGCCCAGTGAGATACGGCCAAGATCGCATCACGCCAAGACCGAGAGTATTGGCTGACTTCTCCATTCTGCCCGAGCATCACAACTGCTTGTAATCGTTATCACATCGGCGTGGTCAAGGGGGCGTTATTGTGGTTGTGGTCGCTCGGCTTGTGAGGAGGCTCTATGGCACCGGTATTCGATGTCCTTCTCGTGCTGGTTATCGCGCTGGCGGTGCTGGGTGTGGCATATGCGGTTCACCGGTTGGTGCTGGGAGGAGCCCAAGTGCGCAAGCTTTCCGGGAAAATGTTGGTAACCTGCCCTGAAACTCATAAAACTGTGGCAGTGAAGGTTGCCACCGGGCGAGCCGCATTGGCAGCAATTGCTGGAAAAGAACATGTCGAGTTGAACAATTGTTCGCGCTGGCCGGAGCGGCAAGATTGCGACCAGGCCTGTTTGGGTGAGCTCCTCGCCGATCCTGAAAAGCACTCGGTTTGGGCGATTGCTTCGAAGTGGTATCAGGGGAAAACCTGCTTCTATTGTGGGCGGCCGATCTCCGAGTTAAGCCATCTGGATCACAGCCCGGGTTTGATCAGTTTTGATGGGAAAATTATCGAATGGGACAAGCTGCGGGCGGAAGAGCTTCCCGAGCAATTAGCCTCCGCGCGCCCGGTCTGCTGGAATTGCACGGTCACCGAAGCTTTTCGCAAAGAGCATCCGGAGCTCGTGATAAATCGTCCCTGGAAGCATTAACCCTTTGTTGATGTCATTCTTACCGAAGCGAAGAATCCATACTTTCAGAGAGTAAATGCGTAGATCCTTCATTCGCCTCAAGGCCATTCAGGATGACAGCTCTTGAGCCTTCTCAGCGGTCTCAGATCCCTTCTCGGGCCGAAGCTGCGGAAACAAAATCACATCGCGAATTGTTTGTGAACCGGTGAACAACATCGCCAGGCGGTCCACCCCTACGCCTACGCCGCCGGCCGGAGGCATTCCGTACGACAGTGCGCGGATATAGTCGAGATCCATCTGATGAGCTTCTTCGTCGCCGCGCTCGCGTTCTTTGAGCTGCTGCTCGAAACGCTGGCGCTGGTCTTCCGGATCATTAAGCTCACTAAAGCCGTTGGCAATTTCCATAGCTCCGACGATGATTTCCCAGCGTTCCGTCCATTCCGCCTCGTCTGGTTTCTGCTTTGAGAGCGGCGAAACGGCAGTGGGGAACTCGTAAATAATCGTAGGTTGGACCAAATGTTCTTCGGCGGCGGCCTCAAACAGGCTAGCAATGGTTTTTCCCGTCGGCTCGTTTGGATCATAGGCCACATGCGCATGTCCGGAGTTGAAGCGCTGCGCCAAGGCTTTTACGGAATCGTGACTGGCGAAATCCGACATCTCTGGCTTGCTGCCGGCTTGTTCCGGCCAGTAATGAATGATTGCCTCCCTCATCGTCATACGCCGCCAATTCGACTCTGCCCAGTCGATTTCGTGTTCACCCCATTTTGACTTCATCCCACCAATCACGTCTTTAGCAGCTTGAATGATTAATTGCTGCGTCAAGTCCATGACTCCGCGATAATCGGTGTATGCCTGGTAAAACTCCAGCATGGTGAATTCGGGATTCCAGCGCCATCCCAGGCCCTCGTTGCGGAAGTTGCGATTGATTTCGTAAACGCGATCGAATCCCCCAACCGTAAGCCGCTTCAGATAAAGCTCTGGCGCAATCCTCAGATACAAATCCATGTCAAGCGTGTTGTGGTGGGTGACGAACGGCCGCGCCACGGCCCCGCCGGGAATCGGCTGCATCATCGGAGTTTCGACTTCGATGAAACCCTTAGCGTCGAGAAACCGGCGCATCGATTGCACCAACTTGCTGCGCTTGAGAAAAACCTCGCGCACCTCGGGGTTCATAATCAAATCCACGTAGCGCTGGCGGTAGCGCAGTTCGACATCGGTCAGACCGTGCCATTTTTCCGGCAAAGGCAAAAGATCTTTCGACAAGAACGTGATCTCTTCGACGTGCACCGTGAGTTCACCGGTGCGGGTGCGGAACAAGTATCCGCTGACCCCAATGTGATCGCCCAAATCGAGCAGCTTGTACAAATCAAATGCTTTCTCTCCGACCGCGTCCTTTTTGACATAAATCTGCATCCTCCGTCCGCCTTGCTGCAGATGTGCGAAACCGGCCTTGCCCATCAGACGGATGGCCATGATTCGACCAGCTACGCGCACATTGACGCGAGACTGCTCCAGATCGTCGTGGGATTTCGCCTGATATTGGGCCAGAACTTCTGGAATGGTGTGAGTGAAATCAAATTTGGTCGGATAAGCCCTCTGCCCGAGGGCTTCGATCTGCTTCAGCTTCTCGCGCCGTTGCTCGTAGATTTTTTCGTCGAGTGCCAAGGAGTGCCTTTTGCCGCGTGATGATGAAAGGCGATTATAAACAAGTGCCGTCCTTGAAGGCCCTTATCCACCGGGTTAGTATTATGTGTCTATTACAGATGAGGAAGGTTCAATGCCGCAGAACTATGTCCCCATTTTTCTGTTCGTGGCAATTGTTGGAGTTCTAATACCGGTTACTTTAATCGCGGCGAAGCTGGTGCGCCCGGAGAATCCGAACCGGACAAAGCTGATGCCATACGAGTGTGGCATTGATCCGATTGGACGGTCACGCGGCCGGTACACCGTGCGCTATTACATCGTGGCCATACTATTTGTGGTCTTCGACGTTGAAACGATTTTTCTGTTTCCCTGGGCAGTGAAGTTCAAAGCGCTGGGTGTCTTTGGGCTTATCGAGATGCTTATATTCCTAGTCATCCTGATCGTCGGCTACATCTGGATCTGGAAAAAAGGTGCGCTGGACTGGGTGTAAACAGCAGGCATTAACACTCGGCACTTAGCATTTAGCCAGGAACGATCCCTTATAACTAATAAGAAATCCCAGCTGGGTTGCACCACTTTTGTGGCCAGCGCACTCCGCTGCTCATCGTACCTGAGCTGTGGGCCGCAGTGCCTCCCACATGGCAACAACTTGGGCCCTCAATTCTTCTGTGAGCTTCTCGTACGCGCATTCTGAGGCTTTCGACTCAGGCGGCGGCCAAATCGGATCGCCAAATCTGATCTGCAACGGCGCAAATTTCTGAAAGCGCTTTCCGCGCGGCCATGTCTCGTAGAACCCCTCGATTGCCACCGGAACCATCGGCACCTGATTATGAATAGAAAGAATGGCCGCGCCCTTCTTGAATTTCTTGGGCAAGCCATCGATGGAGCGCTCGCCTTCCGGGTAAAGAATCAACACTCGTCCATGCCGCAAACCGAAGGTCCCGGCGCGCATGGCAGGAATGAGGTTCACGTCCGGATCCACCAGCATGATGCGCAGCCATCGGGCCAACACGCGCAACAGCCCGGTTCCGAAATGTTCGCTGGTGCCAACGAAGAAGATGTCCCGGAATACGGGCCACGGCAAAACGCTGCTCATGATTACGCCATCGATGTAGCTCTGATGGTTGGAGCAGATGAGGAAAGGGCCGGCTGGAGGAAGTTTCTCCAGACCACTGACGCGAAGATGAAAACGGTCGTATGCGAAGAGTGCGACCATGCGCGTGACCACATACCAGAATGCCTCATCAATTCGTCGTGAGCTGGCGAGTGCCAGCACTTCCGGATCAGTGGGTAACTCCTCAAGCACATTTTTCCAACCGACGAACGGTCGCGGAGTCATGGCGGGTTCACTCTCACGGACTAAATCAACCAGCTCGCGCACACTGTAGACTTCCGCCAGGCGGGATTCTTCAACCTTAGCGCCCAGCTCCTGCTCCAAGGCGGCGAGAAGTTCCACTCGCTGCATGGAGTCCAGACCGAGATCGAGTTCCAGATTGTCTGAAGGGCGGATGGATCGAGGTTTGATGCGGGAAGCCTGACGAATCACCGCAATCGCGCGTTGCGTCTCGGGTTCGTCGAGCCACGCTGAATCTTCGCTGCTCAATGGCTTTTCAGCTACGAGGGTTTCCTCAGCTTTTCCGGCTTGCTTTTCTTTTACGCGCCGCTCTATTTCGAACCGTTTCAGCTTGCGCGTGGTCGTGCGCGGCAGGCTCGCCTGCCATATTTCGTAGCTGCCGATTCGCTTCGTGGACGGAAGTTGCGCTGAGAGCCCTTCAATATCGAAACGGATGACCTCCGTAACGTTCACGATTTTTCGCTGCCGGAGTACGTCGAAGTTGGGAACGATCACTGCGTGCAGACGATCCGATGTAGGATCGCCGGGCCGAGCTGCGAGACCCAAAACGCAGATTTCCTGGATGTAAGGCGATTTCAGGTAGTGCGCTTCCACTTCTTCGGGGTAGATATTCTTTCCATTGCTGAGGACGATCACCTCTTTTGTGCGTCCGGTAATAAAGAGGTTTCCGCCGGCATCGAAGTAGCCAAGATCGCCGGTGTGCAGCCAGCCGTCTCGCAACACCTCAGAGGTGGCTTCCGGGCGGTTCCAGTAACCTTTCATTACCAGGGCTCCGCGGATCGCGATCTCGCCAACCGGCTGCGGAATCCCCTCTGCGGACTTCGGCTGGAGTATCTTGCCCTGCACACCCCGAAGCGGGGGCCCGACAGAGCCGATCACGTTGTTCTCGGGCGGGGTAGCGAACGCGCCGCCAGCAGTTTCCGTCAGGCCGTAAGCTTGGAGAATGTCGATTCCCAGCGCATAGAAGTCGCGTGCGATTCCGGGATCGAAGCGGGAACCGCCGGTGACCAGATAGCGCATGTTATGACCGAACAGCTGGTGGATCTTGCGAAAAAAGAGCTTTCCAGAATTCCAGCCAAGCTTGCGGCACAGGTGTGTGAGAGCCATCAATGAGCGGACCGCGAGTTTTGCCAGCTTGCCGCGCTGAGAAACTTCTTTGAAGATTCGTTCATGAATCAGGTAGAAGAATTGCGGGACGACCGCAAGCGCCGTGATATTCCTTTCAGCCAGGGCGCGGAGCAATTCGGTTGTGTTCAGCGTCTCGAGATAAACGATGCGCGATCCTTTGACCAGCGGCAGCAGCAGATTGGCCATTTGTGAAAGCACGTGAAAGAGAGGAAGTACGCCTAGCAATGCATCTTCTGGGCCGATGTGCGCCCAGCCGAAAACCGCTTCCACTTCCCCCATCAGGTTGCCGTGCGTAAGCATGACCCCCTTGGGATCGGCAGTTGTGCCGGAGGTGTAGAGCAGGGAGGCGAGGTCATCGTCCGCTAAGGAAGCCGGAACGAAATCTCGCGGACCTGCAGCAAAGATCCTGTTGAGATCAGCTTGTGTAGCGTGAGCGCTGCTGGGGCTCAGCGCATCCATTCGCACGATGCATATGGCCGGTTCTAAGGCCGATTGGCCGATGACTGCCAGGTGCTTCTCATCGCAAAACAGCAGCGAGCTCCCACTGTCGTTTAGCAGCTTCGCAATTTGTGCGGCATGCAATGCGGTGTCGAGCGGAACGGCCACACATCCGGCAGCGATAATGCCTAGGTAGATTGCGACCCAGCGTGGGTGGTTGTCGGCCAAAATCGCAACTCGTGCCCCACGCTCGAGCTTTTGTCTCCGGAGCCAGGCGCCAATCGATTCCGCCATGTGGCGCAGCTCCGCGTAGGTGTAACTCTCTACCTCATCGCGATGTTGGATTTCCACTGCGATGTTATCGGGCCATCGGAGGGTGCAGTCGCGAAATAGATCGTAGAAGGTCGACATTGGCCAGCGGGAAATCTTACATGATGGGTCGTTCCCGCGACGTACCTCGTTGCCAGGCATCTAATATGCTAGGCTCTTAGACATACCGGGCCGGTCTGCCCGCCCGCCGAAGGATCCAGGACTTGATTAACACAATAATGGCCAAGGTCTTCGGGACCAAGAATGAGCGCGAACTCAAACGCCTTGCGCCGCCAGTTGAGGCCATCAGTGCGCTTGAGCCTGCCATGCAGAAGCTCACAGACAGTGAACTTCGCAGCAAAACCGACGAGTTCCGGCGGCGCATTCAGGAGAGCCTGAGCCAAGTTCCCGATGAACCTGAGGCCGAGCCTGATCGCGCAAAAGAACTTCAGGACCAGCGAACCGCAGCCATCAACGAGGTTCTCGAGGAAATCTTAGTCGAAGCCTTTGCTGTTGTCCGTGAGGCCGGCCGCCGGGTGCTGAACATGCGCCATTTTGACGTGCAGCTGATCGGCGGCATGGTGCTGCATCAGGGCAAGATAGCTGAAATGAAAACCGGTGAAGGCAAAACCCTGGTGGCGACTCTCCCGGTCTATCTCAACGCCCTGAGTGGACGAGGCGTTCACGTTGTAACCGTTAACGATTATCTGGCGAAGCGCGACTCGGAATGGATGGGCAAGCTTTACAGCTTCCTGGGCCTCACCGTGGGGGTGATCGTTCACGATCTCGACGATCAGCAGCGCCGGGAAGCCTACGCAGCCAACGTTACCTACGGCACCAACAACGAGTTCGGGTTCGACTATCTGCGCGACAACATGAAGTTCGATCTGCGCGATTGCGTGCAGCGTGGGCACAATTTCGCGATTGTTGACGAAGTGGACTCAATCCTGATCGACGAAGCCCGCACTCCGCTCATCATCTCCGGCGCAAGCGAGGAGTCGACCGACAAGTATGCCCGCGTTAATCGCATAATTCCGAAGCTCGAAAAAGGTGAAGAAATTGATGTCGCCCCCGGAGAGCCCAAGCAGCTTACCGGCGATTACGTTGTGGACGAGAAGCACCGCAGTATCACCGTGAGTGATGAAGGCTGGGAAAAAGTTGAGGGGCTTCTCGGCATCGGTAACATTGCTGATCCCGAGAATTGGGCTCTGAAACATCACGTCGAGACGGCGATCAAGGCGCATGCACTCTATCACCGCGACGTTGAATACGTGGTGAAAGAAGGCGAAGTCATCATTGTGGACGAGTTTACCGGCCGTTTGATGCCGGGCCGACGCTGGTCCGATGGTCTCCACCAGGCGGTAGAAGCGAAGGAAAACGTGAAAATCGAGCGCGAGAACCAGACGCTCGCCACCATCACGTTCCAGAATTATTTCCGCATGTACAAGAAGCTGGCTGGAATGACGGGTACCGCGGAAACGGAGGCCACCGAATTCGAGAAAATCTACAAGCTCGAAGTGATGGTGATTCCCACCAACCGGACGCTGCTTCGCATCGAGAATCCCGACGTTGTGTATCGAACGGAGAAGGAGAAGTACTTCGCTTCGGCCGATGAAATCCAGAAATTCAACGCGACTGGCCAGCCCGTGCTGGTAGGCACGACTTCGATTGAGAAATCGGAGCGTTTGTCTGAGTTGCTGAAGAAAAAAGGTGTGAAACACTGGGTCCTAAACGCCAAGCAGCACGAGAGGGAAGCAGAGATTGTTGCCCAGGCTGGACGCAAGGGAATGGTAACGATCGCTACCAACATGGCTGGCCGCGGGACCGATATTTTGCTTGGCGGCAACCCTGAATTCATGGCTAAGCAGGAATGCGTGAAGAAGGGAATCGCGCAGCCGCTGCGCGCCGCGCAGGGCAAAGTGCAAGCCGCAGTGGACGACAGCATAAGCACCGTCTGGTATTACGGCGGCAATGAATACGTGGTCCCAACTGACCAGTGGACTGAAATCTTCACCCGCTATAAGCAGCAAACCGACAAGGAGCACGACGAAGTCGTCGCTGTCGGTGGCCTGCACATTTTCGGCACTGAACGGCATGAAGCACGCCGCATCGACAATCAGCTCCGCGGGCGTGCTGGCCGGCAAGGCGATCCTGGATCCTCGCGTTTCTACCTCTCACTCGAGGATGACTTGATGCGCATCTTCGCCAAGGAGTGGGTTTCGAATCTGCTGCAGCGCTTGGGCATGGAAGAAGGTGTTCCGATCGAATCACGGCTGATTTCCCGGCGGATTGAAAAAGCCCAGGAAGCGGTGGAGGGGCAAAACTTTGAAGCCCGCAAGCATCTGCTCGAATACGACGATGTCATGAACAAGCAGCGCGAGGCGGTTTATGGCCTGCGCCGCCAGTTGCTCGAAGGCGTTGATCAGAAGGAACTCATCCTCGAAGATTATGTTGCGGGGTTACTCGGCGAACTCATGGACCAGTTCTGCGCCGTGAAAGTGCATCCCGCAGATTGGGATATCAAAGCTCTGAAGGACGGTATTTTTACCCGGTTTGGGGTGGACATTTTCGCCGAAGGAATAAAGCCGGAAACGCTCAATCGTCAGGAACTCGGCGACGCGATCTTCGACAAACTCAAAGCGCGATACGACTCCAAGGAAAAGCTGATTGGCCCGGACGCCATGCGTTATCACGAACGCATGATCATGTTGAGCGTGCTCGATTCGCAATGGAAAGACCATCTGCTCAGCATGGACCACCTGAAAGAGGGAATCGGGCTACGCGGTTACGGACAACACGACCCCCTGGTAGAGTACAAGCGCGAGTCGTTCGATATGTTCGAAGCAATGATGCAACGCTTCCAGGAAGAGACGGTGAGATATCTCTACCTGATGCAGATCCTGGAGCGGCCGGAGCCGGCCATGGCTGCAACTCGACCCAGCCTTGCCGGTGCGGAAGCCGCTGGCGCCGGAGGTGACGGAAACGGGCGCCGTCCGCGCAATGTGACCACCTCCGTCGACGAAATTGAGGAGGCCTTCCAACGCCGTAAGCGCCGGGAACTGGAGCAGGCACGCATGGCCGGTTCTGGAGACATGCAACCGGTGCAGCAAGTGGTGCGTGGCAGCGCCAAAGTGGGACGCAACGATCCTTGTCCCTGTGGATCGGGCAAGAAATACAAAAAATGCTGCGGAGCGAGCGCCTGATTCATCTAGGCTTCTATGCCTTTCCTGAAATCAGCCGCAATTTTGCGGTTTATTGGCATCGTCCAAATTACTCGACCACAAAAAGCGCTTAATGATCCATTGTCCCGACCGCGAGAGTGCTAGCTGTTTCTGTTCGCATGGGCTATGATCTGGGCCTTGCTTCTGGCTACAAAACCCGCAGCGCTCTTGTGTCTGCTCTCAGTACTCGTGGCGCCGCTGAGCGCGTCGGATAGTAACAACTCGTCCCTTTCAACCAGCCCACAGGTTGGCTTCTCTGCCGATGACTTCGACTGGCGCCAAATGGTTCCGTATCTTTCAGTGGCTGCGGCTTTGCCCGGAGAGCAAGGCATCAAGGCGATACTGGAAAATTCCAGGGTACTTCGCGTCTATGTGGCAAACGACGTTCGCACGGAGTGTGCGCGGAATAAGGCCCAATGTCCTGGCGAAAGCTCGATGTATGGGGAAGTCACAAGAAGAATTGACGAGATCGTGCAGGAAGAGATTTTTCGTAAGAACAAATCGGCAATTGTCGACCATCCACTGACACGCCGCCCGTTTCCTTTCTCTGAGATTGCGGTCGTCAAGAGCGAAAAGCGGCAAGACGCATACCTCATCCTTGCGCTAGCTGACCGCAGCTACACGGCGGCGCAGGTGGAAGCGAAATATGGCGCGCCGTATGACACGGACATTTTCCAGTGGTACAGCGTTTTCAAATACCGGCTGGACAGCGCACGTTACAGCAGCAAGGCCGTTTTCGAGGTCGATCCGGTGGATGGCGCGGTGATGAAGGTCGCGATCAGTTTGAAATCGAAGAAACGCCGCTAACCCATTTCTGATCCCGGAGCATTCTTCCGGCCAGCTTATCGGAACTGCCCGCGGTGAGGCTCTTCGGTGCGCGGCTCGGATGGCGAATGCGGCGCAGGTTGTGGGCGAGGCGCTTCCTGGGGGCGTGCTTCATTCTCGCGGGGATACGCACTACCTGGATGCGGTGCTGTTTCCGTCCGAGGAACAGTCTCTGCCGGGGGTTGGGTCCCACGTGACGGGATTGTCGGCTCATAGGAACTTGGTGGACGAGGAAGGTTCGGTCGAGGGGCACCTTCTGCACCGTTTCCGGTGACTCCTCTTCCGGGAGTTTCTCCGTTTAAAGTAGTCGGAGGACGGGGTACATCGTTGCGGGGCATCGGATTGTTGCCCGCCACTCCCGTTTGTGTGTTGCTTCCTGGACGCGGGACGTTGTTACCGCCCAAAACTGGACGCTTCTCAGGCGCCTTGTACGGTGCTCCCGCGCGGCTGGCTGCGATCACGCCGCGTCCGCTGAGCTCACCGGGCTTCGCTGTGGCTGCGATGGGTGGACGCCCTTGGTTGACCGAAGCGCGCAGCTGCGGATTCGTCTTGGCGGCAGCCTCATGTTGAAGCTGCGCTGGCGTGGGGTCGATGTGTGTCTCTCTCGCCGCGGCTTCCTGCTCCGCAGTTGGGGTGGCAACAATTCCACCTGGGCCACCGTTGTAGCTGACTCGATTAATGGTGGTTGTGTTGTTGTTGATCACCGTGGTGTTATAAACATTGCGAACATTGACCACATTCACATTATTGACGGTCTGGTTGTAGTAGAAATGGTTTTCTCTCCAGTAGCCGCCGTAGTAGCCCGTTCCCGTATAGCCATAACCGTAGGGGATGCCGCCGTAGAAGCCGACAACCGGTCCCCAATATCCGGGATGCCAGTAGTACAAGCCTCCGCCATAAGCCCAGTATCCGGGCGTCCACAAATAACCTGGTTGAGGCGCCAGCACCCAGGTTCCCGGTACCCAGTAATAGCCGTATGGTCCCCACGCCCAGTATCCTGGAGTCCAAATGTAGCCTTCGGCAGGACAGAGAGGCTGCGCGTAGACAGGCAGCGCAGGCGGCCCGAAATTCACAGAGATAAACACACCTGCGGAAGCGGCGCCGGACATGGCTAAAAGAACAACAGCAAGTAATAGCTGTCGAAGCGAGCGATTAATCTTCATGTCAATTCCAGGTTCTCACTCATACAAACGCGCTCGGCGGGAATATGTTGCGGCACCCGAAAGTGCCTGGCACGGCTGGACTTCCAAGCATCGCTTGGCTGCTGAGCCGCGGAAGGTGCCGCAGGACACGCTCAAATCACAACGAAAAACCCGGATCAACCGCGAGCCGCGGGAGCTACCGCCTTCTTGGGGAGAATTTCTCCGATGCGACGGATTTGTGCTCCGATGCCGCGCAGTTTCTCTTCAATGTTTTCGTAGCCGCGATCGATGTGGTACACGCGGTCGATGATGGTCTCGCCATCGGCAATAAGGGCGGCGAGGACCAGCGATGCTGAAGCGCGCAGGTCGGAAGCCAGGACCGCTGCAGAACTCAACGGGGTCTTGCCGCGAACGATGGCACGTCTGCCTTCGATTTTAATATTCGCGCCCATCCGCACCAGTTCCAGCGCGTGCATAAAACGGTTTTCGAAAATGTTCTCGGTGACGATCGAAGTGCCCTCCGCCTGGGTAGCAAGCGCCATATACTGTGCCTGCACGTCGGTCGGAAAGCCGGGATACTCTTCGGTGATCATGTCGGAGGCGTGAAGAGGGTTGTCGCCCATCACGCGCACCGAGTCGTTGCTGACAGCCGTCTTCACTCCGACTTCTCCGAGTTTCTGCAAAACAGTGCCGACGTGATCGGGGTCGCAGCCGGCGACATGGAGATCCCCGCCGCTGATTGCTCCAGCAATTACAAATGTTGCAGCTTCGATGCGGTCTGGAATAATGCGATGTTTGGCACCGTGCAGCTTGTCCACGCCCTTGATATGGATGGTTGCCGAGCCTGCGCCTTCAATGCGGGCACCCATCTTGTTGAGCAAAGCAGCAAGGTCGGCGACTTCGGGCTCGCGGGCGCAGTTGAGCATCAGGGTTTCCCCTTCCGCGAGGGTGGCAGCCATCAGCAGGTCTTCCGTGCCAGTCACGGTAATCTTGTCAAAGACAATTTCAGCGCCTCTCAAGCGTTTAGCGCTGGCCTCGACGTAGCCGTGTTCCTGCTTGATGGTCGCGCCGAGACGCTCGAGCCCTTTGATGTGAAGATCGATTGGACGAGCCCCGATAGCACATCCGCCGGGCAAAGAAACGCGAGCGCGTCCGCAACGCGCCACCAGCGGCCCCAGAACCAGGGTAGAGGCTCGCATGGTTTTCACCAGGTCATAAGAAGCCTCGGGCGAAGCGAGTTCGCGGCACGAAATTGTGGTTCGATGTTGGGCCCGTCCGTAGCCGAGCTCAACCTCAGCCCCCATAGCTGCCAGCAACTTGCGCGTAGTCTCGATATCGCGCACCTGCGGTATGTTTTCGAGGATAACCGGTTCATCGGTAAGTAAGGCGGCAGCCATCGCAGGCAGAGCTGCATTCTTGGCTCCGCTGACACGTACGGTTCCCAGCAATGGAGCTCCGCCCCGGATTACGAATTTGTCCATACCAACTTTATTCCCTGGGACAACGTCGAACAGCGCAAGCCCCATGGATCACGTCCAGTCTGTGGCGCTTTTCTATTGTAGCGGGGAAAAAGTTGCCGGTAATCAAAGTGTGTTAATCGGAAGGGCACGACCGCTCGGAATGGAACTCAAGCTGCTTTGATCGGGCCGTCTAAGGAGGGTCTGTATTACATGGACCGAGCCAGCGCAATAGCGCGACGGACATTGCGCCTGGCAGCGGTTAGACTCCGAGCGGCCTCAGCACGACTAACTCCGGTCTGCAGCATGACTAAGGCGACGGGAACACTGTTTCCCGCGGACTTCAGGGCTCGCCTGGCCGTCGTCCGATCGGTACCTGTGGCAAGCTGCAGAATCATGATGCCGCGCTCCCGTAGCTTTTCGTTCTTAACACGGACATTGACCATCAGGTTGCCATAAATGCAACCGAGACGCGCCATCGCTCCAGTGGAAAGCATATTTAGCACCATTTTCTGTGCAGTGCCGGCCTTCATGCGGCTGGATCCAGCGACAACTTCGGAGCCAACTTCGATCACGACGGCGAGATGCGCCGCCCGCGCCAGCGCCGAATGTGGGTTGCAGGTTACCGCAACCGTTTTGGCGCCCTTGCGTCGAGCATACTCGATGGCGGCGATGGTGAAGGGGGTGCGGCCACTGGCGGCGATTCCGACCACCACATCGTTTTTGCCGGGCTTCTTCTTAGCGATTTCGCGTTGGCCCAACCGACCGGAGTCCTCACTCTCCTCGACGGCGCCCAGCAGGGCCTTGGCGCCTCCGGCGATTACAAACTGTACGGTTCTCGGATCGGTGTTGAAAGTTGGCGGGCACTCGGCGGCATCGAGTGCGGCAATGCGGCCGCTGGTTCCAGCCCCCACATAGATGAGTCGCCCACCGCGTTTTAGAGCTGCCTCTACCAGGTCGATGGCTTTTGCGATCTGTGGCAGGACCCGCTTGACGGCTACCGCCGCTTTAGCGTCTTCGTTATTGATTATGCGTGCGATCTCGATCGAAGATTTGACGTCCAGATGACGTGAAGCTGGATTGCTTTGCTCGGTGAGCAAGCGGCTCAAGTTCTTCGCATCGGCACCCTTCACTAGCTTTTCTCCAGAGCTTCGACTACCGCATCGTGAAATGCAGGTCGTACCTGCTTGATGGCCTCGTTCCTGCAATCGGGCCAAGTCCGATTGGTCAGCAGAGTTACAGACATCTGACGCTGTGGATCGATCCAGAGCGAGGTTCCCGTGTATCCCAGATGCCCAAACGAGCTATCGGAAAAATGTTTGCCTGACTGCGACGGAGGTGAGGCAGTGTCCCATCCGAGTGCGCGAGAGGTTCCTGGAGGGGTAGATTCGCGGCGGGTGAAAAGCGACAAAGTTTCTGGACGAACAATCGGGCTGCCACCTTGCAGCATGGTATGAGCAAAGGTCGCCAAATCTTCCGCTGTGGAGAAAAGGCCGGCGTGCCCAGCAACCCCCTCCATGACACTGGCGTTTTCATCCTGGACCTCGCCTTGAATAATGCGCCGGCGAAAAGATTGATCGTCTGCGGTCGGCGGAACGGAAGCCCACCAATGCAGCGGAGGATCGAATGTTGTGTGCGCCATGCCCAAAGGCCCAAAGATTTCTTGGCGGCAAAAGTGGTCGAGGGCGTCTTGGGCAAGCCGCTCGAGCGCCACCCCCAAAATGATGAAACCAATATCGCTATACTCAGCGGCCGAGCCGGGATCATGTTTTAGCGGAGTCTGGAATGCCGCGGACAAAAGCGCATCGCGATCGCGCGCTTTCAGGAACAGTTTCTCGTAGGCGGGTAAGCCGGAAGAATGAGCCAGCAGCATGCGCATCGTGACCTGTCGACGCCGTTCCTCATCGCCTTTGAATTCCGGCACGATGGAGACTACAGGCGTGTCCAGGTCGAGCAAGCCCCGCTCGTAAAGAATCATCGCCATGCTGGTGGTGGCAACGACTTTGGTAAGCGATGCGAGATCGAAAATGCTCGCGGTGGTGGCTTCTGGGGTGTCAGCTTCGTACAAGAAGTGACCAAAAGCTTTCAGGCAAACCAGCGTTCCACGGTGCGTAACCGCCACAGACGCGGCCGGGAAAGCGCGTTCCGCAATCGATCGGGTCAGCAATTCAAAAGCTTGCGCGAAGACTGCGTCTTGGCCTTCATAAGCGACCGCTGGTGCTCGGGCCGGCTTGATGACTGGAGAGTTGTCCGCCAACGATGTAGTGTGTCCGATGTTCGGGTTATAGCAAAAGATGCGGTAAGCGGTAAAGATTGCCCATGGTACCTGGAGGGTGTGGATGTGGTGCCTTACTCATGTGCTGTGTAAATGATGGTAAGTTTGCCTTCGGGGCAGAGAACGAACCGCGCCCTTGTGTATGCGAGACGTTCTGAAGAGAATTGTTGCTATGCGGCGTTCAATGGCTGTACGAGTAACCTGCGTCTTGCTCACATTGCTGATCGCACTGCCGAGTTGGCCGGCAGTGCCTATGGTCAGCCCGCAGCTTCCTGACCCTGGTAGCCCCCGCATGAGCAAACAGGACCAGGAACAGCTGGGATTGAAGACTGCAGCGGAAGTGTACAAGCAAATGCCAGTTCTGCCGGATTCCAGTCCGGTCGCCCGATATGTTCAGCAACTGGGAAAAAAGCTGGTGGCGGTTATTCCCCCACAGCGCTCATGGCCGTATCAATTTCACGTCGTTCAGCAAGCTGATATCAACGCGTTTGCGCTTCCCGGCGGCCCCATTTTCATCAACATCGGCACTATCAATGCGGCGGACAATGAAGCCCAACTGGTCGGAGTTGTGTCGCATGAAATGGCTCACATCTACATGCAGCATTCGGCAAAACAGGCGCCTAAACAGGAATTTGCGAATATTCTGGGCGCGCTCGGCGGTTTGCTGGGTGGTACGGCCGGTGGTCTCGCGCAAATGGGCATCCAGTACGGCGCGGGAACCCTGCTGATGAAATATTCGCGGGCCGACGAGGCCCAGGCCGACTCCGTCGGCACCGTCATCATGTACAAAGCAGGTTACGATCCCAGGGGGATGGCTGACTTCTTTGCAAAGCTCGAGAAAATGGTGGGCAACGGTGGGCCGCAGTTTCTCAGCGATCATCCGAATCCGGGCAATCGCGTCGCAGCCGTCAATAAGGAGATTGCGCCTTGGCCGCCAAAGCAATATCTGCCGACGAGTGCAGCCTTTCTGCAGGCCAAGCAGCAGGCGAAGGGCATAAGAGCGTACACCGCGCAACAAATTTCAGCCGGCGCGAAAAGCGGACAATGGGCGCAGCAGAATCGAAGAGCGGGCGCAATGCCTGGGGGGATGCAAACCACGCCGCCATCCGCAACCACAACAGGTGATGGAACGCTTACAGATGTCAACTATCAGGAGGTACAACCGAGCGGTGATTTTAAGACGTTTCAAAACAGCGATTTCAGTATTAGTTATCCTGCCAATTGGCAGGCGATCGCGGGACAAAACTCCGCTACACTAGCTCCCGCCGCAGGGGTTGGGCAGAACGCGATTGCTTACGGTGTGATTGTGGATACAGCTCACAATGTGGATAACAGTTCAATCGACGATGCAACGCGAAGCTTAATTCAGAATTTGCAGGACACAAATCCCGGCCTGCGCATTTATAACAGTCCCCGCAAAGTCGTAGTCTTCGGCGTCGAGGGCCGCTCGACTATGCTCGAGGGAACCTCGCCGATCAAACAGAATGGCCCTTCGGTTTTGGAGCACGATTGGCTGATCACGGTGCCGCGGCCTAGAGGCGGACTGCTGCATCTGGTGTTCGTCGCTCCAAAGAATCAGTTTTCCCAGTTAGAGCCTACCTACCAGAAGATGCTGGATAGCTTTCAGATAAGATAACCGCAGTCAGGTTTCCCGGGCAGGATCACGCTCAGGTTTTTCCGCTGCCGATCTTGTGATAATCGCTGCGGAAATAGAGCAGGGGATTGCCTTCGCGTACCACGACGTCTTCCACTTCCGCGATAAATATCGTATGGTCGCCGGCATCCTGGGCGCGATGCAGACGGCATTCCAGATATGCCAGCGCCCCATGCAGGACGGGAGTGCCATGGCGGGTTCGATCGAAGCGAGCTCCAGCTTCTTGCTCGGCATGTCGGCGCGTGCCTGAGGCCTGAGCATAGTATTCAGAAATCGCTTGTTGATGTTCGGCCAGGATGTTAACCCCGAATCGCTTCTTGGCATGTAGCCGAGCATGGGTTCGGGCGCGGTGATCCACACACACCAGCACCAACAACGGGTCCAATGACACGGAAGTGAACGCGTTGGCGGTCATGCCGTGCACTTCACCTTCGTAGTCCACGGTAATGATCGTCACCCCGGTGGCGAAGGTGCCCAGTGCTTTGCGAAATTCTTCCTGATTGATGCTCATTCCCGTCTATAGCCCCGGACTGGTAGACTGCATTGGGAACAAATCAGAATAACCGCGTTCAATGTTGGGAGAAGAGTGCTCAATCCTTATACCCGTCTTCTATGACTCGCAAGCAGTGAATTGTAATCCATTACAATTAACTGAGAATCGGGCCAGAGGATGGCAGCCATTGCAAAGCGAGTCATAGCAGCGGAGACGCAACTTCTCGAGCTCACCCCTCCGCTTGAGCGGGAGCAGGCCTACCGATTGATCTGTTGCTCCGACGGCGAACTTCCAGCTCTGCTAGCAGCCGCCGTCGAAGCCAGGAATCGCTTCAAGCCCGGCGTCATCACCTATTCGCGCAAAGTTTTCATTCCGCTAACCAATCTGTGTCGTGATTACTGTGGCTATTGCACGTTTCGCCGAGATCCCGGCGAGCCGGGCGCGCACACGATGACGCCGGAGGAAGTGCTCCAAGTGGCAAGGGCGGGGGAAGAATTGGGTTGCACGGAAGCCCTTTTCAGTCTGGGCGACAAACCGGAGCTCGCATTTCCCGAAATGCGCGCCATCCTACGACGCCTGGGCTTCACATCGACCCTGCACTACTTGGAAGCCATGTGTGAACTCGTGCTGCGCGAGACTTCACTGCTGCCGCACCCGAATCCTGGTCTGCTGAGTGCCGAGTGGATCGCGCGTTTGGCGAAAGTTTCCCCCAGTATGGGCCTGATGCTCGAAACAACAAACCACCATCTGCTTGCCTCGGGAGCCGCGCACGACAATGCTCCAGACAAAATTCCTGCTAAACGACTGCGTACGATCGAAGAGGCAGGCAAGCAGCAAGTTCCCTTTACCACCGGCCTGCTGATTGGAATTGGCGAAACCCCGCAGGACCGGGTCGACACGCTGCTAGCCATTCGCGAATTGCACCGGCGGTATGGGCACATCCAGGAAGTGATTATTCAGAACTTCCGTGTAAAACCCGATATCCCGATGAGAAACTCGCCTGAGCCCACCAAAGGTGAAATGCTGCGCGCCATCGCGGTGGCACGACTGTTGATGCCGGACGTTAACATCCAGGCACCTCCCAACCTATCTTCGCCGTACTATGAAGAGTTGCTGGATGCTGGACTCAACGATTGGGGAGGAATTTCGCCGCTCACCCCGGACTACATCAATCCGGAAAAACCGTGGCCGCATTTGGAGCAGCTGAAATTGAGAACTGAATCGAAAGGATACGGTCTGTACCAGCGCCTGCCGGTTTACCCTGAGTTCCTGCCCGGGCTTATCCATCGCTCAGGTGGTTTGCTCCACGACCGAGTTACAGCCGCAGCCGATGGCCACGGATACGCGCGGAGGGCGGCATGATCGTGGTACTCACCGGGGGCACCGGAGGGGCAAAGTTCGTTGAGGGCCTGCGTCAGGTCGCGCCGGTGAAGAACATGACTTTTATCGTCAATACCGGCGACGATCTGGAGTGGTGGGCCTTGCATGTTTCTCCGGACCTGGATTCCATTACTTATGCGCTGGCCGGCCTGCTCAGTCGTGAGCGCGGTTGGGGGGTGAAGGGCGACACGTTTTATTGCCTGCAAGCGATGGGAGAACTCGCTGAGCCCATCTGGTTTCATGTCGGCGATCGCGATCTCGCAATTCATCTGGTACGGTCAAAGTTGTTGGGCCAAGGCAAAACTTTGACTGAGGTTACGACGCAGATTTGCGGGAAGCTGGGAGTGCAGGCCCGCATACTGCCGATGAGCGATTCACGGGTGGAGACCAGGGTAATAACTCCCAGCGGAGAACTGAGCTTTCAGGAATATTTCGTGCAACGCTGGTATCAGGATCCGGTGACTTCGGTCCGGTTTGCCGGCGCCTCCGAAGCAGTGCCCTCGCCGGGAGTTGTAGAAGCAATTCGATCGGCCGATGCCGTTATCATCGCTCCGAGCAATCCCGTGACGAGCATAGGGCCGATTCTCGCTGTGCCCGGCATCCGGGCAGCGTTGCGCGAAACCGGGGCAACTGTGGTTGCGGTGAGTCCCATCATTGGCGCGGCAGCTGTTTCAGGTCCGGCGGGCGTGCTTATGGCTGCGCAGGGTCTGCCGGTTTCGATTGCCGGGATTGTGGAGGCGTATGGAGATTTCCTCGACATTCTGATTGCCGATCTTCGTGACCAACCCCTGGCGGCACAACTCGAAAGCTCCGGGCGCCGAGTGCACTGCACAAATATCCTGATGAAAACGGCTGAAGACAGGGCCAAGCTGGCGCGCACTGTGCTGGCGCTGCTCACGGCTGAGAAGTCAGTGCGAACCACCTCGGAACGAGCATGATCCTCATTCCGGTTAAGAATCTCGCGACCGCAAAGCAAAGGCTGGCATCTGTTCTAAGCCAGCCAGTTCGCACCGAGTTGGCACAGGCGATGTTGCTGGACGTGCTCGAGGCGGTAGCGGAATGGGCAAATCGCCCGCCAGTAAGCCTTGTGACGAGCGACCCTTTCGCCGTCGAGACTGCACGGCAGTTCGATTTTGAGATCATCGCGGACGATAACAATCGCAGCGAGACAGACGCGATTGAGACAGCCACAACATTCTGCGAATCTCGAGGGGTCAATCACACGCTGGTGATCCCCGCAGATATACCGCTCATCGAGGCTGGGGAGCTGGAAACGATCGCAATCGACGCCCCGGAACGGGGATCGCTTTTGGTTCCGGCAGGTGACGGACGCGGTACCAACGCAGCTTTCCGTCGTCCAGCAGGATTATTTCCCTTACGTTTTGGCAATGACAGCTTCAAGCCACATCTGGCCGCCGCCCACGCCACCGGATTGCCTTGCGCGGTGCTTTCCCTGCCGGGCATCGCGCTCGATATTGATAATCCTGGGGATTTGCGGCAGCTGGCCGAAGCACGCGGCGAGACTCGCTCCCAGCGTCTGGCCCGGCAATGGGATTTGAGCGGCCTTTCGCTGGCAGCAAACCAGTAGTTGCTGAGAATCTTTGGGCGAAGGTGCGGGAGCGTACCGCGGTAGTACGAAGTTCTGTTTGGTGAACAAACGCTTTCTCATTGTTCCCCGTAGACTACACTGCACACACGGCTCTCATGGCACAGTGTCCAGAGTTGCAGATCATACCGGTACCTTTAGTTGATGAGATTCGTCCCGGAGATACGCTGCTCGTAAAATTGCTGAAGGCCCTTGTGCATCCCAAAGGCAGGCTCAAAGCGGGGGACATTCTGGTCGTGAAACACAAGATCGTCTCCAAAGCTGAGGGACGCCTTGTGGAACTGAGCACGATCAAGCCATCAAGCCGCATACGGGCATGGGCGCGACGATACAAGCTGGACCCGCGCGTGACAGAGCTGGCGCTGAGGCAAAGCAAGAGCATCCTGCGGCGCAAGCGAGGCGTGCTGATCACCGAAACGCAACACGGATTCATATGCGCGAACAGCGGCGTGGACGTTTCGAACGTCGATGGCGGCAGCCGGGCATTACTGCTTCCCGAGAATCCTGACCGGTCTGCTGCGCAGCTTCATCAAGGATTGAAAAAACATTTGCGGCTTTCGATTCCGGTGATCATCACTGATAGTTTCGGGCGCCCCTGGCGCGAGGGGCTGACTGAAGTTGCGGTCGGTGTGGCCGGTATGCGCGCGCTGCACGATTACCGTGGTCGGCGCGATTCATTTGGCTATCCGCTGCGAGTAAGCGTCGAGGCAGTAGCCGATGAACTGGCTTGCGCTGCGGGCCTGGTATGCGGCAAGCTAGCTCGCATACCGATGTGCATCGTTCGTGGCTTCCGATACCGCCCGGGGCGCGGAAGCGCACGCAGCCTGATTCGCCCGGCAGCCAACGACTTGTTTCGTTGAGGAGGAAGACTGTGGCTCGTCTGCTAACGCAATCCAACTTGGAAAATTTTGCTTCCTGGGAGTGGCCAAACATCGCTCCGCGCATGAGTTCCCCAGTTTGCGAAGCGCTTGAACGCGTAATGGAGAGTCTGGACGGACACAGCCTCACGCGGGAGCAATGCCTCACGCTTGCTATGGCAGAAGGCGATGACCTGCTCGGGCTTCTGGTGGCCGCCGATTTCGTGCGCCGCGAGCTGGTCGGGAATCTGGTGACCTACGTCGTCAATCGCAATATCAATTTCACAAATATCTGCTTTGTAGGCTGCAAGTTTTGCGCTTTCAGCCGCGGGCCGCGGGAGTCCGATACATATTTTCTAAGCCTTGAACAGGTTGCACAAAAAGCCGTCGAAGCCTGGGAGATGGGAGCCACCGAAGTGTGTATCCAGGGCGGCTTGCCGCGGGATCTGTCCCCGTTTTACTACCGGGACATTCTGTGTGCGGTGAAGCGAGCTGTGCCGGGCATGCACATCCATGCGTTCTCGCCGATGGAGATCGTTTACGGTGTCGAGCTCACTGGCATGAAGCTGTACGACTATCTCAGCATGTTGCGTGATAACGGTCTGGGGACTTTGCCGGGAACTGCAGCCGAGATTCTCGATGACGATGTTCGCTTTGTGCTCTCGCGCAACAAGTTAACAACTCGGCAGTGGGAGGAAGTCATTCGCACTGCCCATTCCTGTGGCATTCGTAGTACTTCCACGCTGATGTACGGACACGTGGAAACGCCTGAGCACTGGGTGAATCAATTATTGCTATTGCGATGCATTCAGGAAGAAACCGGCGGCTTCACGGAGTTCGTGCCACTCGGCTTCGTGCATCAGAACACGCTGCTATTTCACCAGGGACTCTCGCGCTCGGGGCCGACTTTGGCCGAACATTTGAAGATTCATGCTTTGGCGCGAATTATGCTGGCCGGAACCATTAACAACATTCAAGTTTCCTGGGTAAAACTGAATCGCCGATTGTCGCAATTGTGCCTTCAGGCCGGCGCCAATGATTACGGTGGAACGCTGATGGAGGAAAATATTTCCCGGGAAGCGGGCGCGACCGCGGGGCAATATACGAGTCCGGAAGAGTTTCAGTCGCTCATTTTGGAAATCGGGCGCATACCGGCTGAGCGTAATACGACGTACAAACGAATCAACATAAGAATGCGGACCGATGAACTGATCGCAGAACAGGCGATGGAAGCGGAGTTCGCATAGCGATGACCCGGCCAATCGCCGTTCTGGGTGGCACCGGAGCGGAAGGTTTCGGCTTGGCGCTTCGCTGGGCGCAGGCCGGAGAAACCGTGATTATCGGTTCACGCGATGCGCAGCGTGCCCAGGCTGCCGCGGATAAAGTCCGCCAGATAGTCGGCCCGCAGGCGAAAATATCCGGAGAAGAGAACATCACGGCTTGTGGCCTGTCTGATCTCGTGGTGCTCACGGTTCCCTTTCAAGGCCACGCGAAGCTGCTCAAACAACTAAAGCCTGCGCTCCGGGCGGGAACTATTTTAGTCGACACGACGGTTGCGCTAGCCACCAGCGTTGGCGGCCGTGCCACTCGCACTTTGGGGGTATGGCAAGGTTCGGCGGCCCAGGAAGCGGCTGAACTTGTCCCTGCGGGAGTTTCAGTGGTGGCAGCTTTCCAGAACGTAGGCGCCGAAATGCTCAATTCAGATGGACCGATAGACTGCGACGCGATCGTGTGCAGCGACGATGTCGAGGCCAGCAAAGTAGTCCGCCATCTCGCCACCAGGATCCGGGGAGTTCGCGCTTTGGATGGTGGCAAGCTGGAGAATGCGCGGATTCTGGAGCAGATCACCGCACTTCTGATTGGGTTCAACGTTCGTTACAAAGGACACTGCGGAATCCGCATCTCGGGATTGCCAGCGGGAGCATACGACTCGCCCTAAGGAGCTCCAAAGTAGCTGTTGCTTGCGCAAACTTTGAGAGATCGCTGTTTGCGAAAGATGCTTCACGATCGTCGTGATTTCCATGGATTCCTCTCCTGATAAGCGCGCTGCCATCGAATTCCACCATGTTTCCTATCGTCCGAATGGCGGGACAGACCTTGTCCGGGATTTGAGCATTGAGATCCGCCGTGGTGAAACTCTGGTGTTGCTGGGCCGTAGTGGCTCGGGCAAGACTACGACCCTCAAGCTCATCAACCGACTGCTGACCCCGAGCTATGGTGAGATTCGGGTTGATGGCCGGCCTATTAGTGAATGGGATGTCATCCGCCTCCGCCGAATGATTGGTTACGTGATTCAGGAGGTCGGGCTCTTCCCGCACTTCACGATCGAGCGAAACATCGCCCTGGTTCCAAAAATTGAGAATTGGCCGGCTGAACGAATCCGCAAGCGTGTGGCTGAATTAATGAACCTGGTGGGTCTCGATCCGCAAATTGCTTCGCGCTATCCTCACCAGCTTTCAGGTGGACAGCGGCAGCGGGTCGGAGTGGCCCGGGCGTTGGCGGCTGATCCCCCAATTCTGTTGATGGACGAGCCATTTGGAGCGCTTGATGCTCTTACCCGCGCGGAACTGCAGCGGGAATTTCTAAACTTGCAAATGAGACTTCGAAAAACCGTGGTATTTGTCACTCATGATCTACATGAAGCCTTGCTGCTGGGAACCAGGATCGCGTTGATGGAAGCAGGCGAGTTGATCACCTTACAGACGCGAGATGAATTCCTGGCTTCGCGGGAGCCGTTGGTACTCGCCTATAAAGACGCCTTTGACACTAATCTTAACAACACAAGAGAGCGCGCATGAACGTTTGGCAATTTATGCTGCAGAATCACGCGGAAGTGGTGGAACTGACACTGGAGCACGTCTGGCTGGTCGGAGTCTCGATCCTGCTTGCGGTTGCAGTGGGAATTCCGCTCGGAATCCTGATCACCCGCTGGCCCGCGCTTAGTAAGCCTGTTCTGGGCAGTGCGAATGTAATTCAGACAATTCCTAGCCTCGCGCTGTTCGGATTCCTTTTGCCTGCGCCCTGGATTGGGGCCCGCGCCGACCGCCTGGCAATACTCGCTCTTACGCTTTATGCCCTGTTGCCACTCATTCGCAATACCTACGCCGGAATCAAAGCGGTTGACCCGGCAGTCATCGAAGCCGGACGCGGCATGGGCTTGACGAATGGTCAGCTTCTGCTGCAGGTGGAACTTCCGTTGGCTTTGGGTGTCATCATCGCCGGCGTACGCGTGGCAACGGTGCTGTTAATTGGGTTGACTACGATTGCTGCCGCGATTGGCGCCGGTGGGCTGGGTGAGTATATCTTTCGTGGACTCGCAATGGTCAACAACGCCGTGATCCTGGCGGGCGCTATTCCTGCGGCTGCACTGGCTCTGCTTGCCGATATTGGCTTAGGTTGCTTGCAAAGACGACTAACTCCGCACGCGGCGTGAGTTCGCCCGTTCGCAAATCTCGGTGCCGAGTGCACAGATTCTTCGCTGCGATCACGATGACAATGCCATTTATCGATCGGATGATGTGTCGGCTAACAGCGCTGGTATGCTTTTCCGCCCTCCTCGCCTCCTGCGGGCCGTCGCGAGAGAATCGAATCGTAATCGGATCCAAGAATTTCACCGAACAACTCGTACTTGGGGAATTGTTCGCGCAGCAGATCGAGAAGAAAACTCATCTGCCGGTTGAACGCCGCTTTTACCTGGCCGGCACATATATCTGCCAACAGGCAATTCTTTCAGGACGAATCGATATTTATCCGGAGTACAGCGGAACAGCATTGACTGCGGTGCTTAAGGAGAGACCGGAAGGGAACAGGGAAGAAATTTACAACCGGATAAAAGCTGAATACGCGAAGCAGTTCGACTTGGTTGTCGGCCCCACGCTCGGCTTTAACGATACCTTTGCCATTGAGATTCGTGGCGAGGACGCACGCCGGCTGAAGCTGACCACCATTTCCGAAGCTGCGGCATACACACACCAGTGGCGGCCCGGCTTTGGATACGAGTTCATGGAGCGTCCGGACGGTTACAAGGGCTGGATGAAAACCTATGGTCTCCGCTTCGCTGAGGCGCCGCGAATCATGGACCTTGGACTGCTGGATCGGGCACTCAAAGACAAGCAGGTGGACTTGATCGCCGGCAATATGACGGACGGACTGATTCCGGCGCTAGATCTCTTTGTGCTCGAAGATGACCGGCTTTATTTCCCGCCCTATGAAGCTGTGCCTATCATTCGTCAGGAGACGCTGGTACATCATCCTGAACTCAGTGAAGCATTGAATGAGCTTGGCGGAAAAATCTCTGATACCGATATGCGCCGGCTCAATTATGCCGTGGATGGGCAGAAGCGCGATGTAAAGGAAGTCGTGCACGCATTTATGCTGGAGAAAGGGTTGTGATCCATCGAGGCCGTGAGCCAATAGCTGAGAGCTATAACCTACGGTTCACATTAGCCAGATAGCATCGACGTCAACGATAACCCGGGTCCTTGGGATCTTCTGCTGAACAGCACATGCCAGCATGGCGCGCAAAAGGGCATTCAGCTTTTCCCGGCTGGCTGACTTCAGCACGAAGTGATAGCGGTAATCGCGCTTGAGCCGCAGGATTGGCGCGGCCGCTGGCCCCAGCACGCGAATGTCTTCGTGCGGCGTTTTTTCGAGCCATCGCCCGAGTGTGCCTGACCACTGCAGCGCCTCATCAAGCTTGTCGCTGTGCACAAGGATGTTCGCCAGGGCGCTGTAGGGCGGATAACGCATCCAGCTGCGAAACCGCAGCTCTTTTTCGTAAAAGCCCACGAAATCATGCTGCGCCGCGTATTGCACGGCATAATGATCAGGGAAATAATTCTGCAGAATGACCTTGCCGGGGGTTTTTCCTCGTCCGGCGCGTCCCGCCACTTGCGTGAGCAACTGAAAAGTGCGTTCTGCGGCACGAAAATCTGGAAAACCCAGAGCTGCATCCGCTCCCACCACGCCGACCAGCGTGACCCCATGAATATCGTGCCCTTTGGCGATCATCTGCGTGCCAACCAGAAGATCGAGTTCTCCAGCGTTCAGTGCATTTAGCGCCCGCTCGAAATCTTCCCGGCCGCGCACCGTGTCGCGATCGAGCCGGGCCATGCGTGCCTGAGGAAACATGCCGTGAAGCAACTCCTCCAGCTTTTCCGATCCCGTTCCGAGGAAATATACGTACTCGCTGCCGCAGTGAACACAAACTTTTGGAACCGCCGCGGTGTAGCCGCAATAGTGGCATTCCATCCGATGAGAGCGCTTGTGATGGGTTAGAGCAATGGCGCAATTCTTGCACTCGAGCGTCTTCCCACAGGAGCGGCATAGCACCAGTGGCGAATATCCGCGTCGATTGAGCAGCACCATCACCTGTTCTTTTCGTTCCAGCCGTTGTCTGATCTCCTTCGCCAACCTGCGCGAAATTACCTGCTCGTGCCCGGTCTCCTGAAATTCCTGCCGCATGTCCACGATTTCGACTTCGGGCAACGGGCGCTGTTCCACGCGGTCCGGCAATTCCAGCAACGTATACTTATTCGCCTTCGCATTGAAGTACGATTCCAAGGATGGCGTGGCCGAGCCCACCACCACTACTGCCTTTGCCATACTGGCCCGCATTACGGCCACATCGCGGGCGTGGTAGCGGGGAGTCTCCTCCTGCTTGTAGGAAGCATCCTGCTCTTCATCGACGATGATCAACGCCAGATTTGAAACCGGAGCGAAAACCGCGGACCTGGTGCCTACTACCAAGCGGGCCTCTCCGCGCTTAATGCAATGCCACTGTTCAGCCCGCTCCTGATCGCTAAGCGCAGAATGAAGGAGGGCCACTTCATCGCCGAAAGCTTGGTGCAGGTCAGCCGCCACTGCCGGAGTCAACCCAATTTCGGGGACAAGCAGAATTGCCGAACGGCCTGAGTCCAAAACGGCGCGTATCGCTGCCAGATAAACCGCCGTTTTTCCCGACCCGGTAACGCCGTGGAGCAACACCCCCGAAAATTTGCCGGCATCGACTCGCTTGCGGATTTCGTTCAACGCCGCTTGTTGAGCAGGACTAAACTGAAAATCCAGCGGTGATGTGCGAGGTTTTGCCCTTGAGACGGCAAATTGTGCCGGCTCTTCCACGATCTCCACGAGTCCACGCTTCACCAGAGTGGTTAAGGAAGTTCGTGGAAGCGGGAGTGCGTTCAGATCGTCGATGCTGACCTTTCCGCCCGCTGCTGTGAGAGTTTCGATAATCGCTTCTTGGTTCGCATTCAGCTTACCTTCGCTCCTCTTGAGAACCGCGTGTTTGACTAAACGAGTAGGTTCATGCGCGCCGGACAAGTCATGCCGTTCGATCCAGCGCTTGCGCACCAGATTGCCCAGCAAAGATTGTGAAGCTCGAGTCGCGGCACGTAAGCTCTCTGCTCGTCCGCCATCGCGTTCTGCCAGGTACTCGAGAACTCGAAATTCGGTGAACTGATCATGCGGCGTTTGTCGCGACCGTGCTGAGGAGCCGGACATGCCCGCGAGATGAAGCGCCATTTGTCCTTGTTCGGTAATGCGGTAGACAATGCTTCGCTTGAATTCCGCGCTCAGCGGCAACATGGTGCGGAACACTTCACCCAACGGGGCGAGGTAGTAGTTGGCAATCCATCTTCCGAGTTGGAGCAGATGCTCATCGAGCAGTGGTGCGCTGTCGAGCACGCTCAGGAGGTTCTTGGCTTGGACGTTGGGAACACGATCGTGTAGCTCGATCACAAGTCCGGAAAGCCGCCGTTGGCGGAAGGGAACCAAAACCCGCCCACCCACTACCGGCTGCATGCCCTCGGGCACACGATAGGTGAACAGGCATTCCAGCGGAACCGGCAGTGCAACATCGCAGAACTGGGACATATCACGTAGGAGTGATTTGGTTGCCTACTAGACAGATGCTACCAGTCAAATTGCTCAATGAGCCGACTGTGGTAGCCATACCTGGTGCGAGTTAGCTACTGATCCGGCGGCTCAGGAGGCTGGACCAGGTCCGGTATAGCGGCGATCACTGCGGGCGATACGGGCTTGAATTGAAGCTGCTCAATCAGGAACGCGACTCGATCACGTCGCGCTTCGGCATTCAAGGCATGAGGAGCGTCATAAAGTTTGAACCGTTTGGGTTCGCTGACGACGGATGCGTATTCTTTGTCGCGCTCGGGAGTCAAGAATCGTTCTTGGCTTCCATACTGGAGGAAAACGATAGCGGGGGCAGCATGTGACACGTACTTGCCGGCATCGAGCCAGGAATACTGGGCGATGAACGCATCAAATTTTTCCGGGCCGATCTTCTGGCGGTAATCCTGGATTTCTTTTGCTTTTAGAGTAACCTCGTCCGACGTAGGTCCGGCCATCAGGACAAAAGCCTTGAAGCGTTTGTCAATTCCGCTGAGAAACGCCCCAACTTCTGCATTGTAGCTATGGCCGACATAGGCCAGGCGCGTGGGATTAACATCAGAACGAGCCAACAGCAGGTCGGCCCCGCGGCGCATGTCGACAATTGCCTGCACGCGATCTGTAACTTGTTGGTCGCTCAACCAGGAGTTGTCCTCTTTGTGCCCGGGACGGGCAATTGGCCCATCCGGCAGCAACGACACAACACCCGAGGGCGCAACTGCGACCGCCTCCTCCAGGAATTCCTTGCGATTCATAAACTCCGAACCTGGCATATACCAGTGGCCCCAAATCACAGCAGCGAATGGACCTTTACCATCGGGCACGACCAGGTACGCCGGGACGCTCCCGCCTTTGGGACTGATGTACGAAATATCGTGGATGACTACTGTGCCCCGGCGCTCGGTTGCGACCTCCTGAACACCCAGGGGAGCCTTCTGGTCGTAATCGAAGTGATGCAAAAGATCAGCGTCCTGCGCCAACAACGGGACGACGATGAGCAACCACACAGCAAAACACATCTTTCGCATCGTGCCTCCTCGGAAGGTAATCATAGACTATGTTCGTCGCAAAAGTTGTTGAGAATCAGGCCGCGAAGGTGTCATGAACAGAACCTTCTACCAACTTTCCGAACTTGAAAAACAGCGCAATCAGACTGGCAAGCCGTATCTCGAGTTTCTGCGCATTCCAGAGATGAGTGCGGGAGTCTATGTCTTGCCCGCGGGTGGCACCGATTGGCAATCGCCCCACAAAGAAGACGAGCTTTATTACGTGGTCCGTGGCAAGGCTCGAATGAATATTGGTGCGGAAGACCAGCCGGTCGGAGAAGGCAGTGTGATCTTCGTTGCATCGGGGATCGAACACCGATTTCATGACATCAGCGAAGAACTGATGGTCCTGGTATTTTTTGCGCCGGCGGAGAGCGCCTAATCTCGGCGGAGGGATAGGTAATTTCCGCGACGTGTGGGTAACGGTTCTCTGGATGATGAACCTGGCAATGATGGCAATGCGGGCGAAGGATTGGCCGTCGGTGCGGGAGATTTATGCGGAAGGCATTGCCACGGGGAACGCAACCTTTGAAACCGCCGTGCCGGGATGGGCACGCTGGGACTCTGCCCATCACCAACATTGCCGCCTCATCGCGAGAGACAGCCAGAGGATTCTCGGATGGGCGGCCCTCAGCCCGGTTTCGAGCCGCCGTGTTTATGCTGGAGTAGCCGAGGTTTCGATTTATGTAGCCGGCTTGGCACGAGGCAAAGGCGTTGGCAAAGCGCTAATGAAATCTCTGATCGATTGCTCAGAGAAACACGGCATGTGGACGCTGCAGGCGGGCATCTTCCCAGAGAACGTTGCTAGCATCGCCCTTCATAAATCCTGCGGATTCCGTGAAGTCGGATTACGCCAGCGCCTTGCTCAATTGGCCGGCAGATGGAGGGATGTTCTCCTGCTCGAACGGCGCAGTCCGAGCATTGCGAGGTGAGCCCGCGCTTATCTTGCGACTGCCTCTTTTCCGGGAACCCAGTAGGATTCTTCTTTTAGGAATTCCTTCTCAAACCCGACGCGCCTTAGGATACTCTTAGCATTTTCGATCATCTCGGGGTGCCCACACATGTAAGCGACGGTGTTGGATCCACCCAGGCCCCACATATCGGCATACTTGCGGATTATGTCGTCGACCCTTCCGGTCTCACCCGTCCATGCCGTATCCTCCCAGGGACGGCTGACGGTAGGCGTGTATTTGAACCACGACGCCTTCTGCGCGACCCTTTGCAATTCCTCGCAGTAGCCAAACTCGCATGAACGGCTCGCGCCATTGAGCAGAAACAATTTGTGTTGCCCCGAAAAGCTTCCTGCTTTCCATTGTTGGTAAAGCGTTCGCGTATAACTCACAAACGGTGCCACACCGGTAACTGTACAGATGAGAAGGTGGTTCGTGCGACCGCTCTCGGTCTGCAACGTAAAACGTCCCTTGGCGGATTTCCGCATGAGTAGCTCATCTCCAGGCTGCAAATTATAAAGGCGGGGAGTCAAATCGCCTCCCGGGACAAGTTCCAGGAAAAACTCGATTTCACTTTCAAATGGAGCCGAAACAATGGAGTACGGACGCTCCCAACGCTTGTTGTCGGGATCCATCACCCCCAAAGTCGCATATTGGCCCGGGCTGAACTGGAAATCGCCATCCACCTTAATGCGAAAAGTCCACAGGCTAGGTCCCAAATCTGCGCGTTGCGTGATTTTGGGGTGGTAAAACTTGTCGTCGGACGCGCTCATGCCTTACCTCAAATTCTGGGGAATGCGTGCGCGTCAGTTTAGTCTACCGGAGATTGGTCCTTTGTAGCGACTGACCGACCCTGAACGAAGCTAACGATCTCATCCAGCAACAGCTGCCTGCCGTGCTGGGGCCGATCGAGATGTACGAAGTGGGTGGCATCCGGAATGACCACAATTGTGGTAACAGTGTGTACCAAGTCCTGCTTCAGCTTGTCTCGGTCGGCGGGGCGAGACCAGAAATCGCGTTCCGAGGCGAGCACAAGAGTCGGGACATTGATAAACGACGCATCCCACAATTGCCGTCCAGTAGCGAGATAGAAGCTGTCCTCCAGCGCACCATTGGGCGATCGAAAACAAGCTGGATTGCGCGTGTTCGCCTCTGGATCGCTTGCCAGAGCCTCGCGCACATAGGCGTCCGCAACTGCCGGGTCTCGCCAGGAGGATTTGTCCTCCGTGGGGATACTACGGTTCCATGCTGCGAGCAAAGAATCAGCGGTGTTGCACCGATACGCGCCAATAGCCGGATTTAGACGACCCGGATGAGCCGGGTCTTCCATATCCGATCCATGGCCCATCATTGGGTGGGCTACATCTGCCCCGTAGAGCGCATTGAGGAGGATCAGATGGCTCAGTTTGTCGGGATGCAGCGTTGCATAGTACCCTGCCCACTGAGCGCCAGTAGCCCAACCGAATAGCGAGACCCGGCGCGCACCTGTTCGCTTGCGAATCAAACCCACTGCAGCATCGATGTCATGAACAGCGTCCACCGACCGCACCAGTGGGGAATGATTTTGCGGAGGTTCTTCCATTTCGGGTGGACGTGTGGACTGGCCATATCCTCGAATATCGATCACGTACGCGCAAAATCCTTTCTCCGCAAGGTCAGCTGCTAAAGAGCCACCCGGAACCGGAAGATCGAAGGACGCGACCCCGGGGACGCGAGCGCCATGCACCAGCAGAATGGGGTCGCACGCGCGATGCATGCCGGTGCGCACCTCTCGGACGTGGATGCGAATACCGTCATCAAGGTTCGCAAATAGGTCCTTTCTTGAGACCAATGCTGAAGCTGGTTTGAGCCAGGAAACGAGCAGAACAAGGCCAATAACTTTTCGAGCCGCGCACGGCATTGCCAAATTATATTCAGCCTGGATTCTGATCGCACGGATTGAAGATTAGACGGGGGCTCTCATGCCTGTCTTTGTCTCGAAACTCAATGAATCGCGATGTCTATTCCGCCATCTTCGCCACGTGTAGATCAAATCCTGTTCTGGGCAGCAAGGCGGTTAATTCGAATGCCTTGAAACTGTCTCCGGTGATCTCGGTGTGGCGATAAAGACCCGGCTCAGTTTCCACGATTTGTCTGCGGCCTTCGAAATCCTCCAGAAACTGCTGTGCCGTCTTTAGGTCTGCGCCTCCGTTCCCGGCTCGAGTTACAAAAGCCTCGGCAGCGTAGGAGCGGACGAGCTTGGGCCAGTATTTCTCCAGCAGGTTGGTGCTGGCAAAGATATCTGCCCAGATGATTTCACCGTTCACGGCCACCACCACTCCGACTGCGTGGCGATCGCGCAATTGCCCGATCAAGCTCTGATAATCATGCCGAATCGGAGCCGCGACCGAATCCACTTTCTTTTGGACTTCCTCGTTCTGCATGACCTTTGCGTACGAAGTCGTGCCACCGACCGCCGCGGCCATGGGAACTGTGAGCTGTGCAGCAACGCGGGCTTGTGAATCCCTGACTTCGGACCAAACTTTTCCTTGGTCTTCGTCAACCATGGCTTTGGCGCGCACACCAGGTGCCGCCATAGGCGAACCCAACGAGTCGAAGCTCATCTTGGGCCCGGTCCAGCGGCCAGGTTCCACGCAGAAAACTCCGAGATCGATGGGATCGCTTTCCGCAGGGACGAGGCGATCTTTGCCAATTACACGATCCTGCTTGCCACCGGTCACGATCTCTCCAGCCAACAGAATCAGTGGACGCTTTGAATTGTTCACCAGCACCAGCTGATTGACTTGCGGACCAAAGCCTCGGCGCGGGGTAACGCCGTCGTGACGCGGCCGAACCAGAGGGGCAATGCTGCCGGACTCGTTGACCACCACCTCGCCGGAGCGCAGCCCTTCATCCAAAGTGAGGAATTCTTGGGTGTCGTGAGAGACAGTCGATACAACAGGGAAAACCGCCAGATTTCCGTGCCTTATTGGGTCCAGAACTTTGTACTGGGAAAGCGAGGGGACTTCACCTCCCGGAGCCGGACGAGGAATCATTACCGCGGAGCCAAGAACAACAACCAGAAGCGGAACCAACGAGGTGAGTTTCATATACGCCTCCCTTAAGCTAGTGGAAACGCCCCGGATCAGCCATTGACGGCTGCCGTGCCGCCCCTCTCTGATCCTTCCTGATTGCCGAACGGCAAAAATCCCGCTTTTTGCGTCTAAAAATATTGGTAGCATCGAGTAATTCCCCTTTATGTCCAGACTTGGTGTCCAATCCAGTGTGAAAGATTCGGGCTTGGAATTGCTTTCGGAGCTCTATCGCAGGAGTCGTGGGGCAGAGTTCGGCCTGACCCGGGATGCTTTTAACTGCATCCTTCAGGAAGTCACAAAGAAGTACTTGCCTGCCGATGCCTCAGGACTGGAAAGGCAACAATTGCTCCTCAGTCTGCGCGTAGAGGAACTAGCCCTCGCTCGGGCATGTGCGGCGGGCCACGAACGTGCATGGGAAGTTTTTCTGACTCGTTATCGGGAGAAGCTGTACGACGTTGCTACCTACATCGCCAAGGAAGCCTCGGCAGGGCGCGAATTAGCTGACTGTCTTTATGCCGACCTCTACGGCACAAGCCTGCGTGATGGCCAGCGCGTATCCAAGCTGGCTTCCTACACCGGACGGGGTTCGCTCGAGGGATGGTTGCGCACCGTGCTCGCGCAGGAACATGTAAACGGTTATCGCCGGCGGCGCCGCCTGGTAAGCCTGGAAGAGGAGAGCGAACAAGGTGTGCAGTTTGCTGCAGCCACGTCCGAACCGGTGAGGGAAGTGGATCCAAAAATCGAAGCGGCCACCGATGATGCGCTGGCCGAACTGTCGTCCGAAGACCGCTTTGTGCTGGCCTCATATTACCTGGACTCGCGCACGCTAGCCGAGATCGCGCGCATTCTGCGCGTGCACGAATCCACCATCAGCCGCAAGCTGGATAAACTGGCCAAGTCTCTCCGCAAGCGGATTTTGGCGGGCCTCGGCCGGCGGGGCATGAGCCGGCGGCAGGCAGAGGAGGCCCTGGAAGTGGACGTTCGTGACTTGCACCTGAATCTTCGCAATCGGCTGGTGCAAGAAACTGCACATCCGCCGTTCTCCAAGAAGAACGCTGAGGCGGCCGGTAAAGGCCCGGCTTGAGGCATAATTCATTACAGATTGGCCGGAATTCTTCAAGCTGGTGATAATTAAAGTGGCGCAGATCAAATGACACAAGTACCCAAGCTCGTGATTCAGCGCCTGCAACCAGACGCCAAACTGGAAAGGCATCCTGATGCAGACCTGATGAACGCGTTTGTCGAGAATATGCTGAATCGGCACGAGCGAAATCAGGTTCTCGATCATTTGGCTCATTGCCCGGATTGCCGCGAAATCGTAGTGCTGTCATTTCCAGAGAACGTGAACTTGGAAGTCGGCCCTGCTGCGCGTGCACGGGCTTGGCTGTCGTGGCCGGTGCTGCGCTGGGCCGGAATGGCAGCTTGCATCGTGGTGGTTGGGACGGCGGTTACTTTGCACTTCGAATCGCGTTCGAAGTCGCGCCAACTCATTGCTGCTCAATCTGTGGAGGGCGTGAATTCTGGTCAGAACCCAGTTCAATCCACCGCGCCGGGCCGCGAAGTTAAAGCGGAGAATCTACCTTCAGTCCAAGCCTTAGGCGGTGCGCGGCAATCGCCGATAGCTGCCTCAAAGAGAACAGCCTCACGCGTACCCGCGTCACGGGTGCTCGCAACTGAAACGCGGGATACCGTAAGCCTCGACGGCCAACCTAATTCGGAATTGCAAAGTACCAGCACCTTGCAAGCGCGGGTCATGGCCGAACCTACAGCCGCTCCCAACAGCTCGGGTAACGAACTCGTGCCAGGGCGTGCCAAAGAGGTGGAATCGGCGCCATTCACCGCTAACCGGGCGGGCTTCGCAGGCCCGGTATTGAAGCAGAAAGTCGCGGCGCTGGCGGTTACTAAGGGAATGCTTTCTCCTGCTGCGCGAATGGCACCGAAATGGGCGTTGAGCTCAGAGGGAATTTTGCAACGCTCATTTGACGCGGGCAAGAGCTGGGAAACCATTCCTGTCGATAGTCAAGCCACTTTCCGTGCGCTGGCGGCCAACGGCATGGACATCTGGGTCGGCGGCGCGAATGGTGCGCTTTATCATTCTGCCGATGCTGGCGAGCACTGGACGCGAGTGCAACCGGTCGCCAATGGCGAACTTCTCACTGCGGACATCATCGGGGTTGAATTTACTGATACTCAACATGGAAGAATCAGCACCTCCGCCCACGAAACTTGGACCACAGAGGATGCCGGACAAACCTGGCAGAAGAAGTGATTTGCCGCTCCTCCTCACCTAAAAGTGGTTTCAGCCGCTCTCTGAAACTCCGGCAAATAAATCGGTTTCACGAGGAAGCGGCTCCGGCTTCGTCCACGCTGCGAGGTGAAACATCTCTTGCCGTCCGCGCCGGCGAACATGCGACTCGAACAGTGGCCAAAGTGGCGCCTGAGTGAGGTGAGCTTTGAAGGCTGCGATCTTGGTTTCCAGATGATTGCCAATCTCGATGATGGCTGTTGCCGGAGGTAACGTGATTGGTTGCCGGTCGGGTAAGACGAAATTTGCGGTCGCGTAGTATAGCTTCTGTGGTCTGTGGGGAGAAAGGCTCTTGAGTTGGTCAGGGTAACGGTTGTTTCTTCCCGCCCAATGAAATGCCAGCGTCGTAAACACGGACGCCATCGAGTGATCGTCGTGACCCGTGACTCCGCCTTCAGGGCCGAATGTGATCACGACTTGTGGACGGAACTGCCGAACGTGAAATGTCAGATCGCAGACCACCCGGTATAAATCCTGGCGATAAAGTTTTCCGTCCGGATAGTCGAGTAGGCTGCCCTTTGTAACTTTCAGGACTTCGCACGAGGCGGCAAATTCCTGCCTCCGCAGGGCCGCTAGTTCTTGGTCGTCCTTGGCGCTGCCGCGATGCGTAGCCGCCTGCCCCGGCGTAAGGCAAATCACGCTGGTTTCGACGCCCCGGTCATGATAGAGAGCCAGCGAGCCGCCAAAGCCTCCTGCTTCATCGTCCGGGTGTGCGGTCACACACATCAAGCGCAACATGGGCTCCATTGTAACGTGCAGGCATTGGTGCTGATTGTGCAAGCTCTTGCGGTGGAGACGTTTACAAAGAAGTGCTTCTTGCAACGAGCACTTCCGCTTACAATATTGCGGCACGGCCCCCTAAACGGCCGGGCCAGGAGGCGCACTGGGTGCACGTTCTCGTGACCACCGATACGGTCAGCGGCGTGTGGACCTACACGCAGGAGCTGGTCACTGGACTTATTAACCGTGGCGTTCAGGTGACACTGGTCAGTTTCGGTGACATTCCCCTGTCGGGGCAGACTTCCTGGATGGAGAAGCTGGAGGGCCTGGATTACCGGCCCACCGCGTTTCGCCTCGATTGGATGCAGGAGGGCGAGCAGGATTTCAACGACTCTTCTCGATATCTTGCGGCTCTGACTAAAGAACTGAAGCCTGATCTCCTGCATCTGAACCAGTTGTGTTACGGCAGTCTGCCGGTGAAAACGCCGCGGGTTGTGGTGGCGCACGGAGACCTGATCAGCTGGTGGAAGGCGGTACACGGGCGTGAGCCCAAGGAAAGCCGCTGGGTGCGCTGGTACAAAGATGTCGTGACCCATGGCTTGTCAGAGGCCAGCATTGTCGTGGCCCCTTCGGTTTGGATGCTGGACTCGATTTGCGCCTGCTATGCGCGCCCCAGACAGGATGTGGTGATTTACAACGGGCGTAATCCGCTGTTCTTCAATCCTTACGTAAGCAAGAATGATTCCGTGCTCGCGGTGGGGCGCATGCTGGACGCCGGCAAGCAAGTTTCGCTGTTAACGCAACATGCGCACCCGCTGCCGGTGTGCATCGTGAATTCTGATGAACCGGTCGCAGTCGCGGAATTGCCCATTTGCACCGACGTGAAGCTTCAAGCTCATGAAACCTCTCTTTCCCTGAAAGGGGTGCAGACCGAGGCTCAATTGCGTATGCTTTACAGCCGCGCCGCAATCTTTGTCGCTACGGCACGGTATGAGCCCTCTGGTCTTTCGACACTAGAGGCGGCACTTTCGCGATGCGCCATCGTGGCTAACGACATCCCCTCCTTCCGCGAAATTTGGGGAGACGCCGCGATCTATTTCCGAGCCAATGACGCCGAGAGCCTGGCCGGCGTAATCCGGCAACTGCACGAACGCCGTGACCTGTGCCGGGGCTACGCCGCCCGCGCCTTTCAACGCGCTCGCGCATGCTTTACTGCCAAGCGCATGATTGACGAGTACCTGCGCCTCTATCAGCGCACACTGTCATCGCAAGCCGCCGCCGCATAGCAGGCTTTCTGCCTTCGTCGATCCGTTCCTCATTCCCTGCGCCGGGGCCGTGCGAAGGCGAGTGGAAGGTATACGCGTCCAGCGGATTGCCTGCTGGAAGCCCGTACCCGAAGCTGATATCTTCTTTGTTCGATCTTTTTCAGGAGGCCCCATGGCTACGGTGAAGATCACGATAAGACCCAACGGTCCGCTTCGGGTAGAAGCTCCCGAGGGATCAGTTGAGCTGGTTGACGGTAACGGCAATAAGTACGATTTGACCGGCAAAGCAGCTTTTTCTTTATGCCGCTGCGGGGGATCGGTCAACAAACCTTTTTGTGATGGCACCCACAGCAAGATCGGTTTCCAGGGGGCCGAATTGGCAGTGAAGAAAGCCGATGAGACTGGGGTTACGCCTGCCCCTAATCTTTCGGGACCAAAGGTCTAAGCTGCGCGTCCTTTTCGTACTCACCTTCGCCTAGGTTGGGAGCCCCGGTTTGCACGACTCGAGAGACAAACAATTAGGCATGGACCGCCGCATTACGCGGCGAGATTTTCTGAACGGAATGGCGCTTACCGTGGGGGCCGCGATCATTCCCTCTTCATTTTTTTTGGGATGTACGCACCACCTCGAGCCGGAACAATCCCCGGATTACTACCCGCCGGCTTTAACCGGGCTGCGGGGAAGCCATCCCGGCAGCTTCGAAACCGCTCACAGCTTGCGTGATGGAACGTTTTGGCAACACGCAGGCACGCCAGCGGATACCGGCGAAACCTACGATCTGGTGATTGTCGGCGGCGGCATCAGCGGACTCTCTGCCGCACACTTCTTCCGCAAGATCGCCGGACCAGCGGCACGCGTCCTCATTCTGGAGAATCATGACGATTTCGGCGGTCACGCGAAACGAAACGAGTTTCATGTGAGTAACCGCACGTTGCTGGGCTATGGCGGAACTTATTCGATCGAAAGCCCGGCACCCTATAGTGCGGTCGCCAAGGGCCTGATCAACGAGCTGCGAATCGTTGTCGGATCCTACCAGAAATATGTCTCGAGAGACCTGTATCGTTCTCTCGGGCTCACGCCGAACATCTTCTTCGACAAAGAAACTTTCGGCGCCGACAAACTGGTCGTTGACCCTGCATCAATAGGAGGGAGCGAGACTGGCGACCGGGTGGTTCAAACTCCCGAGCGCTGGCAGAAGTTTCTGGCAGAAGCTCCGCTTTCTGCCAAGGCCAAGCGCGATTATGAACGGCTCTATCACGAGAAGAAAGACTATCTGCCGGGGCTCAGTTCTGAGCAAAAGAAAGCCCGCCTCGCGCGCATGAGCTACGCCAAATTTCTTACCGACGTGGTTGGCGCACATGAAGAAGTAGTCAAAATTTTGCAGGCTGGCCCGCACCCATTGTTCGGGGTTGGCATTGACGCAGTTGCCGCGCAGGACGCCTGGGGCATGGATTTTCCCGGATTTGCCGGAATGCATCTCGATCCCACTCCAGGCAAAGGAATGAATCGTGATGCGATTCCCAATGAAGAAGCGGAACAATATTTTTTTCATTTCCCTGATGGCAATGCCTCCATTGCGCGGCTGCTGGTTCGCAAACTGATTCCGACTGCGATGCCCGGCAACTCAGCGATCGACATCGTGACCGCGCGCGCAAATTACGCCAGGTTGGATCAGCCTGGCTCGCCGGTGCGCATTCGTCTGAACAGCACGGCGGTGCGAGTGAAGCATGTCGGCGATCCCGCCACCGCGAAAGAAGTGGAGATCACCTATGCCCGCTTCGGCAAGACTTATACGGTTCGAGCTGCCCACTGCATCCTGGCGTGTTGGCACGTGATGATTCCTTACCTGTGCAACGAACTCCCGGGGCCGCAAAAGCAAGCTCTCTATTCAGCCGAAAAAGTGCCGCTTCTCTACACCAATGTTGTCATCCGCAATTGGGAGGCATTCCAGAAGCTCGGCGTAAGTTCGGTCTACGCTCCCGGTTGCTATCACATCGCCGCTACGCTTGACGTGCCGGTGAACATCGGTGAATACCATGCCTCGCAGGTACCCGATCAGCCGATCGTGGTCCACATGATGAAAACGCCATGCAAGCCCGGTTTGCCGGCTCGCGAGCAACATCGTGCCGGGCGCATTGAACTGTTTAGCACGACCTTTGAGACGATGGAGCGCAACATCCGTGACCAGCTTGCACGCGCGCTCGGCGCCGGAGGCTTCGATCCCGCCCGTGACATCATCGCCATCACCGTAAACCGCTGGCCGCATGGGTACGCGTACGAATACAACTCCCTCTGGGACGACTTCTGGCTGCAGGGTGGAGTGACACCGTGTGAGGTAGCTCGAAAGCCGTTTGGCCGAATCTCTATTGCCAATGCCGATGCCGGCGCCTACGCCTATACCGACGAAGCCATCAACCAGGCATGGCGCGCGGTGGGGGAGATTACTCCCTCTTAGTGAACCTCCGTCAATTTTGTAATTCCGAGGAGCGCAGCGACGAGGATCTGCAGTTCTGAACTCTCAAACTGCAAATCCCTACACTCTTCACGACAATTTGTCCTAGTGGATAGTCTTGGTCTTCTTCGACATGTAGTCCATGAGCAGATACTGGCCAAGCGTGTAAGGAGTAGTGAAATACGCTTTGCCGCGGCACATCTCAGTGACTTTCTGAACGAACTGCACCAGTCCGTAGTCCGAGGCCAGCATAAAGGTGTTGATCATTACGCCGGCGCGTTTGCACTTGGAAACTTCTTCCAAAGTCTGACTCACGACCAGGGGATCGAGTCCGAAGGCATTCTTATAGATGCGCCCATCTTCCAGCGTTAAGGCCGAGGGCTTACCGTCGGTGATCATCACGATTTGTTTCATGTCCTTTTTTTGCCGCTGCAAGATGCGTTGCGCCAACCGCAAACCCTCTCGTGTGTTGGTGTAGTAAGGACCCACCTTTACGCGCGCTAATTGCGAGAGCGGAACTTCTTCCGCCGAATCATGGAACAAAATCAACGACAGCGAATCGCCCGGATATTGCGTGCGAATCAGATGCGACAGCGCCATGGCGACTTTCTTTGCTGGCGTGAACCGGTCTTCGCCATAGAGAATCATCGAGTGCGAGCAATCCAGCATCAGTACTGTTGCGCAAGACGACTGATATTCGCACTGGTGCACCTGTAAATCCGAATACTCGATATTTAACGGCAGCTTCAAGCCTTCACGCTGAATAGCACTCGAAAGCGTCGCCGTGATGTCCAGATTCAGCATGTCGCCGAATTCGTAGAGCCTTGACGCTCCACTCGTCTCAATGCCGGTTGCCATGTCGCGGGTGTCATGGCGGCCAAAGCTCGATTTTCCCAGAGATCCCATTAAATCGCGCAGCGTCTTGAAACCCAGAAAGTCGAGACTTTTGTCGGTAATCTCAAACTTGACCTGACCCTGCGTATCCCCCACCTGCCCACCGACACTCGACTGCTTCGATGGGTCATGCGGCTGGTCGACGCTGATGTAGTCTTCTTGCTGCATGCGCTCGATCAAGCGTTCGATCAACTCGTCCAGCGTGCCTTCCATTTGCATCTGCTGCAGCCGTTCGCGCATTTCCTCATCCAGCAGATCGCTGTCGAGCAATGCTTGTTCTATGGCGCGGCGCAAATCTTCGAGCGTTTGCTCGCGGCCAAAGTCATCGTACAAGTAATTCTGGAATCCACTTTGCAGGAGGAAATCTGCCAGCGCACTGAGCAGGTCTTCCATGCACATTTCGCTAGCGGGGTCGGGAACGTATTTGCTATAGCGGATGCGTCGCATAAGAACAGTCGTTAGTAGTCAGCACTGTCCTAACTGGCGACTGACCACTGACTACTAGTTGTACGGTCTTCTTCCGCGGAATGGCAGATCCTCACGCTCGAAAGTTTTTTCCGCAACCTTGGGTGGTTTTTCGCCGGCGGTAAACACGCGCTCTTCATTGCGTCCGATGCGCTTGTGGGCGTGTAGACCCTCCAGCACAAACTCGGCGGCCGAAACTTGAGTTTCCGGTGTGTCCTTGGGGCCCACGTTCAGCTTCACCAGTTTCTCCATGAGTCCCTGGATGCTTCTCAGTGACGACAGTGCCTCGCAGGCACTGGCGCTGTCAGCCAGTTGGATTTGGCCACCGAGATCGAACCATTGCACCACCTGGTTCATGTCCGTGCCTTTGAAATAACCGTCATACGTCTTTGCGACCGCCGCACGAATCAGTTCGCGGCCAACGTGGTCGGCGCCTTTCATCTCACCTTCGTATTCCAATTCCAGTTTGCCGGTAATGGCAGGCATGGCAGCGTACACATCGCCAATGCGCGGCACCACTAGTTTTTCATCATGGTGGATCGCCCGCCGCTCGGCGTTTGAGATGACGTTCTCCATGCAGGAAATCGGCAGCCGCTGGCTGACTCCCGAACGCTTGTCGATTTTCTTGTCTTCGCGGGCGCTAAAGGCAATTCTTTCGATCACCTCCTGCACATATTTCGGTACCTGAAGCTTGTACCCGTTGCGGTTCGTCCAAGCCTCCTGCGCGGTGATAGCGATGCCCTCCTCGACCGTAGCCGGATAGTGAGTACGAATTTCCGAGCCAATGCGGTCCTTAAGGGGTGTGATAATTTTTCCGCGCGCCGTGTAATCTTCCGGATTGGCGCTGAACACCAATGCGACATCCAGCGGCAGGCGAATTGGATAGCCCTTAATCTGCACATCTCCTTCCTGCATGATGTTGAACAAGCCCACCTGGATTTTCCCGGCCAAGTCAGGCAATTCGTTGATGGCAAAAATTCCGCGATTGGCCCGCGGCAACAAGCCGTAGTGAACCGTCATTTCGCTGCTCAGTTCATGACCTCCACGCGCCGCTTTAATGGGATCGATGTCACCGATCAGGTCCGCGATAGTCACGTCCGGCGTTGCAAGTTTTTCTACGTAGCGCTCGTCCGGCGTGAGATACGCGATCGAGGTGCTGTCTCCATGCTTGGCGAGTTTTTCTCGACACGGCCGGCAAATGGGCGCATAAGGATTGTCGTGAATTTCGCAGCCCGCGACGTATGGCATCTGCGAATCCAGCAAGCTCGTCAGCGCACGCAGAATCCGGCTTTTTGCCTGGCCGCGGAGGCCCAGGAGAATGAAGTTATGGCGCGAAAGAATCGCATTCACGATTTGCGGGATAACGGTATCGTCGTAACCTACGATTCCTGAGAAAATCGCACCGCCCTGACGCAACTTCGTAACCAGATTGTCGCGCAATTCGTCCTTTACCCGCCGAGTGCGCAGAATTTCTTCGGAGAATGGACTGTGGCGCAATTCGCCTAGCGTCCGCGGAAGACTCATGATCAGGAAACCCCCAGGGAGAACAACTTCGTGGCTCGATTATACGCTGGTTCGCTAACCCGCATGACCGTTTCCGCCGGCCTTTCGCCGCACATGCATGGTCCGCCGCATAGAAGGTAAGATGTTTTCAAAGAACGAAATGATGGCCCGAAGGCGCTCGGGCTCGGATTTCATGGCAAGCAATGCTTGCTTGAAGTCGAGGTCCAGGGGCAGGGAACCGGCCAGATGAAATGAAAGCTGCTGCTCGTCGACCTCCGATGCATCCTCAGGCTGCGCTCCAGCCAGGTTCATGATTTCGCTATGGAGCTTCATTGCCTTGCCAGTCTCTTCCGGCGACGCCGTGCCCGGCTCATCGCGCAAATACAGAACTTCGCCTTGGAGAAAGGATCTCTCGCGATTGATGTGCATCAGTTCGAAACGCTGCCGTCCCTGAGTGACAATGTCCATCCGGCCATCCTCATATTTTTTCGTGACTGTAACAATTTCTGCGGTGCAGCCAATTTCGGCCACGGATCCTTCTTTGGCTCGTATGATGCCGAATACGTCGTTGTGGGCGAGGCACTCCGAGATCATCTCTTTGTATCTCGGTTCAAAGATGTGCAGCGGCAAGGGGGTGCCGGGGAGCAAAACCAGGTCGAGGGGAAATAAGGGCAGAAGCTTGCTCAAGAGCATGCTCCCGCGGTGTGCAATCCGAAAAACATCTTTGGATTGTACGCCAAGGGAGTCAAACAGCAATTGCAAGTCTGAATCGCAGTTGCTCTTGACGGATAACGCTTAGGAGAATAAAAAGCACGGCATGGGCGCCAAAGAAATTTCCGGAAAAGTCGCGGTTGTAACCGGAGCTTCAATGGGGATTGGAGAAGCGATCGCGAAAACCTTCGCCGATCACGAAGCGAATGTGGTTTTGTTATCACGCGATGCGGGACGCGCCGAAGCCGCCCGTCAACGCATCGGCCGCAGCGACCTAACTATCGCTCTCGCATGCGACGTGCGCAATCGTGAGGAGATAGATCGGGTTATCGGCCTGACCATGCATCATTTCAGGCGGATTGACATATGGATCAACAATGCCGGGCGCGGCCACCTTGGCTCCATCGCGAACCTCGATATGGCGGCTGCTCATGACACATTCGAAATCAATCTTTTTGGCGCCCTGGCTGCGATGCAGGCAGTGATACCGCTGATGAAGCAGCAGGGCAGCGGGACCATCATCAACATCTCCAGTGTCGCCGGACAGATTCCGCTGCCGTTTTATTCCGTCTATAACGGAACAAAGTTCGCCTTGAATGCAATGGGCAAAGCCGCACGCATGGAATTGAAGAAACAGGGCATTAATGTGCTCACGGTTTCCCCCGGTTTCGTGCGGACCGATTTTGGTGCCAACGCCATTCGCAGGGGCCAACCGAAGCAAGTGCGGCCCGCATCGATGCGCGGCATTTCACCCGAGCGTGTTGCCCGGGCGGTTTTGCGCGGCTACCTGCAAGATAAGCGCGAAGTGGTCGTGCCCTGGTACATGCGCCCGATGATCAAGCTCTATCAGTTGTTCCCCGGAGTGGTCGAGCAGGGCATGATGAGAAGGCTCAGGAGTCGAGAGTAATGGACAGTGACTACTGCGAAAATTCCTGGTTCGGGCGACCTACTAAGCCGCCGACTACGCGTTTTACTCAAGCGCGGAGGGCCGGCGCACGACGGCAGGGAAGCCTGAATCAACTGCGGATCACTTGCTCATTCGTCGCCGGTGGACTAACATTTTGGTATCGCCCACAACGTCAATTTTTAGTTGCCGCTCCGGCTTATTCTGTATTGGAGTTGTTGCTGTGTACCGGAAAAGGCGTGCATCCGTCCTGGATGAAGGGACCAAGATCCTTTTTGTAGTGGCAATGGTCGTTGCGTTGTTGCTGGTTTGGGGAATCGTCACCGGGCTTTCTGCCTGGCTTTCTCCTTAGCACAGGCAGTAGCAGATCCACTGCGAGATCCCTGCCTCAAACGCGCAACTCACGAGGGTCAACGAGTACCGTGGCGACGGCGCTACAATGCGCCGAGGGAGGCGCGGCGATGATCCTCGACGTGGGATTGCGCGACTACGACTTGCTAAGTGTCCCCGAATACGCGCGCAAAATGGAGGCGATTGGCTACCAGTGCCTGTGGACATCAGAAACCCAGCACGACCCCTTCCTCCCATTGGCAGTTGCAGCTACGGCGACGTCTTCGATCAAGTTCGGCACCTCGATCGCCGTGGCTTTTCCACGCAGCCCCATGATCATTGCCCACACAGCTTGGGACATTCAGAAAGTTTCCAGGGGACGATTCATCCTGGGACTCGGATCGCAGGTAAGGGCACATATCCAGCGGCGCTTCTCGGTCAAGTTTGAGTCGCCAGGGCCGAAATTGCGCGAGGTCGTTCTGGCGCTACGCGCTATCTGGGAATGTTGGCAACAGGGAGCCCCGCTCCGCTTCCGGGGCGAGTTCTACAATTTCGATCTGATGACTCCCTTTTTCAACCCCGGTCCGATTGCGCATCCGAAGATACCCATCTTCGTCGCGGGCGTGAACCGCTACATGTGCCAGATGGCGGGAGAGGTTTGCGACGGTTTGCACGTGCACCCGTTTCACACTCCCACATACCTGCGTGAATACGTCCACCCCTCTGTCGAGGATGGATTGCGAGCGTCGGGGCGGTCGCGTCAGGGTTTCACCTACGCCAGCGCTGCATGCGTGGTTGTCGGAGAGACGGAGGGTGAGCGCGCTAAGAACACCGAGGCAGTCAGGCAGCAGATTGCGTTCTATGCCTCCACCAGAACGTACGAGCCCGTGCTGGCCGCTCACGGGTGGGAAGCGATCGGCCCGCTGTTGCACCAAAAGTCGCTCGAAGGCGATTGGCAAGGAATGGTGCGGCTCATCACTGACGAGATGCTCGACACAATCGCAGTCAGCGGAACTTATGAGAGCATCGGCGGTAAACTGCGTGAGCGTTACGCCGGCCTGCTGGATCGCATTTCACTTTATCAGCCGTACGCGGTGTTGATGGACGACTCGCAGCACTCCGCACTACTGAAACAATTTTAGCTCGTCAGGCGCAGAGCGACGCACAGCGAAAGAGATCATGCGAACTCACATTGTTCCTTCAGGCATATTTCTGTGTATGGCTGTGCTTCTTGGCTGGAATGGGCTGATGCCGGCCAGAGCCCAGAACGCAATTTTTTCGGACGACTTTACTGCCGGAAAACTCGACACCAACAAATGGGAAATTGCGACTTACCGATCGCCCGACAGCAAGCCTGGCATTAACCAGGGCATGTACGTGGCAGACGCGATTGACTTCACAACCGACATGTTGCGCATCAAAGTCACGCAGCACGAAGCCAACGGCGTAGTCCAATCTTTCGGCGGAGCCATAATCTCGAAGCAGCGTTTCGGTTATGGAACTTATGAATTCATCATGCGCATGTCCACAACTGCGGATTCGCCAAACGGCGAGGGTAAAACCTTAACTGGAGCCATATCCTCCGGCTTCGTTTTCTACAACAACTCGGAGAGTGAGATTGATCTTGAGTTCCTGGGAAACGAGAACGCAATCTACATCACAAACTGGCAGAACCCGACGGCTTCCCACGCGCCTGTGGGTGATGTAAAGCAAACTGACAAAGTGAGCGACCGGTTTCTTGGAACTCAATTTCGCAATTACACACTCGTCTGGGCTCCCCGCAGCGTCAAGGTTTATATCGATGGCGTGCTTGTCGTGTCTCATGACAAGCATGTACCCGAATCTCCCGCCCACATCATCCTTCAACAGCGGGGAACGAACAGCAACGAATGGGGTGGCATCGCAGCGGTAGGAGTAACGCGGTACTTCTATGTCAAAGGCGTGAAGTTCACGCCGATGAGTTAGCCAATCGAACCAGAAAGTGGGGTAGTTGCGAAAAGTCTCCGGCGTCAATGGCAAAACCACGCCAGTGCCATTGTGACCACAATTGAAGTCGTCGACTCGATCTCTTCTCTCTAAACTAATAAAATTGATTGGTTTTTCAACAATCACTGAGATCTTAGGAGGATTTATGGCAACGCTCAGAGTCGCAGTCAAGCCGGCGGTAGGACCCATGAAAGTCGCTCAGATTTCTAAGCCCGGGGCCAATTTCGAAATCGTGGAGCGCGAGATTCCGGAGCCGGGTGCACGACAGGTGCGCATCAAGGTTCAGGCCTGCGGCGTTTGCCACAGTGATGTGCTTACGAAGGAAGGCCTCTGGCCCGGAATTCAATATCCCCGCGTTCCAGGGCATGAAGTGGCGGGCATCGTCGATGAACTCGGCGCCGGTGTTTCCGAGTGGAAGAAAGGACAGCGCGTTGGCGTGGGTTGGCACGGCGGCCATGACGGCACCTGTCGCGCGTGCCGGCGCGGAGATTTTCGCAACTGCCAGAACCTGAAAGTCTGCGGCCTCAGCTATGACGGCGGATACCAGCAATACATGGTGGCGCCGGCGGAGGCGCTGGTGGCCATACCGGAAACTCTGAGTGATGTCGATGCGGCACCGCTGCTCTGCGCCGGAATTACCACCTACAATGCACTTCGCCACAGCGGGGCGCTCCCCGGCGATCTGGTTGCGGTGCAGGGCATCGGTGGTCTGGGTCATCTCGGAATTCAATTCGCGAACAAATTTGGCTACAAGGTCGCGGCGATCGGACGCGGCGCCGAAAACGCCACGCTAGCAAAGAAACTTGGAGCGCACCTCTACATCGACAGCCAATCGACGAATGCGGCCGAGGAGTTGCAAAAGCTGGGCGGAGCACAGGTAATCCTGGCCACTGCCCCGAACTCGAAAGCCATGTCCGAGTTGGTCGACGGTCTGGGCCCGAATGGCGAGCTCATGGTAATCGGTGCGACGTTTGATCCGATTCAAGTCACACCGGTGCAGCTCATCAATGGAAGTCGAACGATTCAGGGTTGGGCTGCGGGAACGCCAGCCGCTTCCGAGGACACACTGAACTTCGCCGAACTTACGGGCGTACGTCCCATGATTGAAATCTATCCGCTGGAAAAAGCAGCCGAGGCTTACGCGCGCATGCTGAGCGGCAAGGCACAATTCCGTGTCGTTCTGAAGATGTGAAGTTATCCCAATATGAAGAGGAGCACTGCGAGCCGTGGCATCGAATCGCATGTAAATCGGCAAGATGACTGGGGTGGGAGATGGGAATCGAATCTCCCACTAAACGATAAACAAAGAACTTAACCGAGCACGGTCAGCAACTTGAGTTATCGTAAGTCTCTGAAAAACCGAGAAGTGATTTTAAGTGATTTGGTAGTCGTGGGCACCTGCTGATTCTCTTTTTTCCCCACGAAGATGGGTGCCGTAATGGGGATTCGATTATCTTAGGGAGAATGGCGATGTTTGAGCGGTACACCGAGACGGCGAGACGCGTTGTCGTATCGTCGAAGCACAAGGCTGCCCTGTTCGGAAGCCATGAGATTGAAACCGAACACCTACTCTTGGGCTTGCTATCGAAAGATCAGGGCTTAGCCCACCGCTAATAGGTCGCAAATGAGCCAAGCAGGTTGCAATGAGGCTGTTGCGCTCGCTGACTTCTGTTGTGAAATCACAGCCCTCACAGGGCAGCCGTAATCAGCCTGACCGCCGCGAGCGGGTCATCCACTTCCACGACCAGTTCGCTGTACCGCTCGTCATGGAGATCAATGACGATGGTCTTCTCCGGGTGATGCACGTCCCAGAAGACGCGCTTGCCGTCTTGATAGAAGGTTCCCGCCGTAATGACTCCGGGCACATTGGTTCCGGGCATCCTGATGCCGTGATACCAGCCGCGTGCGACCTCCGGGTCTGCCCGGACACCCGCAATGTGGACGAGCGGGATTTCAAGGCTGCTCCTGAAAGCCCAAAGCTTGTCAGTACCCCGAACGTGCAATGTCAGCTTGCCTTCCGCTATCGACAGATCAACCAATGAGTGCTCCCTTTGATTCCTAGTCAAGCACGAGTTGACCACCAGAGAAGCGCAATAAACAAAACCTGCATCGGAGCACGCAGCCAGAGCGGCGTCGGCGGCTTTCCACGAAGCGTGACTCCGTTCTGTGCCCCATTGACGTTGGCGACAAACATCCCGATGAGAAGCGCGATCAGGCAAAAGCCCGCGACCCTGCGAAATTCGGACAGCACCAGTCCTGCTGCTCCGAGAAGCTCCAAAACGCCCGTGATGGAGACGATCAGCAGTGGGCGCGGAAAATATGACGGGATCATCTGTGCCAGATCATGTTTCATCTTGTTGAAGTGAGCCGTCGCGGTGAAGACGAACATCACTGCCAAGGCATATCGGGCGGAATGTTGCCACGAGGCGAGAGGCTGCACCCCAGCCGCTCCGATGGCGCGAAAGACGAGCCATACCACGAGCAAGACGACGAGAACGAGCATAGGATGGCCGACTCCGACTCGTGAGCAAGTTTATACGCAATGTTGCATGCCTGCGCTTCGCCTTTTGAAACAGAATGACGAAACAAAGCGAGAGCAGCATCGCTCTCGCTCTATCGTGGCTATCATCGACTAAGAAATCTACTTCAACTCGACTTGGATGACCTCGAATGGTTTCTTGCTGGTGCTTTCCGGCAGGTGAGTGAATGCGTCCATGTGCAGCACCGACCCGGCTTTCGCCTTGATGTCCTCGCTCTTTCCATCCGGGTAGGTGAACTTAGCGTGGGCGTCCGTCAGGAACACACCAATGGATTCCGGATGGCTGTGCATCACAGATTTTTCGCCCGGCTTGTATTTGATCCGAATCACTCGCACTCGATCATTCTCGAACTCCACCGTGTAATGCTTGGGATCGACTTTCACGGGGTCTTCGCCAGTTGGTTGAGGCATTCTTGCAGTTGCCATATCCCCTCCTTGAATTTACTCGGATGCGGAGAAGTCTAGTCCTCGAATCGTTGAAAGTACATCGGGGTGAAGGTGCCATTGTCCCTGTTTGCCACACGACCGAACACAAAGGTCTGGCACGCGTTAATAAAGCAACCATCCAGTGGCTACAGCGACGATGAGCAGCTTTACCAGCCATCCCGTCGCATAGGACGCCGCAAAAACGCGATGCAGCTTCATGAATGCTGCGTTGGTGAGTATCAGCGGTAGCGGGCAGATCAGCCATACGGCGACAGCCAGTTTAGTAGCGCCCACAACAGAGTGCAGACCCAGCCGAGCGATTACGTAGGCAAAGATGCCGCAGGTCAGGAAAGGCAGCGGACTGGTCAGGGCAATCGCTCGGCTTTCATTTCCTTGACGCCAAATTTCAGGGTACGTGTAGCGCCGATGGAGCCAGTCGCCAGCGAAGAACCAATCAGTGAGTGAGGAGACAACACCAGTGCCGATGACGACCAACAAGAATCGTGTCCAGTTCATAGCGTCCTCGTTGAAGGCAGCAAACGTGTTCGTGATTATATTTCTTGTATTTGAGCGTACAACGACGATCACTGTTTGCAGCGTTGGCGCGGAGCGCGGCTTAGAACACTGTAAGTCTTAGCTGATGACCTTCCCGGTCGCGAGCATCTGTTTCATCTTCTCGACTCTGCGGGCACGGGTCTCTTCCTTCTTGGCGGCGGAATACCACACGATGAATTCCTTCTTATGCGTAAAGGACAACCCATTGAGCTTCTGAGTGAGCTTTCCGCCGAGGGCCTTCAGCAACGCTCTTGGAGCCTCGATCTCTCGCTTCTCGGCATCCGGTTCGAGCGCGATGGTCACGAGATCACCTGCCTTTACGCCTGCGCTCCGGCGTGCCTCGGCGTTGACCACGATGTACTGAATCCCTCCCCTGTTTCCGACCGTGCTGCGCCAAGTGTAGCCGTTGATCGTCACCTTGACGGGCACTTTGGCTTTGCCCCAGACCTCTAGCGTATCGAAGGGCAGCGTGAACGCCGCGCTTGCGTCCTTGCGCGACTCATCCCCGTTCAGTTTTGCCTTGAATTCTTTTCTCATCATTGGCAGCATTGCAGCCATAATCCTACAGCTTGACCTCGCCGATCTGGAGGATCGGCTTCGAGTTCGTATACTTCGGGATGTCTTCCATGATTTCCTGCGCGTGCGGGGCGAAGCTCGCCTGAAAGCTCTGAACCGAATCAAAGAGCATATGAGCAGTTGTAATATACGGCGCAGCCGATTCCGGCTCGTCGCCGGAAATTCCCTGCTCAACGGATACTCCCTTCAGTACCGATCCCAATAGCCGTCGCACCAAGGGAATGTGGTAGCCGAGGTAGTACGTCATATCGAACTTCGTGCCTGCTGATTGCGGATACAGCACGCTCACCTTAACCATGTGTGCTCCTCCATTTTTCTCTAGGAAGCATACCAGTCCGAATGCGGCGACCATCGGCTGCACGCGAGGCATTGCGTTTCAGTCCACTGGTGCAGGCATGCTGGACAGACCCCACCAGTAACAAATGTATTCCACTCGTTGCCGCAGGTGCAGAACCAGTGATCTTCCTTGCGGGGCGACCAGCCGCAGAGCGGGCAGCGGATGCGCGGCGGTTCGGACTCGGCGGGTTTCTTGTCTTCCGCAAGCTCGCGGTCTGGAACAACGGTTGACTTGGCAACCGAACTCATCCCCGCTATTATGACCGAACGATCTACCGTCTCTGTAAAGTCGTATAATCCCCCGCTATGAATCCGACGCGCCGTACCTTCCTCCAGACTCTCGCCACGGCAAGCGTTGCCGCCAGTGTTCTGAAATCCCCGGCGTTCCCGAAAGACAGTGGATCAGACGCACAGGACGACATCTGCTCGATGCGAGCAACAGAGATGGCTGCGTTGATCCGGCAGAAGAAGCTCTCTGCTCTTGACGTGATGCAAGCACATCTTCAGCGGATAGAGCGGATCAATCCTAAAGTAAACGCAATTGTTACTCAGGTTCCCGAAGATCAATTGTTGGCTCAGGCGAGGGCTGCGGATGATGCAGCAGCGAAGGGCGGGGTGCTCGGCGCTCTTCATGGCATCCCGATTGGCGTGAAGGACACTTCGGAAACGAAGGGCATACGCACCACCTATGGCTCTCCTCTGTTCAAGGACTTCGTGCCGACGTTTGACTCGCTCGTAGTCGAGCGTATGAGGAACGCTGGTGCCATCCTTGTGGGCAAGACCAACGTCCCTGAGTTTGCGATGGGTTCGCAGACTTTCAACCCTGTGTTCGGTGCGACCCTTAACCCATACGATCTGACGAAGACATGTGGCGGGAGCACTGGCGGTGGTGCCGTTGCGCTGGCTTGTGGCATGGTACCCCTTGCAAACGGTACTGATATGGGAGGCTCGCTCAGGAATCCCGGCAATTTTTGCAACGTCGTAGGCATCCGACCCTCTCCCGGACGTGTTCCCAATTACCCATAACAATTGGGATGGACTACGTACAGTGTTTCCGGCCCGATGGCGCGTAATGTGACCGACTGTGCTTTTTTCCTTGGCGTGCTTGCCGGATTTGATCGTCGATCTCCCATCTCGATTGACCAGCCGGGTAGTCAGTTCGCGGA
>DASPRY010000190.1:0-6293 GCA_035624215.1 Terriglobales bacterium
CCGACCAACCCCAATCCGTATACCGGACTACGGGGATGGATGACGCACATCCAGGCAACGACGACCACGTTTCCTGCTCCCGGCCCGGGCAACGCTGTGAACGCCGTGGAGAAGGGGCCGTTTTTCGTTACCGAAACCGCACTAGCCGATTCGAACCTCGGGGCGACTGAACTGTGGAACCTGGGGAACCTGTGTTCCTATGGGTATACGATAGGCAGCGGCTACGGCGCCTGCCCCTGCACGTTGGAAGACTACGACTTCTAGTCTTTCGGCTTGAAGGGCTGTAAGGCAGGACTGAAACAGCTTTGTTGGGATCTGTCGCAGCATTCCGAGCTGTTGCAACTGTCCTCCTGAATACGGCTGGGAGTTTTTCCCAGCCGTTTTCTTTTTCACTTCCAAAAGCCGTAGCAAGCATGGAAGGTTCGCCCGACGCGCAACGTCTGACCGCAATTCTCAGTTGGTGTGCAGCGGAATCAGGCTTGCATTCCTCCCGCGCTCGTCTACAGCGATTCGGCCGGAAACTTCGAGAACTGTCGTCCCATCCGGCATTGCCTTCGGGGTCAGCACCAGCTTGTTGATTCTTTTTCGAAGTTCTTGGCGGGCCGTCTCAGGGTCGCTCATCAGCAGTTCGCAAACGTTTTTGCATTCCTTCCGCAGAAAGCCCCTGTCTCTCAGAAGAACTTGGGCGAACTGCTGACCCGCTTCAGCGGCGAGGAAGGGTTCTGATAGCAAGAAGGCCGCAATCGCCCCACCTGCGGCCCACAGGAGACTGCGATCCAAAGCAATATGAATCCTGTTAACCAAAGCGCAATGGCAATAATTAGGACAAAGAGGACGAACACTGCCTGATCTCTCGGAGTTGTGCTGTGGAGGTTACCGCCGCACCAAGAATAAAGTAGTGCGCTCAAGAAAAGCAGCGCACTTTCGGTCCGGTATCGCTTAGGGTGCAAACTCAGTAGTACCCATGCACCCATGCAACGAGAGCCGTGGTGGTCCTCGACGGAAAACTCCGCCGATACGCTCATTCAGCTCGCCCTACGGCGACGCCCCTAGGGTGAAGCTGATGACGAAGATCCAGCTAGGGCATTGATCAGATTCTGTCCGTTCGGACTTCCCCATCCAGTTACGAGATCATAGCCAACGACGGCGTTGTACGATTCCCCGTGGCCATTGTTGTTATTTCCGCTGGTGATGTCGTGGAAGACATCATTGTAGCTGGCACCCTTATCAATCGAGTAGATGGTTGGGTTAACGAACCCCAAAGTTGAGTTCCCGTTGGCCACCACTTGTTGATTGACGAGCGCGAGAAAGCCGGCCCAGCGCGGCGCGGCGAAGCTGGTGCCGCCATAGTCTCCCGTACAGGATCCTTGGTCGCAGAGATAATTGTCAGTATTTGCTTCCGCAGCCACGTCCGGAACATTGCGTATGGTCGTAGAAGCCTGGTTGGAGGAATTGGCCACGCCGGCCTGCCAACTCGGAATCGCGAAGCCATCGTCGGCAGGGCCGCCGCCGCTGTCGAGCCACGCCGTTTCTGATTGCCAAGGACCGCCCGCGCCATTCGTTATCAGGTCCGTTCCGCCCACGGCCACCACGTAAACGGATTCCGCCGGATAGCTATTGTCGGTAGAGTTCGACCCCGTGAACGCTCCCGCGTCTCCAGATGCCACGAAAAGATTCTGGCCTTGCGCCGCAAACTCCTGGAATATGGGGTCAAGCTGCGCAGTGTCATCCGGATTCCATCCCCACGAGCAGCTTAGTTGCTTGGCGATATTTTCGGTTGCCATTTCATTGAATATGTCAACGTCGCCCACACCGATTTGCGAAGTACCTGGAGCGATATAGACACGAATTTGGCTCATCCCGGGAGCCATGGACGCCGCCTGCACGATATCCAGAACTTGTTCTCCATCATCGCCGTCTGAGCCGGAGCTGGCGCCGTCGAGCAGGATGTTCTGAATGGGAACGCTGTTGGGCTGTCCTGCAAAGCTCGCGGTTACATCGCTCATGTTGTAGCCGTCGAACTCCAACAGCCCCACTGCCTGGCCACTGCCTGTGAGAGCGGTGCCGCCGTAGTAGGCTGCACGCATGTCGCTACCAAGATACGCACCACTCGGCCCCGAGCCAGTGCTGCTGCGGCGAAAGTTCGCTGGCGCCCTTTTGAACTTCGGACGTGGAAAGGAGAAATTGTTCAGCCCCGCAATGTGCGTCACCGGGACGCTGAGGTCAAGTGAGGGCTCACGGTCCGGGGAATAGAAAGTACGGTTCTCCGTTGGATGGCGATAGGTCGTCATCGCCACATGGAAAGCCTTGTTGATCTGTGACACTGTGCCATTAATATGCACCAGCAGGCGATTCGCAGGTGTATTGGTCACGCTGAAACCTTTAGATCTGGCGAACTTCACTACAGCCTGATAATCCTGCTTCGTGGGGCCAAACTGTTGCGTAAACTGAGCCACAGTAAGAAAATGCCGGTAATCGGGGCTGGATGGGTCATAAAGCCGCTTCAATAAGTTCGTCAGTTCGCCTTGATTGCGGAGCGGCAAAATGATCGCAAGCCTCATGCGTTGACTCTTTGACACCGGACCGACCCGTGCGGCTTGGCCGTTGGAAACGGCAGGGCGAACATGCTTATGCAATACCTGAGATCGCTTTCGGGCTGCTGCCGGAATTGAGAAAAAACATAGCACGACGAGGCAAATAAGGATAGCAGGCACAGCGCGACGCCTTTTGCTCGTTCTCATTTTCTTCTTATCCTTTCGACCTTCTAAGTTCGATGAGATGGGACACTGAATGATGTGTATTTATGCCAGGCGGCTGGCAAAGTAACGACATCTTAGCGCGCCTCAGTCTGGATTTCCAGTTTGCCAAGGAAACGGACCATACGAATTACCCAGCTACGCATAGATTAAATGGACAATGTTGCTAGCTCTTGCTACGCCGACTTCTAGAAATCGGCCACTGCTCTTCCGGCAGTTAGGCTTTCGCTGAATGCCGTCGTCAGAAACCCATTCCGCACGGAGCGTCGTTACCGCGCAAGCTCCCCGACCAAGGGCAACTAGACACCTGGCTCTGACTCCCAGCGACATTATGCCTGACCTGTTGATCTTTGTTTCCCCATCGAACAAGGATGGCGGCGGGAGTCTGATTGGCTCCGTTGGTTCTACTGGTTCGAGTTGATGCGCCTGTCGATAATCTTTAATTGACTCAAGGTTGTCTGCACGAATCTGCTCAAGGCTTCAGATGCTTGCGGAAGAAGTCATCGTGCACGTGGCGGCTGCGCTCTTGTGAGCCTACGAATATTTCCGGTCGCGCCGAGGAGCCTTCCGGGAGACACCGCCCTCTGGTCGCAATGTTTCCAAGGTCAGGCAAACGATCCGTGCCCGTGCGGTTCTGGGAAGAAATACAAGAAATGCTGCTGCGGCGCGACTGTGGTTGGAGCGCCCTGTGCCAGCCCATCTGCTTGGAGTCTCCTGTAACTCGAAGTGCGATAATTGCTGCATAGAGTGGCACCAAAAGTCTCTTGACCTACTTATTTTTTGGAGGCGGCGCGACTGGCGGCGTGGGATCCGGATGATCTTGCAGCTACTGTTTCAGAGGCTCGTTGCGCAACACGAACCGGAACCCTCGCTGCGTAGCCACATCGATGGTCTTTTGCAAATCCAGTTCGTCGAAACCAATCACGTGCTCGACCGATTTCGTGCCACCCTCTTCAAGCATCGTGAAATGAATCTGGCCGTCCACGAGGCAATAATCGGTCACGTTATACACCGTGCCGTCTTTCAGATAGAACAGGAATTGAATCCCCAGCCCACCCCAAACCCGAAGAATGGTCCGCCAAAGAAAAAAGGGTAACCGTAAACGGGGAGCACCGGTGGCAATGGGTGAATAGGGCGCGGACGAAAGCGGAACCAATGCGTGCCGAATGCCGCCACAGGCGGAGCTGCTGGAACCCGACGCCGCGAAATCGCTGCATGTGGACTCGGCGGAGCAATTACCTGCGCCCCTCCTCCGCCAATGTGGGTGCCCCGAGGTAAATGGTCGGATTCCCGCATCTCAGCAGAGACAAAGCCTGGCGTTAAGCGATTGACTTCAAGCACGAAAGCCCGCCGCATAAATCAAAGCAGGCTCCTTGGCTCTATGCAGTCTTCTTCTCCTGCTGCGCCAACGAAACAGGCGTGCTTATAACTTCGCCGGGCTTGGAATCGAAGACCTTCGCTACCTCCTCATGATCGCCATGCGAACGCGTCCGCGTCCGCCAGTTCAATTCTTCCAGCCGCTTTCGCATCTCCTCTCCGTACTTTTCAGGAGGATTGCAAAGTTCGCAGTCCGTATGCTGGATTTTCAGGAGGGACAACAGGAAGCACTTCCAATGTGAATGGTTCACGACTACCTCAGGATTCGGGTCAATCGCCTCAAAACGTGCGCCAGCAGCCTCAAGTGGCGGGAACTGCTCTTCGGAGAGGCGCACGTATTATGCCACACGACGGGGGTGTGAATTTTCAACAAAATTGGGTTAGTCCATGCACGGAGATCGCGGAGCACGTTGGTTACCTTGTCGCCCATCCTCTCCTCAGGCATCCTCGGAAAAATGCGGGAGATCGAACAACTCGCGGGCTTGGACTCGGCAGACAGGACTCCGGAGTCAATCTGTGCCGCTGTGGCCAAAATCTTCCACGTAAGAAAAACGGAAGTCGGACTGCTGGAGCTTAGCGGAAGACTGCTGAACTTCCTCTATCCGGCTGAGTTGAAAGCGGCGGGCGCGATTCCTCTTTCCAGTTCGGCGGTGGCCGCCCGCACAGCGCGGACCAAGCAGGCGGAACTTTTCAATGACTTCACGCAAGTAAACCATTTCAGCATTTTTGAACTAGTCAAACTAGGTGACACCGGACTGGATGACCAAGTAATTCAGAAGCTCATGTCTGCGCCCGTTCTTGGCCAGAACGGAGAAGTAATTGGCGTGATTCAAGTCTCCCGCAAGGCCCCACGCCCAGCCGCAGCGGGGGATTTCACTCCCGACGATCTACGCAAACTGAAATTGGTTTCCCGTTTAGTGGGAAGACTGATGGCCAAGGGCAAAGGCATTGCTCAAGCAAGCTCAGCCTGAAACAGGCTTGCGCATTGTCATCGCAACATCAGCCCGCAGGAGTCGAGCCATCGCATCTAAGGCCGCAAAGTAAAACGCCCCTGCAAAGAGCGAGCGTTCTGCCGAATCTCAGCGGCAATACGTGGGTTGAGCGATTGGGTTCCCACCCGAAACCGTGTTCCGCAGATACGCGATGTCGGGCTTAGAATATGCCTCATGGCAAAGAAAACAGAAATGAGCGGTTCATCCCTCTGGATCGTAACGATTGTTTTGTTGGCGCTGGCTGTATGGATGTACTTTAAGCGATAGGCCAACGTTAAACCGTTGGCCCAGTCTAAGCCGCCTATTTCTTCTTCCCCGCCTTCAACTTCGCCCACCTCGCCCGCTGTGCCGCCGCGATTCTTTTTCGGCCTGCTGCTGAAATTCTGCGCTTTCGTTTCGGCGCTCGACCCCTTGTCTTTGCCCATCGCACTTTCTGTGCGAGGCTCATGCGCCTGCGAGTCGATGCCGAGAAAGAGTGCTTCGGTTTGGCGTGATTGCTCCCGCCGCCCAACTTGCCCAGCACCGAAAGAGCCGCGTCAACATGACGAAGCTCATTCACCAGATTCGTTCTTACCGTCTTCAATTCTGATACAAAGCCAAATAGCCCCGATAGGTTTGCCATGAGTCCCCCTCGCGATGGATTGTAATTGATGGCTTCTCGCTGTTCAGTGACAGACTGGGACCAGCGTCAACTTATTGCTGAGGATGGGGACTGGCTGCTCGCGGGCGTTGGTCGAAAACATTGCTTTCCCTACCCGCCAATCGTATCGTGAGGGCATTAGCATCGACCTGAACCGCGCGGGTGTTTCTGCTTGAAGGAGACTGCTATGTCCTGTGAAAAAGAACTGCAAGAACTTGCGATGGCTTTAAGGAAGGGCTCGCGCTACAGAACTCTTCGTAATCGATCTCATCACATCAAAATGTGACCTTTCTCACTGACAGGAAGCGCTCGTTTGTTTGGCCGCCGATCGACCCGATATCGGCCTTGATCACAGTCAGGGTAGTTTTCATTGCGTTTCACCTCCTGATTATGCTGAGGGTGACCGCGTAGTCGAGTTGTTCACGCCAGAAGAGATCTATGACCTTGCTGCGCTACTGCGGGACAACCAGCGCTTCGTGGTGGAGTCGGTGTGGTCACGGGCTACCGGCGAGCAGTGCGTCGCCGTCG
>DASPRY010000191.1:0-82397 GCA_035624215.1 Terriglobales bacterium
CTGCTGTCCGCGCAGTGATCCCCCGAGAATGCGTGACAGGCTCAGCACTGCCTGGCTACCGCAACGGAAACAAAAAGGAGTGGTGTTCTTGCTGATCAGCTCACACTCCACGCAGAACACCGCAGTTTGGAGTTCGATGAAACTGATGTCCTGTCCTGTCAGCTTTTCTGCCATAAATACGGAAGACCGTTTTTCGGGGTGTGAAGAAGAAGAAAAATAAATTGCCGAATCCAAAACCGAAAGTGGCGCCGCTGGTTCAAGACTGTGGATAACGACAAACAGATTCCATCTTGGGTTCGAACCGAGTCTCAGCGGCCTTGAATCTGTCTGCAACAGGGCGTCATCGATTATGCTAGTAGTTGCCATGACGGCCCGCGCCAAAAACGTGAGTGAAACCACAACTGGAGTTTTGGAGGTCGCGAGTAGCGAGCGCGAGCATGTCTTCGAAGCGTTTCGGCGATGGGGATATCTCGAGGCCGACCTTGATCCACTCGGTTTCTTCCATCCACTGCAGGTTCCCGAGCTGCAGATGGAGGGTGAATTGGCGCGCGAAGCGCGGCAGGTCTACTGCGGGACCATAGGGGTGGAGTTTGCCCATATCGCCGATCCTGAGCGACGCCATTGGATTCAGGAATACATGGAAGGGCCGCAGTCGTCGGTAAACCAGGAGGCGGTGCTCGATCAGCTCATCCGGGCAGAGCTGTTCGAACTGGTGCTGCAACAACGTTACCTGGGAACCAAGCGATTTTCTCTGGAAGGCGTAACCGCGCTCATTCCCCTTGTCGACGAGATTTTGGGAACTGCGGCCCAACTCGGCGCTGTCGAATTGGTGATGGGCATGAGCCATCGTGGGCGCCTGAATGTCATCGTGCAAATCGCGAAACGGGCGCCGGAGGAAGTTTTTGCCGGTTTTGAGGATGTCGATCCACGCAGCGTGCTGGGCAGTGGCGACGTGAAATATCACATGGGGGCAACCGGCGAGTATGTTACTCGCGACGGAGCAAAAGTCCACATTCATCTGGTTTCAAATCCCAGTCACCTCGAGGCGGTCGACCCGGTTACGGTGGGGCGAACGCGGGCAAAGCAGGACCGCGTCGGTGCGTTGGGCAAAGCGAAATACCTGCCGCTGCTGGTCCACGGCGATGCGGCGTTTGCCGGGCAAGGCATTTTGGCTGAGACTTTGAACTACTCCGACCTGCCGGGTTTTACAGTCGGCGGCACCATTCATGTGATCGCGAATAACCTGATCGGGTTTACGACCGTGCCGAAGGAGGCGCATTCGTCGCGCTCCTCGGCCGAGATCGCGCGGCGCCAGGCGATTCCCATTTTTCACGTGAATGCCGAGGATGTTGATGCTGTGATTCGGGTCGCTCGAATGGCAACCGAGTACCGTTATCAGTTCGGCAGCGATGTAGTGATCGATCTGATCGGTTATCGGCGTCATGGCCACAGCGAGGTCGATGATCCCACCATCACCCAACCGCTGCTTTACAAGGCGATTAAGGAACATCCCCCGTTATGGGAGATTTATGCCGAAGATATCGGCGCTGAAGATGTGCAGGGGCGAGTGCGGGTCATCCGCCAGGAATATGAAAACGCCCAGCAAGAAGCTGGTTCGCTTACCAAGAAGCCGACGCTCCGCGAACTGCCGAGGTATTGGAATGCATACCAGGGAGGGCGCTACAAGCCGGAGTACGCGGTCGATACTGGGTTGCCGCGGGAGGAATTAGAGGAAATAAGCGAGCGACTGGTTAGCTATCCAGCGGACTTCCACATTCATCCCAAGGTGAAAAAGTTGCTCGAGCAACGCGCCGAGATGGGCAGTGGCAAGCGAGCAGTGGATTACGGGATGGCGGAAGCGCTGGCTTTCGCCACTCTGGTGAAGGCAGGAATTCCTGTCCGGATGAGCGGGCAGGACAGCCGGCGCGGCACTTTCAACCAGAGGCATTCGGTTTTGGTGGACGTGGAAGACGAGCACGAATATGTTCCGCTGCAGAACATCTCCGAGGGTCAGGGACGCTGCGAAATTTACAACTCGACGCTTTCCGAGGCCGGTGTACTCGGCTTTGAATACGGCTACAGCCGGGATTATCCTGAGGCACTCGTCCTGTGGGAGGCGCAGTTTGGCGACTTTGCCAATGTCGCACAGGCGGTGATCGATCAATTTGTAAGCGCGGGAGAGGACAAATGGGGCCTGCTTTCCGGCCTGGTTCTACTCTTGCCGCATGGCTATGAGGGACAAGGCCCGGAACATTCCAGCGCTCGCATTGAGCGTTTTCTGCAACTGGCGGCCCGCGATAATTTCCAGATTTGCCAGCCTTCGAATGCGGCGCAATATTTCCATCTGCTTCGCCGTCAGGCGCTTTCGCAATGGCGGAAACCCCTGGTCGTGTTCACGCCCAAGAGCATGCTGCGCCATCCCGACGCATCCTCACCTATCGAGCACCTGACTCAGCGATTCCTAAGCGTGCTGCCGGACATGGAAGTCGAAAATGCGACGCGGGTGCTCGTGTGTACTGGGAAAATCGGCCATGAGCTGCGCGAGGAGCGGAAGAATCGTCAGGACCGATCCACTGCAATCGTCTTCGTCGACCAGCTCTATCCCTTTCCTGAAGCCGAACTCTTGGCGGAGCTGGAGCGTCATTCGAGCGCCCGGGATATTGTCTGGGTGCAGGAAGAGCCCGCCAACATGGGAGCGCTGTTTTATATGCTTCCCCGGCTGCGTCATATCGCGGGCGAACGATCGGTACGTTCGGTGAAGCGTTCGGCCAGTCCTAGCCCCTCCACCGGTTCGGCCAAGGCCCACGAGATGGAGCAGAAAACTCTACTCACGCTGGCGTTTTCCGCCAAGTAGCGAGAGACCACCTATGGGCACATCGTCCTCGAAGGCGGACAAACCGGGACGCGGCGTACTCAAAGTTTCGACCGATCCCGTTTCTAGAGCCGTGCCGAACTCGTCGTTTCCGCGGAGCCGGGCAACGATGACTGCAAGATTGTGCCGTGCCTCAGCAGACCCGTTGGCGGCTGCCAGACGGTACCAGCCTTCGGCTTGCGCATAGTCTTGTGAAACGCCTCGCCCATGCTCATATGCGAAGCCAAGCTGATTCTGAGCGGCCGCTGAACCATGGGCGGCGGCCTTTCGAAACCATTTGAGGGCCTCAGTCAGATCCTGCGGCACCGCGGTTCCGTGGAAATACATTTGCCCCAGGCCGAACTCCGCGGGCGGGAAGCCGGCTTTTGTGGCTGCGCGATACCACTTGATCGCCCGTTTCCCATCAAGGGGAACAGCGCGGCCGTGGGAATACATCAACCCTAAGTTTGTTTTCGCCGGCGCATAGCCCTGAGCTGCGGCCTTGCGGTACCAAAAGACCGCAGTTGCGTCACTCTGCACAACCCCGCGACCCAGCGCATACATGAATCCCAGATTGTTTTGTGCCGCGGGATGGCCTTGGTCCGCGGCGCGCATATACCAGCGAACCGCTTCAAGATCACTTTGCGGCACGCCAAGTCCGCGGACGAACAACCCGCCAAGATTGTTCTGGGCGGCGGGATTGCCGTGATCAGCGGCCTGCTTATACCAACTCGCGGCCTGTGCATAATCACGTTGCACTGCAACGCCGGTGTCGTACGCCAGTCCCACACGAAACTGCGCCTCGGGGTTACCCTCCTTCGCCTTCTCCAGCAAACGGGGGAAGTCAGGCGGCGCCTTTAATGCCTGATCAAAGAGTTCTTCCGGTCCGCATCCCGGAGTCGCACCACTTCGAATCACAAAAGATAGAACCAGCAACAGCGTGAAAGCATGTGATCTCATTCCCCACCTCGCATCTGCGGGAGCCGCGACTGCAGCTTCGACGCGGGCGGCGGAAAAATGTCACATCACACGGTTCCGAAGTAACAATTGTTTACAGAAGAAACCGCGATCAACACCGAACAAAAGCTGTTGAGTGACGACGCGACAAAACACAATTGCATGTCTTATTTCTGTTGAGTTCTGTTTGCGTTTTCTTGGATCAAGAAATCGGGCGGACGGAACAGCATCGTCTACGTTAATCAGGTCGACGCGGGCCTTTCTGTGACCGGTTTCCCCATGGGTCCAGGCAAGGGGGCCTTGGCTCCTCCCATGGCTTCGGCTTTCAGTAAAACGTCGAGGCTGGAATAAGCGTAAATAGTAGACGCATGATTCTGCATCAAGCCGCCAGTATCTGCCGTCGGACCATAGTTGCTATGCAAATCGCGGCCGAGCATCCGCAGCATAGCCATCTGCTGTCCGCGATGATGTGCAGTGTGAGAAATTCGCCGCACCATCACCCACACGCGGGAACGTTGCACATCAAAGAACTTCGTACTTTCTTCCCACCAGGTGTCGTCTTTTGTGCTTAAAGCGGCTAACCGTTTGGCGCTGTCTTCGGTGTAACGCTTTATGAACTCGAGGCGAGTCTCCTGCTTCGGCAATGGAGGCGCACTCACGTCAATGCCGAGCATATTGCGGAACCAAAGATCTTCGCTGACGCACTGATGCACCATTTGCTCGAGGATGCTGCGTCCTCGAGGATCAGCGGCGCGCGGGCGTATTGGGAAATCTTCGTCCTTGAATTCGCTCCATACACTAATGACTTTGATTCGCTCCGTAGCATAGGTCTCGACCAAGAAGTCATAGCGCATCGCTGGTTCTCCGCCGATGAGGCAAATGTACGTTCAAGATGGTACGCTAGCGTTCCGATTTCCGCATGAACCACGGTGCTCGATCCCGATCCACTTGTATTGCCATTGATACCGGCGGCACGTTTACGGACTGCATTTGGTTAGATAAGGGCAAGCTGCGTATCCTCAAGGTATTCTCGACGCCGAGTGATCCTTCGCGGGCGATCACCGAAGCTTTACAGCAGATCAGAGTCGAGGGCCGACTGATTCTGCTACACGGCACCACGGTTGGCACAAACACAGTCCTGCAGCGCAAAGGGGCACGGCTGGCCCTGGTCACCACCGCCGGATTTGAAGATGTAATCGAAATCGGGCGGCAGGCCCGTCCCAAGCTATACGATTTGTTCTTTGATCGGGTGGAACCTCTGGTTCCTTGCGAGCGGCGTTTCGGAGTGGAGGAACGCACATCCAACGAGGGCAAGGTGTTGCGCCAGCCCAGTGAGGCGGATTTGCGGATGCTGGCGGAGAAGTTGTCACAGGCGAATCCGGAGGCGATAGCCATTTCCCTGCTGTTTTCGTTCGCCAATCCGCAAAATGAGAAACAAGTTGCGGAAGGTCTGGAAAACCTGCACGTGCCGCTATCGATCTCGCACGAAATTCTCCCCGAGTTCCGCGAGTATGAGCGGACCAGCACGGTGGTAATGAACGCATATCTGCAGCCGGTCATGCAAAACTATCTCGAGAACCTGCAACGGCGGGTGTTGGCTCGTCGTCGCGCGACCTCGCTGTTTGTAATGCAATCAAGCGGTGGGATTACCGCTCTGCAGGCGGCGGCCCGACACCCGGTGCGTACACTGCTTTCGGGCCCGGCTGGAGGCATAGTCGGGGCGGCCAAAATGGCCAAGCGCAGCGGGTTTGTGCGCATCATCTCCTTTGATATGGGCGGCACTTCGACCGACGTTTCACTGGTGGATCGCGAGGCCAAGCCGAGCAGCCAATCTGAAATTGCCGGCCTTCCCGTCGGCGTGCCCATGTTGGACATCCACACAGTGGGAGCGGGTGGAGGTTCGATTGCGCGCTTCGACGCTGCCGGCGCTTTGCGGGTAGGTCCGGAATCTGCCGGCGCTGATCCCGGACCGATCTGCTACGGCCGTGGCACCGAGCCAACTGTCACCGATGCCAACCTGCTTCTTGGACGCGTGCGGGCGGATCGTTTCCTCGGCGGCAATTTCATACCCGATGTGGAGCGGACGCGGCGAGTGGTGACGGAGTGGTTGAACAAAAGCACAACGAAACTTTCACTCGGACAGTTCGCGGCAGGGATCATCCGGGTAGTAAATGCGACCATGGAGAAAGCCATCCGCGTGGTTTCCATTGAGCGTGGTTACGATCCGCGGCAATTCGCATTGGTCGCATTTGGCGGAGCAGGAGGTTTGCACGCTTGCGAATTGGCCGAGGCTCTGGCTATCCCCTGGGTGATTGTGCCCGCGCTTCCGGGAGCGCTTTCTGCTTTCGGCATTCTGGTAAGTGAAGTTGTTAAGGATTACTCCAGAACCGTACTGTGGCGGGCCCTGGATGATCTCCCGTTGCGGCGAATCGATGAGGAGTTTGGTTTGCTGCGCCGCGAAGCGGAAAGCGATTTCCGAACAGAAAAGTGGCATGGTAGGGTCGTGCACCGCAGCAGCGTGGACGTGCGCTACCGCGGCCAGGGCTATGAACTCAATATCCCGTACACCCGCGGCCTGCACGACGCGTTCCGCCGTGAGCATGTGCGGCGCTATGGATACAGCTACCCCCGACGGGAGATTGAACTGGTGACGCTGCGATTACGAGCGACAATGAAATCGCCAATGGGGCAGCTGACCAGTGGGCGATTAAGTGTGATGACTCCGGCGGAACCGGTTATCGCCCATGTCGATCGCGCTCCGGTTTCCTTTGATGGAAGGAAATTGTCTGCGTCGATCTGCCCCCGCGACTGCCTGCAGCCGGGGAAGCGGCTGGCCGGCCCTGCCATCGTGACGGAATACAGCGCGACGACAGTGATTCCACCCGGGAAGCAGTTTTGGATTGATCACAACCGTAATCTGCTCATCCAAATAACGTCCGCGAAGGCGCGTGCCACCGGCTAATTCAATTGTTTCAATTTGGTTACAAACGGCCCAAGATTGCAGGTCCCCGGCTACAATATCTTTGTGAAACCAACGATTTTTGTAGTGGAGGATGATCCAGATATTTCGCGGCTGGTGCGCCACCATTTGGAGGCCGCAGGATTTGTGGTAAAACTCTTTCTCACCGGCCACACGGTAGTCGCCGAATCTGAGAAGCAGCGACCGACCCTCATTATTCTGGATATCATGGTTCCTGGCAAAGATGGATTGGAACTGTGCCGGCAGATTCGACAGACGCAGTTGCTCTCTTCGACGCCTATTATCTTTTTGACAGCGAAAAGCGGCGAGGCGGACCGCATTCTTGGCCTTGAGCTTGGCGCCGATGACTATATTCCCAAGCCGTTCAGCCCACGTGAGTTGGTCGCTCGGGTCAAGGCTGTGTTGCGGCGCTTTGAACGTCCGCTTTCGCAATCGCCGATGCGCATTGGGGATATTGAAATTGATCCCGGGGCCATGACGCTCAGCGTGAGCGGACAGCCGGTAACCACCACGGCAACGGAGTTCCGCCTGCTGGATTACTTTGCCCGGCATCTGGGACGTGTTTTTAGCCGAGACCAGCTTCTGGATTCGGTTTGGCGTGATACGGCATACGTTACGCCACGCTCCGTCGATGTCTATGTACGCCGCATTCGCGAGAAGATCGAGCCGGATCCCGAAAATCCACGGTATCTGAAAACCGTGCGCGGGGCAGGGTATCGTTTTGAGGCTCCGAAGTGAGAAACAGGATTTTTTTCAAACTTCTCGCCGCCTTTGTGCTCGTGATTGTTGCCGGCACGGTTACGCTGGACATTTCCATCCGCCGCGCCTGGGAAGATTCTTTGCGAGAAACTATTGAGAGCAATCTGCGGCAGAAGGCAGTGATGTTTGCGGACCGTGTTCGTAGCGATCGCGGCAGCAGCCTGCAGCAGATCGCCTCGCAGGAAGCCAAAGCGGCTGGGGCACGCGCCACCATCATCGATGTGACAGGAGGAGTGCTGGCGGACTCCGAGACTGATGCCGCGTCCGCGAACAACCAGGCAGAAGAGCCGGAATTTGTCGCTGCCTTAAAAGGGGAAATTGGGGTAGCAAAGCGTAGCAGTGAGAGGCTAGGCGTTCCCTTCCTATACGTAGCCGCTCCGATTTCCGGGGGCGCGGTGCGGTTCGCGTATCCGTTGTCGGAGCTGGAAGCGAGTACCGCCCGGAGCCGCCACACCCTCCTGCTTGGTTCCGCGATCGCATTTCTGGCAGCGCTCTTAATCGCGGGAGTGGCGGCACAGTTGACTGCGCGCCGTTTGCGCAACATCGTCCAATTTTCAGAGCGTATCGCCGCCGGTGATCTGGGGGCGCGCATCTCCGAGGTGTCGGGCGATGAAATTGGTCAGCTCGCGGCGGCGCTCGACAAAACCGCACGCCATTTACAAAGAAATTTTGAGGCGCTGCAGACCAGCCAACGCCAGCTTGAAATTCTGCTCAACAGCATGGAAGACGCTGTCATTGCGATCGGGCCCGATAACCGTGTCCAGTGGGCGAATCAGCGGATGGAGAAGCTGCAACACACTCGCTTGAGCGCTCCGGTGGTGGAAACCGTGCGCGATCCTGACTTCTTGCGCGTCATCCGCGGCGCCAATGAGCTGCGAACGGTGCTCACCGCCCGCGCGACCTCCGTGGTTCGCGGTCGCGTTTTTGATGTAACCGCTGCGCCGATGCCCGAAGGCGGGGCCGTCGCCGTTCTTCGCGATCTCACCGAAACGGTGCGGATGGAGAAGACTCGGCGCGACTTTATCGCCAATGTTTCGCACGAGCTGCGCACGCCGCTTACTTCCATCCAGGGATACGCGGAAACGCTGCTGGATGGCAGCAATGAAAACAACCATGCCCGCGAGTTTTTGGAGATCATTCGTAAGAATGCGAGCCGCATGTCGCGTTTGACCGAGGATTTATTGACGCTGGCGAGAGTGGAATCCGGCGAGCAGCGTTTTGACACCCAGCCTGTGATGGCAGGGGAACTTCTGAACGACGCTGTTGAGAGCTTTCAGGAGCAGGCTCGCGCACACGGCATAGAGCTGCAAGTTGAGAATAGCTCTCAAGCCGCGGTCAACGCCGATCGTGAGGCGATCCATCAGGTGTTTTCTAATCTGATTGACAATGCCCTGAAGTATGCTGCTGCGGGCGGCCGTTTGGTTCTTGGTGCGCGGCCCGCAGCGGATAGAGTTGAATTCTACGTACGTGACTTTGGGGCGGGCATTGCGTCGGAGCATTTGCCCCGGCTCTTTGAACGCTTCTATCGCGTGGACAAGGCGCGCTCTCGGGAGTCTGGTGGCACCGGTCTGGGGTTGGCCATTGCGAAACACATCGTATTGGCGCACGGTGGCGTTATCTGGGCTGAGAGCGAACTTAACCACGGATCGGTGTTTTTGTTTACCCTGCCGCTCGCAACCGTTCCCGAGCTGGTCAAGACAGCGGACGGAACCGTTCCAGAATTTACTGAACTTTAACAACAGCTTAGCTGTGAGAAACTTATGCTGGTCGCGTGCTTGAGAATTCCGCCAGGCGCCGAAACCAGCCGGGATTTCCGCGTCCGCCAATTCGCGAGAGAGATGCTGAGATGAGTAGTGTCGCGGCGAACACGCCAATTCCCGACCGCCCCTACGCCCATTTAGTCACACGAACAATTGAGGCTTGCCACGTCGCCAAGGACGCCGCGGCCACTGCCGCCGAAGGGATTGCCACCGGCTCCGTTCATGTGCTGAGCAGCTTGCGAGACAAAGAAAAACAGCTCGATGTGCTGGACCAGGAGATCGACGATGGCGTGACCCTGGCCATCACACAGGTGACCGAACCGGAAGCACGCGAACTGCTGGCCTGCATGAAATTCATGATCGGGCTGGAGCGCATTGGCGATTTGTTGCTGAGTTTCGGCAGCAGCGCCCAAGCCGCCGGGAACAGCCTCGATCCCCAGGACACCCGTGACCTGACCCACATGGCGACGGTGCTGGAGAAGATGCTCGACGATGTGGCCAAAGCTTTCTCGTGTCGTGATGTCAAGAAAGCTGTCGAGGTTCTGCGCGCCGATGCCGAGATGGACCGCCTCCGCAATCTGATCTTCCTTCGCCACATCGAAAATCCTGAAGGTTTAGAACGCCGAGCCAGCCTGCAAGTCATCTTCATGACCCAATCTTTGGAACGTGCCGGAGATCACGCCAAGAACCTCGCGGAAGAGGTTTGCCACTTCGTTAGCGGACATACCATTCGCCACGTCATGATGGGCTACGATAAGCCGCTGGAACAGATGTTCCTGGAATGGCTTCGCCATCGCGACGAAACCCAATAGCCAGGCGCATCAGTTTTGGAAGGCTACGCTGAAGGACCCTCGGCTTCCGCCACAAAGTCGGTGCGGGGAGGTTGAACGTGTCGCACAATGCTGTTGCGAATTAGTGGACTTCTGCCAAAACGCATGGGGACACCCGCGCCACCAAGCATTGAAGTCGGATTACCGCCTCGCTTGGCGTGAATATGCAGGTGGGGCTCAGTGGTATTGCCGGAATTTCCTACCCGTCCGATGGGCTGCCCTGTGCTGACACGTTCCCCTGCCTTGACGGTCACGCTACCTTGCATAAGGTGGGCCAGTCCGATGTAGATTTCCTTACCATCGAGTTGGATCACAACGTGATTTCCGGCAATGTGCTTCTTATCCATTTCTCCGGGCAGCAAGTCCGGAAGATCAGTAACCACGGTCGTAACCACGCCGCTGCATGGGCTGTATAGCAGATCACCGAAGATGCGGTACCTATCGAGGCGCTTTGGATAAACGCCTACGGCCCGCATGCCGATGCTGTTCAGCCTCACGATATCTAACGCATAGGCCTGCGATTTCGATACGCGGTGATGGTTAAGCAGCCGCAGACTCCCGCCATGCGCGACATAATACGTGCCGCCTGCCAGCGGGAAAGAGAGCTGAGTGGGCTTCTCCTTGCTTGATCCCTGAAGCCAGAGCTCTACGAACAACAAAAGGGCAAGCACAATGGCTGGCGGAAGCCATCCTCCGCGTTTATAGGCGATCATCAGTAGTATGAGCAGGAACCCAAACCGCAAACCGCATCCGACGATGTCCCAACGGGCCACCATGGTGAAGCACAAAAAGATAACTACGCATGAGTAGAAGGTAACGGAGTCAGTTGCCGGGCTGCGGGCTGTGATCAGAATCCACAGCGGTGCGAGTACATAAACTACGGCAGCAAGGTAGACTGCAACTCGAATTCTGTTGGCTTGGGTCATTTCGAGTGGCAGTGACAACCCCAGTCAGGCGCCAGGCGAACAAGGATTTCCTGCGTCAAGCCACATTTGCCTTTTGCCGCTGATAATATCTGCGGGCTTTGTCACGGTTGCCGCAAGTCTTCATATCGCACCAGCGGCGGCGATGATTCTTAGTCTTATCCAAGAAGAGCCACGCACAGGTGTCGGATGCGCACTGGCGAACATTAGCCAACTCTTCCGAGGTCAGTAGTTCAGCGGCGGTACGCGCGACCGGCCACAGCACGGCCTCCAGATGGCTCTCGGGCAGGACCCAGTCCCAGGCAAAACGGCGGTTGGTGTGGACCACCTCTGCATGCTCGGCGGCATTGCGGACGGCTTGATTCAGGGCAGCCAGAGCTCTGCTCGGAATGCCGCTCCGTTGTGCCACGGCGGAGAAGATGTCGTAGATGGCGTCGCGCATTTGGATGGCATGGCGGACCGCGAGTTGCGCATTTCCGGGAGACTCGCGAGCCAAAGCGCTTAACTTGTCAGCGGTTCTCCCGCTGATGACACCCGATTCTTCACTCCAGCGCAACAGCTGCGAATAGTCGGTCAGCAATTCCGTGGCCCGCTCGCTGGCGCGGTTATCGACGGTGTTGGCAAAGTCCAGACAGAGATTTCCTCCCGTGAATTCGAAGGGCGATTTCTCGCTCAGTTGTGGCATTCCGGTGTCCAGCTTACACCATTATATATAACCAGCAAAATTAACTTGACAAGTTATACTAACCGATTTAATCTCTAACCATATAAATAACTTTTATCGGTGAGACACTTCCATGTTGATCGATCAGCCCGCTCAAATACTCGCTCTGATTCGCAACGGTCAGGTCACCGAGGTTGGCAGCCCCGCGCCCGCGGCCCCGCATGGTTTAAGGCTTCCATCGCGGACGCAGCTTGTGCTGGGATTTGCTGCCATTTACCTGATTTGGGGGTCGACCTACCTCGGGATTCGTTATGCGGTTGAAACCATCCCTCCCTTTCTGATGATGGGGATTCGGCATTTGACTGCGGGCGTGCTTGTCTTCGCCTGGGCGCGCTCGCGAGGCGCCTCTGCGCCGCGACTGAAGCAGTGGTGGTGGGCCCTGATCGCGGGAGCATTTCTCTTCCTGGGCGGCCACGGCGTACTCGCGTGGGGGGAACAGAAAGTGCCTTCCGGATTGGCAGCGCTCTTGTGTGCCACCCTGCCACTCTGGACAGTACTGCTGGCGCGAGTGGACGCCACTGAACCAAAGCTGGGAACTAAAGCCTGGGCCGGGATACTTATGGGTTTCGGAGGCGTGGCTTTGCTGATCGGTCCTGATGCTCTGAATCAGCGCTTGAACTGGTTAGCGGCGGCTGCGGTGCTTTCGAGCGCGCTGCTATGGGTGGTGGGAACCAGCTACACGCGGCAGGTAAAGCTGCCTGATTCCAAGGTCCTCTCCGCAGCGATGCAAATGATCTGCGGCGGCGCGCTGTTGCTCATTGCTGGCGTGGCGGGCGGGGAAGCGGGCCGAGTCCAGCTTCGAGACATCACTTTTCGTTCCGTGTTCGCGCTGGCATACCTGATCGCGTTCGGCTCGATCGTAGCGTTCACGGTCTATACCTGGCTGGTTTCTGTTGCCTCTCCATCGATGGTTTCGACCTATGCATATGTCAATCCGGTGATTGCGGTTGTCCTCGGATGGGCGCTGGCGCATGAAGCTTTAGGACTCCGCATGGCTATGGCAACCATGGTCATCGTTGCCGGAGTTGTCCTGGTGACTACGCGACGCAAGCAGGTCAGTGAGGTTAGGCGTGAAAGTTCTCTTGATTTGCGAGAGGTGCCAGAGTTTGCTGCAGACTGAGAGCGCACGAGAGTCAACTGACGGGAGATTTTGGGTAATGTCTTAACAAGACACTACCAAATTTTGGCGGTGGCATGCCTGCTGCTATGCTGCTTACGGCATGCACTCAGTTTCCCCGGCAGTAATTTCTGATGCACAACAACTTGCTGCCTATGTGATTTTTCTCGCCAGTTACCTGGTTTTTGCCATCGGCAAGTTTCCGGGTCTGAAAATCGATCGTCCGGCTGCAGGGATTATCGGGGCGGTGGCCATGATCGCCTGCCGCGTAGTTCACCCGAGCGACGCGCTGCGCTATATTGATTTTTCCACTCTGGTGCTGCTGTTTTCCATGATGCTGATTGTGGGCAATCTGCATCTGGTCGGCTTCTTTGAGTGGAACGCCGAGGTTGTGCTAGAGCGTTTGCATCCAGCGCAGTTGCTGCCAGCGGTCATCTTCACTTCAGGAATTCTTTCCGCGTTTTTTGTCAATGACATCGTCTGCCTCGTCATGGTGCCTTTTGTGCTGAGTATTGCGAAACGCATGCGCTTGCCGGCGCTGACCTATCTTTTGGCGGTCGCAACCGCGTCCAACATCGGCAGCGTAGCTACCATTACCGGCAATCCGCAGAATATGCTGATCGGTTCGTTCTCCGGGATTCAATACCGTCAATTTCTTTTCCAGCTGGGGCCAGTTGCTGCCGTGGGTCTGTTTCTGGATTGGGCGGTGCTGTACTGGGCTTATCTGCGAAAGGCCGGAATGCCACTGGGAAGGGAAGAGAAAATTCCTCTGCCGCTCTTGGATCTTTCGCGCCTGCGCAAGCCGGCGGTTGTAGTGACCGTCGTAGTCATTGGATTTCTGGCCGGGGCACCTCCGGCGATGATGGCCGCGCTTGGGGCGGCCGCACTGCTGATCACCAGAACCATAGAACCCAGAAAACTCTACGACGAGGTGGACTGGGGCCTGCTCGTATTTTTCATCGGATTATTTCTGATTGTGGGGGGCGCGGAAAACGCCGGCATTGTCGCGAAGCTCCTTAAAGTCGCCGAGTATTTCAATCTGCAGCATCTGGCCTCGTTCGTCTTGACGGTTACGGTCCTTAGCAACATTGTCAGCAATGTACCCGCAGTCATGCTTTTGAAGTCATTGATACCCGGTTTTGCGAATCCGCGCACAGCGTGGCTGGCTTTGGCCATGGCGTCCACTCTGGCGGGTAATCTGACCATAACAGGCAGCGTGGCCAATATTATTGTGGTCGAAAGCGCCAGTCCCGAGATTGAAATTGGATTCTGGGATTATTTCCGGGTAGGCTTACCGATTACGATTTCGACCCTGTTGGCGGGGTCGCTTTGGCTGGCATTCGTCCGGTATTAGGGCCGTGATATACGATTGTGCGATGGAATTACAGAGGACAGCGATGAGTTCCAAGACCTGGGTGGGGATGGCTGTGATTTTGTCCGCATGTATAGCTGCTCATACGCAACAGAACGTGGTGAAGTATCAAGCCACAATCAACAACGTGAAATATGTCTATGCCTCAGTGCCGCCGGTGGCGCATCTGAAACCGGGCGAGATTCTCGATACCAACACGCTCGACTGCTTCGGCAATGCGGTCCAGAAGCCCGGAGATACGCTCAGCATGAGCAAAGGTGATAACCCGCTGACCGGGCCGTTTTTCATTGACGGTGCCGAGCCAGGTGACACGTTGGCGGTGAGGATACTCGAACTGGATGTGGACAGCGACCATGGTGTAGGCGCATTCGCGCCGGGATTTGGCGCCATCAATGCGACGAACTACACTCCCATGCTGGCGCCGCCGCTGCCGGAGAAAATCTGGTTTTATCCCATCGACCACGCGTCGAATACGGCAACGTTTCAGGCGCTCGATTCGAAGTTTACGACCAAAATTCCGCTACATCCGTTTTTCGGATGTATTGGCGTAGCCCCGTCCGGAGGGGAAGCCCGCAGCTCGACTGTGCCGGCCGAATTTGGGGGCAATATGGATTCGCCGGAAGCCAGTGCCGGCAACACCGTGTATTTCCCAGTGAATGTTGAAGGAGCGTTGCTCTATATGGGCGATGGGCACGCGGCCATGGGAGATGGCGAAGTCGCCGGAACCGCCATCGAAGTTCCGCTTCGTGCCAAGGTCCAGGTCAATGTCATCAAGGGCCAGAAAATCGACTGGCCCAGGTTTGAGAACGACAGTGCCATCATGACTGTGGGCGCATACCGTCCGCTGGACGACTGCCTGCGCATTGCCTTTACTGAACTGGTTGCGTGGATCCATCAGGACTACGGGCTGTCAGAGTTTGACGCCTATGAACTCTTGTCCAAAGTCGCCAAAATTCACCTCAATGAAATGGTCGATCCCAATTATGTTGTCGTGGCTTCGATCGAGAAGAAGTACCTGCCGCCGAAGAAGCACTAAGGTATTGAAACTCGAGTGTTGAGTTGCGAGTTTCGATTGCATCGACAGCCCCGCAAGCCAAACTTTGGAGCTAGGACCTTTGGCGGCTCGTGCCCCCATCTCTCCGGCGGAACTCCGCGATAAGATTTCGTTTAGCGAAGATTTCCCATGGACGCACAATCCACCGATACTTCATCCGTCCACCATGATGCTGAGCTGACGCCAACGGCTGTGGATGCGGGCCTTTCCGGCGCACTTCCTCCAGTCGCGTTGAACTTAAAAGAAACTGACAGCTCCCTTATGGCAACGGCTGAACGCGATCTCCGGGCCAGCCTGGAGTTGCTCGCCGACCGGATGCAATATCTAACCGCAGCATCGGCTGCAACCATTGCGGTTAGGAAGGGTCCCAAATGGCTTTGCCGGGCCAGCGCAGGGCCGATGGCGACCCGGCTGGGATTGCCCTTGCGAACCGATTTGACCGTACTGAATCAAAGCATCAACAACCAGCAAATCATCTGTTGCAACAACACGCGCAACGCCACCCGCGCTGACGGCGCAAGCTACCGGGAACTCGGCATCAAAGCGCTTATGATCATGCCCCTGATGCGAGATTCGGAAGCGGTCGGTATGTTGGAGCTGCTGGCCAACCGGACTGATGCTTTCAATGACCACGATGGCGAAACTCTGGAGCACCTGTCCGAGATGGTTCTCACTGCGATTGAGAGCGCCGATGCAACGGAGCGCGCTCTTAGTGAGATCGCAGGCACGCAAGAACTTGAACTAGCCGTGGATGTCATTTCACCTCCGGTCGCCGACAATGCTCCCGCGAAAGCCTCAGTGGATGACGTTTCCAAAGTCCGCCACTGTGAAAGCTGCGGATTTCCCGTCTCCGATGGAAGACAACTCTGCCTGGATTGCGAAGAAGCCAGAACCCAGCCGGACGCGAGCGGAGCGACGCCGGCTTTTCTTTCTCAGTTGGCGCGGGAGCACAGGCGGGGCTGGCTGCAGTCTCATTTCTACACGATCGGGACGCTTCTGATGATCCTGCTCACCGTTGTGATGTTGCTTCTCAAGCTCCGATGATGCGCCTTGGAGTGGATCAACGCGATGATCGACCGCTTCCCATTATGGAGAATTGTGTAGCCGTTCATGACCGCTTTCAAACCAGGAAGCTAAGCGCTGACTGCCACTACCTTTCTCTTTTCGATCGGCAGCAGCACGGTAAATTTAGTTCCCTTTCCAACTGAGCTCGCGACCTCAATTCTGCCCTGGTGCTCTTCAACGATGCGGCGCGCAAGCGAGAGCCCCAATCCGGTCCCGTTGCCTTTGGTGGTGTAAAACGGGCGGAAGATGTTGGGCAAATCGGTGGCGCTGATTCCTCGGCCTGTATCGGAAACGGAAATCGCCACCTGATCTTCGTGGCGTTCGAGTTCTACGATGATTCGGCCCGGGCCATCGATCGCCTGAATGGAATTGAGGAGCAGGTTCAGCAAAACCTGGTGGATCTGATCGCTGTCGTGCTCCACCCCTGGCAAGTCCGGATTCTTTTGCAGTACGATTTCAATGGGCTTGGAGAGCGCCTGCTGTCGCGCGAGCATAACGGAATGCTCCGCTGTGACATTCAAATCGCTGCGCCGGATGGCAGGAGGGTGTGGGCGCGCTGTCTGCAGCAGATCGCCGACGATGTGATTGATTTGCGAGATTTCCTGGCGGACGTCTTGAATGACCGCGCGCGCCGGGCTGCTTCCCGGCAGGTCTCGCGCAGCAACATCGATCACGCCCGCGATTCCCGCCAGGGGATTGCGAATCTCGTGCGCCAAACCAGCCGCTATCTCACCCAGAGTTGCCAGGTGCTCGGCACGCGACATCTGGGTACGATGCAGGGTTTCGATTTCCTCGCGGCTCTCGCGAAGTTGCCTCACCATGCGGTTAAAATTGCGTCCCAGATCTCCGATTTCGTCCGCGCGTTTGGCAAAGCCAACTGTGACGTTCAGGTCTCCGTGCCCGACCCGGCCAATCTTCTCCTGCAGCTCGATGAGGGGCCGCTGAATTACGTAAGTGAGGACCACCACTAAAGCGGCGCAGATAACAATGGCGCCCGCGCCCGCTACCACCAGTACCATATGGCGCTGCGGATTCTGCCAGGAAAGCGTCGCCAAGGTGAACAGCAACATTCCGTTGATGAGGACAAACACGATCGGCAGAACCGCCTTGATCTGCCAGTTGAGGCCAAACCCTCCTGCCTGTTCCACAATCGCTTCCATTGCCGATTGCTGAGGGTTGCTGGCAGAAGCGGGCACAGCAGACACGGCAAGACCTTCTCGGTTCGCTGCCGGTTCACGGAATGAAGCAGCTTGACTCTCAGGCATACGCGTGTAATCCCGGCAGAAGATAGGTGACACCGAAGAAGGTGAACATGACCACAGCGAATCCGAGAATCGCGAAATAGGCTGCGCGACGCCCGCGCCAGCCGCGCGTAATTCGCATGTGCAGATAGCCGGCATACACCAACCAGGTGATCGCCGCCCAGGTTTCTTTGGGGTCCCAGCTCCAATAAGAGCCCCAGGTGCGGTTTGCCCAGTACGCACCGGCCGCAATCATCAACGTAAGCAGAGGAAATGCGATGGCGATGGTGCGGTAAGTGATGCGGTCAAGTTCCTCCGCGCTGGGAAGCATGCGCTCCAAGTCGCTGCGGCGCCAGAGCAGCAGCAGGTAGAGCAACGAAACAAAGATTCCGCCTACCAAGCCGGAAAGGATGAAAGGGCTGGCAGCCAAACTGGTCGGAAACAAGCCATCGGCATCGAGCGAAGCGTATTGTCCATTGCGCGCACGCAGCAGAAAGAACGACAGCGCCATGGCCTGCAGCAGAATGCTCACGAATACCGCACGATTTGCCATGTCCAGGAGTCCCTGATTCTCGGTTTTGCGCGAGATGAAGTAGAGCACCAGCGGCGCGGCTACTGCTGCCAGCACGATCAACATCACCCAGCCGAGGTCAGGGATCACGACGAACAAACGCACGCCCTTGGAAATGAACACCTCAGATTTGTCCTGGGGATTCCATGCCACGACATTTAGGCCTCCCCACTTCTCGAAGCGCGTGAGCACGCCAGCATAAGTGGCGATGCCAAAAAGGCTGGTTGCAACCAGGAATGTCTCGGTCTTTACTTTGTCCTGGATGAGAAACATCATCGCGAGTGCAAAACTCAGGGCACAGGCGGCATACGCCAGCATGGCCAACGTGACGTGCACGTGCAGCCAGGTAGACTGCAGAGCAGGAACCAGCGGGTGCACCTCGGTACGCAACAGTTGCATCAGGACAACGCCGACGATGGCCACTGGCATGGTCACAGTACCTATGACCTTCACCCCGTACTTTTTCTCGGCTATGAGCGTCAACACGGCCAACGTCCAAACAAAACTAAGAAGCATCTCATAAATGCTGGCGAAGGGAGGATGGCCAGCCTCATACCAGCGATGTGCCACCGCCCCGGTATTTGCCAGCAAACCTGCCCAGGTTGCCAGCGAGGCAAAGCGGATATAGGAGGGTATGCCGGTCACGCCAAATCCCAGATACAGAGTTCCCGCGCCGGCATAGAAAATCAGCGCGGCATAGAGAAGATTGGACTCACTGAGCAAGTTGCCGCCCTTGACTACATTCAGAAATGCCATGAACAGCAGGAAGGCGATTCCCAATCCCACCATGACCAGCAGCGTCGTTCCTGCGGCTTTTGGTTGCTGTTCAGCTGTTGCACGTGCCATAAAGGTCCCCCTATGTCCGAGCTCGCTAGCCCGCAAGTGAGGTGGCATGCTCTGCAGCGTCGGCCACCGCTTTACTCTTGATCTCTGCCTCGATTTCCTTTACCAGCTTTCGAAACTTTTGTTCAAAAACGTCTTTGTTGCGGTTCGCAGCGCCGCCCAACCAAAGTGTCACGCGGCCTGATCCGTCTTTTAAAAGCACTGCCCAAATGCGGGTGTGAACAATGTAGAAGACGAAAACCAAACCGAAGCCCATGACCATCACGCCCGCCCAAACCGACCATTGTCCCGGCTCATGTGAAACCTCGAGGCCGGTGTAATAGGCCATCTGAACATCTTTTCCTTCAAACCTGTAGGGTGAGGACGCGTTATGTTCGAAGCCGGGAATCGGTGGCAGCCAGACATTGATTGGCTTCGCTGTCTTTCCGGATTCAACCACCAGGTGCGCTGCGGGATTTTCCAGATTGTTGGAACGTGCGTAGATCTGACCATCCTGCACGACAAAATCAGGGATGAACTCGGCCAGGCGCACCGTTGTCTCCTGGTCAAGCGGCAATGTTTCACCCAGGCCGAGAGCGATCACTCGAGCCTCGCCCTGCCCGTTTGCGGGAGTAGCATTGAGAACCAACTTGTCGATTTTTCCGGTTGGCCCATAACTTGCCTGATAAACACGAACGCCTTGGTAAATGAGTGGGTCGTTAACCACAATTTCCTTGGCTTGAATTTCCCTTCCATCTTCAATCACGGCGAGCTTGGACCACCATCGTTTGGGAGTTCCGTCAGCATAATTTTCCTGGCCAGCCCCATCACAGCGAATCACAAACGGCAAGGTACGAGTGACGCCGTTCTGTTGTACCTGGCTCGTTTGCTGGCCGCGGCTTAGGGAAATGAAACCGCGCCAGCCGTACAGCGCATCGACGATGCCGCCGAGAAAAATCAGCAGCAGGCTGGCATGCACGATGTAAACTGACATTTCCGAAATCCGGTTGCGTTCTCCAAATAAGGAGAAATTGTTTTCGCGCACGATGCGCTCCGGCTTGAACCCCCCCTTCTGAAATACACGTTCGGCCGCCACCAGCGCGGTCTCCTCGTCTGGAATTGCAATCTGCGCTTGGTGGGGCAGAACTTTGCGGAAAGTCTCATCAGGACTTTTATAGGGACGCGAATAGAAACGCCATGAATTCGGGAACCGCTGGATGGAAGCCGCAATAATGGAGAGACTGACCAAGGCAAGCAACAGCACAAACCACCATGCATGGAAGACGTCGGTCAATCCCAGACCATCCAGTAGGCGCAGCATTTGCGGCGAATAAGCACGCTGCATCTCATCTGGATCCGTCGCCGGGCGCTGCAGGATGAGCGTGCCAGCGGCCGAGATGATCACCGTCACAATCAGCAGAATGACCCCAGTTTTAATTGCACCGAATGTCTGCCAAAGTCGCCGAATCATTGATGCAGCCATAAATTTCCCCTTCCTCGCGAATCCGCCCTTGCACGTTTTCCGCCACGCGAACGCGCCTTGGGGAAGTTGTTGAATTTCTATAAATAGCTCGTTGCGTAATACCGAGATCGATACAGATTCTTGGGCAATTTGACCCAGACAGCACAGGGACACGGAGCCATTTCGCGCAGCGCTGAGACCCAACCTCATACCTCGACCCCATGTGTCCACTCTAGGGGGCGGTCCGGCACAGCTTGTGTGATGAAGATCACAACTCGATGTGAGGTGGATCATGGTCGCGGTCAAGAGGGGGGTATCGAATGTTTGCTGAGGTCGATGGTGCGAGCAGATTCTAAACTGGGGTTGCTGAAATATACCGCAGAGGCTTTGAAAATACTTGCGTCATTTCACCAATACATCTGCGTGAGAAGCCCCAATCTGATGAAATCCGCCGCTGCGGCGATCTTCAACAGCGCGAATTGCTACCAAGAAGGCATTTCGATTCATATACTTACGAGGGACGTTAAAGAATTCAACAACATCCGCGGCAAGGGTCAACTTCGTGCATTACCACCTCGGGAGGTAGTGGCAGCAGTGGATTTGGGCCGTGCCAATTCGAGTTTCAGCAGAACCGGCGCAAAGTGGACTCTGACATGCAGTTTCCTAGTCCTTACCGCCGCGAACACTTTCGCCGCTAAGCACCCAGTGCCACTGGACCCGAAAGCCGATCCCTCTACTTGCATCGCCTGTCACGAAGATAAGACTAAGGGCAAATCCGTGCATTCGGCGATGTCGATGGGCTGCATGAGTTGTCACGAGATTCGTGTCAACCGCGACGTCACGCATGTAAAGCTGATCACAGCCACGCCTTACAAGCTCTGCCTCACCTGCCACGGCGACAAAGATGCCGCGCAGATCAAGGGGCGCGTCCACCCACCCGCGGTGCGTGATTGCCTGACCTGCCACGATCCGCATACTTCCGACAACAAGAACCAGTTACTAAAGGTGACTTCGGGCGACAAGAAGGACAACTTGTGCCTCACCTGCCACACACAGGGATTGGATGTCCCTCAAACCGGCAGCCGTCACGCCGCGCTCGATGTGGGCTGCGAGACCTGCCACGCCGTGCACAAAACCGGCGAACGGGGCAAGCGCGAATTTGATTTTCACCTGGTCAAGGACGCCCCTACGCTTTGTACCGATTGTCACGATCCCAAGGACGCCGGCTTACTCAAAGCCCACCAGGGACAGCCCTTCGTGGCCGCCGATTGCCTTACCTGTCACGATCCGCACCAGTCGAGATTCCCCAAGCTGATGCAGGCGTTCCTGCACGATCCTTTCGCGTCGAAGCAGTGCGACATCTGCCATCAGCCCGCCAAGGAAAGCAAAGTTGTCCTGACCCAGGCTAACGCCAAAGATTTGTGCGTCACCTGCCACTCTGACAAGGCCGATCAGATCGCCAAGGCGCAGGTCCAGCATCCGGGCGCAGCGGGCGATTGCACCGATTGCCACGATCCACATGCTGGCCGTTCGCCCGGATTCCCTAAGCCGGATGCCGTTTTGGTCTGCCTCGGCTGCCATAGCGAACAAGCGGAGGAGTTTAAGAAGGCACACCTGCACCAGCCGGCTTTTCAACAAGGCTGCGCCATCTGCCATGAGCCACACGGCGGGGAAAACGCCCATTTACTGCGAGTAAAAGAAATTAACCCGCTTTGCCTGGAATGCCATGGACCAGACGCACCCGAACCTAAGCCGTTGCAGAACCAGCCTCTAATCACCATTTTCGACGGCAAGGTAAAACTGCCGCAGGATTATTTCAAGAAGGTGCCGGTGCTGCCCCTGAAGTATGGCACCGGTCACCCCATCGATGGACACCCTGTAGCCAAAGCAATCAACGTGAAGACAAAGGCGGTGACTGAGCTGACTTGTCTTAGCTGCCACCAACCGCACGCTTCGGCGGAGAGCGCGCTACTCGTGAAAGATCAGGAGGCCAACATGGCCTTCTGTAAGACCTGCCACGCGGAAGGGACCATGACACCGCGGTAAGAGGGGAGTATTGAAAATGTATCGCTCAAATTGGATGCCGTCGCGCAAGGTCCTCATTGGTTTGGCGGTGCTGGTTGTCCTTGTCCTGGGCGGCTCTCCGGCACACGCGCAGAAGAAAAACAAGAAAGCGGCAAGTACGGCAGGCGTCGTAGACAAAACCAAGAAAGTCTACTTTGATATCAGCAAGATCATCTGGCCGAACCCACCGGCCATTACGCGCATAAAGTTTCTGAGCATTTTCACCGGCCAGAAAATTGACTGGGCGGGTTTGCAAACCACGCAGAAGCCCAAGCAATCGTGGATGGACCGGCTGGCAGGCGCGCAACCGGACCAGCAAGTCAAGGATGCGAAGAAGAAGATCGGGTTCCAGTTGATACGCCCGTACGGTGTGGCCGCGGATTCCAAGGGGAATATCTACGTGGCGGACCAAGGCGTGGCAGCAATTTTCATTTTTTCGCCGGAAACCGGCGATATGCAACTCATCAAGAATGGCCAAGACGCACACCTGCCTATGGTCACCGGGTTGGCGATGGACGACAACGACCGGCTATTTGTGGCCGATGCAAAGCTGCATCACGTGCTGGTGTTCAACGCCGAACACCTAGCGGAGGCATCTTTCGGTGCCGAGTCCCTGGTATCTCCAGCAGGCATCGCCCTGGACAAGGAGAACCGCTTCGTTTACGTGGTGGACACGCAGCAGGACCAGGTGCTGGTTTTCGATGCCGACAACTACAAGCTGCTTCGCCGTATTGGGACCGGGGGGAAGAAACATACGCTGACGAGCGAGGGCGATTTCTCATTGCCTACGGGCGTGGCGGTGGACAAAGACGGCAACGTTTACGTCACTGACACGCTGAACAACCGAGTCGAGATTTTTGATGCCGACGGCGGTTTCATGAGCCAATTCGGAAAGTCTGGCGATGGCCCCGGGCATTTTGCTCGTCCCAAGGGAATCGCCGTCGATGGCGACGGACACATCTGGGTGGCTGACGAGGTCCAATGCCGGGTGCAGGTCTTCGACAAAGACGCCCAACTATTGATTTATTTCGGCGGGCCGGGATTTTATCCCGGGCAGTTCAATGCCTTGTACGGAATTGCCTTTGACACTGCTACTAACCGCATCATCACCAGCGAGCAATTCCCCGGCCGCGTGCAGATATTCCGCTATGTGACTGATGCCGAAGCCGCAGCCGAGAAGGCGCGCCGTGAGGCCGAGCAGAAGACGCCGAAAGCAGCTGGTTCGACGTCGTAGAGAGCGAGGTGGCCAGACCCAAAGGCACAAGATTCCGCGGCGCCGCAAGCCGAAGCAAGTCTTGGTCGGTTTGCCAACCTCGGAGCAAGAAAGCGAGTACTCAAGGGCCCTTAAGTTAAGGTGTTGCAACACAGATTAAACAGATTAACTGGAGGTTTGCCAATGAAACGAATCCTATTAGTACTGATGGTGGCTCTGGTAGCAGTGGGAATCGCCGCTGCCCAGGTCAGCTCACCAACGCTAGACGTTCTTGGCGCACACAACATTTACGGTCGTGGTTGTGTGGGCTGCCATGCACCACACAGCGGCGCTGCCGGCAACGGCGGGAAGACTTCTCCCAACAGCGGCAACTTGGCACTGTGGGGCGAAGACATGTCGCCGCTCTATGGTGTAACCCTCAAGTTTGGCAACGCTGGAGGTTATCCGGTAACGCTACCCAATTACGCCACCGGTGGCTATCCGGCGTCTCCAGATGATGGCTATTTCGGCATCATTACCTGCCTAAGCTGCCATGATGGCAATCTGGCGAAGGTCGGCATGATGAAAGGTACGACTGTAGAAACAGTCACCATCGCCGGCGCAACCTTCAATCCCCCAACCCTACTTGGGAATGATGGCTCAGGCGCTGGAAATTACGAAAACGACCACCCGGTGGGACCGCTAGCGAACCCCGGGTGCGGCGGCCCGTACAACTGGGACTGCACCATCAACGCTAACGGCTCGATCAGCTTCACAGGGCCGGAAGGGAAACAGTTCATAGCCGACTACTATGACGTGACTGCCGGCAATGGGCCAATTGCCAACCTGGTGTTGGTGCCGGGGACGACTCCCGGTTTCGCGGGGTCGCTAACGAGCAATTCATGGCTCAAGTGCACCACGTGCCACGATCAGCACGACATGCTCTATTTCAATACCGCTGCTGCCGGACCGGCTGTGATCAAACCAACGCATTTCTTTGTGCGCGGCTGGTACGATCCAGGTAACAGCGCCACGAGCAACAGCGCAGCGCAGTTCTGCCGCGGTTGCCATGGCGGCGAATCCAACGAAGCGCACGGCCAGATCGTGCCGACCTCGTAGTTCTTTACCGGGGGAGGACGGATGTCCTCCCCTCTTGTTAGAAACCGCTGTTATTCGTCGCCGGAGTGGGGACGGAGGACAAGAGGAATTATGAAGTGCAAGATCGCCATCATCGCTTTCTTGGTGGCCGCTACGCTAGCGGTACACGGCCAAGAGCTGGGCGCACTGCCATCACACGTTGTGCAGTCGAGGCCGGTAGCACGGGTCAACGGCACGATACTGACGGACCGTGATTTGCTGTTCGAGATGTACGCTATCTTCCCCTACGCCAAGCAGCACAACGGATTCCCCAAAGCGATGGAGGCGGACATCCGCCGGGGTGCCATGAAGATGATTGAGTTCGAGGAACTGGTGTACCAGGAAGCTCTGCGGCGAGAGATGACCATCGCGCCAGAGCGACTGACCAAAGCGGAGAAACAGTTCCGCGAGCAATTCGAAACCGAGCAGCAGTACCAAGAATTCTTGCAGGTTGAGGACAAGGGCTCCCCGCAGGTGCTGCGGACGAAAATCAAGCGCTCGCTATTGATTGAGGACCTGCTGAAAGCGGAGGTTACCGACAAGTCCCATGTAACGCTGGCCGAGGCCAGGGCCTTCTACCGGAATTATCCGGAGCGTTTCAAGCTGCCCGAGATGTATGCGCTGCAAACGATCACCATCATGCCGCCAATTCGGCCAAGCCGGCAGAATCCCAACCCACCGCCGCCGACCGCGGAGGAGTTGAAGCAGATGAAGGCCCGCGCCGAAGACACCTTGCGGCAGGCGCAAGCCACCAAGAACTATGAAGAGTTCGGGATGCTGGCGGAGAAGATTTCCGAAGATGACTACCGGGTGATGATGGGAGACCACAAGAATAAGAGCGCAGCCGAGTTGCCACCGGAGATCGTGAAAGTAGCCTCCACGATGCAGCCGGGGCAAATCAGCGGGCTGATCTTGGTGGAGAACGCTTACACCATCATCCGGCTCAACAGCCACGATCCGGCGCGCATGCAAAAATTCGACGAAATTTACAACGACTTGCGGCTGCAAATGCAGTCGAAGAAAAAGGAAAAGCTGCAACAGGAGCTGGACGCCAGGCTCAGGAAAAACGCAAAGGTTGAAGAGCTTTAGGCGGAAATATATGGGGCACCACAGATTTCATCTTTGGTTGGTGTGCGTGGTGGTGGCAGGGCTGTTGTGCTGCGGTCCTCGCTTGCTGTGCCAGGTGCAAGTGGGTGACAACGTACTGCTCAATCTGGATGGAAGCATTACCAGCTCCTACGCGGGAGGCTACGGGAACGAAGGTCCTTCCGACCACGGTATTGGCTTTGGGGGAATAGGGAATTTGAACGGGTCGTACTACAGTCCTCAATTTCTATCATTCACCGTATCGCCCTTTTACAATCAATCGCGTGACAGCTCCGCCTATAGCGCGATAATGGACAGCTCGGGTGTGATGGCCGCGACAAATATTTTTGCCGGCAGCAAATTCCCCGGATACGTTAGCTATTCGGACGTGTACAACGCCCAATCGAACTACCAACTTCCAGGGTTGGTGAACTTCAAAACCAACGGAAATACTCAGACATTAGGAGTCGGTTGGTCCGTCAATCTCCCGAGTCTTCCGGCCCTTACAATGGGCTACCAGCAAAGTAGCAGCGACACGTCGCTTTACGGAATCCCAACCAGTACTCAGAGTGATTTTCATTCGCTTTTTGCTACTGCTAATTACAAGCTGGACGGATTCCAACTCAACGGCGGGATCCACCATTCCAACGCAAGTGCGCAAATCCCAGAGATTGAAGGGGGGCTGCCAATCGAAACCGCCACTTCCGATACAACCACTTTTAACTTCGGTGTGTTGCGGGCCGTTGCTTTACAGGGGAGCACCTGGGCCAACTTTACGAGAGAAAGCTCGGACTACGATTCCTTTGGCATCAAAAGTTCGCAAACGGCGGACATCGTTTCCGGAGGGCTGAGTCTAAAGCCGACGGATAAACTCAGTACGCAAATCAGCGGCAATTATAATGATAATATTGCCGGTTCCCTGTTTCAGGCCGTAAACACATCCGGCGTAGTGGTTCCAGTGTCCATCCCCGCAGGGGCATCGCATTCCTGGGAGTTGTTCGGACAGGCGCAGTACTCACTTTTCTCCGGTATGTACGTGGGAGGAGGCATCTCGCACGAACAGCAACTGTTTCTGGGAACGTCGTATACTTCAACCGCCTACAGCGGTTTTGTAGGCTATGGGCATGACTTGCTGGGGGGGCGATTCAGCAGCAGCGCAACTGTGACGCGCAGTACCTTGTCAGACACAGGCGAGTCCATGCTGGGCTTTATTACCCTCGCCACCTATATCCGCACCATCGGCAGGTGGAACGTGGGCGGTTCGTTCGGTTATTCAGAGAACGTGCAGACCATCCTCCTCGCCTATACGAGTTCGGGATATAGCTATTCGCTTTCTGTGACCCGTCCAGTAGGCAAGCTGATCTGGACGGGATCGGCGAGCGGATCGAGCACCCTCATTACCCAGCAGAACAGTCCTTCCAGCCTCACACAAAGTTATACGACAGGACTGGCCTCACGCTGGGTGGGTGTAAGTGGCGGGTATTCCAAATCCAGCGGCAGTGGTCTGTTGACGAGTACGGGCATCGCCGTGGTGCCGCCGGGAGTTCCACCTCAATTGCTACCGACTGCGGTTACGTTCGGAGGCACCTCGTACTCGGTCGGGCTAGGAGGCACGCCAGTTCGGGGATTCACCCTGAATGGCTCGTTCGTCAAAGCCCAGTATAATACGGCAAATGGGGCCGCAAGCGGGGTGCTCTTCTCGAACAACAGGACCGAGCAAGTCAACGGCTACTTGCTGTATAAGTTCCGCAAGTTGAATTTCGTCGCGGGCTATAGCAGGCTGCTGCAAGGATTCAGCGCGAGCGGCCTGCCTCCAACCGCGCTCACGAGTTACTACGCCGGAATATCCCGATGGTTCAAGTTCTTCTGAGGCCAGCAATGCGGAACAAGAAGAAATGGATCCACGGTTTGCTGGTAACCGGGCTGCTCCTGCCGTTGCTTCTCTCTTCCCCCACATTTGCAAAGGAGAGTAAGGAACACGCGGTAACTGTGCCGGTGCTGCTGTTGGAGGGTGGCCGGAAGCTTGTTTACGAGCGGAGCTTCAGCACGGAGAGGGAAGTAAGGCTCAAGCGTGGCTTCTGGAGGACGGTGCTGGATGTAGTAGCGGGTGAGCCGGATTTTCATTTCATGGTCCGGCCCTTCAGCGTGGTGACAGATTCGCGGCAACGCATAATTGTCACTGATCCGGGGGCTGGCGGAGTGCACATCTTTGATTTCAACGAGCAGAAGTACAAGTTCATCACGCGAAAAGACAAAAGTAAGGAGGCCATGACGTCCCCGCAATGCGTGACCGTGGATGCGCAGGACAATATTTATGTAACGGATTCGGAGGTGGGCAAAATCTTTGTCTTCGATGCCAACGGAAACTTTGAGCGGGTTATCGGCAGTCTGAAAGGTGGGGAAGGATATTTTAAGCGGCCCACCGGAATTGCGGTCGATTCCCAGGCCCAGCGGATTTACGTGACGGACACCTTGCGCAATCAGATTTTTATGCTCGATATGCAGGGAAGCGTTCTGCAGAAGATCGGCAAGACCGGCACGGGCGACGGAGAATTCAATTATCCAGCCGAGCTGCGGCTGGACGGCGAAGACTTGATGGTTGTGGACGCCATGAACTTCCGTGTCCAAGTCTTGGATCGTTCCGGAGGCTTCAAGTACGCAATCGGGCAAATAGGGGAGGGGCTGGGCCAGATGTTTCGCCCGAAGGGAATCGGTCTCGATTCCGAGGGGCATCTCTACATGGTTGAAGGGCTGAGCGGCCTTGTCCAGGTTTTTGACCGCCAAGGACGACTGCTGTACTACTTCGGGGGGAAGGGCACAGGGCTGGGACAATTTCAGTTGGCCGCCGGCTTGTTTATCGATCGAAATGATCGCGTGTTTGTGGTTGATTCGTACAATCGTCGGGTTCAGGTTTTCCGTTACTTCGGGCTGGGTAAGCAGGCCGAAGGAGTTGCGCATTGAGGGCCAAACACTTAGTAGGCGTAATCATAATGTTGACTGCCGGCACCATGCTGGCGCAAGACGTCATAGGCTCGCATGACCTGTCACCTGCCGGTACGTCGCCGATTAAAGGCGGTTTGTCTGGTTCCTGCTTCTACTGCCATGCTCCGCACTCCGGCTTGAATGGCAAGCCCGGGCTCGCTCAAATGCCACTGTGGAACACACAGCTTTCGAGCGTGCCCTCGTACACGGTGTACAGCAGTACGACAATGGTCAACCAGAACAACCCTTCCCCGCCTCTGGGTACGGACAGCACCCTCTGTCTCAGTTGCCATGATGGAACGGTGGCTGGCTCGCCGGGAGCCCTCGTCGCTTATGGCCGAATTCCGATGAGCGGGAAGATGAACTCCTCGGACGTATTTGGAACAAACCTTTCGGGTATACATCCATTCAGTTTTTATCTTCCGCTAAAGCCAGCTACTGACCTCGTTCCCTCATTGACCGCCATCCCGCCCTCCACGGCCGATCAGACTGGCGCGGTTCGGCTCATCAACGGTAACGTCGAGTGCGGCAGTTGCCATAATCCGCACGTGCAGAACATCGACCCAAACAATTCGAATTTCCTCGCAATAAACAATGCAAATAGCACCCTCTGTCTTGCCTGCCACAACACTCAGACTCCCTCAGGATCGGGCATGGGTCTTACAAACGTAGCAGAGTCAAGCCATGTCACGCTTGCCGCAGCTGACTCCTCCGAATTGATCGCGAACCGTGCGAACTACCGGAACCTGCTGAGGGTTGGTGTACAGCCTGAACAGTCCGTACAATCGTCTTCGCGTGAGTCATCTATGGGCGGATGGGACGGGGAAGCGACACTGAAGATGGTAGAAGCGCGATCGACCAGCAGCTCAACGACGAATAGGGCGAACCCGCTTGCAGGATGGTCCACCAGCATCCATGCCACCGCAACCAACAAGGTGGCAAGGGCACCCGTTGAAATCAGCTCTGCAGTTTCAGTCAATGCAAAACAGATGTCTTTGGGGCCTTACGGCACAGTCGCAAGGAATGGCTGTTCGTCCTGCCACGCGCCGCATAACGGTCAAGGGGGAGATGCGTTGCTTCTGGGGCCGAGCGACCTTGCGTGCATCAGCTGCCATAATAACTCGTCAAATGTATCCCCCGCTGCCCCGAATATTTACGCCGAGATGACATTGCCGAAGATCGCACATTCCATCACGGCAGCTGAGGGCGACAATGCGCATTTTCCCAACGAAAGTGCCGTGCTGAATCGCAACCGACACGCCACATGCGTCGACTGCCATAATCCGCACTCGTCCAAGCAGGTCGTGGCCTTCCCCGCTGCGCCCATTCTACGTCCTTCTCAGGGCCGTGTTGTTGGTATTAGTGCAACCGACAGTGTGACCGTGCTCAGCCCAGCAGTCAACCAATATGAAAATTGTTTGCGCTGCCATGGGAACAGCACAGGTAAGCAAGCGAGGACCAATTTTGGCTATTTGCCCGTACGGTTGGCTTCAGGGGGCGATCCTCTGAATGTTATTCCGCAATTCGGCACGACTGCGATCTCGCGTCATCCCGTGATGCGTGATCGTACAAGCCCATTTCCGCAGCCCAGCCTCCGTCCTAGCATGCTGAACCTTGATGGCAGGACGCAGGGGCGCAGCATGGGCAGCCGCATCCTGTGCACGGACTGCCACAATAGTGACGACAATCGCGAGTTTGGCGGGAACGGACCGAATGGGCCGCACGGCTCAAGGTTTGTACACATCTTGGAGCGTCGATACGAGTTCAGTCAAGCACTGGTTCCCGGCGCTTTCATCACGAACCCGTTGCCAAATCCAAGTTTAAGCGCCGAGGGCGGCGCAAGCGGCAGTCCCTATGCTTTGTGTGCCAAGTGCCACGATCTCACGCTCATCCTGAATAACAGCAGTTTCAGCGAACACGCACGGCATGTTAAGCAGGACGGATTCTCCTGCTCGGTATGCCACACAGCCCACGGGATGGGAGGGCAAATGGCCACGGTTTCAGGAGAGCGGATGGTGAACTTCGACGTAAACGTGGTCGCCCCGAACGGCACGATCCCGATCTCCTATCAAAGAGCTACGAATTCTTGCAGTCTGACCTGTCATGGCCATGCCCATAACTTGGTGGGAACTCCTGCTACCGGGCGAATCCGAAGCAAATGAAGCTAGCGCGATAGATGTGAGTCGATGTTGGTCGCGCGAGCATCCCGAAATGTGTAGTGAGTTCGCCCGCCATGAAAAGCTGTTTCCTGGTGGAGCGTACAAGAACTTGTAGACGAATCCTACTGGCACCCTATGTGCGGCCTTCACGATAGTAGAGCCAAGCAATCTGCAACCAAAGGTCGGCGGTGTCTGGAAGAAGACGCGCGGCCTCTCTTCATACGAAATGACGCGACGGGTCGTCCGTTACAGCACTATTGTTTGGGCGCTGTTTGAGGCTTTAGGGTCGAATGTTTTTTTGCTTGGGCTATCAGATCCAACACTTTCTCTTTATTCTCGTAGTTCGGATTTGTTTCCAAGAGTTTCTGCCAGGCTGCAACTGCTCCATTGATGTCCATTTTGCCTTGCCACTTCACTACGCCTAGGTTGAATAGCGTATTGCTTTTGTTGGGCTCATAAGCGAGGGCCTTGTTGAACTCTGCAATAGCCGTATCCGCATCGCCCGTGTACCAAATGGCGGTCGCAAAATCGGTCCTTACGCCCGCATCCTCGGGTCTCACATTCAAGGATTGTCTGTAGTAGTCTATTGCATTTGGATATTGCTGCGTGTCGTAGTAGATATTGCCGATTCTCGCCAGCAAATCAGCGTTGACGGGGTCTGATTTCAGCTGCACCAGCAAAGGGGCGGCCTGCGCGTCCGCCATTATCTTCATTTGTTGTGGCGATGCCTGCTCACCCGTCCCGATACTTTGAGCGTCCTGCGCAGAACTGGTCGCCTGGGCTGTCCCTACGACTGCAGCGGATTGGGAACCTCGCAGAAACCATCCACCTGCAATACCCGCTAACAAGCAGATTATGATCAGAGTGTATGCTTGGCCGTTGGTCCAAGTAGATGCAGCCGATTTATTTTTGTGAGACATTTTCCGTTACTCCTTAAACTTATTCCTGGCTCCCGGTAAGCCGCCATTCTGGCTAGCATCGGTGATCAACCTCTCTACCTGGTCTTTTTTCTGATCCTCAAGATTGGGATTCAACTTCAGTAACAGCTTCCATGCCATCACTGCACCCTCGGCATCTTTCTTCCCTTGCCAACGAATCATGCCTAGATTGAACAAGGAATTGGCATTCCTTGGATCATCTTTTAGAGACTGCTCAAGTTGCTTGAGCGCTCCATCCACGTCGCCTGTGTAGTACAGGCATGAGGCCATTTCGTTGCGGATCATGACGTTCTTTGGATCCAGTGCTAAGGACTTGTTATAGTAATCGGCGGCATCCGTGAATTGATGGGTCGACTCGTAGATTCTGCCGATCTGGACCAGCAGACCGGCGTTCTTGGGATCGGTCTGCAACTTGGCGAGGAGCGGCGCCGCCTGTTTGTCGGCCGTCCGCTTCATTTGTTCCAGGGTGGGGGCTGCGCTGGTGTTCGGCATAGCCTGCGACTGCGGAGCTGACGCCGCAGGCGAAGGCAATCCGGATTCGTGAAAAAGATATCCAAGCGTTACGCCCAATGCCAGGCAAATTGCCGCGCTGACATACACCTGTCGCGTATTCCAACCTGAGGCTGTTTCAGTCATTTCCTTCCTTGCAGTCGGACCAAACCGTTCCGCACGGGTCTACTAAGTACCTACTCCATGTAACGGCACCGATGTTCCAACCCGATGTGATGGAAATCACATCAAGCAGTGACTGGGAACACGGGGGTCCGGAGACTGTTTTCTCTACTGTTCAAACTGGACCTGGTTAGATATTTCTGAGGAGCGCAACATGGCAAGAATTCGAAGCCAGCTCACACTAGCGTTCCTCGTCGCGTTTTGCGTGTCGTCTTTCGGCCAGGCAAAACCGAGAACCAGGTTCATTTCACTCAACTCCGCACGAGAGATATTGAATGCTATGAGCAACTCGTTGCCGCGCGATCTTGGCAGCGTTGAGGCTCTGGATGGCGCAAAGTGGTCCGCGTGGGTCGAGCGTCAAGATCGCGAAATTCGTAACCGCCTCGATCGTGGCACCGAAGATACCCTCACCAATTTGCTGCGTTTCGGTGTCACTTTCACCAAAGAATACCGAATTGATGACGAATACTTGGTCCATTACGGCAACAGTTCCCTGGTCAACTCCTTCGCCGAGAATCGGGCCAATGATCTGATCCGCGCACTTACGTTGCCCGACCCTCCCGAAGGCCTGGCAGACATGCGCGCCTTTCTCGAAAAGGAGGGATTTTCGCTGGAGACCCCGCGAGCACGCGCGAAGGTGAAAACATATCTCCTCACGAATCTGGCCCGAATCCGAGATGACTTTCTCCGGTATCGGGCGCAGACCAAAGATGAGAGAAGGTTCCAGCTGTTCCAGGATCGTGGCATCTCTCTCGATACGAACCTGTGGCCTGATTACCTGATTGACCGGACCATGCGCGGCATGATGGAAAAGGGCTTACTCAAGCCTGGCAGTGTGCAGCGTGTTGCCATTATCGGGCCGGGGCTGGACTTCGCAAACAAAGAGGCGGGTAACGATTTCTATCCGCCACAAACGATTCAGCCTTTTGCAGTCTTGGATTCACTTATCAAGCTCGGGCTCGCCAAGTCCACCATGGTGGAGGTGTATACACTTGATATCAGTCCGGAGGTGAATGTGCACATCGAGCGTTGGCTAGATAAAGCGGCACACGGTAACAGCTACGTGGTACAACTCCCCTGGAATTCAGAGCGGCCGTTGAGTAACGAGTACCGCGCGAAATTCATCTCATATTGGGAGAACCTCGGCAGCGATATCGGCCAATCGGTTACACCCATTCCCGTACCCCCGCTCGCCAGTGCAACCCAGACTCGAGCCGTAAAGATACGGCCAGAAATTGTCCAGAAAATCACGCCTCTGGACCTGAATGTCGTGTATCAGCAACTCGACCTTGAACCCAACTCCGATTTCGACATAGTGGTCGGAACAAACATTTTTCTTTACTACGGTCCCTTTGAGCAGAGCCTTGCCCGCAGAAATATCGCGGCCATGCTGAAACCCGGTGGATACCTGCTCTCGAATGACAAGTTGCCGGACACGGTCCCGTCCGGCCTGAGTAATGTGCAGGAGACGACCATCACCATGTCAGCCGATCCACTCGTGACCGACCTGATGATTTGCTATCGTCGCCTGAATTAGGATCATTCCGGCGGCTCGATGGTTAGTTCTGCCAAAGCCGCGTATATCGAAGCAGGAAACGTGCGCTCGCCTTCAAGGTGAAACGGGTACCCGGCAAGCAGGTTCGCTCGAATCATGCAGTCTTCGTCTGCGTCCGCCGAAGTGAACTGCATGTGTCTAGCTAATACGCAAGCAATGTTTCGGGCAATCTCTTCCTGCATTGCAAGAAATCCTCTTTTCTTTGATATAGCTCTCCTTTGGCGGCGCACGGCTGCAGAGTGCTTCGCCAGAGGATGTGGGAGGGAAACCCACCGGTTAGGACGTGCTCAAGCATCCGGTTTGTTCTATCCCGCTGCGTGTTTATGAATTGCCGCGTGGCATCCAGCACAGAGCACACAATCGTCCACCAGCTGCTTAGCCCGCCTCCATACTTTGAAGCATCACAAAGAGGGCATTTATCATGGATACGATGACGATTCTTACCTACCTGCTCGCAATATTGCTGGCTTCGACTGCTCCATCTGCTGCCCGAAACCCCGAACCAGTTGGCACTGAGAAGGAAGGCCGCTTTACTTTCATTCGCGAGTTTTCCTCGCCCGAGGATGTCAAAGGGATTTCACATCCCATCCTGAACAAGACGATCGATATCATCGCCGGCCCAAAGGACCCCTCGACGCAGCCTCCCAGCATGTTGCAGCAGCCGTATGCTGTTACAACCGATTCGAACCACCGCATTTTCGTTACCGATATCACTGCAGGATTGGTGCACGTTTTCGACTTCACCAATCACAAATACTGGCTTCTTGGCGCCGGCAATCACCTCCGCGCCCCGTTAGGTATCGCCACTGACCGAGAAGGCAATGTCTATGTAAGCGACAGTATCTTACGCGAAGTCTTCATTTACGACCCCAAAGGCAAGTTCATACGCTACTTAAAAAAGCCTCGCGGAGAGGAGTCTTACTTCGACGGTCCCCGAGGCATCGCAGTCAATCCTGTCACAGGGCACATCTACGTCTGTGACACACCTCGTCACATGGTTATCGTTCTGAACAAGAAAGGTCATGTGATCGCTAGTCTTGGTAAGCGTGGCGGCGGGACTGGACCGGGGGATTTTAACCATCCCACTCAGGTCGTCGCGAACTCGGGTGAAATTCTGGTGCTGGATTCAGGCAATTTCCGGCTGCAAATCTTAAATCAGCAAGGACGTTTTCAAAGGGAGATCCACCTGGCAAATGTTGGTCATGGTGCCGGACTTGCTGTGGATGGCGCGGGAAATATTTACTTAACGGATCCAGAGCTCAACAACCTCCAGGTTTTCAGCCGGGATGATCAGCCGGTTTACATCTTCGGAGAGACTGGGACAGGGGCAGGGCAGTTCAACAGATTATCGGGTGCCTGGGTAGATTCAGGGCACTGCCTTTACCTTGTGGATACAAACAACAAACGCGTGCAGGTATTTCAAATCGCTGGACTAAGTGCGGGAGGTTGCTAGTCAAGTTCAGTTCCGATTCGCAAGGGGGGCTGTAAGCGCAAAACCATTTCCCAGTCAACCCGTCATTCGACAATAGTCGACTCAGGTTCGCAGAGCTCCTCTGCTGCATCAAAGGACTGGTAGGTCTCGCAGGATACTCACGCTTCTGTTCGATGCATCCAACTAAGTAGCGCTCAGGAGGCGACCGCCATGCGTAGACTACATGCCGCGGCGGGCGTCGCCGTGCTGCTGTTCTTCGCTTTCATAATTCAAAGCAGCAAAGCGTGGGGCGGCAACGACGCACCGCACGATCAAGTTCAATCTTCGCATTTCTCGTCGCTTAGAACGTACGCTCCAAGGGCGTTCCAGCAATCGTTGCTGGATCGCTTGTCCGGCGGCCTTGCCCAGGGGATCCCCTTTCGAATGGCCGTCGATTCTCAGGGAAGAATATTAGTGACCGATCCTGCCCTATCGGTTGTGCATGTGTTCGACACCAAGCAGGGAAAGCGTTGGCAGATCAAAGGTGATCGCCGCCATCGCCTGAGTGCGCCTGCGTATATCGCAGTAGATGTGGACGACAACATCTACCTGACCGAACTGGGGCGGTCTGTTGTCTTTGTTCTTCAGCCCAATGGCCATTTTCTGCGGACGATCGGCGGAGGCATATTAAGGCTGCCGACAGGCATCTGGGTTGACAAGGATAACCACAGGCTTTACGTAGCCGACTGGATCAGGGACGAGATCCAGGAGTTCGATCTGGAAGGTAGGCCGTTGCAGGTGTTCGGAAGCTTTGGTGCCGCACCGGGACAACTGCTTCACCCGCTTGACATTGTCCTGCATCGCAACACTCTCGTCGTTTTGGATGCCGGCAATCGTCGCTTTGAGTTGTTTGACTTGCAAGGGAAAGTTCGCGGCATGTGGCCGTATGGACCCGACCGGACGCCGGTCGGGTTGGCATGCGATGCCGCCGGCAATCTGTATTACGCTGACCTGGATTCCGGTGGATTGATTGCGATGGACTCGCAGGGTAAGGTGTTAGCTGGTTTCGGCCAGCGGCCGTTCGGCCTTTGGATACCGCGGTCGTCCGCTGAACCAAATTTCATGAGCGTTGCACTCGACCCGCTAGGCAAAATCTTCGCACTTCGTCGGACACTCGAAGTGGAGGTTGTGGAACTCATCTCCGATACCGTCGGTGCCGGTACGCGGGTTCCATGAGCTACTGCATGGCATCCAGCGCAAAAATAAAGGCAGGTCAACGCGTTCTCTCCACAGAATGCATTTTCTGCCAGACCTGCACCAACGTGTGCCCGACATCAGCATTGACGGCTTCGTGGGGATTGGACATCGGCGGGAGGGAAAGGTTGCAGCAACGCAACAGTCGTTTTTCTGTTGGAGACCGGCCACATCATCGATGAGCATGGTAATCTTCTCGATGATGCAGGTTGCTGGCGCGCCACTACCCCGGGACCTTATCGCCCGGTACCTAGCGATTTTGGAGGTGGCTCGGGTGGATCCTGGCTTGGGAGCTCTTCGCGACTTGGTGGCCGCCCATCTCACTCGCATTCCCTTCGAGAATATCTCCAAGCTCTACTACCGCAAACGCCTCGGTCTGGTGGGCCTGCCTGACATCCACCTCTATCTGGAGGGAATCGAGAAACACCATTTTGGCGGTACCTGCTATTCCAATAACTACCACTTTCACCTGTTACTGCGGAGCCTAGGATACGAAGCAAGGTTGTGTGCCGCAGGCATGAATACCCCAGAGGTTCACGCAGTGAACATGATTCTGATTGACGGACGGGAGTACTTGGCAGACACGGGTTACGCTGCTCCGTTGCTGGAACCAATTCCTCGCGACCTTGAGACTGACTACGAAATCAAGTTGGGCAGGGACCGTTATGTGCTCAAGCCCCAAGATGCGAATGGCTGTTCGCGCCTCGAACTCTATCGTGACGGAGCCTTGCGCCACGGTTATTTAGCGAAGCCCGCGGCCAGGAAGATTGAGGATTTCAGCAAGGTAATTGCTGGGTCGTTCGCGGCGAACGCAACTTTCATGAATTCGATTCTGCTGGCGCGATTCTATCCCAGTCGCTCTGTCGTCATTCACAACCTGACTTTGATTGAATCAGACAAGGACAAATCGAACGTGCACGCGTTGGCTAGTCGTGACGAATTGATTGCCGCAATTGAACAGCACTTTGGTATGCCGCAAGATATTGTCAGTGAAGCGGTCCATGGACTCGGCGTTTTGCAGGACGCCTGGAACTGAACGTCATCGTAATTAGCGCTATCACCCAATTGGCGTAACATCGCGATTACACTCCTTGACCCGAACCCGGGGTTAATGAGATGGTCCGCCGCCGAGTACGATAACTCGGCAGTTCACATCAGGAGGATCATCTATGCACATCGCATCAATCGGCATCGATCTAGGCAAGACCACCTTTCACCTGGTTGCGCTGGGAGAACACAGCAAGATTCTGCTACGTAAGAAGTTCTCACGCACGCAATTGCTGGCCTACACCGCGAACCTACCTGCCTCACTCATCGGGCTGGAGGCTTGTGCTGGAGCGCACTTTCTGGGCGCCGCGCTGCGCGAACAAGGTCACGAGGTGCGATTGATCCCGGCGCAGTTTGTGAAACCCTATCGCAAGTCCAACAAAAACGACTTCCTCGATGCCGAAGCCATCGCCGAAGCCGTGACCAAGCAGAACATGCGTTTTGCGCAGATCAAGACCCAGGAACAGTTGGACTGGCAGGCCTTGCACCGTGTGCGGGATCGACTGGTGCAGCGTCGCACCGCTCTCATCAACGAGATTCGCGGGTTCCTGCTGGAACGCGGCATCACCTTTGCGGCTCAGCCCATCCACTTGCGCAAGAACCTCCCCGGAGTCATCGAAGACGCCGAACAGAATCTGAGCCCGCGACTGCGCTGGCTGCTGGATCGCATGTGGCAAGAGTGGAAGCAGATCGAGACCGACGTGCAGGCGATCACTGATGAGATTGAACGGATCAGTAATGAAGATCCACGCTGCCGGCAACTCCGGCAGATCCCAGGCTTCGGTCCGCTGATTTCTACCGCCACCGTGGCTGCTATCGGCAACGGCGCTGCCTTTCGTCGCGGACGCGACTTCGCGGCCTGGATTGGGGTGGTGCCACGACAGCACTCTACCGGTGGCAAGCAGAAACTGTACGGCATCAGCAAGCGCGGTAACGTCTATCTGCGTCGCATGCTGATCCACGGTGCCCGCGCGGTCCTGTTCCGCGTCAAGCACGACACCGGAGGATTCGGGCAGTGGGTGCAGCGGCTGGCGCAGCGTGCTCCGCGCAACAAGGTCGTGGTAGCGATCGCCAACAAGCTAGCGCGCATCGCCTGGGCCGTGCTATCCAGTGGCCAAGACTATCGCCATCAGCCGCTGCAGCAACCCGCAGCCGCTTGATGGCCGTGGAAAAGTCGCTGCGCTTGGGAAAGCACAAGACGCTTTCCACTTTTCCACCGCTGCGACGACGGAGGTTAGAGAGAGTTCTACCAACGTCTGCTGAGGAGAGAAGGAGACGAGAAGAACAGCCCAATGGCGTGCCGGAAAACCTGAGCACTCAAATGCGTCCCTGGTGACCGAGGGATTTTGAAGGACCGACACGCGCGGATCATCATCGAGTGCCCGGAGAACATTCTCCACTAAGAGGCCGGATACATTTACGCGGACTGTCCCTTCGCTCAACTTCAATCCTCTTGCAGTCCGGCGGCGGACCATACATTGAGTGCGATCGCCGGGCCGGTCTTGTCACTCGCGTTCATTTGCACTCGAGGAATCTGATGCCTGGCCTGCGAAGCGAACTCCCCTCTTATTCCTGCTGAACAACCGCTTATAATGAGCGCTTAGGCAGCATGACGATTTTGAAAACAGACCCGGAATATGCAGCCTCCACGAGCCGGAAAAAAGTCATTATCCCGGTAGCCATCGGCCTGGTTCTGCTCTTCGGAGTGTTGTTTGCGCTGACCTCTTTCGACCTGCCCCAGGCGCTGAATCCCGACACCAATCAGCAACTGCTGCTCTTTGCATTCTTGGCAGTAGTGATTTTTGTTCTTTTCCTTGTCCTGACTTTCATCCTGGTCCGCAACGTTTTGAAGCTGTTTGCCGAAAAACGGCTGGGAGTACTGGGATCGAAGTTTCGCACGCGCCTGCTGGTGGGCAGCCTGCTGCTTTCGTTTTTGCCAGTTATCGGCATGTTTTTTTTCGCATACGTGCTGATGAACCGTTCCATCGACAAATGGTTTTCTACGCCGGTTGAAGAAGTGCGTCGCGACACGGCAACCATTACTTCACTGCTTACCGAGTATGCCGCTCGCAATGCGCAGGCCGAAGCCGCGTCCATCGCTTCCTCGCCCGCGACCCACCGTGCCTTCGACGATAACGACAATTCGGCTATTGTCGATCAACTCCGCCGCCATCAGGACACACTGCAGGGGGGCTTTGCCGTCGCCTTGCAGAACGGCGACGTCCGAGGGAGTTTCGCCGCTCCCGCCGAATGGTCCGCGCTGAGAGCCAAACTTCCGGTTCAAGAGCCGCAATCAATAACGCCGCAGCTTCTGGAGTGGGGTGAGACCGAATACGTTGTGGCTTCTTCGTCGGTAGGCGAGCACGGCGAGATTTTGGTGGCTATGCCCCTGCCCGGCAAATTTTCCCAGACCGTTAAGCAGATTCAAGGCAGCCAGCAGCGCTATTTCGAACTGGCCCGTGCGCGCCGGTTGGTCCGGCGCACCTACATGGAAGTGCTGCTTTTGCTCACAGTGGTCGTGCTCTTCGCCGCCACTTGGCTGGCCTTGTTTCTCTCCAAGCTGGTCACTCGCCCCGTGGCTGCGCTCGCTGAAGCTACCCAGGAGATTTCCCGGGGCCGGTTTGACTATCGCATCGAAGTCCATGGCGCCGACGAAATCGGTGATCTGGTGCGCTCATTTAATCAAATGGCCGAAGAGCTGGAATCCAGCCGTCGACAGATTGAAGCCGCCAGCCACGACTTAAGCCTGGCCAACATTGAACTGGAACAGCGCCGCCGCCACATTGAGACCATCCTGGAGAGCATTCCCAATGGCGTGCTGTCGTTGAACGCCGAGCGCCGCGTCACCCACGCCAACAATGCCCTGCTTCGGCTGTTCCACCCCAGCGGCACCGAGGCCGGCGTTCCGAGCGTGATGATCGGCGCCTCGCTCCACGAAATATTCAGCCCTGACATCGTAGAAAATCTCGAATCCCTGTTGCGGCGAGCCGACCGAATGGGGACCACGACCACCCAGATGGAGATGACTTTCGAGCGCACCCCGTTGAACGTGGCCATTACCGTCGCAACTCTCAAACACGATGACCAGTCCCTGGGATATGTCTTGGTCTTTGAGGATTTGTCGGAGTTGCTGAAGGCGCAAAAACAGGCAGCCTGGCGCGAGGTCGCCCGCCGTGTGGCTCATGAGATCAAGAATCCGCTGACTCCGATTGCGCTTTCCGCCGAACGCATTCGGCGGCATTTGCAGCGCGGTACGCGCCCCGACGCGGCTTCGTTACACGTAGTGCAGAGCTGTGCCGATACCATTGCCAGCGCCGTGGAAACCGTGCGCACCTTGGTCGATGAATTTGCCACCTTGGCCCGCTTCCCCACGGCTCGGCCGAAGCCGGCAAGAATCAACAGCATCGTGGAAAATGCGCTCGCCATGTTCGATGGACGGCTGGAAAAAATTCGCATTCGCAAGTCGTTAGCCCCGGACTTGCCCGAGGTGATGGCTGACCCAGAAGCCATTAAGCGCGCCCTGGCTAACCTGCTCGATAATGCCGCGGAAGCCATGCAGCAGGCCATGTTCCGCGAGATTCAGATCTCAACCGCCTCCGTCCCCGGCCGCGATTGCGTCGAAATCACCGTTGCCGACACCGGACACGGTGTGACCCAGGAACTCAAAGAGCGTCTCTTCCTGCCCTACTTTTCCACCAAGAAACGTGGTACCGGCCTCGGCCTGGCCATTGTGAGCCGCATCATTGAGGACCACCACGGATCGATTCGGGTGGAAGAGAACCGGCCGGTGGGCGCGAAATTCATCGTGGAGTTGCCGGTGGTGCCGGATTCCGTTGGCGCATCCGCTGTCAATCAGCATGCCTAACATTCTCATCGTAGACGACGAAGCCAGCATCCGCCGCTCCCTCAAGGGAGTGCTTGAGGACGAGGGTTACAGTGCCAGCGGCGCGGAAAGTGGCGAAGCATGCCTGGACAGCCTCAAGAAGCACAATTTTGACGTGGTGCTGCTGGATATCTGGTTGCCGGGCATCGATGGCCTCGATACCTTGCAGAAGATTCGCGAAATGGAAGCCGCACCCGAGGTCATCATGATCTCAGGCCACGGCACCATTGAAACTGCTGTCCGCGCAACCAAGCTCGGGGCCTACGATTTTCTTGAGAAACCCCTCTCCATCGATAAGACTCTCATTCTGGTCAAGAACGCCATCGACGCCAAACGTTTGCGTGAAGAAAACCGCGATCTCAAAAAACAACTGATTCCTCGCGGCGTAATTATCGGCAACAGCGTGCCGATGAAAGCCCTGCGCCAGGAAATTCAGATCATGGCGCCGACCAACGGCCGCGTTCTCATCTTTGGTGAGTCTGGTACCGGCAAAGAGCTGGTGGCCCACGCCATTCATCTGCAGAGTGCGCGCAAAGATGAGATGTTCGTAGAAGTAAACTGCGCCGCCATTCCCGAAGATTTGATTGAGAGTGAACTGTTTGGCCACCGCCAGGGCGCTTTCCCCGGCGCTGCCGCCGATAAGGAAGGTACTTTCCAAAAAGCACACGGGGGAACGCTCTTTCTGGATGAAGTCGGAGATATGAGCCTCAAGACCCAGGCAAAGGTTCTGCGAACCCTGGAAGAGCAGCGCTTTGTGCCCGTCGGAAGCGACGAAGCCATCACCGTCGACGCGCGGGTGATTGCCTCCACCAACAAGGATCTGGAGGAGGAAATTTCCAAGGGAAATTTTCGCGAAGATTTGTTTTATCGCCTCAACGTGATTCCCTTCTCTGTTCCTCCACTGCGAGAGCGGAAAGAAGACATCCCTTTGCTGGCGCGCCATTTCCTGAAGGAGTTTTCCGTAACTTACGGACGGCGGTCGCGGGAGATTGCCGACGACGCCATTGACGTCTTAATGCGTTATTCCTGGCCGGGTAATGTGCGGGAGTTGCGTAACGTGATCGAGCGCATAGTTATCATGAACCCGACTACGGTTCGCTTTGAGCGCAAGCATTTGCCGCCGCTGGTTCATCGTGACGGCGCTCGTCGCCTCGCAGGAGCCGATTATTCCACTCTTCATGAGGCCCGCGCTGCCTACGAACGCGACTACATTTTGAAGAAATTGGATGAAAATCACGGCAACGTAAGCCGCACCGCTGAGGTGTTGGGGCTCGAACGCAGTCACCTTTACCGCAAGATGAAGAGCCTGGGAATTGCCGCCAAGGAGTAGCCCTTAGCCGTTTGTCCTTCGTCGTTCGGAACAGCACGCTTCCGCAAACACCCACTTTGAGTGCGAACGACGGATGACGAACGACTAGCGGCTGCTGTTCTCTACCCGCCTTCGCCAATCCAGTTCTTCGATAAACGCGTGGGACTCGCGCCAGGCCGGACTTACTTTGACAAACAGCTCGAGATAGACTCGCGTGCCCACCAGCTTTTCAATCTGCAAGCGGGCTGAGGTGCCGATTTTCTTCAACATTTGTCCGTGTTTTCCGACCAGAATGCGCTTTTGCCCCTCGCGCTCGCAATGGATGGTCGCGGCAATGCGCGTGAGTGTCCTGCCTTCTTCGAACTGATCGATCGCGACCGTCGTCGCATACGGTATCTCCTCGCTGGTGGTCAATAGAACCTGTTCGCGGATGATTTCAGCGACCATAAACCGAACCGGTTGATCGGTGATCTGATCTTCCGGAAAATAGGTCGGCCCTTCCGGCAGGCTCTCGATTAATTTTTCCAGCAATAGGTCTAATCCCTGACGCTTGCGTGCCGACAGTGGAATGATCGCCCTGAACTCGTGCCGCTGCCGGTAAGCATCAATGATAGGCAAGAGCTTGTCTTTCTGAGGAAGCAGGTCAATCTTGTTCAGCAGCAGCAACACGGGAATGCCGGCTTTCTTTGCCATTTCGAGCGAAAACTGATCGCCTTGCCCGAAGGTCTGGGTGACATCCACGATCAGCAGCAGCAAGTTGCAGCCTTCCAGGGCTTCGCGCACCTCCGCCATCATCTTGCGGCCGAGGGAACTGTCCGGCTTATGGACGCCGGGAGTGTCGATCAGGATTACCTGCCCGCCCGGCCTGTCTTTTTTGGGAGGAACTTGAACGATTCCCAGAATTCGATTCCGGGTGGTCTGCGGCTTGGGGCTGACGATGGCCAGCTTCTCGCCCACCAGAGCATTGAGGAGAGTCGATTTGCCGGCGTTCGGCCGGCCCAGAATACAAACGAAACCAGAGTGGAAGGACATTGAGTAATTGGGTAATTTGCAAATTTTGTAATTGCAAACCTCGCCGGCGCGCGCACTCGAAACTTCGATTTACAAAATTACTCAATTACCAGATTACTCAATTTAGATGAGTCGCATCTGTTTCGGCTCGACCGCGGTAATTCGCACCCGCTCGACTCTTCGCTCAGTCGATTCCAGTACTTCAAAACGCAAGCCATCTTCTTCGACGACTTCTCCTTTTTGCGGAATCCGGCCTGCCAATTCACTGACCAGCCCTCCCACCGTGGCTGACTCCTTGCCTTCTGGCCTGGTTCCGAATAATTCCGCCAGCCGGTCAATGTCCATGTTCCCGGCGACGATATAGGAGTGCTCACTTTCGCGTACCACATCGGCCTTGTCATGCTCGTCGCGAATCTCGCCAACAATTTCCTCTACCAGATCCTCGATCGTGACCAAACCTGCGACTCCTCCATACTCGTCCACTACAATCGCCATGCGGATATTATTCTTCTGCATCTCGCGCAATAGATCGCTGCCTAACTTGCTCTCCGGCACAAAATAAACATCCTTGCGCATCAAGGTATCGACCGTGCGCGTGCGGGCTTCGGTATCGGGCACCTGCAACACATCCTGGGCATAGACAATTCCCTTGATGTTGTGGATGGTCCCTTCGTACACCGGCACGCGCGAGAACGGCTTTTTGCGCAACAGTTCGACAAATTGCTCAACCGTGCTATTGGTGGGCACAGCCACGATATCGGGACGCGGCTTCATCGCCTCGCGCACCGTTTTTTCCCCGAACTCAACCACGGACTGGATCAGGTCGCGATTGCTTTCATCCAGAATGCCTTCTTCCTGGCCGGCTTCAATCAGCGCATCGACCGCCTCCGCCTGTGTGTCAGGTTGTTCGTCGGCATGTTCCTTAGTCAACGCCGCCACCGACAAAAGAAAACCCAGCACCAATGTCACGGGAAGCAAAATGTAAATGAGAATTCGCAAAGGCCATATCCACCGTGCCAGCCAAAGCCCTTTAGTTCGCGAGAACAGTACAAAAGGAAGAAAGCGGTTAAAGATGATCACCACAAGGATCAGGCTTAAGGTCGCCTGCAGGATTTCGTAAACGCTCCACGCCCGATCGCGGAAGACGGTGAAAGCAACCACCATCGCGATCGCCGCCATCGTAAGCTGCACCAGCACTGCCATCGATAAGGCAGCCCGTTCGCGACTCACACCCAGCTTGGGCTCGATCTTCTGCTCGAAGGCGTCGATGTTGTTCTGGAACTCACGCGAAAGAAATTTGCCGATCTCCGAGTAAACCTGATCCACATACGACACCAAAATCAGCAGCCCGAGCAGGATCAGCAACGCCAATGCGATGGCATAGTTCATCAGGATGCTCATGGTGCGGAGGCCGGCAAAGCGCCTCGTTTTGCCCGCACTTTTCGTGAATTCCTGCGACCCACTGACCGGCGATTCCTGTGCGGCTCAGTGTTTCTCTCGATCAATCCCAGCGGCAAACCTAACCACCTGCGCAAGTGCGCTTCCTTCGATGCCATTGCACCGTCATCCCGTTCATGGTCGTAGCCTGCAAGATGAAGGATACCGTGTAAAGCAAGGATCGTGACTTCTTCCCGGGCCGTGTGCCCGAGACGGTGCGCATTCTGAGTCGCAATTTCAGCCGAGATCGCAATCTCACCCGCGAACCCGTCACTTCGCCCGGGCGCGGCCGGAAACGATAGCACGTCAGTTGCCTGGTCCTTTCCTCGAAACCGCTGGTTCAGCCGCCTTAGCTCACGGTTGTTTGTAATCATTACATCAACTCCACCGGTCAGGCGAACTGCACGCTTGGCGCGGGACACAAACCTCGCCAACCCCCCTTTGCTCAACCCCGGGACTCGCCGCTCAAAAATAATCAAGTTTGTTCCGGACGCCGCAAGTGCGGACGATTTCACGACAAAAGCAAACAGGAGGGCCAATGTCCGCACCCTCCTGCTCTATGGTATTACTTTATTCTTCGCGCGGTACTTCTTGGGAGGACAGCTCCGTATTCTCCTGGCGCAGCTCCTCCGGCGCGCTCGCCTTACCGTTCGCTCCGTTCCTGCTCTCCAGCAGCGACATCTGCTGTTCTGCCACTCTCGCCTTGTGTTCGTCGTAGGCACGGATGATGCGTTGCACCAGTTGATGCCGCACCACGTCACCCTCGTCGAAATAGACGAAGCTCAGTCCTTCAACCGTTTTGAGCACGTCCACTGCTTCCAGCAGCCCGCTTCGGCGTGCGCTCGGCAAATCGATCTGCGTGATGTCGCCCGTGATCACCGCTTTGGAATTAAAGCCCAGCCGCGTGACAAACATCTTCATCTGCTCGGAGGTGGTGTTCTGCGCCTCGTCCAGAATGACAAAAGAATCGTTCAAAGTCCGCCCCCGCATGAAGGCGATGGGCGCAATTTCGATGACATTCTTTTCCAGATAGCGGTCCACCTTTTCCGGATCGAGCATGTCGTAAAGCGCGTCATAAAGCGGGCGCAGATAGGGGTCGATTTTGTCCTGCAGTGTTCCCGGCAGGAAACCTAGCCGTTCGCCCGCTTCGACCGCCGGACGCGCCAGAATGATGCGGTTCACGCGCTTGGCCAGCAATGCAGAAATGGCCATGGCCACCGCGAGGTAAGTCTTCCCCGTGCCCGCCGGACCAATGCCAAATACCATGTCGTGCTTTTCAATGGCTTCCAGATAGCGCCGCTGGTTCAAGCTTTTTGGCTGCACGGTGCGTCGCCCAAACGATCGCTGACGTCCGGCTTCCGCCAGTCCGCGCAGCGTGGCCTTGGGATCGGCCATCAGCACGCGCAACATGCTGTTCAAATCGCCATTATTGAAGGTGTGTCCGGAACGTTGCAGAAAGTCAAAATCAGCGAAGACTTGCTCAGCGCGGGCTACATCGCGGGGCGCGCCTTCCAGGTCTATTGCATCAGATCGCAGGTCGATGTTGATGTTCAGTCCATCTTCCAGCACGTGCAAATTTTCATCCCTGGTTCCGAACAGGGTCTCAATGCGAGGGCTGATCTCAATACTTTTCTTCATTCAGCTTTGATCTTCACCTCTGGGACGAGTCTTTGACCCCTCCCTATAATGCAGTGTCACCTCAAGCCGCCCACCTTAGATGCACCAATGGCAGGCCCATGCTTCGGCCGTCCGCGGCAAACAAAATTTTCTCTCTGGAGATGGAAACTCGCCGGAATGCTCGCGCCCAAGGTGCAAGCAACTACCATTGACCATAGGGTAACGCTGCTGAATGAAGCGAGTCAATCACTGTTTAGCCGCTGGGTTTCCTAAGTAATGGAATCGCATCTGTTTGACCAGCCTCAACTTGCTCCCGTAAAATAACTCTTCGGCACTCCCCGAAGATCATCAGACGCAAAGGGCAACGACTTTACATGGCAAATCATTTTTCGGCGCTCAAACGCGCTCGTCAGACTGAGAAACGCACCGCCCGCAACCGGGCCAACACCTCCCGCCTGCGCACTGTCCTGCGCAGCTTTCGTGAGACGCTTGCCAAGGGCGACAAGCCGGCTGCCGAGCAGGCCTTTCGCCACACTGTCTCGGCGCTCGATAAGGCCGTGCAGAAGGGTGTCATTCACCAGAACACCTCGTCGCGCTACAAGGCCCGCCTGAACGCGCGTTTGAACGCGCTGGCGAAGTAGCTCTTTCCCCCTCCGAAGCGGCCGGCTGAATCCTGCCGGAACTTAGAGCGGGGGTTTGCGGGTTTTGCGTCAGCAAGCCTTTAACTCGCTGGTCTTCCACCTTTCGTATTCATGCGCTTGCGATGATATCCTCAGTTTTCGCTCCGGTCGCGTGGGTCCGGATACTTGGCGCGTTAAGGCAATCGCCGGGATGGGAGAGAAGAACAAAATGAATACCTCGGCAAAAAGAGTTGTGGTGATTGGCGCCGGCAAAATGGGCGGCATCCTTCTCAACGCGCTCTTGCAGAAGGGACTCTTGTCCCGCGATTTGACCACTGCAACTGTCCAGCACGAGGACCGCGCCCGCAGTCTGGCCCAGAAGCTGGGGATTCCGGTGGGGACCGATAATGCTACGGCGGTGCGCGATGCGGACATCATCCTGGTCTGCGTGAAACCACAAGTAGTAGAAACCGTGATGCAGCAGATTCGCGGAAACATTTCCACGCACCAATTAATGATCTCGGTGGCCGCGTCGGTTCCCACCAGCCAGTTCGAGCAGCTGTTGGGTAAGGAAGTTCCGGTCGTGCGAGCGATGCCGAACACTCCTTGCGTCTTGGGCTACGGTATGACCGCCCTGTGCAAGGGCCGGTTTGCCGAAAGCTGTCACCTGGAAATGGCTACTGCTCTGTTTAATGCTGTGGGACGAACCGTGGTAGTCGACGAGAAACACATGGACGCCGTCACCGGCCTTTCGGCCAGCGGACCGGCTTACATCTACATTATTCTTGAATCGCTGGCAGAAGCCGGGGTCAAGGTCGGCCTGCCGCGTGACATTGCCACCCTGCTGGCGGCACAAACCACTTTGGGTGCGGCCAATGTAGTGCTTGAAACTGGTGATCACCCTGCCTTGCTCAAAGACGCCGTGACTACGCCCGCCGGGTGTACCATCGACGGCATCCTGGAACTGGAGGAGGGCAAGTTGCGCGTTACCCTGATCAAGGCGGTTGTCAAGGCAGTGCAAAGAGCAAAGGAATTGGCGTACGTTTAACGCTGGAGGCTAACGGCCCTTTCGTCGACGAGGGCAACGATCTTCGTTCTTAGGAGGCTTTCGTGGATTTAAAAGTCCATACCCGAGAAGTAGAAGATGTAACCATTGTTGACGTGAGCGGCCGCATTACCCTTGGGGAAGAAACCGGCTTGTTGCGCAAGACCGTTCATGATTTGGTCGATGGCGGTAAGAAGAAGATCGTACTGAATCTTGCCGATGTGGACTATATCGATAGTTCCGGAGTAGGCGAACTGGTATCCTCCTACACGGCGGTACGCAACGCGGGCGGCGAACTGAAATTGCTCAACCTTACCAGGAAAGTTCACGATCTCCTTCAAGTCACCAAGCTCTACACTATCTTCGACATCAAAGATAACGAGTTCATGGCCGTGAAGTCTTTCGACTGGTTCTTTGCAAAATAAGCTTCGGTAGCAACCGGACGGATAGCTAAGGCACTGCCCGATCAAAGATTCTTCCCTGGCACGCGAAACACAACGAGCTCTCCTTCAAGTCGATCCACTCGACCGCATGCGCCGCCGCCATCGCACAACGATAGTCTTCGCAATGAGTGAGATTGAGGGTATGCCCGATCTCGTGAACACATTCTTTGAGCAGACGCTCCTGCAGCAGTTTTCCATCCGCAGGCAAGCCGTAAAACTCCTGGCGAAGCCGGTGCAGCGACACCACGGCGCAGGTTCCCCCTATTTGCGCCTCTCCAAACACAAAGGTCAGGATGGGAATGTAGAGATCGACGGCCGCCACGCCTAACATTCGCCAGGTTTGCCCAGTGATCCGCTCCTGCATTCGGGCAAGAATTTCGGAAGAGTGATACTGCTGGCGCTCACCGTGAAAAGCAAACTCAGGGTCCAGCCCGGGAGAAACGATTTCGCAGGGTAGAGCGAACGTGTTGGCCATCGCGGGCGCCATGCTTGCCAGCAACCCGCCATCGACTTTCCCAATGGGCAGCAGTTGCAGGTTCATCGCGTTTCAACTTGTTCCCGGCTCCATCCGTATTTCTTCAGCTTGTGGTGCAGAGTCACGCGATCAATGTCCAGCACTTCGGCGGCGCGGCTCTGATTCCAGTGGCACGCCTCGAGTATGCGCAGGATGTGCGCCTTTTCCATTTCGTCCAGGGTCCTGGGCGTGCCGTTTGGAGTCGTCGCCTTGAACACGAAATCGTGCGCCTTGATCTCCGGCTCCTGCGCTACCACCATGGCACGCTCCACGGCGTTTTCCAATTCACGGACGTTGCCCGTCCACGGCTGTTGTTGCAGCAAATTCATGGCTTCGGGAGCCACACGATTGATTTTCTTGTTCATCTGCAGCCCGAACTTGCGCACAAAGTGGTCCACTAGCAGGGGGATGTCTTCGCGCCGGTCCCGCAACGGCGGAATCTCGATATGAAAAACATTCAAGCGGTAGAAAAGATCGGGCCGGAATTTGCCCTCCTCGATTAATTTCTCCAAATCCTTGTTGGTGGCGGCGATGCAGCGGAAATCCACTTTGATCGCCTGGTTGCTGCCCACGCGCACGATCTCATGCTCTTGCAGCACACGCAGCAGGTCGGTCTGGGTCTTGAGGCTGATATCGCCGATCTCATCGAGAAACACCGATCCTCCTTCAGCGATTTCGAACTTGCCTTTCTTGCGGTACTGCGCGCCCGTGAACGCCCCTTTCTCGTGGCCAAAGAGCTCGCTTTCCAGCAGCGTCTCGGTGAGTGCTCCACAGTGAATCACCACTAGAGGATGAAATCGTCGGGGACTCGCCTGATGAATGGCCCGCGCCACCAGCTCCTTGCCAGTGCCACTTTCGCCCGTGATCAGCACCGTAGCATCGGTTGGTCCGACGGTTTCCACAGCATCGAAAACTTTCTTCATCGCCGCGCTCTGGCCAACCATCTCCTCAGGCCGGGCAATTTCGGCAACCGTTTCGCGCAGCAGCACGTTTTCTTTCTCGGCCTGCTTGTGTGCCATGGCTTTCTTGACCAGATGCGCGATCTCGTCGGGATCCAGCGGTTTGGTCACATAGTCGTAGGCCCCGTTCTTCAGCGCGGTGACTGCAGTCTCCACGGAAGCGTAACCGGTCATGATAATGACCATTAGGTCAGGATTAAGCTCGTGCATGCGCCGCTGCAGCTCAATGCCATCCATCCCGTGCATTTTGATGTCCACCAGGGCTACATCCCACGGGTGCTCGGCCAGGCGGGTGAGCGCTTCGCTTGCGCTCTCTGCCGTGCCCACCTCATATCCCTCTTCACGAAACCACTTTTCCAGCGAGTCGCGCACGCTCAGTTCATCGTCCACGATCAACAGTTTCCCTTGTGTGCTCACCTTGATCACCTTCCTTTCGCGGCTGCAGCAAACCCCACGCCGCCCAAGGCAACGGAATCCAGGGGTAGAGTCACTGTCACGGTTGTTCCCTTGCCCAGCTCCGATTGCACTCGGATCTGGCCGCGGTGGCGCTCCACGATGCTGTGGCTGATGGCCAGCCCCAGCCCCACACCGTGACCCCTTTCTTTCGTGGTCTGGAACGGTTCAAAAATGTGGGAGAGCACTTCCGCTGAGATGCCTGTCCCGTCATCCCGCACTTCAATTTCCACCCCATCGTTCGCCGGGGTCATGCGGGTTCGCAGCCATAGATTGCCGCCGTGCGGCACCGCATCAATCGCGTTCATGATCAGCGCCAGTAAGACCTGCTCGATCTGCGCGGAATCGCACTGCACCTTCGGCAAGTCATCGTCCAGATCAAGCTGCAACTCGATCCCCGCCATTTCCAGTTGGTGCCCCACCAATCGGACGGCGCGGTCCACGATGGCGTTTAAGTCTGTGGTCGCCACGTTCATGGGCGCAGTGCGCGAAAAAGTCAGCAGGTTCCGTACGATGTCTCCGCAACGCCGGCTTTCGCCGCTGATCAAGTCAAGGCATTCGGCGGCTTCTGCCAGCTTCTGGTCCTTCATTTCTCCGCGGTCGATCCATTTGCGCAGCAGTTTGGCGTAGGTGAGGATACCGGCCAGAGGATTATTGATTTCGTGCGCCACCACCGCAGCCATCTTGCCGATCGACGCCATCTTTTCGACGAGCAGAACGTGCTCATACGCTTTTTTTAGTTCGCCGGTCTTCTGCTCCACTCGATCCTCAAGCGTTTTGGCCCAAGCGACAATCTCCTCGTTGGCAGCTCGCAACTGCAGGCTCATGGCATTGAATGACCGGGCGAGGTCACCCAATTCATCCTGCGAAGTCACCTCGATCTGGTAACCCAGATCTCCCTTGGAAAGCCGCTTAGTGCCGTCGGCCAATACCCTCAGAGGTCCGGCCACCACTTTCACGATGAAGAGCCAGCTCAAGGCGGCGACAATCAACATGGCTGTGATCGTGTACACCAGCGTGCGGACGTTGCTTTGGGCCAGTTGCGCGTCTGTCCTGGTCAGGGAAAGATTGGTATCTAGTACGCCTAGCACTTGCTGGCTGGCAGGATGGGCATGGCAGGCAGCGCTCGAACAAGCAGGTTGATTCTCAATCGGGGTGACGATTCCTAACACCCGGTGTCCGCCGCTATTTCGATAAATCCGGAACCGGTCGGGACGGTTGAGCCGCACCAGCGGCTGCGATTGTGAGTGGCACCCGTAGCAGGCCTCCGCACTCTTATCGACCATGCGGCTCACTTCACTGGCATCGGTCGAAAAACTAATACGCCCTTGTTGATCAAAGATCCTCACCTTGATCATGCCGGGCTCGTCGGCCATGGTCTGTATCATGTGATACAGGCTTTCCCGATCGTTGTGCAGCATGGAGTAGGTGGCGCTGCGCCGGATGACATCGCTGACCCGCTCGGCGCTGGCCAGCGTCGCGGCTTCCAGATGCTGCCGCTGCAGGCGGACATTGAGGTAGCCCAAAAGCCCGAAAATAATCAGCAGGCTGGCCAGCAGCAACGCAATCAGCTTTGCGCTGAGGCGGTGCGTAAGATGCTTCCATCGAGCCCGACTTGGCTCAGTCTCCGGCATGTTCGGCCAATACAGGAGCCGCACTCACACTCCTGGAGACCGCCCCGACCGGCTTGGCCACCGGTGCGGGTTGTACCTCGGGGAAAATCGGCAGGTACTTCACCGCCAGCCCGAACAGGGCAAAGCCGCTCGCGACGATCGTCAGTGTGATCATGAACTCGGTCCACTTCGGAAAATAATGGTGCCCCACCCAGGTCTCAAAGCCGGTTACGCTCACATTCAGCCGGTTCGTCACAAAGCCCAGCAAACAGATCACCGAGGCCAGGTACAATCCGTTGGCTGAGCGCCGAATTTTCTTGAAGCTCAATAGCGAAATCGGAATTACAAATGCAAGCGTCAACTCCAGCCATAGGAAATAAGCTTCGTAACTCGGCTTGACGATATTCGCCAATTGTCCGCGATGGAAGAAATCCTGGAATCGCAGCAACGCATTAACCCAGAGCACCACCAACAAAACATCGCCCAGTTGGACCAGCACCGGCAGTTCAAGTTGCCGCCCAAAAACCCGTGAACTGAGCGATGATTCGAAGATCGTCATCGCCAGACCAACCGCAACCGCAGAACCGAAAAAGAAAAATGGCAGCGCTGGGGTGTACCAGAAGGGATGCAGCTTGGTCGGCATGATCAGGTAGAGAGCGCCGAGAGAACTCTGATGCAGGGTGGAAAGCAGAATCCCGGCCACCACCAGTCCGGCCGTAACGCCTTTGACCCAGCGCAATGGCCGCTTCAGGTTTAACCGCTCCAGCACATTCGGCAGAAATTCAAAAAACAGCACGGTGGTGTAAAACATCACGCAGAATCCCACTTCAAACATCACCGAATGGGGATTCATGTAGATCAGCTGGTGCCAGATGAACCACGGTCGGCCAAGATCGAACAACAACCCAACGATGACCAGACAATAGCCGAGAAATGCGGTCAAGATTGTCGGGCGGACCACGCTGCGCATCCACTCAATGTTCAACAGGTGCACTGCGCCGGTGACGATGAATGCACCCGCTGCCAGCATTACGCCACACAACACGTCGAAGCCAATCCAGACACCCCAGGGAAACTGGTCACTCATGTTCGTTGCCGCTCCCAGGCCATGCGCATAACGCACATACGCCGAATAGATGCCCAGGCAAATAATGCTGACAAACGTCAGCCTCCAAAAAGTTGGCTTGAACTTCATTGCGCGCTCCCCTGCTTCCTTTTTTCTTCCATCTCCGCCGCGGCAACGTCTTCGCGGCGGTGGGTGATCCAGTACACGCCTCCCAGCACCAGACTCCACAGCGGAATGAAGTCGGGAATCTTCGACATAACTTGCGCGGTGTATTCCGGCATCGGCTTGTCACCCAGCTTCTCCGATTTCGGATATGCGAACTGGTCAAAGGCCACGCTGGAAAGCAGCAACACTGACGTCCCGCCAACCTCATTCAGACCATAGATATGCGGCACATAGTTCGAGGGATTTTGCAGGATGCGATTCTGCGCCTCTTTGATCAGCTCATCCCGCTCGCCGAACTTGGTCGCCCCGGTCGGGCAAATCTCTGCGCAAGCCGTCTGCTGCCCGGCCTTCACCCGGTCCGGGCACATAATGCACTTGCGTACGCGGGGATTCAGCGAGTGCCATTCATATTTAGGCTGCGCGAATGCGCACGCCACCATGCAGTAACGGCAACCAATGCACTTCCAAACGTCATACACCACCGGCCCCTCGGCCGTTTTGTGGAAAGCGCCCACCGGACAAACCGAGGCGCAGGCCGGATGCTCGCAGTGCATGCACAACCGCCGCATGAATTTATCTTGTTTGGTGAGAACGACCGTGTACTTGTGTTCTGACTGCACCGCCTCGGCGGCTATCTCGTCGTTGTAGGGCAGTTTGTTCTGTTGGGCACAAGCCACTTCGCACTGCTTGCAGCCGATGCATATCGTCGCGTCATATAGCAGCGCCTTGCTCATGAAATTCTCTCCTTACTCCCCAGACAGACCTCCGTTCCGGCGGGATGAAGTAAGAATGAAAGGATGAAATTGCCGGAACCAATCTGGTAGCCACGCACTCCGACTTCTGTGCATGGAGTGGCAAAAAAACGCCGGGTCCGGAAGTGAGCGCCGGACCCGGGAGAGCTGTTCCTGGCCGGAAAGTCAGGTAAGGGGATTCCCGGCTGCCTAGGCGGCCGGTTCCTGCTTCTTTCGGCCGAATTGAGCCGCTTGTTTTCATGGCCCACCTTGGCTCATGACTCACCCTCCCGCTTTCCTCCGCCGCAGGCGCGCACATCAGGAACAGCGAAACTTACTTCTTCTGCAGATCACGCACGGCTTCAATTACTGCCTTTATCTGCTCCGGAGTGAGACCCTTGCTGGCAAACGCGTGCGTGGCTTTCTTATTTGGACCTCCATTGGCGACAAAGTCCGTCAGCTCGGTGTCCGACAATTTCTTGACGTCATCGGAAACCAGGCTGGGGATCTTGGCCGCCGGTTTGCCAGCTCCGTCTGCACCGTGACATACCGCACATTTCGCTTTATAGATTGCGGCTCCGTCTTCGGCCCAGGATAAGCTGGGAATCAGAATGAATAGTGCTACCGCGATGGTCACAATCAACACCGCGATCCTCGTCATTTTCATGATTGCTTTCCTCTGTATGGATTTGTACGGCATGGGGAGAAAGTCCGGCCTTGTTGCCCTTTAGTAACTGTTGCGAAATTGAGCACTCGGCTACTCCCCGAGATCTGTAAATAAACCGCGCAGACCTACGCCGCGGGCTGATGAAATTCTCTGCTATAGGGAGCCTATCTGCTGTGACAGGAGTCACTTATGGTCGTGACCGATGGCTGTGGCGATATGCTACAGCGGACGATTGAGGAGAAATTCCGCTGCTTGGAAAGAACGAGGCGTTCTTAAAGTCCCTACCGAGTCCTTCAACAACTCAGACGCCGACCTCTACCCGGGATGGTACGGTTGAATATCTCGCCCGCGCCATCTCGACGATTTCGCCAATCAAATCGGTGTACGAGCGCCCGGAAGCCTTGGCGGCCATCGCGAACTCCTGTTTGCTGGAAAGCCAGGGATTGGGGTTGGCTTCGATGGCATATACCTCGCCTTTTTCAGTCAGGCGCATATCAATCCGTCCATAGTCTCGCAGCTTCACCGCGCGATACGCGGCCAGCGCCGTGTCCTGCAGTTTCTGGGTCATATCTTCGTCCAGGTCGGTCACCAGATGCGACTTGGTCAGCTTATGAACCTGCGTCTCTTTCTCAAACTTCACATCGTAGCTGGCGATTCTTGGAATTCCTTCGGGCAGCTTTGAAAGATCGAGTTCCACCAGTGGCAATGCTTCCGCCTTCTCGTAGCTGCCCAGAATTCCTGCATAGATTTCCCGCCCTTCGATGTATTCCTCGATCAGCGCCGGAGAGTCGAATTCGTCCTGGATGTACTCGACCCGCTGCATCAGTTCTTTGATGCTATGAACTACCGCACCGGCATCGATGCCGATCGAGCCATCCTCCCATACCGGTTTCACGATCAGCGGAAAAGAAATGTCGTGGGCGTGCTCGATGCGGCCGCGATAGGCGCTGGCAAAAAACGGCGTCTTGATACCGTGAAAGGCAAACATCTTCTTGGCCGTGGCTTTGTCCTGCGCCAAAAAATGCGCGTGCGGCCCTCCGCCGGTGTATTGCATGCCGAGCAGGTCCATGTATGCCGCCACATTCATTTCTTTGGCGTCATCCCCGGCAAACGCCTCGGTGAGATTGAAGACCAAGTCAGCTCCGCATTTGGCCAGTGAAATCAGGCATTGTGGTGTCCCATCCAGCACCTGATAAAAAGGCTCGTGACCGAGCTTCTCCAGGGCTTCGAAAATCTCTTCCCGGTCTTCTTTTTCTCGTTTGGTCTTACTGCGTGGTTTCTTATTCTTTTTCTTCGCGGAAACTTTCTCCTCCGCCTTGGGAGCTTCTTCCTCCTCGCCCCAAACGTCGTAGAGCACCGCGACTTTCAGCTTTGCACTGACCATTCCTGCCCTCCGGCTATCGAAGAACTCCCTTCGCTCATGGTTGTACGAACTTTCCTTTTGCCACGTGATTCATCGCCAGTGCGGTGGCATACACCGTGATCTGAATCAGGTGTTCCGGCTCGCGGTTCAAATCGGCGAACAAGTTCAGCTCGTCTAGCCGCCTCTCGACCAACTCCACCAGCTTCTTCACTAAAGGACGCTGCGCACCTGTCCAGTAAGCAACCTTGTCGACTACCGTCTTGCGATGCTGCTCCAGAAATTGCCGCGCCGGCTGAGAGTTTTTCCGACGCCTGGATGCGTCGAAAATATCCCGCAAATCGGTGTCCAGCAGAAGATCGCCCAACTGGACCTCCTGGCCATCGCGGTGGTAAAAGTCGGCCACCGTCATGTCCATTTCGTCCACGGTAACGTCGGTCTCTGCCCGCCGCCGCAGTGGATCGGTGTTGCCCAGCTTCTTGGTAATACGATCCACGTAGAGCAACTTCGCCATCGCGCCCCATCCCCGGTAGCGCTTGCGCCAGGACGAACGCGGCGTCAGCCACACCGCAAAGGTTTCGGCAAAATCTTCGTCGGGATGTTTTTGCGCATACCATCCCGGTAAATATCGAACGTGATTGCGGGAGAAAAGGACTGGCCGATAGTTGTCGTGATAAGGCCGCCGAAATGGACCAAACAGTTGTTTCCACTCCGGCGTGCGGTGCAGCTTATAGGCATAGTTGAACGCGTGCCCCGCTTCGTGCCGCAGATACATCATGATTTCTTGAGGCTCTTCGAGGTCGTTGGTTTCCTTTTCCAGTTGCGCGAGCTGCGGATGCGCCAGGTAAAAAGGAATGCCGATGATCGGCTCACCCGAGGGGCAGCCCCATTCATCGGTCAGGTAAACCGCTGGCCGAAACTTGATCAGCTTCTTCGCTTCAAGCTCGCCATATAGCTGCTGCACAAATCGTTCCAGCGGCGATCCCTGAATCTTCAGCCCTAGTTCGCGAATGGGCTTGCCGAGAATCTCCTGCATCTCCGGCTGTGATTTTTCAGTTTCCGGCATGCTTTACCCAGTAAACACCAACCGCGGTGAGAAGAGATGGAGGAGGAAGGATAGTCTGCACCAAACTTAACACTAACGATTCCAGAGGCGATATCGCAGATCACTGCCGATCATGCACTAAGGTCAGTGCGATCTTGATGATGAAGTTCCTGAGGCAAGTGCTCAGTTGTTTGTCACTTCGCGGAGTCTGTCATCCTGAGGAAGCGCAGGGTTTCGCACGACGAAAGCCTGCCGGCGAAGGATCTATGCATTCCTGACCGCAAGGCAGATAGATTGTTCCGCGGGAGCCTTCGCCTCGGGAAGTTCCCACTTCGTCAGGACGACAGCAGACCATCAATGCTTGTACCCTTCTGCGCTCTGCGCTTTTTTGAATTCGCGGAGCAGAAAGTTCACGTTGTCTTCGGTGGCCAGCGGCCCCATGATCCCGATGCGAAACACTTTGCCTGCCAGTTGACCGAACCCGCCGACAATCTCGATTCCCTGTTCCTCGAGCATTCGCGCGCGCACTTTGGCATCGTCGATGCCCTGCGGAACAGAAACCGTGTTGAGTGTCCAGATGCGGTGGCCTTCGGCAACGTGCATGCGCAGGCCCATCGCCTCCACGCCCTTCACGAACATCTTGTGGCTGCGCAGGTGACGCTCCCAGCGATTCTCGATTCCCTCTTCCGCAATCACGGCCAACGCTTCGTGCAGCGCATAGAACATGGAAATCGGCGCCGTATGGTGATAGCGGCGCGATACAGTTGTGTAATCACGAATCAGCTTCAAGTCCAAATACCAGCTTCGCGGCGGTGTCATACGCTGGTCGAGCCACTCGATGGCACGCGGTGAAAGAAACATCGGTGAGAGGCCCGGCGGACAGCTCAGTCCTTTTTGCGTGCAACTGTAAGCAATGTCGATTCCGGTTTTATCGGCGTTGATCGGCATCGAGCCCAGCGAGGTAACACAATCCGCAATCACCAGCGCGCCCACCTCATGCGCGGCAGCACAAATTGCATCGCCCGGCTGCAGCGCGCCGGTGGAGGTCTCGGCATTCACGAAAGCAACCACGCTCGGCTTCTCGCGGCGGATGAAGTCCCACGCTTCCTGATCGGTGAAGGTCTCCCCCCAGGGCTTCTCCAGGCGCACCAGATTCGCGCCCTGCCGCTTTCCCATCTCGCTGATGCGGTCGCAGAAATATCCGTTGGCAAAGACCGCGAACTTTTTCCCCGACTCAACAAAGTTGACGACCGAAGCTTCCATGCCTGCGCTGCCGGTTCCGGAGATCACCATGGTGGTGCCATCAGTGGTCCCATAGGGCAGCTTCAACAGTTGCTCGACCTCACCCATGATCTGAAAAAAATATGGATCGAGGTGGCCGACGATCGGCTTGCCCAGCGCCTCATACACTCGCGGATGCACCATGCTCGGTCCGGGACCAAACAGATAGCGCTTGGGCGGTTGCAGCGGGGACAGCGCGGCGGTGGGAATCTCCTGGGTTGTGCTCACGGTAGAAACTCGCTCTCTGTGCGCGTGTGGAAGCTAAAGAATTAGTCTCCCAGAGTGTGCGCAGGAGTGCAAGGACGCCTACACCGACACATACCTGAACCTGGGCAGTACCGCCATGGATCGTCCGAACAGCAGCGGCTCGGCGATGAACGCATAGAAGCGCAAGTCTTCCCAGTAACTCAGGTGCGCATAGACAGGGATTAAGTAAGTGAACTCCTGGCGGATAACCTTGGTGTAGAAGTGCAGCATGCCGCTGACCGGATCCTCCTTCGACCAGGCGTTCAGCCACGTCACATCGCTCAACTGGTCGGCGAGGTAGTGTTGCAGTTTATAGATTCCGTAGTCATTGTTCGACGAACGCGTGTCGAAGGAACGCAATAATGACAGGATTTGCGCGCGCACGCTCTGGCTTTCGGGCACGTTTTGCCGGAAGAAGTAATAAACCTTGTCGAGCGGCGAACCAAAGGTTACCAGTCCCTTGATGCGGCCCAAGTCGTCGCGATGGATTGCAGCCCTCGGTGGCTGCGATCCCACAATCTGATCGGGCGTGGCATAAATAGCAGGCCCGTTGCCCGCCAGGCAGCGGTTCATCAGCTCGTTGAGGCTGTCATAGGCAATTACACTGCCCAGCGAATGCCCGGCGACGATCACATTTTCATAATCCCGAATCTCGTCTTTAAGAATGCGGTCGATGGCCGTGGTGGCTCCGCTCAGGATCGCGCAGCGCACGGCATAGTTCTTCGCCCTGGCGTTGACATTGACGTACACCGCTACATCGCCCACATAGTCTGCCAGAAAATATTTCAGGAACCAGGCAATGGCGAAGCTGAGTACCGCATAGACGACAGGTCTGTTCAAAACGGGTTTGAAATATTCGGTCAAACTTACTTTAAACAGATGCCCAATCCAAATTGCGACCACAGTTGCCAGCGTACCGGCAATAAACGTATTGGCCGTCACCCACGAGTCGACCATGGCGGTCTGCTGGCGCATCCAGCGCAGCACCTTCGCCAGTAGTTGCTTCAGCACTACCCAATACATCACCAGCGCAATCACAAACAACACCGTCATGATCCCTCTAACGTATGGGTGGTCCGCGTTCCACTGCTGCGCAACATTTTTCAGGGTCACGAGGATGTTCAGCGCAGAAGGCAACCACCTGGTCAGCAAAAAGAGCAGTACTGCCAGCGGGATATAGAGCATCGCGATGCGCCGCAGTTCGCGGCCCAGAATCGCTCCACGCGTCATCTTCTCCGAGTCGGGCTCACCTTCGATTACGCGAACATTCTGGTCCAGCATGCGGATAGGCGTGAGTGTGGTTCGGATCAGCCAGTAAATCGTCTGCAGGTAACTGATCTTGTCCTCGGTTTCCGGGGCCCAGTAATATTCGTAAACATCGATGTGCGCCGGGTGCTGGCCATCCTTGGCTTGCGGCCCGTGCTGCGCCGTTTCCAGGCGGATCATGGCTTCGACTGATTCGTTGTGATCGATTTTCTGCGCGCTCAGCGTCAAATCTTCGATGCCGCCCTCATAGCGCAGATAGCGAGTCAAATTGCGCGCGAATTGATCCAGGGTTTCGTAGGGATCCTGTTCGCCGATCCCGTGGATCACCAGCATCGCTGTCCGGGCGTACTTCAAAATTGAACGTGCGGGTGCGGCCGCCGCGGCCGAGAGAACGGCTTCCGGTTGTTTTTCTAGCGCGGCAATCTCACCTCGAGAGACTCCAGCGTCCTTCAAACGAACCCGCAGACGTTGGAGGAAAAACTCGCGTTCGCGCTTTTCGGCAGCCCTGAGCTTCGCCTCGGCTTCATCGTCAGAGGCTTTGAACGCGCTGGGCTGCGCGGCAGAGTATTTGCGAAATGCAGACGCATATTGCGCCTTTAAAGTCTGTAAAGTCTGTACGGTCGCTTGCTGGTCAGCCGTCTTGTCATTTGCCATAACCACCTCGCGCGTAGCAGGAGGATCTACTCAAGGGCAGCGGGACGGCTAAGAATTCTCTATGTCGCAAATCGGAAGTCAAGCACGGGATGGTGTTTGTTACAAAAACCGAACACCGCGGGCGGGGTGGCCCGTCCTGTGAAAGGTCTCAGTTCCGAATTTCCCCACTCTTACTTCGCAAAAACCGCTCACCAGGTTGGGGCACCCGGCGTCATTCCGAGCGAAGCCGTTCTTCAGGCGCAGCGAGGGATCTCGCGTGCATTGCCAGAGGATTTGTGTCTCCACGCGAGATTCCTCGCCCCGCTGGTGAAAGCGCGGGGCTTCGGAATGACGACGAAGTGGAAAATTCAGGCTGAGACACCGCCCGTGGGTTTTTCTCCGCTTGCGTTGGGCGGGAAAAGCCGTACAATCTTTATGGGTCTAGAGTGCGGCTAGCCCCGCGCTTTGGATTAGCCGCGCAACCTGTTTCCGCAGGAAGCGGGGCGCTTACTGTTAAAGATCAGGAATCACGGTGGTACAACGGATACATCCACCGTGGGGCCATGAGCAGTGAAGCGAATCATGATGGTAATGGTCACTGTTCTGTCCTTTCCGAAAGCCTTGGCGCACGTGACGCGCTGAGGCTTTCGTATTTCACGCCAAAATCATTTGCGTTCACTCTCAATCCGTTTCAACGCCGCCGTAGCCGTCCTGCGATTGGGTCGTTTCGCAAGTTCGCGCAACGGATGTTCCCCAGCCATCTGCTCCAAGAGAGTGATTTTGCGCCGATAAAAGGTTTGCCCCTCCTCGGTCTTAGTTTCCAGCGGAGGGACCATGCGTCTCAAAGTAGTTCCAATGGAAGCCAGCGGATTGGCTCTGTACTTCGTCAGGTCGTAGCCCATCTCGTTGAGAAAATCTCGTACTTGGGGGGGTGTGAGCCACTCTCCTTTATGAGCGCTGAACACGAGTCGTATCGCCTCCGTGAGGTTTCCGATCTCGGCTTCGATTTCTTCAATTTCTTTCTGAAACACGTTCTGTTTGTCGGCAGGAATCAGGGGAAATGTAGCAAGCATCAACTCTTTAAGTTTCGTAATCTCCGCGCCGATCTCATCGCGCTGGCGAGTCAATGCGGTCATGCGATTAACCAAAGAGCGGAACATCTCGAAGTAGTCGATTTTGGTGTCTGTCATAAGCTGGAAGTAGTGTAAGACACATGTCTAACATTGTCAAGAGAAAAATGCAAGACAGTACCGCTGCGTGGGACACCATGATGCATGATGCCAACGCACGAATCGCGAAGTTGCAAAAATCAATCCGTGTGTTTGAAAAGAGGAAAGCAGCAGGGGAGCCGTGCCCTGCACTAGAAGTGGGAAAAAATCAGCAACAGGGAATTAGCCCAGTACCTTACCCGGCTTTTAACACTCCTGTAACACGCCCGTATTAAACTCCATCCCCATTGGGGTCCAGTCAACTCCCATTACAGCCAGGAGACTCTAAATGAGCGCAGCCCCTGTAATTCCCTCCCCAACCCCGCAGCCTAGAGCAGTCCCGGCGCTCGACGCCAAACTCGCCAAAGGCCCGGGCAAGGTAGGCGTACTGATCTTTGGAGTCGTCCTGATTATCGGCGTCATTTACGCCGGCTCCCACCTGATCAATGATCTGTCCGGAATTCGCAGCACGTCGGTGCTGCCGTTCCTGCTGCTTGGCGTGGCCTTGCTCGTGGCCCTGGGCTTCGAATTCGTAAACGGCTTCCACGATACGGCGAACGCCGTGGCTACCGTCATTTATACCCACTCCCTCGAGCCGCACATTGCAGTGGTGTGGTCGGGGCTATGGAATTTCCTGGGAGTCGTGACCTCAACCGGGCTGGTCGCCTTCGGTATCATCTCCCTTCTCCCGGTAGAACTGATTCTGCAAGTGGGCAGCAAAGCCGGCTTCGCCATGGTTTTTGCCTTACTCGTGGCGGCCATCATCTGGAATCTCAGCACCTGGTATTTCGGGCTGCCGGCATCGAGCTCGCACACGCTGATTGGCTCGATTATCGGCGTGGGTATTGCCAATCAACTTATGTCGGTAAGAACCGGCACCAGCGGCGTCGACTGGGGACAGGCCATGAACATTGGCAAATCTCTGCTGATCTCGCCCCTGGTCGGATTCGCCGTGGCCGCACTTCTGTTGGTGGTCATGAAGCTCATCGTCAAGAACCGCAAGTTGTACGAGGCGCCGGAAGGCACCCAGCCGCCGCCGTTCTGGATTCGCGCTCTGCTTTTGCTGACCTGCACCGGCGTCAGCTTTGCGCACGGTTCGAATGACGGTCAAAAAGGCATGGGATTGATCATGCTCATCCTCATCGGAACCGTGCCCACAGCCTACGCTCTGAATCACGCCGTCACCAAAAAGCAATCGCAGGACTTCATTGCAGTTTCGCAGCAGGCGGCCAACACGCTGGACAAATACGTCAGCCCGAACGCCGTCATCAGCGACGCGCGCGAGGATGTGACGGCCTACATCCGCACCCGCGAGTTCAACCCGAACACGATGTTGGCCCTGCGCCAGTTGGTTAGTGAGATCGGGAATGAAACGGTGCTGTTCGGTGAGCTGGCCAAGGTGCCGAACGATCGCGTGCGTAACTTCCGCAACGACCTTTATCTGATCAGCGAAGCGCTGCGGCTGATGCAGAAGACGCACCAACCGGAAATCTCAGCCGCCGACTGGCAGGTATTGGGCAATTACAAGAAACACGTCGACAACGCGACCAAATTCATCCCCGGCTGGGTGAAGGTTGCCGTAGCCATGGCGCTCGGCCTGGGAACCATGGTGGGCTGGAAACGCATCGTGGTGACCGTCGGCGAAAAGATTGGCAAAGACCACCTCACTTACGGGCAAGGCGCGGCTGCGGAAATCACGGCGATGGCCACCATTGGCGCCGCCGACTGGTTCGGGCTTCCGGTCAGCACCACGCATGTGCTTTCGTCCGGAATTGCCGGCACTATGGCCGCTAATCATTCGGGATTGCAATGGGGAACTGTGCGCAATCTGCTGATGGCCTGGGTGCTCACTCTGCCCGCCTCGATCGTGCTCGCCGGCTTTTTGTTCTGGGCTTTCAAGAGCACGTTCTAAGCTCTCAGCTCCACTGGGTGCCCCACCCTTCGCGGTCTTCGAAGGAGGGGTTTTGAATCTCCCACCCCAATCCTCGCAAAGAGTGCTCAGTGGGCTACCAGCTCGCTTGACCCACTGCTACCCTTGCACCCGCTCCGCCACCCACTCGCCCGCTTCCCGCGTTCCCAAGTTCCCGCCGATATCCTGAGTGGTTTTCTTCTGGTGCACGGCTTCGAGAACTGCCGCTTCAATCTTTTCAGCTTCGCCAGTCAGCCCGAGATGATTCAGCATCATCGCCGCTGTCAAAATCGCGCCAAACGGGTTCGCCACATTCTTTCCCGCGATCAGCGGCGCGGAGCCGTGTACCGGCTCGAACATCGACGTTTTCCCCGGATGAATATTTCCGCTCGCCGCCATGCCCAGCCCTCCCTGCAGGCCAGCCGCGAGATCGGTGATGATGTCGCCAAACATGTTGTTGGTGACGATCACGTCGAACTGGTGCGGATCACGCACCATCTGCATCGAGAGCGCGTCCACATACATGTGCTCGGCCTTGATCCGGGGGAATTCGCCGCTGACTTGCTTGAATACGCGTTGCCACAAGCTGCCGGCGTGTGTCATGGCATTCGATTTGTCGCACATCAGCACCCGCTGGCGCCGGCTGCCGTCTTGTTTCGCGTGATTCGCGCAAAATTCGCAGGCATAACGAATGATTCGCTCGACCCCTTTGCGCGTATTGATGTCCTCCTGAATCGCAATCTCGTCGGGCGTCCCTTTCTTGAAAATGCCGCCCGCATCGGTGTAAACCCCCTCCGTATTCTCCCGGATCACGACAAAATCGACATCTTTCGGCTCAACGCCCTTCAATGGGCACAATGCCGCATCCAGCAAGCGCACTGGGCGCACATTGGCGTAAAGATCCATCTGGAAGCGCATGCCGAGCAGGATTTCTTTGGCATGAATATTGGTAGGAACGCGCGGATCGCCGAACGCGCCCACCAGGATGGCATCGAAATCACGTTGCAGCATGGCGAAGCCATCGGGCGGGACCGTGACGCCATCGCTAAGATAGCGGTCGGCGCCCCAATCAAAATGCGCAGTCTCGACCTCGGCTCCTGCCGCGGACATAACTTTGACCGCCTCGGGAACCACCTCTTTGCCGATGCCGTCTCCGGGAATGATTGCTATGCGTTTTTTCTGGGCCACGCGTGGAAAGGTAGCATAAAGCAGCGATTAGTGGTCGTCAGTTTTGTACCTGGCCGCTAGCCACTAATCACTCACCGCCGCCTTGTATAATCGAAGCTTGGCCTATGAGTTCTGCAGCGCTTCATGACAGACCTGCAACCATTCACCCATCGGACCTGCGGGAACAGTTCACTTCCCTGCTCTCTGGCTGTGGTGTTTACGAGCTGAGTAACCGCGCCCGGATCAGTCTTTCCGGCAATGACCGCGTTCGCTGGCTCAATGGCATGATCACCAACAAAGTTCGCGATCTGCCCGCGGGACAAGGGGTCTACGCGTTCGTGCTCAATCCCCAGGGACACATCCTCGGAGATTTATACACCTACAACCGGGGCGAATCTTTCCTGCTCGATACCGATCAAACGCAAGCAGAGAAATTAATGGGCATTTTCCGCAAGTACATCATCATGGACAAGGTTGAAATTACGAACCTGAGCGAGAAATTAGCGGCGATCGGTATCGCAGGCCCAAAAGCTCGCGAGGTGCTTGGCCGAACCGGATTTGAATTTCCGGAACTGGCGCCGCTCCAGTTTGTCGAGATGACCTGGCAGAACCTGCCTGTGAGCATTGCGCGCAGCGATAGCCCCGCCGAATCTTACGAAATCTGGTTAGCGCCAGCGCAAGCTTCGCTTGCGCTCGATGCGCTCGCGAAATCCGGAGCAACACCAATCAGCGCGGCTGCGCTGGAACTTTTTCGGATTGCCTGCGGAATCCCACGCTACGGCCAAGACATTCGCGAGCGCGACCTGCCGCAGGAAACCGAACAGCTCCGAGCTTTGAACTTCGTCAAGGGATGCTACATAGGCCAGGAAATCGTGGAGCGCATTCGTTCTCGCGGCAACGTGCATCGCCAGTTTACTGGTTTCGGAGTACATGGCCCGCTGCCGGCGCCAGGGAGCAAAATTCAATCCGGCGGCAAAGACGTCGGCGAGATTACCAGTGCCGCATCCCTTCCCTTGCCGAGCGGAGAGCGGCCGGTCGCTCTCGGTTACATACGCCGCGAATTGGTGAGCACCGCTGAGCCACTCCAAGCCGGCCAAGCACAGCTTACCGTGGCCGCATTGCCCTTCGCGGGAGTGTTCTCACAATAAGGACCAACAAAGTTATGGCTGAGAAAAAACAGGAATCCTTTACCGTAACCGACCGGCGGCTGTTTACGCCGGATGGCGAAGTCCGCAGGGAGGTCGAACAGGAAGAAGCTTCGACTTCAACTCGCAAAGTTGAACCGCCGGCCCCCAAGCCGCCGGAACACAATGCGCCTCCCGCGCCTTCGGCCGCCGAGCAGCAGAAGCAGGCCGATGAGTATCGCAAGTCGGCCAAAAGTGTTGACAGGCGCGTGGAATTGAGCGGTCACTCCGCAAAAGATCTCGAGATGACGTTCGAGCGGTTCGTTGCTTCCCTGTACATGACGGCGATGCTGCAGCTCGGCCTGATGCACGAGCAGGGCGGCGAACCGCAGGTCGATCTTATCGGCGCGCGCCAGACCATCGACACGCTCAGCATGCTCTCGGAGAAAACCAAAAGCAATCTCACCAGCGCCGAAGAAAACCTGCTGCAAAACTGCCTCTACGAACTGCGCATGGCTTACGTGGAAGTCACCAACGTCTTGGCCCGTCCGCCGCAGGCCACCGGCACGGATTCTGTCAAACGATGAAAGCAAGGCTGACGGTGTTGGGCAGTGGCACCTCCATGGGGGTGCCGACTATCGGGTGCGACTGCGCCGTATGCCACTCCTCCGACCCGCACGACCGCCGCACACGTCCCTCCGTGCTGGTCGAATACAACGGCAAGGTCGTGCTCATCGACTCGACGCCGGATTTTCGCGAGCAGGCGATTCGCGAGCATATCACCAGAATCGATGCAGTGCTCTATACCCACACGCATGCGGATCATATTCTCGGCATCGACGACCTGCGCCCACTCAGCTTTCGTCACAAGCCCAATAAACTTCCGCTTTACGCCAGTCCGGAGGCGGCGGATTTTATTCGCAACATGTTCCGTTACATTTTTGATGCGGACTATAAATTCGGCGGCCTTCCCCTGGTAGAACTTCGCCCCATCCACGGTCCGGTGGAATTATTCGGTGCCAGCTTTGAGCCGGTTCCGGTGATTCATGGTGAGACTGAGATTTATGGCTTCCGCTTTGGAAGCGCAGCCTACCTTACCGATCACAGCGAGATTCCCGAAGCCTCATTCGCCAAACTGCAGGATCTCGACATTCTGTTTCTCGACGCGCTGCGCCATAAACCACATCCCACGCATTCCACAGTTGCGAATTCCCTGCAGATCGTCCAAAGGCTTAAGCCAAAGCGGGCGCTGTTTACCCACATTTGTCATGACTTACCCCACGAAGCGACCAATGCGTCACTTCCGCCCGATGTGCGGCTTTCTTACGATGGCATGAAACTGGAGTTTGAAATTTGAGCAATCGCCAATTGAATCAGAATTGAAAACGTTCCACAAACTCGAGGAGGTGCCGCCTGACTTTGGCCCCACCATGCTCAGCGTGGGAAACTTCGACGGAGTGCATCGCGCGCACCGCCAGGTTCTGAGCACGATTGTGCAGCGCGCAAAAGCCTCCGGTCTTAAGTCAGTGGCAGTCACATTCGAGCCTCACCCGGTGCGTATTCTGCGTCCCGATGCTGATTTGCGGCTCTTGACCCCCACACCAGAGAAAGTACGCCTCCTGGCGGAAACCGGCCTCAATGCCGTGCTGCTGCTTCCTTTCACGCGCGATCTCTCACTGATGACCCCGGAAAGCTTCGCGCAGGACATCCTCGAGAACAGGTTGCAGGCGCGTGAAGTGCACGAAGGCTACAACTTCCGCTTTGGCCACAAAGCCGCCGGAAACGTGACCTTGCTCACCGAACTGGGAAACAAAATGGGTTTTGCGGTTCACGTGTATTCGGAAATGCGGTTGCGCGGCGAGCCCGTTTCGAGCAGCCGCATTCGCAAACTGATTAAGGAAGGCCGGGTCAGCCGGGCGCGGCATTTGTTGGCGCGGCCGTTCAGCATTCTTTCTACCGCCGGGCGCGGGCGGGGATACGGAGCGAAGTATACCGTCCCCACCATCAATCTGAGCCGCTACGAAGAACTGGTTCCCGGTGACGGCGTTTATGTCACCCGCACCCGGGTTGCGGAAGAGTGCTTCGATTCCGTAACCAATGTCGGCAAGCGGCCTACCTTTGGAGTTGAATCATTTGCCATCGAAACCCACCTCTTGAATTTTCATCCCATCGAGTTGACGCCGGAGACCGAGATCGAGATTCACTTCCTGCAAAGGCTGCGCGACGAGATCAAGTTCCCGTCGGTAGAAGCTCTACGGGAGCAGATTGCGAGAGATGTCAAGAAGACCCGCCGGTACTTCCACCTATTGAAGTGCTAGCTCAGTAGGAGTAGCAGTGTTCCGGCGGCAGCCTCACCGGGAAAAGCCGGGGAAGAAATTGGGGGAACTTGACTACGGGGTCGTTCTAATGAGGCAGGTAACCAGCCTCCATCGGCAGCTTGCCATCCACCTTGAGCACGTTCACGTGGTCGTCAATGGAGTGCACCTCTACAAGCCCCACCGCACCCGGAAGACTCTCTACATAGCGCAGCACATCGGCATCAGAATCGACCAGCGCAAAGGATTCCCGATGCGAGGCAATAAAGGACTTTAACTGATCGCTGGAAATCTTGTTCAGGCGCTCCAGAGTCTCCTCCTCGCCGGGAGAATCCTTGTGCAGCACGATGAGCACGTCTTTTCCATCCGCCCACTTCCTCGCCTCCAACCGGAATAACTTGGCCAGATGAGCGGATGTGACCTCTCCCGTGCCGTTATCTTTGTTGACCACCACCGCCATGTGGTGCGCAAAGCACGGAGTTAAACAAAATAGCAGGAATGCAAACAACCACGATGCGCGAGAAAACTTCATATGCCATCACCTCGACCCAGACTGAGGGTAAGAGAATTTTGCCTGTTAGTTGTAATGAAAGTGTAAAAACCAGGCGGTAAGGAGTTACGCTGGTAATCAGCCGATCAGGTACGTAAGCGTGTCCAGGGTTCGTGGGGGACTATTCGATAGGCTCGACCATCGGAATCGCTTCCCGAAGTTTGCGATCCGGCATCTGCACCACCATAATTGCCACCAACACTAAAAGGATGCCTACTCCTTGCACTGGCCGCATTACTTCTCCCAGAATCACGGCCGCAATTACGATGGAGAATACCGGCTCCATGCAGCTCACCACGACCGCGCGGGTCGGCTCCAGATGTTGCAACCCAGCAAAGTAAAATGCGAACGGCACCAGTACGGAAAGCAGTGAGAACACCAGCAGGAACAGCCACTGCGCGCCAGAGTAATGTGCGGCAGCTATCTTCCAGGGTGGGTTAATGACCATCCAGAACAGTGTCGCTGTGAGGATCACATACAGAAGTACGGTCCAGCGGTCATAACGAGCCAGAAGGCTATGGCCAGCGAGGTTGTAAAACGCGAAGGAAAAGGCGGCCAGCGTCCCCGCTGCGAAACCTATCATATCGAGGTGGAATCCTCCAGGCGCCAGGATTCCGATGACTAGCGCCACTCCGCATAGCGCCAGCGCTACCGCCAGGACGCGCTGCAGCGTGGGTTTTTGCCGCCCACGGGCCACAGCATAGAGCAGGACCCAGACCGGCGCGGTGTATTGCAGGATGATCGCGGTCGCCACGTTGGTTCTTTGAATCGCGAGGTAATAGAAGTAATTTGAGGCGGCTACTCCGAAAATTCCCAACAGGAACATTCGCCCGAAATCGGCAGCCGGTATCTTCAGTCGGCGCCAGCCGCGCATCGTTCCCAAGACACACGTCAGCAGTACAAAAGAGAACGTCGTACGGCTTTGTGACAGGATCAGCGGATCAATGGGACGCAAAACCTCGCCCCGCGGCAGGAGGCGGCCAGTGAAAGCGGCGCGACCCATCGTGGCCGCGACTCCCCACAGAAAGGTGGCGCTGGCGATATAGAGATATCCGCGAACCGGATGGCGGTTCCGTTTCTCGATTTCCGAGTGTTGGTGGTCGATTCCAAAAGCATAAACCAGGGAGGGCGCGCGGAAAAATTAGCTCTATCCTTCGTATCCTCCGCGGTTAACCTCCCTGTTCGTTCACTTATCCAGATACTCGATGGTGTAGGTGATCTTGGCAGTTTTACTGAGCATCGCCGAAACCGAACAGTACTTTTCTTCGGACAAGCGCACCGCATCTTCCACCGCCTTGTGAGAGACTTTGCCGCCAACCTTGTAAGTGAGGCGAATCGCGGTGAAAACGGTTGGCGGCTCGGCTGCGCGGTCTGCCTCTGCCTTTACTTCCACGCTGGTGAATGGCTCGCGCTTCTTGCGCAGAATAGCCACAACGTCGTAACCGGTGCAGCCGCACAACCCGATCAACACAAGTTCTACGGGGCTATTGCCATCCTTGCTGTCGCCGTCAACCACAATCCGGTGGCCGCTGCGGGCGACGCTTTCAAAACGCTGGTCCGCGAGCCAGGTCGCGCGAGCTTCAATCATGAGCATCTGCCTCTTTGAAACTTTGATTTTTGATTGCTCTTCAAACTTACCGCCGATTGTCCGTGCTCGGTTCGGGATGAATCAGCACTCGAAACAGCTGCGGGGCGGCTTGTTTGAAGCGGATCTCCAATTCTGTTTGCACATCGTGTACCCGCGAAAGCGGCAAGTCGTCGGAAAATGTGCAGTGGCAGGAGACGTAGGTCCGCCCACGCACGCGTTTCACTTCTACCTCGTGCACATCCAGCACCTCGGGAAACTCGGCCACGATGGCCTTCAGCTTCTTTTCCAGTTTGGCATCGCGTACGACTTCGTCACCCGCTTCAATGGTGGCTGGTTCGCTTTCAATGTGCGTCAGGATGGTAGAAATTTCCGGCACCTCCTGGCGAATCTCCGATTCCAGCCTGGTCACGCGATCATGTGCTTCCTTCAGGGTCAGGCTCTCATCGAGTTCGAGATGCTGTTCAACATGCAAGCGTCCATGCAAATCCTGGATGCTCACGTCGTGCACATTAAGGTTGTGCCGCATCGCCACACCGCGCACGCGATCGAAAATATTCTCCTGCTGTGCCTGACGCGGAATGGAATGGACAACCACATCAGCGTCGGGCAACACTGCGTGCACCGCTTCGGTCACGGCGTGGGCAACCTGCTCCGAGCGCTGAAAGGTCACGTTGCGGGACAAACCAATGGAGAGGTCCGCAAAGTACCGGTTCCCGGCGCGACGAATTCGCACGCGATCCACTTCCAGCAGACCATCCACCCTGGAAACCGCCGCAACAATGTTCGCGCGAATCCCGGCCGGGGCGGCATCGAGCAGCGCATCGATGGTTCTACGAGCCAGCCTCGAACTTACGTAGACAACCACTCCGGCGACAAACAAAGCGGCAATCGGATCGGCGATCCGCAGCCAGCCTACGCCATAGGTTCGTCCCAGCAGCACCAGCAAAAGCCCAAGCGCAACCACGCCGGTTGACCAGACGTCGGTGGAGAAGTGCAACGCGTCGGCCTCCAGTGCCTGGCTGTCGTACTTGGCGGCGATCTTGCTTAGCACGCGGGAACGCCAGAAATCCACCGCCATCGACGTGAACAGCACCAGAAATGCCGCGATGCTGGGATCAACTTCGACATGGTGAAAAAACAACCTCCGGATCGCTTCATATACGATCCACACGCAGGTCAGCAGGAGCAGGCCCGTTTCGATAAAAGCCGAAAAATTCTCCACTTTGCCGTGGCCATATTGATGCTCAGCGTCGGCGGGCTTGTCGGAAACGCGTACCGAGAAAAAGGTGACCACCGCGGCTATCAGGTCCAGCCCAGAGTGAGCAGCTTCCGACAAGACGCCTAAACTCCCCGTGGCCAGGCCAACAATCACTTTCAAAACAGTGATCGCTACGGCAGCGAGAACCGAGTTTCCGGCCACCGCGCGCTTCTCCGCGCGCATTGCATCTGAGCTGTAGGTGACCGGCACCCCTGCCATACTGGCATTATCGCTGCACGTCGAGTCTGGTGCCAAGCTGGAAAGAAATGGGCGGCTTCTGCCAATTGGGTTGGCTAATCCACTGAGCGCACGCTGCCCGGTGTATACAGAACGACCTGGCACCCAAGTGAAGAGCAGCTCAAGACTCCCTTTCTGAGCAGGAGTGTTGGACCATCATCGGGAAAAGGTATCTTGAATGCCGCTGAGCCAAGGATCTTTTCGGGGGATTTCAGCTTCTCTGAGCTATGCAGGATTTTGCTGTCCTCCACCTTCGAATCCCGCGCCATCAGCAAGAAGAATTCTGCCGAGCCTGTCTCCGTTTTCACGCCATCCAGCTTGATCGTGCGCAATGCGCTGAGTTCTTCAGCCCCGCTCCACCCGGCTGGATCCTTGGTGGTACCCGCTAATTTTTCCAAGCGGGCTTTGGTCTCCGGCATCTCGTCAGGCGCCATTGATGTGGACAACGCAAGCCTGTAAGTGCGAATCGCCTTCTCTTTCTTGTGTTCCTGCTCGTAGACCTGCCCAAGATGGTCACCAATCACCGCACTCTCGCTCAACTGCCAGGCAGCATCTAGGTACTTCTCCGCCTGGTCAAGGCTCCCCATGCGGAAATATACCCAGCCAAGCGAGTCCCAAAACGCAGCAAGCTTTGAGGTATGCCCGAGATCTTCTGTCTTCAAGTCGGAGAGTTTGACCTTCGAAGATGCTTCTTCCTCTTCACGCACAGCTCGCTCAACGTATTCGAGCGCGAGCGGAAGGTCAGTATTGCTATCCGCCAGTTCGTATCCGATGTCGTTGAACATCAGAGAACTCGGTTCCAATTCCAACGCCTTCTTGTAGGCGGTCACTGCCTTTTCCTCATTGCCGGCCCGTAAATATGCGAACCCTAGCTGCGCATAAAGGACAGAGTGTTCCGGATTGAGCTTGATCGCAGATTCCTCGGCCGCAGCGGCTTCGCTGTACCGCTTCGCCGCGGACAGCGCGTTACCCAGCATTGAAAATGCATCGCCATTGTCCGGCTCTGCCTTCACGATTTCCTGCAGAACGGAAACTGCCTTGGCGTACTCTTGTTGGCCCATAAGACCTGCGACCAGCGCCTTGTAGATCACTGGTTCATCTGGATCAGCCCGGTACCCTCTTTCAAGCGTCTCGAGTGCCTTGGATTTGTCGCCGGTGGTTACATAAAGCTGTGCCAGGGTCACCCAGGCGCGGGCGAATTTCGGGTCGGCTTTGACCGCGTCATTGAGAGAGTTAATCGCTCCGGGCACGTCTCCGACCCTGATTTCGCTCATAGCACTGCTGTAGTGATCCATAGCTTCAGCGTTATCACTCGCCTCAAGCTGCGCGACAGATCTCTGCAACGGGTTATAGGACGAATTCCCGAACGATAGCTCGACAAATCGTTCGTAATCGTCAGCCACGACCTTGACAAATTTCTTGTAGCTCTCGTATCCATCCACCGGCACTTCCTGTTTCTTGACGATCAGCGTACGTTCGGTTCGCAGCTTCCCGTGCGCGAATGAATATGCGGCATGATATTCTGCGAAATCTTCCTTCACATCCACGCTGCGCGGAAGCTGCGGGGAAAAACCCTGAGGAAGTTCCACGTCCGACTCGTTTTTGTATTCTTGGATCGGCCCCAGGAAAATCGGGTGGCTCGGTTTACTGTCCGGAATCGCGCCTAACAGCGGAGGAAGTGGCAAGCTTATGCGCCGCTCCGACCACTGCGGAAAGTCTTTCCGGGAATAGGAGTAAGAAATCGTGAACGGGGTGTCGATCTTCTCCGGGGCGCTCGCCGTAACTTCGCTCACCTCACCGGCGAAGCCGGAGTTATAAGAGATCTGCTGCACCAGATTGTTCCACTGGGTGACCGGCGTCCGCCGGAAGGCTTCGCGTATCAGAATTTCAGTGTCATTGCCTGAAACCGCGCGCTCGATCCTTCCCTGCAGAGTTCCATCCTCTTTGAGTTTCGCGTCAATGCGGAATCTTTCTGACCCCTTTATTGGTGACTCCGTCGGCGTGGTGATCAGTAAAGCCGGTTTCTCCGCTGGAATCACCAACGCCTGCTTGTCCCGCAGCACTCCCAACAAATACCCGTACGGCGCGACCTCCGCCGTCGTATCCAGCCATAGGTAGCCTGTCCCCTGCGGTACGGCGGTGATGACGTGATCGAACTGCGAGGGCGAGGGCACATCCTGATCGACTTCATGAAATGTATTGATTAACGCCGGATACGCCTTAATCCCGGCTGCCTGCAGCAGAGCGGCCAGGAGCGTGTGCTTGTCTTTGCAATCTCCGTATTGGTTGCCGAGAACCTCTGCCGCGAAATGCGGCTGATAACGCCCGATACCAAAAGCCACGCCGATGTAACGAAATTGCGTGCTTACATAGTTGTAGATGGCGCGGACTTTGGCATCTTCGTCAGCAGCATTCTTCGTAATCTCGACCGCTTTCGCCTGAATTTCTGGATTGGGCTTCACCCGGTCCAGTTGCAGCTTGTTGTACCAATCGCCGATTTCCTCCCAGCTCCGAAATGTGGAAACCTGAACATCGGGCCCCGGCAACTTGCCACGCGCCAGCTGATAAGCCTGGTTGTCTTGCTCCTTTTTTTACTCGTCCGCCGGCTTCTGCTCCAACTGCGAGTACTTCCAGGCGAAAACCCGCCGTGAACCCTCGTCGCTGATGACCGGTTTGTATCCCGGGCTCTTCCACTTTATGTCTCGCTCCCGCGGCACGCTGATTTCGAGTTCCTGGTCCAACACTATGGCGTCGTGGGTGAAGTTGAACGCCAGCCAGAACTGACCCGGCGCCAACGGCTTGGTCGTATGCCAGTGAGTTTGCGTCTCCAGCACGTCGCCCACACTCAAGCCTTTCACGGCCACGTGCTTCTCGCGCAAGTCACTGTAAAACGGCGCCTGGCGGGTGATTTCAGCCGGCATGTCCTGAATATTCTCCGGGGGACTGGCGATGACCGTCCCATCCGGCTTCCGCACACGCACGTAGTCGATCTCCAGGCTCTGGGTCCCGCTCTCATAGGGGAAGGTCAACACCCCGTATCGCTGTATGGCCGCATCCGACTGAATGCGGACCCGTGCGGTAGTCTCACGCGTGCCGGTCCCATCGTTCTCGAAGACAATTCTCGTCTGGTCCTGCTCGCCGAGGAAAGCTTCTTTGGAATAATCAGGCTTTTTTTCTGCGAGCTGACTCGCGGCGCTCGCAGGTGGTGCTGGTGGTGGGACTTGGGCCTGAATCATGCCAACAGCCGCCAACAAAATAACCAGATACAGGCGCCGGCCATACTTCCACATAAACTTGCACCGTTTGTACTCTGCACGGCAAGAAAAGGCAAGCACCCACTTCGCAGATGATTGGTTGTTCTGCCGGGGCTTTGCCCAAGAAGTGCTGGGATCTCGGTCCAGCCCCCATGTCATCCCGAAACCGCGTTAGCCGGTGAGGGATCCTACGGCGGCTTGCACTGTAAGTGGCGTAAACAGGGCCGTCAGTCCCGCGTGCGCCTGTAATGGTTCTGCGCTTTTCGTAAGATCCCTCGCGCACGGCGCATCGGGATGACATCTTCGCCAGGGACTGCTATTTACTAGGCAAAGCTTTCTGCCGGTAATTCCAGGAAGAGATCGAGCCCACGTGCTCCTTTGCCAGATTGACTACCTATGTCTGGTCTGCCTCAGCAATCGCTGCTAAAATTGCTGTAAAGCAAGATTTTCGCCCGCTGCGTGGGGCTATAGCTCAGCTGGGAGAGCGCATCGTTCGCAACGATGAGGTCGTCGGTTCGATCCCGACTAGCTCCACCATTTCCTGAAGCCGGACGTGCGAGTAGTGTTGCAACCTCAGCGGATCACGGCTTAAACACATCTATCCGCAACGTCGCGGTGTAGTTCGGACTCACGAAGTCAGGCCCGAAGGGACGAGCGACCAGTATCCAGCCACGATTGCCGACGCACGCTTGCAGCCCCGTCCATACAAGATAGGAAGAAAGCTTACGGCGTTCGCCTATGTTTCGCCATGTAAGAAATGCGCCAATCCTCCCAACTTATAGAAAACAAGGGAAATTGACGGGATTATGCAGTTTGACGCAAGATGAGGCGTACAATCCTCTGCATGATCTCGCGAATATTTGGAATATTCGGAGGTTACTGGGGAGGCGTGCGCAATGGCAAAAGCTCACGAAGGAGAGACTACAAGTTTCGACCGGATACTCACGGTGATCACGATAGTCATAATGTTGGTGACCATATTCACCGAGAAAAGTCGGACAAGTATTGTATCGGCGGCTGTGCTAATTTTCGTAGTCGCATTGCATCCCCTTACTCATGCGGTTGGAATAGGCAGGTCGAGAACTAGGCAATGGTCTGCTGGCATTACACTGGCCGCACTTACAACATTATGGGCAGCAGCTCAATGGCCTCCAACTTTACCGCCCACATCTTTCCTCCGCTATCAGGATATAAAGTTCCAACCGTTTACAGTTAACGTGCGGCCTCATATTGATCTGTCAATAATGAGTGATAGCCCGTTTGAGATACGAGCACACCAAGTAACCTTAATTCACGTAACTAACGGTTTGCCCAACCTTGCAGCCGTGCCTCAACGTGAAAAACTAATTTGGGATATGGTCGAAAATAGATTAAGTCAGGACAGGTCAGCACAGCCAGCGCTAAGGGACTTTTATGGTGAGTCCCTGCCACCAAAAATAGTGACTATGATGGGAACCGATGGTCAACCGCTGACACCGGATCAAGCCATTGCACTCAAACCACAAGGGGGTGGCTTCGTATTTGTGCTATCTAAAATCGTATATGAAGAATCGGACGGAGAGCATGGCCTGGACATTTGTCTCTTTGTGCAAGACAACAATTCAGCCCCGCATCGCTGTGAGATTGGGCACAATGGCCCTTCAGAAATAAGGCTGAAGCATTGGTGGAATAAGTGACTCAATGCGGCTCTTTGGGTTGTGAGTTCCTTGTATTCTAGATTCTCAGAATAGAGCAGGCGAAGAATGGTATCGCGGAAAAGAGACGGGTTTCCGCGGTCGTCGAATCGCCATGTCATCTCGCCAAGATAGGCTTAGTGAACCAGGTGGTAAGGGATACTGGCCACCGTAATCTGTTGGTTGGCGTTGAACAACAAGAGCGCCCGTATGGCTTCCGGCCGGTTGTTGTGCAGCAAGTAGTGATACCAGTGGCTTTCAACCAATTCAGGAATCAGCACCGTGATATTGCGGTCAGGATGGGTCGTCTGCTGTTGAATTGCGTAATCCACAATCGGCCTCACGATGAAGCGGTAGGGCGACTCGAGCACCACCAGTTGCGGCACAGGCAGGCCCGCTAGTTCAGCGGGTTTCTCCACAACATCACTCCATTGCCGGCACAACGAATCCGTGTCTTCTCCGCAGCGAACGTGCAGGACGTGGATCTCCCGCGATAACGTCCAGGCATAGCGTAGCGCTTTTTCTGATACCAGACTCCAACGATCGATCGGCAGGAGGACGATCGTCTCAGCCAGACCTTCGGTTTGAGCCGGAGTGTTAACGCTGATCTCTCGCGCTACCCGGGAATAGTGATGCCTGACCGAATGCATCATGAAGATCAGGGCGGGAATCAACAGAACGGTAATCCAGGCGCCATCTACAAACTTCGCGACCAGCACTACCGCGGTCGTGATTCCTGTGGCCGTGGCTCCCAGCCCATTCAGGAACATGCTCCGCGTGGCGCCGGGCCCACCTCTGCGCTTCCAATGCATCACCATGCCGGCCTGGGAAAGCGTAAAAGCCAAAAATGCTCCCACGGCGTAAAGCGGAATCAACCGGTCGGTGACGCCTCCGAAGATCACCAGCAGCAAGCCCGTGAGCAAGGCAAGGGCGTAAATGCCTTGAACGAAAACCAGCCGTCGTCCACGAATGACGAAAGCGTGCGGCAAGTATCCGTTTTGCGCGATGGCGCGGGCCAGCCGCGGAAAATCCGCAAAAGCCGTATTTGCCGAAAGCGACAGCACCACCAGAATGGAGCCGATACTCACCCAGTAGAATGCGCCCCGCCCGCTGACGGCAGCCAGCAACTGCGAAAGTACGCTGTCGTAGCCGGGTTTTCCCGGCTCCGTCGCCGCGATTCCATAAGCGGGAACGAGATATGCAATTCCCAATAACATCACCATCAGGATGCCAATAATGATGGTGAGTGTGAGCTTGGCGTATTTGTCGGTTGGTTCGCGAAAAGCCATGACCCCATTGCTGACTGCTTCGACTCCTGTCATCGCGGTGCAACCGCTGGAAAAGGCACGCAACAGAAGCCAGGCGCTCACCGATCCGCTGATTCCTGCCAACTGTGGAGGGACAACCACGGGGATGGGATGCCCGCCGGCGGCTACCGCTTTGAACACTCCAAACGCAATGAGACCCAGAAGGCAGGCAATGAAAACATAGGTTGGCAGGAGGAATATTCCGCCTGACTGCTGCACTCCCCGCAAGTTGACGATCGTAATAAAGATCAGAATTCCCAGACAGAGGCGGAGCGTCTCGCTTTGCAGCGAAGGCACAGCCGAAACCAGCGCGCCAACACCCGCCGAGATGCCGACCGCCGCCGTGAGCACGTAATCGATCATCAGCGCGGCCGCGGCCAGTAGCCCGGCCGCCTCGCCCAGGTTTTCCGTGGCAACGGTGTACGACCCACCCCCTTGCGGATAAGCCGAGATTGTCTGGCAGTAAGAGAAGTACACGATTCCGAGCAGGACGACGATGCCAATGGTGATCGGCCATATATAGGCCGCGCCCACCATGCCAAGTGGAATCAGCAGGGTCAGAGCGGCCTCGGGACCGTAGGCAGCCGAACTCAGCGCATCGAGGCCAAAGATCGGAATGCCTTTTAGTGGCCCGATTCGCTCCGCTTTTTCTTCCTCGGTGGCCAACGGACGGCCGAACAGTGCGTCGAAGATGTTCACCTGGTTCCTTGAGGTGCCCGCGCAGCAGCAAGCCTGCCTGGACTGGAGAGCTATTATGCACTCTGAGACTATCGAAAGGCTGCCCTTTTCATTACAAATCTGCAGGGCCCAAAGATGATCAGCCGTGAAAGTGAGAATTTACAAGAGAAGTGCTGTGTAGATGCTGTCCCTGAGCTCGGCTGCGCTCTTCTGAAAACTGGAACAAGCAGGCTGTGGGTTTCCTGTTTCCAGTCAGTCCCGCAGCCTGCCACAGCCCAGGAGAAGACCGCTGTCACCTCCCAGCATCTTTCGTGCAGCGGTTTCCTGTTTTTAATTGCTGCGGCCATATTTGCACTTCCCGTTGCATTCACGATGTGATGGCAATCACGGCGGCTGGTTATTTTTGGCGTCAACCTTCTTACCTGTCCGATTTTCGTAAATCTCTCAGGTCGCGTTGGCAATCGGAACTAAAGTAGAAGCATCCTTGGACCGTTTTGGGAATCTTCGTAGCAGGTGCAGCAGCCGGAGTCGCGACCACCACCCTCTTCGATTAAATACAAATGCGGATGCTCCGGAGTTGCTGGTGACGCTCGCTCGTAATCTCCCGAAGGGATCGCAAACCGATGTAAACTCTGCAGAAAACCGGAAATCCGCGTAAGATATCCGACTTGTGATGGATGACAGCGAAACGAGAGCGATTGCAACTGTGCTGATTGTTTCTCCCGATTCCATCGCCACTAGCCAGATCAGCGATGTCCTGCGGGAGCACGCTCTGTCGGTCGAATCCAGTGACAATCCCTCGATCGCCCTGCATCGCTTACAACAACAGAAGTTCGAGGCGGTGGTCGTGGATGCAGCGTTGGAAAACGAGGCCATCGCCTGCCTGCAGCACACCCGCGCCTCGCCCAACAACCGTACCGCCGTCACATTCGCCCTCACCCGGAGCAGTGACGACACCGCTGCAGCCCTCCGCCACGGGTTTAGCTTTATCTTTGAAAGACCGCTTACGCCCGAGTCCATCAGTCACACTCTTAAAGTGGCCTATGGCTTGATCGTGCGCGAGCGCCGTCGCCACTTCCGCTATCCCGTTGTCGTTCCCGCCGTGCTCACCAGAAAGAACACACCGGAGGTGTTCGCCTGCACCGTGAACATCAGCGAGAATGGCGTGGCCCTGAATAGTTCAGTTGCTTTGGAACGGGGCTCGCAAGGCACCGTGCAATTCACTCTGCCCGACCCGTCCTTGCAGATCACTGCCGAATGCAAGGTTTGCTGGAACAATCAAAAGGGTTTCGCCGGCCTGCAGTTCCTGTTCCTGCCCTCCGATCTCGCTTCTCATCTTCAGGCGTGGCTCGCGCAGAAGCTGGAAGAGCAGTTGCCGCAACTGGTGTTCGAAAAGTTCCGCCCATCCTGATTCCGCCGCAACTTCTTCTCCGGTTTTAGCGGGCAAGGCGCCATCTTTGAGGCCTCTTGCCCCCGGTTCGTTTGCGAAAGTTCGCCAAGTCTCTGTTGGCTGGCTCCTGACAATCAATTTTGCGTCGGAAAAACTCCTGTAATTGCAATGATGCAATTAAGGCCGAGATACGGCGGCATCGTGGGCACCGGTGCACTGGAGCCGGCGGAAGCAGTCGAACCCACGGTCAGCTTTACATTGGGCGGTCCCGCGTTGTACATCGGTACCCCGGAGTTACTGGCGAGGGTGTTTCCACCGGGCGTGGAGGAGGTTGCCGGCGAGTCGTTGCCGAGTACGGAGTGGTGGTGCTCTGGCATCTGCTGCAGTGACAAAACTATGCTGGCTTGCCCGCCACTTTGACCGATTGTGATCCCGTCGCCCTGGTGGACCGGAACCCTACCCTGAAGGTTGGGCAGTGCAAAGTTGTTGACCCCGTCCCCTCCGTACGTGGTCCCTAACAGCTGGAAGAGCGCTTGGTTTTGGTTAATGGCGAAGATCTGCCCGTTGCAAAGAGCCCAACCTTCGGGCGCGAAATTGAATGCGACAAACCGAATTTCACCTAGGTACCACGTTTGGGCGTGCGCACTGGGAAGCATTGCAAATGCCAGGATCGCAACCGCGATGCACAAATAGCGTCTTCTCATGTGGAATCTCCTTTTTGCCTGCAAAAAAAATCAAGCGATTTTACACGGTTTTCGTGTTCGCACTGGCCCTCTATTTGTGCTCCACCTGCCGGGGAGACCTGCTGCGGTACGGATTGCTCTCCTGGGCGATGCAAGATTAATGATCAGAAAAACGCGTCCACATCGGCACCTGCAATTACTTGCACTTCGCGCAGCGACATAGCTCAGTAATCCACACCCCTGCTGATGTCTCGCGCGAATTTAGGCGAGATGATAACCTACGTATGTAGCATGGCCGGCGCGTAATCCCGCGCGGGCTGGCGTCAACATCTTTCCCCTGTTTGATTTGTCCCCGCTGTGGGCGCGTAGCTCAGGTGGTAGAGCAATGCCCTTTTAATCCATCCTGAGCCTCGCGCACGCCGCTGCACCAAAACGCAGCACAGCGAAAATCACTTGATTCTACAGCCTGTTCCTCACTAGCGAGCGCGCACCAGTCCGCAGCACCGAGCAGCGAATCGCAAAACCAACTGACACCAGAACTGACACCAAGCCTGGCCCGAACAATACGGGGCGGCTGGGCTGAGGTGAGAAGTCGTGGCGGAGGTACTGGAAACGGCGGGGGCAACAGCGCGCGAACGCTAGGGCCAATTCCGCAATGTTTGTCTAGTTCCAGCCGCCGCGATCGGCGCGATGCGAGCAGCCCGGCG
>DASPRY010000007.1:0-7052 GCA_035624215.1 Terriglobales bacterium
GTCGACCTTCGAGCAAGCCGAGAAGCGCGCGATCATCGATGCTTTGAGAAGCGCCTCAGGGAAAATAGCCGGCACAGGTGGAGCAGCAGAGCGCCTCGGACTGAAGAGGACTACACTCCAGAACAAAATGCGCAAGTTAAACATCGCTCGCACTGATTATTCAGCCTGATCGCATTAGGTCGCGCGCTAGGCAAATCAAGGTACGGGTTCGTGACGTCGATGTGAGCCCTGAGACTCGCTAAGTGCAGACATTCCGCACTGGCATACGCAGACCTGTGTTTGCGTTTCAGCAGTCCGCCTTTCTCTCCCTTTATTCCGGCCTTAGGGCGGCCGACTTCAGCCGCTCTAACCTCGGGCTGCCTTCGTACGCCGCCCACAGTCCGGCAGTGACCGTGGTTCGGGCAGGGCGTTTGCTCGCGACTCCCTTCATTATCAGCAACATGCCCTACTAATCCCTGGCACAACAGCTGCAACACCTACTGTGCTAGCCATTTGGCTAACCAACGTAGAGAGGCCACAATGCTACGCGTCGAAATGCACGACTCAAGTAACGCTTTCATCATTAGCCTGGAAGGCCGATTCACCGGCGAAGGAGCGGAGCACGTCCGCACGCTCGTGACGCGCTGCCATACTGAAATTAGACTGGTGGTCGATTTGACAGAAGTAACGTTTATCGACGCTGTCGGGGAAGAGGTGCTTTCTTTCCTCAAAAGACTCGGAGCGGAGTTCGTTGCCGACACGGCCTACACCCTCGACGTTTGCGAACGGCTTCATCTGCCTCCGGCTCGCAAGCGTATATCGATGAAGAAGGTGTCGGGGGGTTCGGACGTACAGAAGCATCGCGCAATTCCTGATTCGACGCGACCGCATTCATCGTGTATATCGCAGCGACCGTCAGCCCAACAGGAGTAAGGATGTGGAAAAGCTGAGCAGCGCTTGAAACAGCAATATGAAAGGAGAATTGCCATGAAGAAAAAGATTATTCGCTCGGGTCTAATCCTTGCCTGCGCACTGCTGACGACTGCTGTGTACATGGCAGGGAGCGATCAGCCTGCCAAATCTTCCTCCGAAAAATGGCAAGTGGCAACCGTCATGGACGTAAAGGTCCATCCGCCTGCACCCGGAGGAGACGCAAACGCAATTGCATATGACGTCACCGTGAGAGTGGGCAACACAGAGTACGTTGTGCTGTATGTCCCCCCGGAGGGAAGTTTCAAAGACGCTGTTCAGTACCGGATTGGTATCGAAAGCTTAGTTCTGGTCGGTTCCGACACTATCAAATACAACGACATGCTCGGGAAGACATACGAGGTCCCGATCATTAGTCGTCGGACCATTGCGGCCAAGAACCCAAAAACTAGCGGAAGACCAAATATCTAACAAGTTGAGTCGACGACCGACAGCGACAAACCCGTAGCCTTGCCACCGATCTCTCGTTGAAATACGGAGTTCGCCATTGACTACTAGCGTTGTGACCGTCCCTGACGATCGATATCGGAGGAAAAACACAATCAAAGAACAAATCATCCGCTCAGGTCAAGTTCTTGCCTGCACCCTGCTGAGTTTGGAGAGAAACGTGACATTCATCCGTAAGAGTATCGCTTTCGCGCGGACCGCTATCGCTTCGTTTTTCGAAGCGGACCGGCACCCATTACTAGGCGCGAACGACCTCGATTTCTATCTGTTTAACCGGGAAGCCCGCATAGATGAGGTGTTTGTGCCAGGGATTAGTGCGCAAGTTGCTGTAAACCGCAGTCATCAACAGTACGCAGGCGGCGCCGCTGCGCCCGTCGTCTGGGCACGGCGTTTGCTCGGCCCCCCCTTACGGACAGGGATGCTGGGAAGCAAAAACTGGGAGTCTGAGGAATTGTGTTGCAACGGCGGTTCAGCAACTTTCGAGCGTTCAGGGCGCGGCAAGGCGTGACGAGGAGCTCTATATCTGGCAGTTTCCACATCTGCGTCTTTTGTTGTTCGGTACGCTCTAATAGATAAGTAAAGGGACCGAGGGCATCCTACCACCCAGGCATCGGACGTCTCGTCATTAGGCAGCCAAGGCAGCAGGCTTCAGAATAATAGATGCCAGCGGTGTTGAGACACCGTGCATGGCCGCAGGTGAAGGACCAGCAGTCTTCCTTGCGGGGGTGACCAGCCACACAGCGTGCAACGAATGCGAGGAACGGCTGGTTCGTGGTTCTTCTACCGTTCAAGCTCGCGATCCACAACAACTGACGATTTAGCAACGTTATTCAAGAGAGTAGAAGTCCCGGTAGCGGGTCAGTTTGAAATGCAGGACCGTTGGGAATTATTCCATCGCACGAACCTAACACCAAAGCAAATAAAGTCTCATGGGATCGCTATCAATAAGCCGACGCTTATTCCAATCGATTGCTCATGCCCACGCCCAAAGTTGTAGTCGTAGCCCGGTTCGATGTACCAACCGAATCGATGCTTCGCAGAGGGCCAGAAAATGAAATCTGGCACGACTCCAGCACTGACGGAGGTTCATACGACAAAGTGCGGCGTGTGAGATGAGCATTCGCGAAAAGACTTGAGCCAAACTTGAGCAAAGAATCGGGGGAAAATCGACTGAATTTCGGGGATTAGAGTTACCGGGGCAGCGAGTGGATTGGCTCAACCCATTGAAGCCAAACAGTGGAGTTGGTTGCGGGGGCTTACAGAGAGCTCAAGCCGCCGACCCTATCGTTTCGCTACAGATTGGCCGTTAATTGGCGCATTCCATTGGGTTTTCGAGCTTTTCGCGCCGGACAGGAATCATAGAGAGCTATCTTGGCACACTAGCTCGCCGATCGTTTCATCCAAGGATATTTCTGCTCTGGATGCACGAACTCGTCGATCGACTCGGGAAGGTCAGTCAGAGGGTCGAGAGAGTCAGCATATTTGTTTGTCCAGTCCAGTAGCTGCTGAATGTCACGCTTCTTGTCATCCGACAGTTCCATTTGGCTGGCGGCTTCAATGAGCGCGGCGACAAATGTGCGCACACGTTTGGCCTCTTCCCACTTCTTAATGAGTCCTGTGGTGAACTCGGCTTTTCGCTTGTGCTCTTCCGCCCTCCGGCGTTGCTCTTCGCGTTGCTTCTGCTCTTCCTCCCAGCGTCTATCCCATGCTTCACGTTCTAATCGGCTCTTCTTGATAGCCGCCGCTGCAACCTTGACGCCGAGAATGAAGTCCCCAAGGCAGTTCTCAACGATCTGAATTCGTCCATCTGCCCACGATGCCCTCAGACGGGCTGAGGGATAGGGTAGGTTGACGATAGAAAGCCGCAGCCTCCCGCTCAGCTTGTAATCCCATTTGGGTGCCATCCAAGGATGTTTTTCTTCGGCAGCAGTCAGCACATGGCGTTCGCTATCGAGGACTTCCTGCAAACTCACCTCGACGGCTTCGCCGTCAAGGTTGACGATCAAGTTGTCGCCGTCCTTTGTCGGCCACGAAACGCCACACCCTCGCTGTTCAAGAGCCAGAAACAAAGCGTTCATGATCCGAAGGGCACGCGGCAACTGTTGGCGCGAGACGAGAAGAGGTGACGCAGTTCCAGACTTCGGTACGAGCAGCTTTCTGTCGTTCTCTTTTCCCGCAGACAATTGCTTTTCCGCTTTTAACGCTAGGGCGTGAGACAGTTCGTTAGGGACAGACACGCTTGGTGGTGCGTCAGCAGCTACTGCCGCAAGTTCCGGGGCGAGTCGCTCTCGAACATAAAGGTGCACCCGTTCATCGCCATTCGATTCAAGAATTAAGGGTGGAGGCGTTATCTTTTTCCCGAGCTCGATCTTCGTCCAATGACCCGCCGAAGGAAGTGGAATGTTGTGTTTGCGGCAGGCATTCGCAAGAGTGGAGGCCGAGACTCCGAATTCTTTAGCCGAAGCCTTCAGCGGAGCCGCCCAGACCTTCTTGTACAGCTCGTCCCGTGTTAGGTAGATGTGGGTTCCGTTCATTGTCTTTTTGACCTCCCGATCAACGACAACTATATTCGGACAATGACCGGAGTTCCCAAACTTCCAGCATGTTCGGCCTACACGGATGGGGAACTCTACGATTGGCTTCGCCGGGCAGAGCAATATGGCACCGCTTTTCTTCGGGCGATTGCTGAAGCGGCGTTCGTCTCGGATTTGAAGCACTACGCGCTGCTGAGACCGGTCCTGCTCAAGTTGAAAGAGGAGGAATCTCGATCCGCTGCGTCTTCGGTTGTTGTGGATCACGAGGTTGAGCAAGAAAAGAACCGCGAGCCATCAGGCCCACGCATCCGCTGCCCGCTGTGCGGCTGGTCGCCCCGCAAGGATGACAACTGGTTTTGCACTTGCGGAAACCAATGGAACACGTTCGATACGGGAGGCGTGTGCCCCACTTGCCTTCACCAGTGGACTGAAACGCAGTGCCTCTCTTGCAGCCGATGGTCGCCGCATTCTGGCTAGTATAAGTAGAGGGGGATTTCTTCGGTCGCGGTTTTAGGCGGCTTCTCTCCGCATTTAAGACAGCGAACCAATCTCGAAGTCTATATGCGATTGATTGTCGCGAACCAAGCTGGTGCACCGCCGTCGTGGATTCTCGCGTGAATCCAGTCCGGTTCGATGGCGGCGACATTCCATCCATTGTTGGGGTTGAACGCCGCTCTCAGTTCTTCCCGACTGATGGGGTGCGGACCAAGATTGGAACCCTTGTCGCTGAAGCACAACACATAGAGCGTTCCATCGTGTTCGGTTACCGACGCTAGACTCGCTGCGAACCGTGTTCGCTCGTCGAGGTCGTCGAAGGTGTGGAACAGTCCGCAGTCCAGCACCGTCCGAAACTTGCGCCCCAAACGCTCCAACTGCAACGCGTCAGCCTCAGCGAACTCAACCTTAATCCCACGGTCGGCTGCCTTTTGTCGGGCGATCCCCAGTGCCGTCTCAGCCACGTCAACGCCCAGCACTGACAATCCCAGCGAGGCGATGTGAAGAGCGTTCTCGCCCGTGCCGCAGCCCGCGTCGAGCACCGCTCCGGCGAATCCGCCTTCGGATGCCAAACGCGCTATTGCTGGCTGCGGCTGACCAATATCCCAAGGCGCAGGCTCGTCGCCACGGTACGACGCATCCCAAGGCAGTCCCGACCGCCGTTCGTGACTGGTTGGGTGCCGACCGCTGAACGGATCGTCAGCGAGAGTTCCTGATCGCTCCGACAACTTCGTCCCCTCCCTGCAACTGATCTTGCCTCCTGAGCGTAGCACGCCAATCCACGTAGTATCGGGCTGTCTCATGTGCTGCTAAAGGAGGGCTACAGTCTGGGTTTACGTCAGCCTGCGATCCTATCCAGCCCTGTAACCGAAAAGTTTCTTGCATTCGTCACGTGGAAAACCGCCGATGACCGGTATAGCGTGATTGCCCTTCTCGAACACCAGTTGGCAGGGAATGAGACAGGCTCGCCACTTGTATTCTTCCGTCCCACACTTTCGCCCATAAGCAGCGATGTCTTCCTGCGAGACTCCGTATACGACGGCACCGATTCTTGCCCACACGCAGGCACCCGCGCACATCGCACAGGGTTCGTGCGTGGTGTAGAGCACGAACTCAGTCAGGTAGCGACCATAACCGCTCGATACGTATTTGAGCGTTTCCAACTCCACATGCTTGATGCTTGATCCGGAAGTCTTTACCCGGTTCCCCGCGCTGGCAATGACTACTTCGTGCCCGTCCGTTACGCAGGTGATGACAGCGCCGATGGGATAATCCCCCCGGTCACGGGCACGCTTGGCTTCCGCTATTGCCAACTGCATAAACTTTTTCTTGGGTTTGTAGGAAGCAGCGATCATGCGGGGATCATATCGCACGGCGAGGATCGTTGAGATTCGAAACCTATTCCTCACTCGACTGCGGCACCGCATCAGGACGATCTAGCAGGAAAACGGTGACCTGCTCATATATCTGCTTGCCGACATTCACGGCGCGGTGAATGCGCTCGCTTGGTTCCTCCCAATTGACTTGTCCAGCCTCGATCTGGACAACGACAGGCTCTCCTCCGTCACGGTGTTCAATCGACAGTCGGTCACCCCCACGACCACTGCAACACGGTGAAACGGATCGCGGTGCCACGGCATGGCCTCGTCGACTGCGAGACGTAATCGACGAACCATGATATTTCCATGCTGAAAGAGGATTTCGTCGGTCATACTGGTCTTTGGAACTGCGCTGCTAGGCCTTCTTCGCCTTCGGTTTCGGCGATGATAGCAGAGTGGTTTCTCGGCCATGCCGTGGGAGGCAGCACAGGAGCAGCAACGTGACAAGGCATTCGGCATTTACCGACGACGAATTAAGCAGTTGGCTTCGTTCAGCGCAAGAACGGGGGAGTAACTTCATGAGAGCGGTGTCGGAGGCGGCATTTCTGGCGGACGCGCAAGCTTATCGCACGCTCAGGCCCGCCCTGCTAAGACTGAAACAGGACGAATCTCGATTCGCCACATCTTCTGTCGTCGTGGACCGCGAAGAAGAGAAGAGCCACGATCCCTGAGGCCAACACATCCACTGCCCGCTCTGCGGCTGGTCGCCTCGCAAAGAGGACAAATGGTTCTGCGAGTGCGGCCATGAATGGAACACGTTCGATACGGGGGGCGTGTGCCCCGCCTGTTTTCACCAGTGGGCTGAGACCCAGTGCCTTGCTTGCAGTCGATGGTCGCCGCATTCGGATTGGTATGCAGAATAAATCGGTTCGTCCATTCGGCTGGGATCACGTCATTTATCCCCGACACCCCGGAACGGATCGCTCGCATCGCACGGCGCGTCAAAGTCGTCCTTGGGCTTCGCCCATTCATCCCGCACGGTCACCAAGGCATTCTCGCGTCCTCGGCGTTGCTGCACTACACAGTGGTATTCCTTCTTGTCGAAGTCCCAATCCTGAGCGACGGTGATGATGGGTACGGGTCGGTTGCCCTCAATGATGTATTTCGCCGCCCGAAAGACTGTTCCTGCCATCCCGCCGTTGCTGTGCGTGACGATGGTCTTTGTCGCCGGATCGAGCGTAAATCTGCCAAGTTCGGCAAAGTCCTTGCTGTACTCGAAGCGCCCGCT
>DASPRY010000011.1:0-14997 GCA_035624215.1 Terriglobales bacterium
GGAAACCCTGACGATAAGCGGAGGATTTCCTGGTGGTTTCACACCCAAAGGTGAATTTCAGCTTACGGGAACTTGTGCGGGAACTTTCGTGATGAACGGTTCGAGTAACACGACAGTGAGCTACGCCGTAGCCTCGAATCCTGGGACATGCAGCGGCGGATCATTGAAGTACCCCGACGTTCGTCAGTTTAACGAGACGGTTTATGAGAATGACGGGGTTGCGGTTGTTGCTCCCGCCGCGCCTGCCGCCCCAACTGGTCTTCAGGCGGTAGTTCACTGATACCAGAAACGAATCAAGAGGACCCGCAACAGCGGAATGCTATTGTGGCCTGACCGCTTTTTAGCGCTCGCAGTAGAGCGAATGAATTCCCTCCTAAACGGCAACACGTTCCGAACGGGTTGGTCAATGCCGGCCAACCCGCTGACCAAAAAGCACATATAGACCTGATGACAGGGTCTTGCTATGAAACCCCTGGTCTCGATTCTAATTCCGGCCTATAACGCCGAAGAGTGGATCGCGGATACGATCCACTCCGCAGTTGGGCAAATCTGGCCACGCAAAGAGATCATCGTCGTGGACGATGGTTCCAGAGATCGGACGGCGGAAGTGGCGCGGCGATTTGCCTCGAAAGAGGTTGTGTTCGTGTCCACGCCGAACCAGGGTGCCGCGGCGGCTCGCAACCATGCCTTGCGCCTCAGCCAGGGGGACTATATCCAGTGGCTGGATGCGGATGACCTTCTTGCGCCGGACAAAATCGAGCGGCAACTTGCGATGCTGCGGGAATCTGAAAGCAGGCGAATACTTCTTTCCTCGTCCTGGGCCTATTTCAACTATCGGATTAGCCGCGCCCGCTTTGTCCCGACGTCGCTGTGGCAAGACCTTTCCCCCGTCGAGTGGCTCCTGAGAAAAATGGGTGAAAATCTGCACATGCAAACCGCGACGTGGCTGACCAGCCGGGAACTGGCCGAAGCATCGGGACCCTGGGATACACGCCTCCTGAGTGATGACGATGGCGAATATTTTTGTCGTGTGCTTTTGAAATCCAAAGGCACACGTTTCGTGCCGGATGCGAGAGTCTTCTACAGAATTACGCAATCGAGCCGGCTGAGCCACATTGGCGCGTCAGACAGAAAGAAAGACGCGATGATGATTGGGATGAAATTGCACGTTCAGTACCTCCGATCGCTTGAAGACAGCGAACGCGTTCGACAGGCTTGCTTGGCCTACCTGCAGAATTGGTACCACAATTTCTATCCAGAGCGGCCGGACATTGTTGCGGAGTTGCAGAGCTTGGCCGTGCAGCTTCAAGGGTCCCTGGAAGAGCCCCGCTTGCGCTGGAAATATGCTTGGATGAAACCGGTGTTTGGATGGAAGGCCGCAAAATGGGCGCAGACGGCGCTTCCGCAGCTCAAGGCTTCATGGATCAGGCATTGCGACAAGGCAATCTATAGGCTACAGACGGGCCGGGTGGCTGCGAAACCGGGTGCCGCAGTCTCGTGAGTCGACGGAGCGACCAATGGCCGGGGAAGATCGGGGGCACTTGCCAGACGGGCCGCAGCTCTCGCCGAGAGCAGGAATGGTTCAAGATCACTGGGAACTCAGTGAGGCAAGAAAGACAAGATAATGAGCACGGATTCTGATCAAGACTGCCAAAGCCGAGACTTGTCTGACTTGACAGCGCCGGGAGTTGCGCAGGAGATCGCAGTGGCCCTGCTTACCGGCGGTAGCGACAGGCCCTACGTATTCGGCCTGACGACGCAGCTGATGTCCAAGGGCGCAGCCCTGGACCTGATTGGTAGCGACGAGCTCGATTTCCCAGAATTCCGCAACCAGCCCGGATTGAATTTTTTTAACCTGCGACGAGATCTGCCGCTGGATGCCAGCTTCTTAAGAAAGGCCCGCCGAGTAGCGATGTACTATGCCAAGCTCATTCGCTACGCGGCGATCGCCAAGCCGAAACTTTTCCATATTCTGTGGAATAACAGATTCGAGCTCTTCGATCGAACCCTGCTGATGCTTTACTACCGGCTCCTGGGGAAACGGATCGTCTTCACGGTACATAATGTGAATGCAGGCAGGCGGGATTGTGAGGATACGCGCCTCAATCGACTTACGTTGCGAATCCAGTATCGGCTCGCCCACCACATCTTCGTTCATACGGGAAAGATGAAGCTTGAACTGATCGAGGAATTCGGCGTGCAAAGCGCCCGGGTTTCGGTCATCCCGTTCGGCATCAACAACGCTGTTCCGAACACGCGTCTCACACCGGGCGATGCAAAACGGCGACTGGGCATCGGGGAGGATGAAAAAACGATTCTGTTCTTCGGTAGAATCACGCCGTACAAGGGCCTCGAGTACCTGATCGCTGCGTTTCGACAGGTTCTGGCGCGGCGTGAGGATTATCACTTGATCATCGCCGGCAGAGTGGATCGATGCGAGGAATACTGGAGGGCAATACGGGAAGGAATCCGTGAAGAGGTGCAGAAGGGACAAATACTGCTCAGGGACGAATTCATTCCGGATGAGGAGACCGAGGTTTATTTCAAGGCGGCGGACGCTCTCGTGTTGCCGTACAGGAATATCTACCAGAGTGGTGTGTTGTTCCTGGGACACAGTTTCGGCTTGCCCGTTCTCGCAGCCGACGTGGGGTCTCTGAAGGATGAGATCGTCGAGGGCAAAACGGGGTTTGCGTTCAGGCCTGAAGATCCAGTGGACTTAGCGCGGTCTATCGAACGCTACTTCGCGAGCGAGCTATACGCAGACTTGAACAGCCGGCGGCAGGAGATCCGAGATTACGCGACAGAGCGGCATTCCTGGGACGTGGTCGGTCAGATAACCATGAACATATATGCCGACTTGCTTCGGATCCCCTCTCCCGAGAAATCATTGAATCGTGATGTGTCGTCGAGTGTTCACTCGATGTGAATGCCCCTCATGAAGAGGCCCGTGCCAGTTCTGGAAGTACTCCTGGATAACGTGACTGGTCTTGTTCGCCGAACCCAGGATGGACAGAGGCCTGCGGAGTTCAATCTGGTCGAGAGATTGCTCCAGCGAGTCGAACTCGATGAAATTGTCCTCAGGATACGTGTAATAGCGGGCTAATCATATGGTCATCACTAGCACTCCACTACGCATCTCATTCTTCGGGGGGGGAACCGATTACCCTGTCTGGTATCGCGAGTACGGGGGGTCAGTATTGTCCACCACTATCAACAAATGCTGCTACATCACGTGTCGGCAATTACCGCCCTTTTTCGAGTACCACAGCCGGATCTCGTATTCCAAGGTTGAAAACGTCCGCAAGAACGATGCCATCCAACACCCATCGGTGCGGGCTTGCCTGCAGCACCTTGGTGTGGACTATGGCGTAGAGATCCATCACGTAGCTGATTTGCCTGCGCGCACCGGCTTAGGTACGAGTTCGGCATTCACGGTTGGGCTTCTGCTCGGCCTTTATGCGCTCAAGAACCAGATGTGCGATAAGCGTGCACTTGCTGCCGAAGCCATACATGTCGAACAAGAGTTGCTTAAAGAGGCAGTTGGGGCGCAAGACCAAGTTAGTGCGGCATACGGAGGCTTCAATCGCATCAACTTCCATACCGATGAGTCAATCGAGGTAAATCGGATACTTGCCGCACCAAACAGGCTAAGGGAACTACAACAACACCTAGCACTCTACTTCACCGGATTTTCCCGAACAGCCTCGGAAATCGCACAGGAGCAGCTAAGAATGACGCCGCACAAGAAGCACGAGTTAGACACCATGCTTCAACTGGTCGACGAGGCTGAGGCCATTGTCACTAACCCGAGCCGCTCTTTGCATGATTTTGGGCGGCTTCTGCACGAAAGTTGGCAGATCAAGAGATCGCTGACGCAGAAGATATCGAATGCCAGCATCGACGAAATCTACCAGGCCGGACTCAGTGCCGGCGCTCTGGGAGGGAAGTTGCTGGGTGCCGGCGGTGGCGGCTTTATGTTGTTCTTCGTGCCACCGGAACGGCGTGAGGCGCTGAGGATGCGGTTGAAAAAGTTGTTGTGTGTTCCGTTCACCTTCTCCAACAGAGGCAGTCATGTTGTGGTGTACGAGCCCGAGGAGGTATATGACAAATCGCTGACCCATGAGCGCTCCGAGGTGTATGCGGAGCAGGACTGAACGCGGCGACTGCTCTCGGATTTCCGAAATCCTGGAGGACTATATTTGGTATGCCGGATGCTGTTTTATCCGTGGCCGGCCGCGTTTTTGTACAGGAACATGGGCTAGGAGCGACTTGAGTTCCGGCCTCTCGAACCTTAAGTTTCGCTTGCCCTTTCTCGGTGCGCGCTGGAGTACACGTCTTGTTGCTCAGTACTTTCTGTAGCAGGACTCGGGCCCGGCCAACTTCTGCAAACCGTCAAAGCGTATGTACGGTAAATGGCATGACAAAGCATACCCGAGGATGGTCAGTACACTGTGCACTTGTGTTCTGTGTTTTATCTTGGTTGCTGGTCTGTGGCCATTTCATGTCCCCAAGAATGACGTGACCTGGCTCGACAAAGGAGATGGGCTTAGTTTTGGTCACTACGGAAGCATTCTCAGCTCCCACACATTCCAGACAAATTCGGATGGCAATACGTCGGGTAGTATTGAACTCTGGTTAGTCCCCAACCAAGTTCGTGGCGAGCACACCATTCTTTCCTTTGACAGTTCTGCACATCCTGGAATCCCATTCTCGGTTCACCAGAAGAGCGATGGCCTGGTTGTCCATCAACACAACGAAGACACCCGAGGCACATCTAGAACGGCTTGGCTCCCGGTCGACGGCGTGTTCCGTGAAAAGCGACCAGTATTTCTAACCATCGCCTTGGGGTCACACGAAACATTGGTTTACGTTGACGGCGTTCTGGTTAAGGGCTCTTCAATTCTAGGAGCCTCGACCAAGAATCTCACAGGGCGGCTTGTAGTTGCGAACTCTCCTAGCGGCAGCGACAGCTGGCCGGGAGAGATCCTGGGCCTCGCCATTTATGACCGGCAGCTGACGCCGGCCCAAGTTGCACAACATTATGAGAGCTGGACAAAGAAGCGACGACCCGCACTCGCCCAAGACGAAGGTCAAGTTGCGCTGTACCTCTTCAACGAGCGTGTGGGCGACATTGTTCACAACCATCAGGACCCGTTGACAGACCTGACGATCCCCAAGCGCTATTTCGTTTTACATTCAGCTTTCCTAGCGCCGCCATGGCGCGAGTATCATGCGAACTGGAATTACTGGGAGGATTTCGGTATCAACATCGCCGGGTTCATCCCCATGGGTTTTTGTGTCGTTGCTTACCTCTCCTCTGTGCGGGTGACTGAGAGAAGAGCCGCAACAACCATCGTCTTGGGGTTTGTCACAAGTCTCACGATCGAAACCGTGCAGGCATTCCTTCCGACACGAGACTCCGGTATGACAGATCTCATTACCAATACGCTTGGTACGGCTATAGGAGTGATGCTCTACCGATTACCCGTCACTCAAGGCCTCTTGACCAAAGCCAAGCAGCACGGCACAAGCACGAACCTCTCCACAAGTACAATCCGCGGGCCAGGGACAGTCTCTGCGGACTCGGTTACGGTGGGAACCTCCGTTCAGGTATGATTTTTCACGAAAAGAAGCTGCCCGAAGTTTTCGAGATTAACCTCGTGCTCAATAGCGGCGAGCGCCTTTTTGCTGGCAGCTGATTTCAGAGGGAATTCAGAGATGACTTGCTCAGCCGCAGGCTTGTACAGTGCTCTATTTCGCTTAACGCGTCCCTAGGCACGTTGCGTGGAATTCATTACCAGGCGGCACATTTGCGGGGACGACGGTGGTGTGCTGCTGGACCGTCCCTCAAGAGTGGAACATCCGAGACGGCGGATTCCTAGTAATTAGGCTCGTCAAGCCAATCAAGACTGTCTGCTCCTGGACGTCACACCGAGCTGGCGTCGACGACAAGTTCACTTGACTATGCGGACAAAAAAAACTGCAGTCGTTACCGGTTCTGAGGGCTTTATTGGATCGTACCTGGTGAAGTTTCTCCAGGCCAAAGGCTGGAACGTCATCGGCTCGTACCTGTTGCATCGACACGATCCTGGTCCCATACTGCCGAACGTGCATTTTGTTCAATGCGACCTTCGCAACGGCCAGAAAGTGGATCAGCTATTCAACACCTACCAACCGACTCACGTGTTTCATCTGGGCGCCCAGAGTTTGCCGACCGTGTCGTGGGCGGATCCGGTAGAGACCTTCGAGTCGAACATCATGGGTTCGCTGCACGTCTTTGAGGCGATACGATACATGAAACGGCCCCCAGTTGTCGTTTCGGCTTGCTCGAGCGCGGAGTATGGGCATGTGCCGCCGGCGGCGATTCCGGTTACCGAGGATCAGCCACTTCATCCTTTGCATCCCTATGGGATCAGCAAGGTGTGCCTCGATCTGCTCGCGCGAGAGTATTTCCTGGATTACAAAATTCCAGCGGTGAATCTTCGGCTGTTCAATACTACTGGGCCTGGCAAGACGAATGATGCACCGTCGGACTTCGTACGGCAGCTTATCCGCATCAGGAAGGGTATGCAAACAGCCGTGATCGAAGTAGGCAATCTCAAGCCCCGTCGGGCGTTCCTCGACGTCAACGATACGGTTCGCGGCTTCTACTTGGCCGCGATGAAGGGGAAGCGCGGTGAGGCGTATAACATCTGTGCCGCCGAGACCCATGAGATTAGTCATTTGCTGAAGACTGCAATCCGACTTTCAGGCGTAAAACCAGAGATCCGGCCAGCTGCTCACCTGATGCGGCCATCGGACGAAAAGATCATCTTTGGTAGCACCGAAAAGCTTCGCAGAGATACTGGCTGGAAGCCGTTGCGAACGGTAGAGCAAACTCTTAACTCCATGCTGGAGTACTGGGATCGGGTAATGTAATACGGGCTAAAGTGTAAGTCGCTGGCAACTAGTATGAGCTCAACGATCGATGTCCCTGCTGTTCTGCTCGTCGGCGGAAAGGGAGCGCGCTTGCGTTCGGTGGTGCCATCCACGCCGAAACCTCTGGCCGCAGTGGGAGGCAAGTCGTTCCTCGAATTGCTGGTTCGGCAGCTCCACAACCAAGGAATCCGTCGCCTCGTGATGTGCTCGGGCTATCTTGCCGATCAAATCGAGAATAAATTTGGCGACGGTAGCGCATGGGATGTCCAGATTCGGTACTCCCGGGAGACACATCCGCTGGGCACCGCAGGGGCGATCAAGCTTGCCGAGCGGGAGTTGAAGGAAGATCCCGAATTCCTGGTCATGAACGGAGACTCGTTTCTGGAAATTGATTTCCGACGGCTGGTTTGTGTCCACCGCGAGGGGAAAGCCCTGGTGACGATGGCGGTCCTGCCAGTGGAGAACGCGGCGCGATACGGCACAGTGCAAGTCGATTGCCGCAAACGTGTGAGCGGTTTTACGGAGAAAAGCGGCATCGACGCGCCTGGCCTTATCAACGCCGGTGTGTATGTTTTCGGCCGATCGGTTTTCGAACACATTCCCGAAGGTGCGACGAGCCTCGAGCGAGACGTTTTTCCGCGCATCCTCGACTTGGGAATGCAGGCAGTTGAGCAGTCCGGGATGTTTATCGATATCGGCACTCCGGAAGACTACGCGCGTGCACAGGCTCTCTGTGAGCGCCTCAGTGACGCTGCATTGCGTCGATAGCAGATAAGACCGTAAGCTAACCCTGGAGAATCATTGATGCAGAACGGTGATTTCGGCGAGCAGGTTCGCCGGTCGATCGAAGCATCGATCGCGGTCACGCAAATTCTGCTTAACAGTTCCGAGGTTGTGTCGATCGTGGCCAAGGTTAGCGAGATAGTGGCCGAGGCGCTCAAGCGAGGGAGCAAGCCTCTATTGTTTGGCAACGGCGGCAGTGCCGCCGATGCTCAGCACATCGCCGCCGAATTGGTAGGACGCTTCGCCTTCGATCGACCGGCACTTCCGGCGCTGGCCTTGTCTGTGAATTCTTCATGCGTTACCGCGATCGGAAACGATTATGGCTTCGACGTTGTGTTTGCGCGCCAGATTGAGGCCTTGGGACGGGCTGGAGATGTTGCCATCGGCATCTCGACAAGCGGTAATTCTCCGAACGTTCTCCAAGGCGTGGCGACGGCGAAGAAGATGGGGCTGCACACGGTGGCGCTGACCGGAGCGGACGGCGGCAAACTTAAGACGGCGGTGGAGTACTGCATTTGTGCGCCATCGAACGAAACTCCACGCATCCAGGAGTGCCACATCCTGATCGGTCACATAATTTCAGAATTGGTGGAAAAGACCATCTTTTATGAAAAGAGCGGCATTTCTCGATCGTGACGGTGTGATCAACCGGAAAGCCCGAGAAGGTAAATACGTGACTCGCTGGGAGGAGATGCAGATTCTTCCCGGCGTGTCCGACGCGATCGCCCTGCTCAACCGGGCCGGCTTTCGTGTAATTGTTGTGAGCAACCAGCGGTGTGTGGCCAAAGGACTGATCACGACCGCAGATCTTGAAGCTCTACACCGGCGACTGTGCGAGGCGCTGGCGAGAGACGGGGCTACGATCGACGCGATTTACTACTGTCCGCATGAAACGCAACCTCCCTGTCGTTGCCGTAAGCCGCAGCCGGGGATGTTACTTGACGCCGCACGTGATCATGACATCGACCTCGGTGCGTCGTGGATGATCGGCGACTCCAAGGCTGATGTCGAAGCAGGCAAAAGTGCCGGATGCAACACGGCCCTGCTTGCTGGGGGTGAAAGAGGGGCAAAGGAAGAGGCTGGCACGGTCGCGGCGTCGCTACTCGAGGCGGTTCAACGCATTTTGCAGCTTGAGGAAGTCGTCGCGGCTCGTGACCCTCACGCGAAGACCCGAGTTCGCATCTGAGTCAGAAAGATTGATGAGCACCGATTTGGTTCCATGTTGTCGGCTGACCCGAAGGAGTTAAACGCCACGGTTGAGAGTCTGTGCGAGAGACTCACGCTGCTGTGGTTGTAGGCTGAGGGTGTAGAAGGGGTTCCATTCGTGCGGTTCTGGCCGTGTGGAGCTCGATGACACATGACGTTGAAACCGAAACAGGAAGAACTTCTGTGCGTAGATGATAAGCAAAGGAATCGAGAAGCGGGGAACCGGGACCACTCCTTCCACAATGATCTTCAAAGAAACCCTGCTAGCTGGGGTTGTCGAAGTTCATCTCGATCCCCGAAGTGACGAGCGAGGTTTTTTTGCGCGTTCCTGGTGCGAAAAGGAATTTGCGCTACATGGACTAAACCCCAGGCTCGCCCAGTGCAATGTTGCGTTCAACGCCCGGAAAGGAACCTTGCGTGGAATCCACTATCAGGATGAGCCCTATCCAGAGGCCAAACTGGTGCGGTGCACACAGGGGGCGATCTACGATGTTGCGGTGGATCTGCGCCCGCAGTCGGCAACGTTTAAGCGTTGGGTCGCAGCGGTTCTCAGCGCGGAGAACCGCCACATGCTCTACATCCCGGAAGGATGCGCGCACGGGCTCCTGACGCTGACGGACAACACTGAGGTGTTCTACCAGATGTCAGAGTTCTATCACCCTGAATTGGCTCGCGGAGTGCGGTTCGATGATCCGGCCTTCCAGATCGACTGGCCAGAGAAGGTCGAAGTCATTTCCGATCGCGATCGAACCTGCCCAGATTTTGAAGGTTGAGAATGAACCTGCTGAAACAGTTCGACGAGAGTGAACTGGACTCAATTGGCGGGGAACTGCATGCCTTTGCCGCCCAGATGTTTCCGATTTGCCGTAGTATCACCGGGGACGGGATCCGGCAAACGCTGGACATGATCAAGCAGCACATTGCAGTCCAGACTTTCGAAGTCGCGAGCGGAACCCCTGTCTTCGACTGGATGGTTCCGAAGGAATGGAACATTCGGGAAGCTTACATAAGGATTCCAGGTGGGCAGCGGGTGGTGGATTTTCAGCAGAACAATCTGCACGTGATGAACTACAGCACGCCAGTAGATAGAACGATGCCGCTGAGCGAACTGAAGCCGCATCTATTTTCACTGCCCGATCGTCCTGAGTGGATCCCTTACCGTACTTCGTATTATCAGCCCAACTGGGGATTCTGCTTGTCGCACAAACAACTTCTGACCTTGGAAGACCGCGACTACGAAGTTTTCATCGACGCCACTCTCGAAGACGGAAACCTGACCTATGGCGAGTACTATTTGCCGGGAAGATCGAGCGAGGAGGTACTGATCTCGTGTCATGCGTGCCATCCCTCGTTGGCCAATGACAATCTGTCGGGACTGGCCGTTGCGACCTTCCTGGCAGACCTGTTATCCAGGCAGGAGCTTCGTTATTCCTACCGGTTCGTCTTCATCCCCGGGACGATCGGCGCTATCACCTGGCTGGCGCGAAACCGGGCGAAGGTTGGGAAGATCCGCCACGGTTTGGTCTTGACGGGAATTGGCGACAGAGCTGGCTTCCACTACAAGAAGAGCCGCCGCGGAGACACGGAGATCGACCGCGCGGCAGCGCATGTTCTGAAGCACTGCGGCGAAGCGTCAGAAGTTCTGGATTTCTCGCCTTACGGTTATGACGAGCGGCAGTATTGCTCGCCGGGGTTCAACCTTGCGGTCGGCTGTCTAATGCGAAGCGTCTGGGGAACGTTCCCGGAGTACCACACTTCTGCCGACAATCTCGATTTCATTAAGCCTCAGCAGCTGGCAACGTCACTTCGGGTCTGCGTCGGTATTGCGGATGTGCTGGAGAACAACCGGCGTTACCGTAATTTGAGCCCATACTGCGAACCTCAACTGGGAAAGCGAAACCTTTATCGATCCACCGGCGGCGAGTCGATCGGAACGGAAATCAATGCGCGACTGTGGGTGCTTAATTTCTCCGACGGAGAAAACACGCTGCTGGACATTGCGGAGCGTTCTGGCTTGCCATTCAGGACGATCAACAATGCAGCCGAGTCGCTCTGCCAGGGTGGCCTGCTGTCAGCAATTGCCGACAGCGAGCCTTCGGAGGCAGCCCCGGCCGGCAGTTCGCATCGGGAGGTTTCGGCTGGTAGAAAAACCGCTAGCGCGGCGACCGCCAAGCTAGCGGGATCAAAGACCCAAGGTAACCAGTGAACGGTTACCTCCTCACCGTGACGACCGAGCCATTGCGACTAGACAAGATCTGTGTGAGGATGGTTGCAGATCGCATCCTCTGTTCTTTGTTCTTCCCCATTGGGTAAGGCCTTTTTTGTATTGCGGTTACGGAGCCTCTCGCAGTGGCATCAACTTGGGGAGGAGATGCTTCGTTTGACTCGGACGGAGCGCCTTCGCGAGCACAAGCATCAAGTCTCTCCGAGACAGGGAGTTACATGAAAGTTCTGCTGACTGGTCATAGGGGTTACATCGGCGCCGTGGCGGCGCCTATTCTACGTTCGGCTGGCCATGAGGTCAGTGGCCTCGACACCGATCTTTTCGCTGGCTGCGACTTCGGGGACGCGTCTCCGGCAATTCCGGAAGTGCGCAAGGATCTCCGCGATCTAACGAGGGCCGACCTGGAAGGCTTCGACGCGGTCGTGCACCTGGCTGCGCTCTCGAATGATCCATTGGGAAATCTCGACTTACAGCTCACCTACGACATTAACCATCTCGCGTCCGTGAATCTGGCAAGACTAGCGAAAGCAGCGGGTGTGAAGCGCTTCGTCTTTTCCTCTTCGTGCAGCACCTACGGTGCGGCGGGCGACGGCTTCCTGGATGAAAGTGCGTCGCTCAACCCAGTCACTCCCTATGGCGAGTCGAAGGTTCTTGTGGAGCGCGACATCAGGCCCCTGGCAGACGCGAATTTCAGCCCCACCTACATGAGAAATGCCACCGCCTATGGTGCATCTCCGCGGTTGCGGCTGGACATCGTCCTGAACGACCTGGTGGCCGCGGCCTGTACGACCGGTCGCATTCTTATCAAAAGCGACGGCACGCCCTGGCGTCCCATCACACATATTCGCGACATCATCGCTGCGGTTGTCGCGGTACTCGAAGCGCCGCGCGATCGGATTCACAACGAGACTTTCAATGTTGGTCGTACCGAAGAGAATTACCGGATTCGCGAACTGGCGGACATCGTCGCTGAAACTGTGCCCGGATGCCATGTGGAGTACGCTCCCGGCGGCGGGCCTGACAAGCGCTGTTATCGCGTAACCTGCGACAAGATCAAGCGTGTGCTGCCGAACTTCCGTCCGGAGTGGACTGCCCGCAAGGGCGCGCAGGAACTCTACGATGCATATCGTGCTGTGGGGCTCACAGCGGAAGACATGGAACGTGGCCGCTACGTGCGGATTATTCAGATCCAGCGCCTGCAGAAAGCCGGGCAACTGGACCACTCTTTGCGGTGGAGCCAGCAGCGTGTTGAGACACCCTCGCTTGCCTGAACTAATTTCGTCCTCAAGGAGACTCATGACGACGACAATACCTTCTTTTGAAACTCAGGAGATGGTGGCAGCCAAGACTTGCCGCTTCTGCGGCAGCGATCTGCAGCGGACGTTTGTCGATCTAGGATTGTCTCCGCTGTGTGAGACTTATCCCTCGGCTGCCGACCTAAACCGCGGTGAGACCTACTATCCGCTTCATGTATTAGTTTGCGAAAAGTGCTGGCTGGTGCAGTTAGAGGAATATGAGACTCCGGAGAAGATCTTTAGCGACTATCCGTATTTCTCTTCGTTTTCCGATTCCTGGCTCAAGCACTGTGATAAGTACTGTGAGGCGATGAAGACGCGCTTCGGTTTAGGCCGCCACAGCTTCGTGGTGGAGGTGGCCAGCAATGATGGCTATCTGCTGCAGTATTTTGTCAAGCGCGATGTGCCGGTATTAGGAATCGAACCGGCCGCGAATGTTGCCAAGGTAGCTGTCGAAAAGGGCGTTCCAACCCTGGTACGCTTCTTCGGAACGAAGCTGGCTAAAGAACTCGCCGCCGAAGGCCGTTGCGCCGACCTTGTGCTTGGCAACAACGTGCTGGCACAAGTTCCGGATCTGAACGACTTCGTCGAAGGGCTGAAGGTGATCCTGAAGCCCGAAGGGGTGCTGACGCTCGAATTTCCCCACCTGCTACAACTGATCCAGCTCAACGAGTTCGACACGATCTACCACGAGCACTTCTCGTACTTCTCGCTGCTCAGCACGATCAAGATCATGGAGGCGCACGGACTGAAAGTGTTCGACGTGGAGGAATTGAGATCGCACGGTGGATCGCTCCGCGTCTATGCGTGCAGAGCCGAGAGCGGGACCCATCCCGTCGAGCCCAACGTGAGCAAGGTGCTGGCCGACGAAGCCCAAGCCGGGCTCGACAAGGCGAAAGGTTACGAGGGCTTCGCGCAACAGGTGAAGGAAACGAAGTTCGCACTGGTAGATTTCCTGCTCACTGCCGCGATGCAAGGCAAGAAGGTAGCCGGCTACGGCGCACCGGGCAAGAGCGCCACTCTGTTGCATTACTGCGGCATCGGTAAGGATCTGATCGAGTATACGGTGGATCGCAGCCCGTACAAGCAAGGGCGATTCCTGCCCGGTAGTCGCATTCCGATTTATCATCCGGACCGGATCCGCGAGACCAAGCCGGAGTATGTTGTGATCCTGCCTTGGAACCTGAAAGACGAAATCATGCAGCAACTGCAGTTTATTCGTGAGTGGGGTGGCCGTTTTGTCGTGCCCATCCCCAAGGTATCAGTCATTTGAAACGGGGAGGTAAGCCATGAAAGTCGTTCTTTTTTGCGGCGGTGTGGGCATGCGCCTTAGAGGGTACGCCGATGACGTCCCCAAACCCATGGTGCAAATTGGGACGCGACCGATTCTGTGGCATCTGATGAAGTACTATGCCCACTTCGGTCACAAGGACTTCATACTTTGCCTGGGATACAAGGGCAACAGCATCAAGGATTACTTCCTCCGCTACGATGAATCTGTTTCGAACGACTTCGTGTGGTCACAAGGCGGGAGGAACATCCAGTTTCTCAATCGCGATATCGACGATTGGACGATCACCTTCGTGGAGACAGGTGCGAACGCCAACATCGGTCAACGTCTAAAGGCGATAGAGCCGCACGTGCAGGGCGAAGAAATGTTTCTCGCGAATTACAGCGATGGTTTGAGTGACGTTCCGTTACCCGCCCTGCTGGAAACATTCCGTCGGAGCAGAGCCGTTGCTTCGTTGCTGCTCGTGCAACCGACAGCGAGTTTTGATATTGTCCACGCCGGATCAGAGGGTGTTGTCCGCGAAATTAACCCATTGAGCCAGACCGACATTTGGATCAACGGCGGCTTCTTCGCGATGCGTAATGAGATATTCAGCCATATTCAGCCCGGTGAGGAACTGGTGCGCGAGCCGTTTCAGCGGTTAATCGAGAAGCAGGCTTTGTTGGCCTACAAGTACACGGGCTTTTGGCAGTGCATGGACACCTTCAAGGACAAACAACACCTAGAGGAGCTCAACCAAGGCGCAGCGCCATGGAAGGTCTGGAATCACGGAGCCAATGGAAAATCCAACCACTTGGAAGTGGTATCGGCTGGCCTATGATCCACCTGAACCTGAACGCAGGGAAGAAGGGAGCGCTGCAAATTTTATGTCTGGGCTGTCATTCGGATGACATCGAAATTGGCTGTGGTGGCGCCATTCTCCGGTTGGCCGAGCAATATCCAGACTGCGACTTTCATTGGGTGGTGTTCAGCGCTCTTGGAGCGCGCGAGGCTGAGGCAAAACGCGCCGCCGAATTGTTCGTTGGTCCCGCACGGCTGAAGGGTCCTTTACTGAAAAGTTTCCCCGACGGCTTCATGCCCTTTGTGGGTGCCGAAGTGAAGTCGGTGTTCGAAGAGTTGAAGCAGAAGATCTCCCCGGACCTCGTCTTCACTCACAACCGAAAAGACGCTCATCAAGACCACCGGCTCATCGCGGAGCTAACCTGGAACACGTTTCGGGATCATTTGATTCTGGAGTATGAGATTCCAAAATATGACGGTGACATGGGACAACCCAGCGT
>DASPRY010000043.1:0-3308 GCA_035624215.1 Terriglobales bacterium
CACAAATCGAAAAGGCCCTGAGCCAATGGGATGCTCGGTGACCTCGTTGCCGCTGCCATAAGGCACAATTCCGATTGCGCCGTCCGAAAGATTCCACAACAGCGTGGCAAACGGTTGTTTCATGCGAAATACAACGGTGTAGTCGTCGGGTGCGTCGATGCGGTCGACGAAACGATAAGCGGCCGCTTTGGTGCTTCGAATCTTGCCTTGCAGCAGCGAATCGAAAGTCCACTTGACGTCGCGCGAAGTTAAACTCCGCCCGTCATGGAAAGTGACACCTTTGCGCAAATGAAATATGTAAGTTTCCGGATCGGGAATCTCCCAGCTCTGTGCCAACTGAGGGTGAACGTTCAGGTGGTCATCACGGGTGAGCAGGTCATCGAACAGCAAACTATCGATTCGTTCTGATTGCGCGTCCAGCCCCACTCGCGGATCGAGATTTGTGGGACTGCTCTCAATAATCATCACCAGCGTATTCGCATCCGGTTTCGATGCGCATGAGGCCAGCAAGCCCGCAATCACCAAAAGCAAAATCCGCGCAGGCACAGGCGCCGTCGGCTGGGCAATTGCCGCGCAGCGCCGAAAGACTCTAGGCATATGAAACTTTCCCTAGAATCATCGGCCGCTTGGCCCCGGTCGCTGACGGCATATTCGCCGGTTGACGATTCCACGTCTGATACGCGAGCACTGCGAAAGCAACCGCCTCCTTCACCTTCGAAGGCATTCCAAACTCATCGGAGTAACGAACCTGCAAGCCCAGCGGGTGCAGTTCGTTGGTCAACATGGCCATCAGAGTTGCATTGTGCGCGCCGCCTCCAGAGACGATGAAATCGCGGTAGTTGCCTTTCTTGCCTACCACAAACCGTTGCAACGCATCTGAGATCGACTTCGCGGTCAAAGCAGTCGCAGTGGCGACTACGTCAGCAGCGCTGACGTGCCCAGAACGTCGGATAAACTCTTTCGCAAACTCACGCCCGAATTCTTCCCGTCCCGCTGTTTTTGGCGGCTTGCGTCGAAAAAACGGAGCGCCCAAGAACTTCGCCAGCACTCGATCCAAAACCCTGCCGCCCGCTGCGATCTCGCCATCGCGATCATAAGGTCTATGAAACAAATGTTCAGTAACAGCGTCGATCACCATGTTGCCGGGGCCGGTGTCGAATGCGATCACTTCCTCCTGAGACGCTCCTCCAGGAATCGCAGTCAGGTTGGCAATTCCGCCAATGTTCTGTGCGATTCGCCCAACTCGCGCGTCGCGATAGATTAAGAAATCAAGGAAGGGAACCAGCGGCGCCCCTTTTCCCGCAGCAGCCATGTCCGCGGGACGGAAATCAGAAACCACCGGCACGCCCAGTCGGGCGGCGATGACCGCGCTTTCGCCCGTCTGCCACGTTGCCGCGAGCTTGTGTCCAAGAAAAAGCGCCGCCTCGCCCTGATGGTATAGCGTCTGCCCATGGCAACCTACGAGTTCCGTTTTGATGCGAAAGCGTTGCTGTGCGGCGAGTACTCCTTCGGCGTAAAGCTCGCCCAGCAGGAAGTTCAGCCGCGCCAACTCGGCCACGCTGATCCGGCTGGCGTTCATTGCCGAAAGAATGAACTTGCGCACATTCTTGGGATACGGATACTCGGCGTGCGCGACCAGCTTCAGCCGCAAGCTGCGATCACGAGTGCTGCCTTCGATCCGCACCAGCGCAACATTAATTGCATCAGCCGAGGTTCCGCTCATCACTCCGGCCACGATCATACGATGATCCGCGCCCCTGCGTTCTGCAACGCCTCCAGCCGCACTTGCTCGCTGAACTCCCACAACTGGCGCACCAGTCTTTCCACACTGGCCTCCGTCGGCGCAGCCCCGAACCGCATGGCTTTTCTGACCTTCTTCTTGAACGCAAGCACTCTTGCAATCGACTGTTGGCACCGGCGTGCAAATCGAGCATCCTTTCCGGCCTCTCGGACCAGCGCTTCATACGACTTCACCACATGCTCCTCGGTATGGCAGATCAAGCAAAGGTCACCGCCAGCTCGAATGTGTTCCACGGCAGCATATTCCACCGGACCAGCCTTGAGCACAGCCCCCATTTCGAGGTCGTCTGAGATCACCAGCCCGCGATAGCCGATTTTTTTGCGCAACACATCCCCAATCCATTTTTGTGAAATCGAAGCAGGCGTCCGATGCCTGGTAACCGAAGGATATGCAGCGTGTCCCACCAGCACCATCCCCGCTTCACGGCGCAGCGCCCGATATGGCGCCAGGTCGTTTTTCCAAAGTTGCTTCCACGTCCTGCCAATGCTGGGCAGTTCATGGTGCGTGTCCAGGTTGCCGCCGCCCAAACCGGGAAAATGTTTGATTGCCCCCATCACGCCAGTAGATCGCAATCCTGCAAGAAATTCTCTCGCGTATCGGACTGTCTTCGCAGGATCAGCCGAGACCGCCCTCGAACCCAGCACCTTGCGCGAGCCCTCAAATGCCAGATCGATCACCGGGGCCAAATCGGTGTTGAACCCTAACGCCCGGCAGGCGTGACCGAGAACCCTGCCGTGCTTACGGAAAAGTTTGCGATCTCCGGTAGCAAACACATCGCCCGCCGAGGGTGACGGCCCAAGAACATTACGAAATCGGTCGACTCTCCCGCCCTCCATGTCCACGCAAGTAAACAGCGGAGTCGCAACGCAAGACTGGCAATCCTTGAGTAGCCGGTGTGTTTGCTGCGCCGTAATGATGTTCCTCGCAAAAAGAATCACTCCAGCCGGTTGGATTCGCGGCAGCAAGGAACGGAGCGGCGCCGACATCTTCGTCCCATCGAAACCGATAACTAACAATTGACCGATTCCACCCGTCGCCGTGGATTCCATTCTTCGCATGGCCATGTTTGAGGAAATCGAACAGAACCGACAACTGGGAACTGACCACTGCCCATTATTCAATCTGCCTCTTTAGCTCCGCCAGCAGATTTAGTGCCTCGAGCGGAGTCAACCGATTCAAATCCACCTCCCGCAATTTCTCCAGTACCGGCTGCGAGAGCGGCGTAAATATCGTTAACTGCGCGGGTGGCCGGGGCCGTAATTCGTCGCTCGCCAACTGGTCAGTCAGGCGTTGCTCGGCGCTCTCGTGTTCCGCCAGTACTTCGCGTGCCCGCGCTATCACCTCGTTCGGCAATCCCGCCAGCTTCGCAACTTCGATCCCATAGCTGCGGTCGGCTGCTCCCGCTTCCACGTGTCGCAGAAACACGATTCCACCGCCTGTCTCCTTCACCGACACGTGGTAGTTCTTTACTCCTGAAAGACGCTCCGCCAATTCCGTCAGCTCAAAA
>DASPRY010000045.1:0-7158 GCA_035624215.1 Terriglobales bacterium
TTCAGCAATGTGATTTCTTCGCCGGCTCATACGGCCAAGATGGTCGATGGGCGTTCGGTTGAGCCCAAGCGGCAACATCTCAATCGCGATGCGATCCGCTGGCTGCCTCCCGTGGTCAGCTCGACTGTGTTGGTGTGCGTCAGGCTGCGCCCGCCGATTGAGCCTACAGGCCCTTCCCTTCCTAAAGACACCTTCTACGAAACCCTATACAACCGGCCTCCGCCGTCGGCAATCTCTCTTTAAACCTTCTCGGGTGTGTCATAGATTTGGCGTATTCGGCATTATCCGGAATAGCCAGATCGAAAGGCAGAATTCGGAATTCGCATGAATGGTCCTTTGATTTCAGCGGAGCAACTGAGTGCGCTCCGTCAATTGGATACCTGCACGGTCTCAAATGCGATTGAGACTTTTGAGGTGAGGCTGCGCAATACCGGCTTCGCCAGCGCACGAGTCCGCTGCATGTTTGAAGACTTTCCACCTATGGTGGGATACGCGGCTACGGCCCGGCTGAGCACCGTGGAGCCACCTATTACCGGCCGCATGTATCACGATCGTGGCGAGTGGTGGAACAGTATTGTGCAGATTCCTGCGCCGCGCATCGTAGTGATTGAGGACGTGGACGAACCACCGGGGGTGGGAGCGCTCTTGGGCGATGTGCATGCGGCGGTTTTACTGGGACTGGGATGTGTGGGGTACGTGACGAATGGCGCGGTGCGAGAACTGCCGCGCGTGCGTAACCTGGGGCTGCAATTGTTTGCCGGAAATGTCGCGGTATCCCATGCCTACGCTCACATTTTCGACTTCGGATCTGCAGTCAAGGTCGGAGGTCTGGACGTGCGCCCGGGTGACCTGTTGCATGGAGACCAGCACGGATTATTGACGATCCCAAGGAACATTGCGAGAAAGATTTCGGACACCGCGATCAGGCAGCTCGCGATCGAGCAGAAAATCATCCGATTCTGCCAATCAAAAGAGTTCTCCATTGAGAAGCTCCGTGAGGTGTTGAAAGAGTTAGGTTAGAGATCGTTGGCGTGTTGCCAGAGAAGGCTGGTTTTTGAAATTGAGCGAAGAACATTGCAAGCCTGACAACGAGGTGGAAATCGCAAAGGGCAAGCGGCAGGCGGGCTGCGGTGTGGTTGCCGTTGCGACCATACTGACGATCGTGCTGTGTTCGTGCAATGGAAGCAAGAACGCCGAGGCCAATACCGACTCGGCAGTTACTGTCGGAGTCATCAGTGTGGTCAAGAAGACCTTGAGCCGACAAATTACTTTGTCCTCTGAACTCGTGCCATTTCAGGAGATTGATGTCTACGCAAAAGAATCGGGCTATGTTCAGCAGCTGAATGTGGATTACGGGACGCATGTGAAGCAAGGCCAGGTGATGGCGGTTCTGGAAATTCCGGAGCTTGAGGCGCAACTGGAAGAGGACCAGGCCAACGTCAGGAACGCGTCCAATCAAGTGGTTCGCGCACAACACGAACTGGCCCGCTATGAAGCACAGTACAACGCTCTTCACCTGGAGTACACACGCTTGAATGGAGTGTTTGAGACGCAACCGGGAATTGTGGCGCAACAGGAGGTCGATGACGCGCAAGGCAAAGACCTGGCAGCAGCCTCGCAGGTAGATGCCGGCAAAGCAGCATTGGACGCAGCGCAAAGTCAACTCGCGGCGACCAAGGCAAAATTGGCCCACGATCAAAGCCTATTCGACTATTCGAAGATTACTGCCCCATTCTCGGGAGTTGTCACGGAGCGTTACGCGAACCTGGGAACGCTGATGCAAATGGGCACAGGTTCAAGCACCCAAGCGATGCCACTGGTCAGATTGTCGGAGGACGACCTGTTTCGGCTGGTCATCCCGGTTCCGGAATCCTATGTTCGCTACATTCGGATTGGGGATCCGGTAACCGTGAATGTCCCGTCGCTCAACCACACGTTTCCGGGCAAAGTGGCTCGTTTCTCGGTCGACGTGAGAGCTGACACACGAACCATGCACACCGAAGTCGATGTTCCCAATCGACAGCGGCTTTTGCTGCCCGGCCTATACGCCGAGGCGCAACTCCGGCTGGACCAGGAAGCGAACGTACCGGCGGTGCCGGTGCAAGCGTTGAATCACGAAGGCAATAACACAACCGTTTACGTGGTAAGTGCGGGTGGCCGGCTCGAGGACCGCACGGTGCAAGTGGGATTAGAGACCAGCAGCGATGCTGAAATCATTTCCGGACTGCGCGAAGGAGAGCAAGTGGTGGTAAGCGACCGCAGCGGCCTGAAAGCTGGTGAAAAAGTCCATCCGCAAGTGATAGCGGTGCTGGAGTACCACGAGCCTTCACAATAGTGGGCGGTTACGCTCGAAGCGACAAAGAAAATTTGAATGTCGTGAATAGTCCGCTGGGATAGGTTTTATGCCAGGATTCTCAATTCGCAATCCATATTTCATCATCGTGATCTGTTTGGCGCTGCTGGTGATAGGGGTGACGAGCGTGGCGCGGATGCCGGTGGATCTGTTTCCGCCGATCAATTTACCGCAAGTTGTAGTCGCAACTTTTTATACCGGGATGCCGCCCGAGGACATCGAGTTCGATATCACGGACCCGCTGGAGCGATTCTTCACTCTCGGATCCGGCATCGATCACATGGAGTCTCGATCGATGTTGGGAGTCAGCATCATCCGCGTGTACTTCCAGCCCGGAACCAATGCCGATACCGACGTCAGCGAACTTTCCAACCTGGCTCTGGCTGATCTGAAGCGCTTGCCACCGGGCACGCTGCCGCCGGTAGTTCTGAAGTTTGATGCATCCAGCTTGCCGGTTGCCCTGGTCACGGTTGAAGGAGAAGGCCTCAACGAAACCCAGCTTCATGACTACGCGCAATTCCAGATCCGAAACCAAATCGCGGTTGTACCTGGCGCTGAGATCCCGCCACCCTTCGGTGGCAAATACCGACAGATTATGGTTTACGTAGATCCCTACAAACTTCTTTCACGACAGCTCAGCCTGATGGATGTTGTGGGCGCGGTCAACGACTCCAACCTGATCCTGCCTGCCGGCGATGTGAAGATGGGACCGTATGACTACTTCGTGTATTCCAACAGCTTAGTTGACAACATGAAGGAACTGGGTCAGGTGCCTGTCAAAGTCAGAGGGCACTCGTGGGTTACGGTGAATGATGTGGGGAAAGCGGAGGATGCCAACCAGATTCAATATAACGAAGTGCGAATTGATGGGCAGAAATCAGCCTACATTCCCATCATGAAGCAAGGCGGAGACACCAATACGATTGCGGTGGTGGATGGAGTCCGACAACTGATCAAGCATCTTTATGACATTCCCAAGCAAATGGTCACCGGCATTGTTTTCGACCAGTCTGTGTACGTGAAGGAAGCCATTCGCACGGTGCTGCACGAAGGCTTCCTCGGCCTGATTTTGACCAGCCTGATGATCCTGATCTTCCTGGGAAGTTTTCGGGCGACGTCGGCAGTCCTGCTGTCGATTCCGCTGTCGGCGCTGGCCACTTTCGTTGTATTGGCCCTGATGGGCAGCACGGTCAACACCATGATTTTGGGCGGGCTGGCGCTGGCCTTCTCGCGCGTGATTGACAATTCGGTGATCTCGTTGGAGAACATCTACCGCCATCTGGAAATGGGCGCCGCGCCGCTGGTGGCAGCGGAAGTGGGCGGAGCCGAAGTCAACCTGGCAGTCCTGGCGGCGACTCTGGTCGATGTGGTCGATTTTTTCCCTGTGGTTTTTCTCTACGGAGTCGCTAAGTTCCTGTTCTCGTCCCTGGCGCTGGCCTTCTGCTTATCCTTACTCGCTTCCTTTGTTGTGGCCATGACGGTGATTCCGCTGTTCTGCTCGCGATTTCTGAAGGCGGTGCCGCATGCTGCCCAGGAGCATGCCAAAAACGAGGAATATGAAATTGCACCGACCACCGCGGCCAACCGCTCGTGGATGGACCGATTCAATGCCCGCTTCAATCGCCTGTTCAATAAGACTTTGAGTTACTACGAATATTGGGTGAGGCGTGCGCTTGTACGTCCCGGCCTAACGGTGCTTGCATTAACAGGTGTGTTCCTGGCGAGCCTGGCGATTTATCCATTACTCGGATTGGCGTTCTTCCCCAAGACTGATGCCGGCCAGTTCACCATCAATGTGAAAGTTCCAACCGGCACTCGGATCGAGGTGACGGATCAATACATTGCGAAGGTGGAAGAGTTAATCCGGCATACGGTGGAGCACAACGATCTGAAAAGGATCGTATCCAACATCGGCGTGGTTCCGGACTTCTCATCGTTATATACGACCAATGCCGGTCCTTATACGGCGACTGTGCAGGTACAACTGGCGGCACACCATCGGCTGAGCAGTTTCGAGTACATGGATCGGGTGCAGAGCCGGATGGCGAAGCAGTTTCCTGATATTCGAACTTTCTTTTCCAGCGGCTCGATGGTGGATGCCATTTTGAATACCGGCAAGGCAGCACCGATTGACGTACAAGTGAGCAGTCCCGATCTGAATCAAATCTATGGCATCGCCCAGAATCTGGCGACCCAGATTCGATCAATACCCAGGGTGGGCCAGATTTACATTCCGCAAGACCTGAATTACCCGGCTTTACGCCTGGATGTCGATCGTGTGCATGCCGGTGAACTGGGCCTTACGCAGAAAGACGTGGTGGACAACGTTATCACTGCGCTGAACTCGAATTACATGATCGCGCCTAATTACTGGGTGGATCGCAAGACCGGCAACGACTATTACCTGACCGTGCAGTTCTTCGAGCACGGTTCGCCTGCCATTCATAATGTGACCGATCTTGGGCAGATTCCGTTACGCGATCCGGGTAACGGAGAAAGTTTAAGTTGCGGCCCGATGACGATGCCACCGCAACCGGGTTCCACTCGGCCGCCATGGGCCTGCAATAGTGCAGGGCGGCCGATCACGGTGCTCAACAATGTTGTGAATGTAGAGCAGATCGAAACTCCGACCGAGATCGACCACTACCAGATCCAAAGGTCGATCGATGTCTACGTCACTCCGAGCGGAGAAGATTTGGGGCGGGTTACCGATTCCATCCGAAGCATTCTTGCGAACGCGAAACTTCCCGGCAACGTGCGCGTGAATTTGCGCGGGATGGTGGAGGGCATGGAAGCATCGTTCAAGAGTTTTGCCCTCGGCTTCACGCTTTCCTTCATTCTGCTGTTCCTGATTTTGACCGCCCAGTTCAAATCCTTCATCGATCCGTTCCTGATCATGCTGGCGATTCCGATGGGGTTCGTGGGGGTAATGATCATTCTCCCGTTGACGCACAGCACACTGAACGTGATGTCGCTGATGGGAGTGCTGATGCTGGTGGGTATCGCGGACTCCAACAGCATTCTGATCGTGGACTTCGCCCACAATCTGGAAAAAGAAGGGCTATCGCCCATGGATGCGGTGGTGACGGCGTGCCGGGTGCGCCTGCGGCCGATCTTAATGACGTCATTGGCTACGATCATCGGCATGATTCCAATGGCATTGAAATTGGGGACGGGCGCAGAGCAGTACACGCCGATGGCGCGGGCGATTATCGGTGGACTGACATCGTCAGTGTTGTTGACCATTTTTATTGTGCCTGCGGCGTACCTGCTGGTTTATGGCAAACGGAAAAATCAGAGCGAACGCGAACAGCAGGTGTGATGAAAGATCATGAATGCGAAAGCCGATCGTGTGCCAGGAGCGAGTGATCACTTCGCGCAAATCTCTGACGAAAGCGCGCGGCGACGTACTACGGCTTTCCCTCGCGACCATTGATGCCATCTTCAGCAGCCTGCGAGACCCATCTGAAGCAGCGCCGAGGCAGCGTCCCGGTTGATTTCTTTGGAAAGGCAATCCCGATGAGCAGAGTGATTACATTCAGTATGCTTATTTCCCTGTCATTTTCATTGAGTGGCCTGCCGAGTCTAGGGTGGGGGCAGAGCGGTGTAGTAGTGGTGGAGCGAGAGAATCTGCCAGCGGCACCTACACCGCAAGCACATGCGCTAAGCGGAGTCCTGAAACCCACGGAAGCGCAAGCGGCGCTGGCCGCCTCATATCCTCCAGAGGCCGGACCGCAAACCGCCACGCCCGGAGCACAGCAAACAGTACCAGCAATGCCAGCGCCTGGCGGCACGATGCGCCTGACGCGCAGCCAAGCCGAACAACTAGCCATCAAGAATAATCCTCGAATCAGCATCGGGCATCTGCTGGCTTTGGCACAGCACCAGATTTATCGCCAGGTGCGATCGGCAGAATTGCCCACATTTAACGGAGTGATGACCGCGGCGGAAGCGCATGAGGGAAGCCGGGTGGGTGCCGGTGTGCTGAATGCTCCACGGTTGCTTACCCATGCCGGCGGAGGAGTGACACTCACACAACTGATCACGGACTTCGGACGCACCGTTAATCTGGTCGTTTCGGCCAAGCTTCAGGAAAAAGCGCAAAACGCGAGTGCTCTCGCCACCACCGAGGACATCGTTTTGGCGACTGATCAAGCTTTTTACAACGCGCTGCAGGCGCAGGCACTTCTCAAAGTTGCGCAGCAAACGGTCAGTACTCGACAACAGGTCGAAAGCCAAGTCGATGCGCTGACCAAGAACAAGCTGAAATCAACTCTCGATCTGGCTTTCGCACAGGTCAATCTATCGCAGGCGCAGCTGCTCGAGCTGGATGCACAGAATAATGTTCAAGCGACGATTGCGGCACTGACTGCTGTTTTGGGATTCGACAAGCCGATCACCTACGAACTAGTGGAAGAAAATACCCACCTGCCGTCGCCGCCGCCGGACGTGGACGTACTGACGAATCTGGGGTTGCAGCAACGGCCCGATCTGCAAGCCCTTAGTTATAGTCAGCAGTCGGCGGAGAAGTTCCGTATCGCGCAGCGGGATCAGCTTTTCCCTACCATCGACGCGCTCGGTGTGGTTGGCGGAACACCAGTGCGTCCGGACTGTTTCGGCTCCTGTTTTCCCAACTACTTCATTTCCAGCTGGTACGGAGCGATCGCCGCGAATGTCAGCATCCCTATCTTTAATGGGTTCCTGTATGTATCGCAGGCCTCGGAAGCAAAATTTCGGGCCAAAGCAGCGGCTGAAAACACTCGCAATCTGCGCGACGACATAGTGCGACGTTCGCACAGCCTGGC
>DASPRY010000046.1:0-12129 GCA_035624215.1 Terriglobales bacterium
TCCACGCGGCGTTGCTGCGTCAGGGTTTCCCCCATTGCGCAAAATTCCCCACTGCTGCCTCCCGTAGGAGTCTGGACCGTGTTTCAGTTCCAGTGTGTCCGTGCGCCCTCTCAGGCCGGATACCGATCTTCGCCTTGGTGGGCCATTACCCCGCCAACTAGCTAATCAGCCGCGACCCCCTCCTCAAGCGAATTGCTCCTTTGATCCCCAGTCCTTCCGGTCCGAGGATGTTATGCGGTATTAGCAGCGGTTTCCCGCTGTTGTTCCCCACTCGAGGGCAGGTTGGTCACGTGTTACTCACCCGGTCGCCACTGTACTCATGGATTGCTCCACTTTCTCGTTCGACTTGCATGTGTTAGGCACGCCGCCAGCGTTGATTCTGAGCCAGGATCAAACTCTCGTTTGAAACCTGAAATTTGTCCGGAATACGAACAAATACGCTCTTGCGATTCCTGCACAGAGGAACACAAGAACTCGCTTCGCGCCCGACGGAGGTCGAGGCGCTGGCTAATTTTGTGAGATCGCTCGGATTTCGAACCCGAGCCATTCCTCTCACGACTGGCACGTTCAACCTTATTGTCAAAGACCGAAGACGCCCTCCGCCGGAGCGGCGCGTATTCAGTCCAGAACGGACTTGCCTATGCGGCGCAGGCGGCTCGCCCGCGATCACAGACACAAATCCGTCTGTCCCCGAAACCCTTTAAAGTTACTGTCCGCGCACAACAACTGTCAACCCACTGCGCCCACAGGATTTCCACCTGATTTGCACAGTTGGGGAGCTCAACGCCTCACGTAGGGACAGCCGCTCTCGGCTGTCCAATCGAGCGGAGCTCGATAGCAAAAGCGCGCAACAGAACGCATCTCCCGTCTGGCTCAAGCGCACGCATGTTTTCGGCACGAGCCGAGGCGGAAGATTGTCAACTAATTAAAGATCTTTTGGAGGTTCTTGCGATTCTCAGACTGAAGGTCTGAGCTACCGAACCCTTCGAGGAGCTCTGTCCCCGAATCTGGCCCCGTGGCCGAGGCGAATTACTTAAGCTAACCTATAGATGCCGGACAAGCTACGAGAGATTCGGAATAAAATGCCCGGCCAGCCACACTTTCCTCTCGCGTTCTATTTTTATACCACTGTCTCCCGATTGGCGCAAGCACGGGTTTACTAACTTGAGTCACTTGGGCGTAATTGCAGCAGGCCTCCTAGGCCGAGCCGCACCGGATTTTCAGCGAAAACGTTGTAAACTGGGCGGCCAGAGATGTCTCTTTCCCGCGATGACAAGCAACTTCCCCACCCTAGCTTCGCAAAGGACGCTCCGTCAGGATGGGGCATCCCTCTACGTCTCCGCGTTTCGCAGAGGCGGCGAAATGTGGGGCACCCGGCGGGGTTCACTCTGCGCAGGTTTTCTCACGGCTCAAAAATTAGTATGACACCGTGGAGGTCAGCATGACGCCACATGACAAGGCGCAACAGGGGCTATCGCTGCTAAAAGAAGCTATTCTGGAGATTCTCGCAAACCACCCGGAGGGCTTACAGAATGCGCAGATCGCTGATTATCTCGGTCTGAGATCCGATTACAAGGGTGCCAACAAGGACTATCTCTCCTGGTCAGTACTCGGACTGCTGCTTAACAATGATCAGGTCGAAAGGAAGGGGCGCCGCTACACCCGAATTCAATAGGAATCGCCGCGTCTCTTTGTGCCGTCGCGCCGCATCGGCCCGTGTGGCGGATTGATTGTTGGACGCGGCCCTGAAGGGCCGCTCTACCACGTGAAGCCGAAGTCGGTGGCACGGGAACCTCCCCACGCAACGGCAGTCATCCTGAGGCGCGAAGTCATCCGCGCAGCGGACGACTCCCAACGAAGGCTTTATGTATTTCCGGTTGGACTGAAGGCTAGGAATGCAGAGATCTTTCGACTCCAGAAACCGGTTTGCAAGCGAATCGGTTTCCTCCGCTCAGGATGACAATTCTTACATTGCTGTCAGACAGATGTTATATAATGTCAGACATGTCAACACATCGCATTACCATCCGCATTCCGGACGGGCTAGAGCAGAGGCTGTCCATCCGGTCGCGGATGAAGGGACAGACCGAATCAGAGCTGGTGCGGGAAGCGCTGGAGAATTATCTCGGCCAATCCAAGGAGGAACGCTCGGCCTACGAGCTGGCGCAAGAGGCTGGGCTGATTGGAAGCGTGAAGCGCGCTCCCAAGGACCTCAGCACCAATCGCCGCCACTTTGAAGGATTCGGCCGATCTGAACCAAGGAAGCCGAAGTGAGGCGGGTGCTGGTCGATACCGGTCCGCTGGTCGCCATTCTCTCCAGATCTGATCAACATCATGAGCGCTGTGTGGAAGCGCTGCGGAGTCTGCCGGGGCCTCTGTTCTCCTGTTGGCCGGTGATGACCGAGGCCGCATGGTTGTTGCGCAAGAGTTCGGGGGCCGTGCAACAACTTTTGCGAGGTCTCGACAGCGGCTTTGTGGAATTGCTTCCCCTGAGCAGTCTGGATGCAAATGGGCTGGCGGACATCATGAAGAAATATGCCAGCCTGCGGCCCCAGCTTGCGGATGCGGCGCTGGTGTATTTGGCTGGCCGAGATGGAATCGAGACGATCTTCACGCTCGATCGGCGGGATTTTTCGGTTTATCGCTTGGCGAAGAAGAGGCCGTTCCGGATTCTGCCGGAGGGATAGGTTTTTACGTTTTTCATCATCTGTCTATTGCTAAACACAAGCTATTTTCGCGGCATCCGTTTGGCTTGGCGATGGCGAGCGGCTTTTGCGCCCGCGGGGCCGGTGCCGGTGGGAGGCTTGCGCATTCCGGTCAGCAGTTCTTGAAGAACACTGGCGTTATTGCGATCTTCATTCCGGGAAGCAAACAGCAAAGTCAGCGGCTTCTTGCCACGAGCCAGGCGATAAAGTTGATCGAGTGCGGCCGCGGCCTCGGGACGCGCGAGTTCACGCAGATATTTCTTGCGGAACTCTGGCCAATGCTCAGAATGAGCATGATACCAGCGGCGCAACTCGTCGGAGGGGGCCAGATCGCGCAACCAACTGTCGAGCGCAGCGCGATCCTTGGTCAGGCCGCGAGGCCAGAGACGATCGACCAGAATCCGGGTACCGTCGGAGGCGGCTGGCTCGTCGTAAACTCGTTTGATCCGCACGCGTTTCGAGGAAGTGGGCATGTCCCGTGCCAGAGCTCACTTGCTCTATTATTGTACTTCCGCCAGGGGACCAGGTCCCTCGGCGCGCTGCTGGTTTGCAAGCGAAGCTGCGTGCTCGCTCGGGGTGACAATCCAAAAAGGGAGTTTCAACTCTGCGCTCTGAAATTTTGATTCTGACTCTGCTTGCGGCTGTGCTTCCCGGATGCGACATTGAGCGGCGCAAGAGCGACGCCGAGCTTGGGTTGAATGCGCAGCAAGCCGCGGGGAGAAAGATCTACGACAATTACTGTGATCGCTGCCATGCCCCATATTCCTCGCGCGGACGCCAGGGGCCGAGCATGAAGCACATTTTCAAAAAGCAATATTTGCCGATGAGCGGAATGCCGGCGAACGATGATCGGGTGACGGACATCATCAAGTTGGGGCGCAACAAAATGCCGGCCTACGGGCAGGTGCTGAGTCAGCAGCAGATTGATGATCTGCTGGCTTACCTGCATACGCTGTGATGTCCACGCGGGCGAGGCGCCCCGCGCCACGCTTCTGTCAGGGCCGCGCTCGTGCAAACGATACAATACGCGGGTGAGCACCGCGACGACCACTCCCGCGTCAGATCAGGCCACTGCGCCGGCAGGGCGGTTCACGCTGTGGCAGAGGTTCCTGTTGTGGCTGATCACGTGGGCGGGATATCTGGCGATCCGGGCGATTGGGCCGACGATTCGCTTTGCAATCTCGTGGGAAGAGGGTTCGCCGGGCAGCCTGGATGCGCGTCCGTATGTGTATTCGTTCTGGCATAGCTGCATGATTCCGGCGATGTATTTGTGGCGCAATTTGAATATTCGGGTGATGAGCAGCGACAGCTTCGATGGCGAATACACGGGACGCATCATGCAGAAGTTCGGCTTCGTCAAAGTGCGCGGATCGAGCAGCCGGTTTGCGGTGCGTGCGCTGCTTGGCATGCGGCAGGCGCTCGAACAAGGGTGGATCGCGGCGTTCACACTGGATGGACCGCGCGGTCCGAGGCACGAGGTGAAGCCGGGACCGGCGGTGTTGGCACGGGCAACCGGCGTGCCGATGGCGATGTTTCATATCGTGCTCAGCGATGCCTGGGTATTGAAGACCTGGGACCGGCTGATGATTCCGAAGCCATTCTCGCGCGCGCTGATGTGGGTGGGACCAACGATTTCGGTTCCGACGGATGCAGACGAATCGCAGAGAGAACAAGCTTTGCAGCAATTACAAGCGGCGCTCGACCGCTGCGAAGAATTCGCCGAAGCGAATGTGCGTAAAGCAGGAAGCGGGGAGTTTCCCTTTTTCAGGCAATGAATGTTTTCGTATAGACTTTGCGTGAACCAGCAAAGAGGGTAGATGGCTGCGACCATATTGGACGGGAATAAGATTGCGCGCGAAATTCGCGCGGAAGTTGCCGCGGAAGTGAAAAGTATGACTGCGGCCGGGATGCGGCCTGGACTGGCAGTCGTGCTGGTGGGACATAATCCGGCCTCGGAGGTGTACGTTCGTGGCAAGGTCAAGGCGTGTGATGAGGTCGGGATTTACAGTGAGACACACACTCCTTCGGAAACGGCTTCCACCGAAAAATTGTTGCGGCTGGTGTCGGATTTGAATCGGCGGGATGAGATTGACGGGATTCTGGTGCAGCTTCCGTTGCCGAAGCAGGTGGACGCAAAGAGAATTCTGATGGCGGTCGATCCGGCGAAGGATGTAGATGGATTTCATCCAATGAACGTGGGATTTCTTTCGACCCAGCGGCCCGGACTGGTGCCGTGTACGCCAGCGGGAATCATGGAGATTCTTAAACGCAGCCAAATTCCGATTGCGGGGCAGGAAGCGGTGGTGGTTGGACGGAGCGATATTGTGGGCAAGCCGACAGCTATGCTGCTGATCAATGCCAATGCGACTGTCACGGTTTGTCACTCGAAGACGCGTGATTTGGCGGAGGTGTGCCGGCGGGCCGATATTCTGGTTGCGGCGATTGGGCGCGCGGGAATGATCACGCGCGATTTTGTGAAGCCGGGCGCAACGGTAATTGATGTGGGCATGAACACGGTCACAGATCGCGCCGAGTTTGAACGCCTCTTCTTGGGGAATGCGAAGCGAGAGGAAATGTTTCGCAGCAAGGGATCGACGCTGGTGGGGGATGTGCACCCTGAAGTGGCGGAAGTGGCAGGGGCGATTACGCCAGTACCGGGCGGGGTCGGCCCGTTAACGATTGCGATGTTGATGTCAAACACTGTCCGCGCAGCCAAGTTGAGGCGTGGGGCGCCGGAGCTTTCGAGAGTTTAGAGACCACAGAGGACCAGAGGCTTCTTGCTGAGAGTTGGGCTGACAGGCGGGATGTCTTGCGGCAAATCAGTGGTGGGAGAAATGTTTGTGGCGCTGGGTGCCCACCTGATTCAATCCGATACTGTCGCACATCAACTGATGCAGCCGGGCGAAGCGGTCTATGCAGAGGTGGTTCGGCATTTCGGCAGCGGAATACTTAACCCCGACAAGAGCGTAAATAGAGCGCGTCTCGCCGAGGCCGCTTTTGGCCAGCCCTCGCGTATTGAAGAGTTGAACAGGATTGTTCATCCCGCAGTCATCGAAAGGGAAAACCGCTGGATGGACGAGATTGCGCAAGAGGACGCGAACGCGATCGCCATGGTTGAGGCGGCGCTGATTCTGGAAGCCAAGGCGCAGAAGAGGTTTGACCGATTAATCGTGGTCACATGTCTTCCCGAACAGCGCGCCGAGCGCTGGGCTAAACGAACGAAAGTGGATCTGGAAAGTGCACGGCGGGAAGTTGTGCGGCGCATGGCTGCGCAACTGCCTGATGAAGAGAAAGTCAAAGCCGCCGATTATGTCATCGATAACTCGGGATCGCTTGATGAGACGCAGGAACAAGTGAAGCAAATTTACGAGAAGCTACGGGCGGAAGAGAAAAGATCGGGTGCGCAAGCATAAACTGACCTCAGCACCTGGATCCCTGCAATTTGTTTACAATCGAACTGAGTTCCCATAACAAAGCTGAAGGTTTGTCCCAATGAAGCTGTTACGACCAATGGTGCTGGCCGTGATTCTGGCTGGTGCATTTTTTTATTTCACGACGTATCGCTCGGGGCGGCAGGTACTGACCAACTGGATCGGGCATCCCAACAAGGTGGAAATCAGCGAAGCGGCGAGCAGCAGTGAACCGCTCGACTCCGAAGAACAGAACAACATCGCCGTTTATCGCAAGAATATCGGCTCGGTGGTAAACGTCACTTCGCGCGCCGTAACCTTTGATTTCTTTTACGGGCTGGTGCCCGCGGAAGGGCAAGGATCGGGATTCATCATTGATAAAGATGGGCACATTCTCACTAACTACCACGTAATCGCGGATGCCCGCCAGGTGGAAGTGACCCTGCATAACCGGAAAAAGTACCGGGCGACGATTGTGGGCACCGACCGCTCGCATGACCTGGCTGTAGTGCAGATCAAGGCGCCGGACCTGCAGCCGATGACCCTGGGAGACTCGACACATCTGCAAGTCGGACAAAAGGTGTATGCGATTGGCAATCCATTTGGGCTGTCGGGGACACTGACGCGCGGAATTGTGAGTTCGATCCGCTCCGTGCAGGAGCCGGACGGGGTGGCGATTGACGAGGCGATTCAGACCGACGCGGCAATCAATCCCGGAAATTCCGGCGGACCACTGTTGAACTGGCATGGTGAGGTGATCGGCATCAACACCATGATCGCTTCGAACGTGGGGCAGAGCGCGGGAATTGGATTTGCCATCCCCATCAACACAGCGAAAGCGGTGCTGAATGATTTGGTGACATTGGGGCGAGTACGCAGGCCAGCCTTAGGAGTGCGGACGATCCCGGTCGATCCGGATTTGGCCGACCAGATGGGACTCGCGGCGGATTATGGATTGCTCATTGTGCAGGTGGTTCCCGGAGGAGCGGCTGATCGCGCCGGCTTGCGTGGCGGCAATGAGCGCGCGTTTCTGGGCAATCAGCCCATTATGTTGGGCGGCGATCTTATTGTGGCGATCGACGGCGAGCAGGTGCAGGACCAGCAGGCTTTGGCGCAAATGATGAACAAGCATCGTGCGGGAGACACTGTACGGATCACGGTGTATCGCGGCAAGAAAAAGATGGATGTGGATGTGACGTTGGGCGAGGCCAGAGAACAGGTGTAGGCAATGACAACGCTAGTTTGAATTTTGACTTTCTTATCCCCCCACGATAGTCTGTTCCCCTGCCTATGACTGCCGTCCTTTAATTCCGTTGGTCGCCAGGAAGCATTGGTTGGGAGCGAGAGCTCGCTTCGTGCTTCAACTTTTCCCTTCAAACGAGAAAGGAAATTTCCATGGCCTTCGTGGATAAAGGACTGGCTCGCCGCCTGGAAGCGGCGGAAGAGATACCACAAGTACGTTACGCCAAGCTGTACCAAAAGCAACGGCCGGAAATCGGCGCAGCGGTGGAGCCGATTTGCGGCGGCCACATGATATTTGCCGGGGTGGGATCTCCGATCGGGCGCACAGTGGGAATGGGATTTGATGGATCGGCGGCGGCCAAAGATCTCGACCGCATGGAGGAGTTTTATCGCTCTCGCGGCGCGCCATCGCAGATCGACGTGTGTCCGTTCAGCGATCCACCATTGCTGGAATTGCTCAAGCAGCGCCGGTATGCCGTCACCGAACTTAACAACGTTTTGTGCCGGCGATTGAATGGCAAATATGAAGCGGCAGTTCCGCCGGGCGCGGTCATCCGCGCGGGCCAGACAGATGAATCGGAAAAGCTGGCCCAGCTTGTAGTGCGCGGTTTCTTTCCGGAAGGAAATGCCCCACCGGACTTCGCCGCCTTAATCGCCCCGATGTACGGTTTTGATGGAGCTTTGCCATTTGTTGCGGAGATAAACGGAGAAATCGCCGCATGCGCATGCGGCTTGGTCATTCCCGAGTACGGGATCGTGGCTTTTTTCGGTGCTGCCACACTGCCAGAGCATCGGAAGCGAGGCTTGCAGACCGCTTTGCATCATGCGCGCCTGAAGGCTGCGACGAACGCGGGATGCGAGTATGCGGTAGTGGTCACGCAAGCAGGAACTACGTCAGAGCGAAATGCAGAGTGCGTAGGTTTTCAGGTTGCGTACAGTAAGGCGACACTGCTGAGACCAGTGGAAACTACCAACGCATAACTGAAGTACACAACCTGGAATGTCAAAAGGTGCACCCTCGAGCAGGGTACTCGAATGAGTCACTTCCTGCCCACCTGTGTTGCATCTCATTCTGGAGCTCGGTGCATCAAAGTCATTTAAGTAAATTGGGAGAAAGTCATCCATGTGCAAAAGTGTGGCGGTTGGATTAGTAGTTCTCATGTTGGCGGCGCTGGCGTCAGCCCAGCTTTCCAGCGGAAACGTGTTCTTCGGATATTCACATACGAGCACGAACCTGGCGCCTGGGGAGTCGCCTGGCCTGAACGGCTGGGAGGGATCATTGGAGGGCAAGGTGTTGCCGCTGCTTGGTATTGTTGCCGACCTCAACGGGGTTTATGGCTCCTCGAGCACGTCAGAATACAACTTTCTTTTTGGCCCGCGGCTTTCGTTCAGCGTGAAGAAGTTCCGGCCGTTTGCGCACGCCCTGATCGGTGCGGGGCACATCAGTGCGAGTGCCAGCGGAGTCTCCACTTCAAATACTTCCTTTGCCGACGCGCTGGGCGGCGGCCTGGACTATCATCTGATTCCCCTCATCAGCTGGCGTGTTCAACTGGACGCGCTGCAGACCCGCTTCTTTAGCACTTCGCAAAGCAATGTGAGATTCTCAACGGGAATTGCGATTCATTTCTAGATGGCTGGCTGCACGCCGCAGGAGAGCATTTCCGATTCAGCCTGGTTCTTTGCGCTCAAACACTTTTCCAGGATGGCGGGTACTTCTGAAAGCGCTCGATTGGAGTATGCGCTGGCATTACGGCGGAATTGGCTGAAGGTTGAAGGCTCAAGAAGTTTCTGAACACTGGGTACGATATCGCGGAAGGTCTTTACGACGAGTCCGTAACCGTTCTCGGTCACCCATTGCGCGTTGTAACGTTCCTGCGGCAAGGTTTTGTTATTGCACTCGACGATCACAGGCAGATGTAACTGCAAAGCCTCACTGATTGATCCGGGTCCGGGTTTGCCGATGAAGAAATCGGCAAGCGCCATGAAGTATTCGACATTGGTCACAAATTCCTCGACCAGCATCGGCCTTCGCGTCTTCAGGCTTCTGAGTTCCTCGGCCAGTTTGTGATTGTGGCCGCAAACCAGGATCAACTGAATCTCGGAGATGCCCGGATCCAATTTCTTGGCCATATCAACCATGATGCGGGAGCCATGGCCTCCAAACAGAATGATGGCGGTGGGGCAGTCGGGGTCGAGGCCGTGACGTTTTCTTTCCGCGGCACGATCAATAGTAGTTTTCTGACAAAAGCGCGGCTTCAAGATCATGCCGGAAGTCTGAAAAACTCGCTGTGCTGAGTGCCCCATCGACAACGCTTGCTGCCTGGCCCTTTCAGTGCCGGCGATGATGAATTCTGAGTTGGGTTCAATCCAAAAGCGCGGCGGGTAATCAGCTAAATCGGTCAGCAAGGTGACAAAAGGCGGCTTCGATCCATTGGTGACGAGGCTTTCAGCTATCGCGCGGTTGAAGTGGGGAATGACCGAGAGCACGAGGTCGGTGGGATGCTGCGCCCAGTAACGTCGGAGGGTCTTGAGAATCAGGGGATGGGCAGCCCGAATTGTTGCCTGCAGAAGCACCAGCAACTGCGGCGTGAATCTGGTCCAGCCTTTGCGCAAAATCAGGTTGTAGGTTCCCTCGATGTTCAGGCCGGTGGCGCGGCGAACCAGATCCAGCGGCGCAAGCAATTCCTGCAGGTTAAGAAGTTCGACATTCCAGGGATCTTTCTGGGTGGTGAGTGTCTCTTTCAACGCATCGGCTGTGCTGCGGTGCCCTCCACCGGCATGATGGAATACGATAGTCAGTTTTCGCATGGGCTCTGATCGGCAAGGATGCAGGTTCGGCCAAGGAGCTGGGCGAACAAACTGTCACTTGCCGATCTTCTCGTACTCCACATATTCCGACGATTCAAGCTGATCATCAAGGCCGTGGGACAATAAATTCTCCTCATTCGGCTCTTCGGCACTTGAATCGCTGGCTTCTGCCTGCGTCTGGCATTTGTGAATCTGCACTCCTTCGGTATCGACGGTGACGTAAGTGCCGGTGGAGTCGACCCACCCACCCACATTGTAATAATGACGCCCGTCGCGTTCCTCGTGAATGGCCTGGTGAGTGTGTCCGCAGAAGATGCGGTCCACTTTGTGGAGCCGTGCGTGAAACATGGCTCCGGCCGCGACTTTCGAGGACATGCGCAGCCAGCTCGTGTTCAGGCGATCAATAAGGCGGGCCAGGGGTTTGCCCTTTACATCGAGCTTCTGCAGTTGCAGATAGAGCAGCGTGCCGAAATAATTCAGGCGCAGATTGTTGGCGAGAAGACGGTCGAACTGATGGCCGTGAATGGCGAGATGGCGCAAACCCTGATATTCCCAAACGTACTGCTGGTAAACCCGCACCCCAACCAGATGCGACATCACCTCGGTGAGGCCGTGATCGTGGTTGCCTTCAACCCAGATCACTTCCACTTCGCGCTTTGGGTTTGAAAGCTTGCGGATATAGCCGAGGAATTTCCAGTGTTCCTTGGTAAGACGCCGGAAGTTGAGATCAGCAAAGATGTCTCCGAGCAGGATGAGGCGGCGAAAGCGATTTTCCTTGAGCACGCGGAGGGCATCGCCGGCGCGGCTGGTTTCCGAGCCCAGATGCAGGTCGGAAAGGATCAGCGTGTCATAGATCGGCGGATCCATGCACTAATTTTGGTGCAAAATTGTTACAGGGAGATGAAAGGGCCGTAACAATCGAGTTAACCATTAGCACTAAGGTACCCTGCCCCCATGAATTGCCTTGCCCCATGAATCTGATTGCATCGGCGGTTTCAGCCAAACACGGTTATTTCTGCGTCGGCGGGACGTACTGTTCGGGTGGGCGCACGCCTTCGCCGAAGAAATATTGCTCCATCTGTTGGACGATCGCTTCCTGATCCTCGCGGCGGGCCGGATTAAGGCGGTACTCGTTGAGCAACATCTTGCAGAAGTCCATCCATTGGTTCCAGGCTTGCTGGGAGACGTTGTCGTAAATCTTTTTGCCCAGGTCGGTATCAAACGGCGGCTCGTCAAGACCTGGGAGTTCCTTCTGTAGCTTGACGCAGAAAACCTTGTGCTCTGCCATGTCTTCCTCGAAGGTGGGCCCTCCAGGATTTGAACCTGGGACCAATGGATTATGAGTTCTAAAAAGGGCGAGGGAAACTGATCTGCGATGGCCTGCGATGGTTCACTATCCTCTTAATTCCGGGAGCAGTTAGCAGCCACTCGCCCTTTCTCGCACCTGCTACCATTTGCTACGAGTTCTGATAGAGGGTACCTGCAAAGATTACTACAGTCCCGCGCCCGGCGGCGCATCTTGTGACGTGACAGCACTCCTCACCCTCCCTCCAGCCCGGCCCGAACAATCGCCCCACACGCCCGCTATTGCGTACTAGACCTATCCCAGATCACGGGGCGGCCGGGGTGAGGTAAGAAGTCGTGGCGGAGGTACTGGAAACGCGTGGGGCAACAGCGGACGAACGCTACGGCCAATTCCGCAATGTTTGTCTAGTTCCAGCCGCGACGATCAGCGCGAGCAGCCCCGGCGATCTTGTTCCAGCTTCGCTCCCGTCTGGCGTATATGTAGTGGTTTGAACTCGACCTTGCGGACAGCGTTGGCAAGGTTCCACTAACCAAAGGCTCTCGCCTTGTGCCATCTTAACAACCCGACTTACCTCCCAATTCGGATCTTACTTGCTGGTCGAGGTGACTTTCCACTCGGGAAGCGAGTTCGGGTGGTGCCCTGGTCGGGGATCGCCTTA
>DASPRY010000048.1:0-137113 GCA_035624215.1 Terriglobales bacterium
TATTAAAGCGGTACGTGAGCTGGGTTCAGAACGTCGCGAGACAGTTCGGTCCCTATCTGTTGTGGGCGCAGGAGATTTGAGAGGACCTGTCCTTAGTACGAGAGGACCGGGATGGACGAACCTCTTGTGTTCGAGCTGTCATGCCTATGGCACCGCTCGGTAGCGAAGTTCGGTTGTGATAACCGCTGAATGCATATAAGCGGGAAGCACTCCTCGAGATGAGATCTCCCAAGACCATAAGGTCTAAGAAGGGCCCAGGAAGACTACCTGGTTGATAGGCGGGAAGTGGAAGCGGGGCGACTCGCGTAGCTTACCCGTACTAATCGCCCGTTCGGCTTGACCATAAAATTTACTCGGTGCATAAACCAGCTGTCAGCAGTCAGCCTTCAGCTCTCAGCTAGAACCTGAGTTGAGGCGAAAGCAAGTTTCTTCTTCCACCAGAACTTGGGTGTGGAGGGAAAAGACGCTGACGCTGGGCGCCGACGAAATGTTCGAGTCTTGTCGATTTGCAACACACCAATCTATTCAGTTGTGAGAGATCGTCCGGATCTTTCCAAATTTTGCAGCGCCGCAGATGCTGGGGGGATGCGCATGCAGTATGCGCCAGCACGGCAAAGCTAGAAGCTAAGAGCTAATAGCTGGAAGCTGCTCTCGAAGTCGGTGATCTTACCGCGGGGGATCCACCCGTTCCCATCCCGAACACGGAAGTTAAGCCCCGCAGGGCCGATGGTACTGCACGCGAAAGTGTGTGGGAGCGTAGGTCGTTGCCGGCATTAATAAAGGCCGTTGAGAGAAATCTCGACGGCCTTTTCCTTTTTTGGTTTCGTGGCGCGGGCGCCCTCGCCCGCGAGGTCTTGGCTATAGCTTAATGTCTGAGTCAATCCACAGCCACCGATAATCTTCAGGCCTTCTCAGCAACCCTGCTTCCACCGGATTTTGCCGTATATACTCGCATTTCTCTTTCAAGCTCTCGTCGGATCGCAGCACGTGATCGAATGACTCTTCTTCCCACACTGGTCCTGAGGTGCGCAGGAGCTTATTGATGCGGTGAGCAGTAGCACACTTCATACATTGCAGAATGTCGACCAGTGGAAATGGCCAGCCGTCTTTATCCCGCAACGGTGAAAGCAGCAGATGCACATGATCTGGCATGACCACCACAGCATAAAGATGAATCCTTGCTTGAGTGGCGCGTGCGCCCTCGCACGCGAACGATTCCAATCCTGCTTCCCGCAGACAGTGGGTCAACACCATATCGCGAACCGGTTCCGGCAGGCTTCTGCGTGCGCCTGTGCAGAAGGTGACGAATACAGCAGCGTCGGGCTTCTGCAGATGCGGTAGCCGCCGCCGATATTTGTATTTCCGCAGTACTGCGGAACCTGCAGGTATGTCCGTGCGGGGCGGCGCCCCGCCCGCCAACCTGGGTTCTAGAATCAAGCCTGAAAGCACTGCTTGCCTGTGACGAATGAACGTATGCCCGACACTGGCTCCGAAATGAAACATCCACCACTTCGCGGGCGAGGGCGCCCGCGCCACACAGGTAGGAACTAGGTCGTTGCCGACACAGGGTGCGGCACCCCGCATTTCGTTTTGCTGTTTGATTTCATGCCTGTTTCGAATTAGTTTCTTTACAACTTAGAAGGAGGGACTGTGAAGCATCTCGCAGTGGTTCTGCTTTTGGCTGTTGTCGCTCTGGGTCAGAATTCAACGCAAACGAGTCCGGGTTCCGGCGGAAAACAGGAGACGGCTTCGGCGAATGCAGCAACAGCAGCGGATTTGGCGTCGCAAGTCCCGGCACCGCGTGCGGGAGATGTGGATTCAAAAGAAGCCATCCTGCATGCCATCTACGACGTTATCTCCGGACCCATCGGAGAGCGGGACTGGAACCGTTTTCGATCGTTGTTTGTACCGCAGGCGCGATTCACCCGGGCCGGCAAGAATCCGGATGGCAGTGTGTCGGTTAACTTGTTAGGAGTGGATGAATTCGTACAGTTGGCGGGGAATGTTTTCAAGAGTGAAGCATTTTACGAAAACGCCATCGTGAACCAGGTGCAGAGCTACGGAAACATTTCCCAGGTGTTCAGCAGTTATGAGTCACGGCATGCTCCCGGCGAAAAGCCGTTCGAGCGCGGCGTCAACAGCATCCAGATGCTGAATGATGGGAAGCGGTGGTGGGTGCTCAGCATTCTCTGGGATGAGGAGAGACCGGCTAACCCTTTGCCGCGCGAGTTCACGAAATCAAAGAAGTAGAGGACGCGCTCTGAAACCAGGGTTCGCCAACCACGCAACCAGTTTCAGGTTGCAAACATCAGCATATGAGGAGTCTCGGAAGATCATTACTGGTTTGCAGAGCCGGGAGTCGGCGGCCACTTGCGAGGCCGGGGTACTTGACCTCAACCCCGAGAGTCACTAAATAATATCTGCAGGACTCATAGACGGAGGCAATTATGGTTCCCTGTCCTGAGTGCGAAAGCGACCTGGACATAGAAGAAGATGAAGTCGATGAGGGGGAAATCGTCTCCTGCCCGGAGTGTGGAAGCGACTTTGAAGTGATCACCGTCAGCCCCATAGAGCTCAAGCCGGTAGACGAGGAAGAGTATGAAGAGGACGAGGAAGAAGAGGAGGAATCCGAAGACGGCGATTTCTCTTAGGCTTTTACTCTGAACGGTTGCGGTTGTTGAGCCTGGTTTCGGAAAGTGGACGGGTTGAGAGATGTCCACAATGAGGAGCATTCGCGCTGTATTCGTAATTGTTCTGATCGCGGGGCTTGCCGCGGCTACGAATCTCTACGGTAAAGATAAGGAAAAAGCGGCGCCCGGCCGTCTGCTGACTGGCAAGGTCCTCGACAAACATGACAATGCCGTAGTGGATGCGGTGGTTTACCTGTCCAACACGCGCACCCATACGGTGACCACCTATATTGTCGGACCAGACGGAACTTACCGTTTTCCCGAGCTCTCTCCGAACGTCGAGTTTGAGGTTTACGCCCAGTATAAAGGCCAAAAGAGCGACACCAAGACGCTCAGCCAATTCGACGACCGCAAGCAGGTCAACATTGTGCTGCGAATTGATGTGAAGTGAGGCTGCAGACTCATGGTGTCCGTTCTCCTCACAATTTCGGCCGCCGTTTTCAAGGATGAGCTCAGTTACAACTCCGCCATACTGACCGATTCGGCCCTTGGCACCGTGGGGACTCGTTAAGTGCTGGTTCTCGCCTCCGCGTCTCCGCGGCGCCAGGAACTGTTGCGCAATGCTGGCGTCGCCTTCGTCGTGCACCCCACAGATATTCCAGAACTCCCCAATCCAGGCGAGATTCCACGAGCATTTGCGGAGCGCCTGGCACGCGAAAAAGCCGAGACGATATTTCGTCAACGGCCTGCTGACCTCGTTTTAGGCGCTGACACAGTTGTTGTGGTCGATGAACAAATTCTGGGCAAGCCGAGGGACAAGGCCGATGCCGCGCGCATGATCCGCCTGCTCGCTGGCCGGTCGCATCTGGTGATCACCGCGGTATGTCTCATGGGGCCAGAACCGGGAACTGAGAACGGCCAAGCGAGCACTGCGTTTCAAGATGTCCGCTCGGAGACCACTCTGGTCACCATGGACCCTTTGAGAGAAGAAGAAATTAGCTCCTACATTGCAACCAGCGAGCCCATGGACAAGGCCGGAGCTTATGCCATCCAGGGCAAAGCCTCGCGCTGGATTTCGCGAATCGAAGGGGATTATTTCAATGTTGTGGGATTGCCTGTGCACCTTGTGTGCAAGATGTTGCGGCAGCACGGAGCGGACGGATGACCAGAATTAAGACTTCTTGTCTTTGCCTTCCTCCCCCTCTTTCATGGCCGATTTGAAATTGCGGATTCCTTCGCCCAGGCCCTTGCCCAGGTCGGCGAGCTTGCTAGGCCCAAACAGCAGGAGGGCAATGCCAATGATCAACAGAATGTGCAGCGGTGAGAATAAGCCTTCTCCCATCGGAATCCTCCTTTCGGGCCTACCTGATTGCCACCCAGCTAACCTGTAAGAATTCTAGGCTTCCCGGCCGCTGGAGTCAAAAAATTGGCGATTTCAGCGCCTACGACACCCTTCTAGGATAGGAGCTTGAACACCGTTCCAAATAGGCTATCCCCTTGAACGAGAAATCCGATTCCCAGTGTATACTCGCTCACTTTAAGTCAGTGAGGGGCTCTGCTTGCATACGGCTTCGTCGATCGCGACTGCGTCTGCCACGACCGATCTCGCAGAACACACACGCCGTCACATCGCGCTGCGCCTGCTTCCATTTCTTTTTCTGCTTTACATCCTCAACTACCTCGACCGCACCAACGTCGCCTTTGCTGCGATCGGAATGACTCGCGAATTAGGCTTTTCTGACCGCGTCTTCGGCTTGGGCGCTGGCATTTTCTTCGTCAGCTACGTTGCGCTCCAAATCCCCGGCGCTGTACTCGCGGAACGCTGGAGCGCTCGCCGGATGATCGCAATCAGCCTCATCGGATGGGGTTCGCTCACGGTCCTGACCTCACTGGTGCACACTCCCACTCAACTCTATCTTGCGCGTTTTTTGCTTGGCGCCGCTGAGGGCGGATTCTTCCCGGGCGTTGTCGTCTATCTCAGCCATTGGTTTCTTCACGAGGACCGCGCCAAGGCCACCAGCAACTTCATGGGCGCGATTCCGCTGTCTTCGGTTCTTGGATCACCACTCGCTGGCCTGATCCTCGGCTATGAGTGGCTCGGATGGCAGGGTTGGCGGTGGCTGTTTGTGATTGAGGGACTTCCGGTCGTACTGATGGGAGTCATTGCCTATTTCTTTCTGACCGACTGGCCGACGCAGGCAAACTGGCTGACCCCCGATCAGCGCCTTTGGATCGAATACAAGCTGCAGGAACAGCAAATTACCTCCGCCTCGGATCGGGCGTCCATTGTTCAGGCGTTTAAGTCCGGCACAGTCCGGACTTTGGCCATAGGCCTCTTTTTTGCCTATACCTTGACCTACTCGTTTGTCTTCTGGTTTCCCACTATTCTGAAGCGCCAGTCGGGACTTTCCGATTTACATGTCGGAATACTCTGCGCTCTGCCATTCTTCGCGTACTTCCTGGCAATGCAGATTGGCGGGTGGCACTCCGACAAAACCTGCGAAAGGCGCTGGCACACGGCCGTCCCACTTTTCATCAGCGTCGCCGCGCTGCTTGCCTCCTTTGCTCCAGTCCATTCACTGGCTTACTTCATGACCGTGTTCACTCTGGTGGGAATCGGCGCCTCATACGTGTCGATAGCATGGGCTATGCCAACCGAAATCTTGAGCCGCGCGATGGCGCCAACCGCAGTTGGATTGATTAACGCGACCGCGAGCATAGCCGGCTTCGCTGGCCCCTATGCCTTCGGATATCTGCACTCACGTACCGGTTCTTTCTCTGCGGGGCTGATGATGATGATGCTGGCAGGACTTGTTGCGGGATTGTTGATCCTGCGCGTTCCGGTTACCCGGCCCTGTGAGTGATAAATCTTTCCCCGGGAGTACCGGGTCAAATGAAACAGAGTGAAGCTGTCGCCTGTCCCCTGCACAATCTCACACCGTCTCGATGAGTTGTGCCACCAAAGCGGCACGGCGGGGCAACTCAGAAATCAGCACCGATTCGTGAGTGGCATGCGCGCCTTCGCCAACTCCGCCCAAGCCGTCCAGCGTGGGAATTCCAAGCGCGGCCGTGAAATTGCCGTCTGATCCGCCGCCCACAGCCGCTTCATCCAGTTTCCACCCGAGTTGCTTTGCAATTTCGGATGCCTTCTCATAGAGCGCGGCCACCAGCGGAGTTCGTTCTAAGGGAGGGCGATTGATGCCTCCACTGATCTCCAGCCTGCACTTCCGATTGAACGGCTTCAGCGCATGTATTTTTCGATCCAACCCCGCCGCATCCTTCATTCGTGACAGCCGCGCGTCCAGCACAGCAGTTGCTTCGGCCGGAATTACGTTTGAGCGAGTGCCTCCTTGGATCGTTCCTACATTCACCGTGATCCCGCGTTTCAGATCGGTCAGCTTGGATATTTGGAGAATTTGTCGCGCCAACTCGATGATCGCGCTTTCGCCTTTCTCAAAATCCAGCCCAGAATGTGCAGCTTTGCCTTTCACTTTGACAAAGTACTCGCCAACCCCTTTGCGCGCGGTCTTGACCGCCCCCTTCCGCCCATAAGCGGGCTCGAGCACCAGCACGGCGGCTGACCTCTTCGCCAGACTTTCCGTAATGTGTCGCGAACTTTCACTGCCTACCTCTTCATCGGAAACCAGCAGCATGGTGACGGGTCGCGGCAGCTGATCGTCGTGCCATGTGCGTAGTGCCTCGATGGCGTGCAGCATGAACGCGATTCCCGATTTCATATCGAAACTGCCGGGTCCCCACAATCGTCCATCCGCCAACCGGAACGGCGTTGTAGTGAGCGTTCCAAGTGGATAGACGGTATCCAGGTGTCCGAGCAACATGACGGGCTTCCCTCTGCTTTTGCCGGGAAAGTCTACTTGCAAGTGATCGCCAAAATTTGTCGTGCGGTGAAATTTTGCGTGTCCACCAAGCCCCTCAAACCTTCCCGCCAGCAGCGACCCCAGGCGGTCCACCGCTTCCTTGTTGTCGCTGGGAGACTCAATCTCCACCAACTGGCGGACCGTCTGAACGATCTGGTCTCGGCGCTGCTGAAAATACTGCAATCGGCTGGCGATTTCCCCAGTCGCGGGTTTAATCGGTCCGAGTTTCTTCTGCGCTTTCCTCATGCCGTTATAGAAATAATGATCAGTACTGAGATTTTCCGCTGCTCTCCGCCAGCTGCTCGCGGTACAGTATAATCTTCGCTCCTGAACCGCTTACTATGGCTGATATTCTTCAACCTCTTGCTGAAATGCCCAGTGCCGACAAGACTACGTTGGACATCAACGAAATCATGGCGATTCTGCCGCATCGGTACCCGTTACTGCTGATCGACCGAGTGACCGAGCTTAAGCGTCGCGAAAGAATTGTGGCGATTAAGAATGTGACCATCAATGAACCCTTCTTCGCCGGTCATTTTCCGGGTGCGCCAGTTATGCCCGGTGTGCTGATCGTAGAAGCTATCGCACAGGCGGGCGGAGCTTTGCTGCTCACTGAGGTAGAGGACCGTCACAGCAAGCTGGTGTTTTTCACCGGCATCGAGCGTGCGAGGTTTCGGCGGCCGGTGGTTCCGGGAGACCAGCTCCGCATCGAGATTGAAGTCAAGGCCTGGCGCGGGAATGCGGTACGCATGGAAGGGAGGGCCTTTGTGGGTGAGAGGCGCGCCGCCGAGGCGACTGTCACCTGCAGGTTAGTAGACCGCTCGCGCGCTGCCACCGTCGAGGACAACGCACAATCCGAGTAGGAGAGCTTTTTCTGGCGCGACCGGGCACACCCAGCATTGATGTTCCGATGAATGTTCATCCGACCGCCATCATTGATCCTCGTGCACAGATTCACCCCAGTTGCCAAATTGGGCCTTATTGCGTAGTTGGCCCGGACGTTGAACTGGGAGAACAGTGCCACCTGATCTCGCACGTGACCATCGAAGGGCCGGCAAGAATTGGCGCCCGCAACCGCTTGTATCCATTTTCTTCTGTCGGTTTCGCACCTCAGGATCTGACCTACGCAGGCGAGCCCACAAGGCTTCAGATTGGAGATCACAACCAAATCCGCGAATTCGTCACCATCAGTCGCGGCACGGTCAAGGGCGGCGGACTCACCCGCCTGGGCAGCCATAACCTGATCATGGCGTACAGCCACATTGCTCACGATTGCAAGATCGGCGATCACGTAATTCTGGCCAATGCCGCGACGCTGGGCGGCCACGTCATCGTCGACGATTGGGCCACGGTAGGGGCGCTCTGCCCGGTGCATCATTTCGTGCGTATTGGCACCTACTCCTTCATCGGCGGTGGTACCACGATCACTCGCGACGTTCTTCCTTTTTCCAAAACCGCAGCCGCCCGCGATACCCATGCTTATGGAGTCAATGCGATCGGCTTAGAACGTCGCGGTTTCACCAGAGAACGAATCCGCAAGATTCATCACGCGTATAAGGTTCTCCTGGCCTCCAAGCTCAATACATCGCAGGCTATCGAGCAACTGAAGTCTGAATCCGATCGCGGCGAAGATGTCGACATGTTGATTAGATTTATAGAAGCTTCCGAGCGGGGAGTGATTAAGTAGCTGTCGGCATTCAGCTCAGCACTCAGCATTCAGTAGGCTAGCTCATCTTCGTTGGAAATTGGTTCTCACTGGTAATTCGAAGAGCTGATCGCTGAGTGCTGATTGCCGAGTGCTGAATGCTAGACTCAATTGCATGTGCGCGCAGAAGCAGCGGCTCGGCCTGATTGCGGGGAACGGGCGATTCCCTTTTCTGGTGCTCGATGCGGCCCGCGCGCAAGGATTCGATGTCGTAGTGGCTGCCATCAAGGAAGAAACATTTCCCGAAATCGGGTCGCGCGGAGCGGCGGCGGTTCATTGGCTGTCGTTAGGCGAGCTTTCGAAGCTGATTGAAACCTTTAAACGCGAAGGGATATCCCGCGCCATGATGGCCGGGCAGGTCAAGCACAAACAGATTTTTTCCAGTATCCGTCCGGATTGGCGTCTAGCCAAGCTGCTGCTGAACCTTAGCACGCGGAACACCGATGCCTTGCTCGGCGCCATCGCCAAGGTGTTAGCTGACGAAGGCATCACGCTGGAGAATTCCACTTCTCTGCTTGAGCCGTTGCTAGCTAAACCGGGCGTGTTGACCCGGCGGTCGCCCAGCGATCAGGAGAAGAAGAATATCGAGTACGGCCGGACAGTGGCCCGGCATCTGGCGCAGTACGATATTGGGCAGACGGTAGTCGTAGCTGAGGGTGCCTGCGTGGCGGTTGAAGCCATGGAGGGTACCGACGCTACCATCGAGCGTGCAGGCCGCATCATGGCGTCGCTTGAATCTGAGGCGTCGACCCTGAGCCGGGTGCTCACCGTGGTCAAGATTGCCAAGCCCAATCAGGACATGCGCTTCGATGTGCCGGTGATTGGAGTCAAGACCATTGAAGCGATGCGCACGGCCGGGGCAATATGCCTGGCGGTAGACGCCGGACGCTGCCTGCTTCTCGATGGAGACGCAGTCATCACGGCTGCGGATTCAGCGGAAATTGTGGTCACCGCCGAGTGACAAACAACGCGCGACATTGACGCCGGCACGTTCAGTTTTCGCCAAGGCAAATAAAAGATTGAGGAGTTATTCATGTCTGAATGCGCCCGCCTCGCCGACCAGATTCGCCGTGCCTTTCAAGGAGAAGCCTGGCATGGCGACCCCGTGCTTAAACTTCTTCGTGATGTCGATGCTAAGACTGCGGCACAACACCCCATCAAGAACGCACATAGCATCTGGGAACTGGTTCTGCACATCGCTGCCTGGGACGACGCGGTGCGCCGCCGTGCCGGAGGGAGGGCCGTCAAGCTGTCAGGCAAGCAAAACTTCCCTCCTGTAACCGAAAGCAGCGAAGCCGCTTGGCGCAAGGCAGTGGAACACCTGAAGCATACTCATGACGAACTGGTGAAGGCGGTTGCGGCATTTCCAGATTCGCGACTGCAAGAACAGGTTCCCGGCAAGACAGAGAAGTACCGCAACTTCTTCTACATGTTCAGCGGTATCGTCCAGCACGAGCTTTACCACGCCGGCCAGATCGCACTGCTCAAGAAATTCAAATGACCACCGAGAACGTCACCCACGTTGCGGTGGTTGGCGTCGGCGCCTTCGGGCGCAACCACGCCCGCGTCTATCAGCAGCTCGCCAGCGAAGGAGTGCCCGTCCGCTTGGTCGGGGTCGTGGATTCGGATACGGCCCGGGCCGACGCCATCGCTCAGGAATTCGGCTGTCGCGCACTTGGCTCCGTCGAACAGCTCGTCACCACTCATCGCGAGCTTCAGGCTGCTTCGGTTGCCGTTCCCACCGTGCATCATCTCAAGGTTGCGGAGCAGCTGATGCAAGCCGGGGTTGACGTTCTAATCGAGAAACCCCTCGTTTCTTCGCTTGCGGAAGCCGACGAATTGATTCGAATGGCCAAGCAACTTGGCCGGATCGCCCAGGTGGGCCATCTGGAGCGTTTCAACCCCGCTGTCCGTGCCACGCTGCCGATTCTCACTCGCCCTATGTTTTTCGAAGTGCATCGGCTCAGCGTGTTCATCCCACGCTCGCTCGATATCGATGTCGTGCTGGATCTCATGATTCACGATCTCGACATCGTGCTCTCGTTCGTGAACTCGCCCGTAAAAGAGATTCGCGCCGTCGGCCTGCCAATTCTCTCCGGCAAAGTTGACATCGCCAATGTCCGCATCGAGTTCGATTCCGGATGTGTTGCCAACTTCACTGCGAGCCGGGTTTCAACCGAGCGGGTGCGCAAATTGCGCTTTTTTCAACCCAATCAATACGTTTCGCTGGATTACGGCCGGCAGGATGTATTGATCTTCAGTGTCGGGAAGAGCAACAGTGGAAGCGCATCGGTGAACCCGCAAATTCAGGTCACAAAGCTGCCGACTGTCCAGGAGGAGCCGCTGCACGCGGAGCTGAAGTCATTTCTGGACTCGGTCCGGCAGCGCTCAATGCCGCTTGTCGGCTTGGAGGATGGCCGTCGGGCGCTAAGTGTAGCGCTCGAAATCATTCGTGCCATTCGCGAACATGGGGCGAAAATCCGCTTGGATCGATTTCACCAGCCATAGATTGTCAATTTTTGTAAATCCTCAGTTTGTACAGAGATGCAACCAGGGTAACTCTCCCTCCCTCGAAGCATCGCGTATTCATCGAAAAGATGCGAAAATGAAGGCACAGACCGCAGCACCAGTGCATCCGCATCAAACGACTGTGGTGTATTCAGCGGTTCACTATCCGCGGATGTCGATCGCGAGTAGTCTCTGATTTGCAGGTAAGTTGTTGATGCCAACGACGCAAATCCCGCCAGCCAGTACACCTCCTTCGTCCTCCCAGAATTCTCAAGTGGGCGGAGAACTGTACGATGCGCGCTACTGGGAGTCGGCCTATCGCGACATCGATGAGCCGCCCGCTCTTCTGCTCCAGCTTCAGGACGACCTGGCGCGATCCCGGCGCCGCGAGGCGTTCTGGATTTCAGTTGTCGTCCACCTCATCGTCGTGTTGGCGATCGTGAACTCTGACAAGCTGGCAAAATTTATGCCGCGCCAGGCTGTCGTGGTGCAGCCGCGCATGTTTCCGCAAGACAAAGACCTGACCTTTCTCGAATTGCCCCCGGATGAACAGAAGATCACCAAACGGCCGAATACGAACATCATCTCTGATAAAGATCGCATCGCGACTTCGAGGGCGCCGCAACTCGACCGCCAGGAGCTGAAGAAAATTCTCGATAGCAGCCGCCCAGGTCCACCTGGGATGAGTGCACCGCCTGCAAGTCCGGCTCAGCCGCCATCGCCTCCGGCTGCAGCGCAGAACAACCCGCAGCAGCAGACGCAACAGCAGCAAGGTCAGCCGGCGCCTCCGCCACCCCCGTCTGCCGATCAAATCGCAAAGCTGCAGACTCCAGAAGTGGGATCGAAGAACCCATTTGCATTGAGCCAGGCCCTCTCACCGGGAGAAGCTATTGAGCAGGCAGCCCGGGCTACCGCCGCGAGCCGCGGTGGTTATGGTGGCGCGGACGGCGACTTCGGTCTCGGCCAAGGCAAACAGGGCCGAGCCCTGGGCGCGCTCGATGTCCTCAGCGACACCATGGGAGTAGATTTCGGCCCGTACCTGCAGCGTGTTCTTCATGATGTGAAAGTGAACTGGTACAACCTGATTCCCGAATCTGCGCGTCCTCCGATCATGAAAAAGGGCAAAGTCGCGATCGAATTTGCCATCCTCAAGAATGGCAGCATCGCTGGAATGAGGCTGGAACAAGGAGGCAGTTCAGGGGATCCGGCGCTCGACCGCGCGGCCTGGGGCGGTATTACCGCCTCCAATCCCTTCCCGCCGCTGCCGCAAGAATTCGGCGGCCAATATCTCGCCCTGCGCTTTCATTTCTTCTACAACCCCGACAAATCAGATCTGCAGTAATCTGCGCCTCGACTCTTGCCATGTCCGCGCTGGCTTGCATCTCGCCATAAGCCGGGGTGTTTCGGACGCATTTTTTGTGTGGCTAACCTGGGATCGACGGAGTCTATCGCAGTCTGCTTGCCAGCTCGTTGCGCGGGACGGACACCTGCTCTCCTGTTTTCAGATTCTTCAGCGCGAACGCTCCCGCTTTCACTTCGTTTTCGCCAACAATCAAAATAAAGCGCGCGTCCAGTTTGCTGGCGATTTCAAGTGACTTCTTCAGCCGAAAAGTTTCATCACCGAGCTCGACAATGAAATCCTGCCGGCGCAGTTCTCGCGCCAGCCGCGCAGCTTCGCGGTCCATGCCGGGACCCAGCGGTGCGATGTAAACATCCGGTTTGGCTTGCACCGCTTCCGCGGACTCTTTCAGCGCCAGCACCAGCCGGTCTTCGCCGATGGCAAAACCAATTCCCGGAGCTTTCGGGCCTCCGAGCGATTCGGACAGTCCGTCGTAGCGGCCTCCGCCGAGAATAGCGTTCTGCGCGCCTAAAGCTCCATGCGTAAACTCGAACGCGGTGCGCGTATAGTAGTCGAGGCCGCGCACCAGGCGATCATTTAAGATGAACGGCACGCCCACTGCCTTCAAGATTTCCTGGACCTCGTGGAAGTGCTTGCGGCAAGCCTCGTCGAGAAATTGGCTGATGCGCGGCAGCTTCTCGATGATTGGCTGGTCTTCCGAAACTTTGCAGTCGAACACCCGCAAAGGATTCGTGACCGCACGCCGCTGGCAATCGACGCACATTTTGGGCGCGACCGGCTCGAGCGCTTTGCGCAGAGCTTCGTTGTAGCGGGCGCGATCCTCGGCGCAGCCAACCGAGTTCAGTTGCAGTTGCCAATCCTTGATGCCAAGTCGATCGAGTAACGTAGCGAGCAGTTCCAGAATTTCCGCGTCGCGCGCCGGAGCACCGCTGCCCGCACTCTCCGGCCCGATCATTTCTGCGTTGATCTGATAAAACTGGCGATAGCGTCCTTTCTGCGGACGTTCGCGCCGGAACATCGGGCCGATCAAGTAGAGCTTGTTCAGTCCTCGCTCCCAGAGTTTGTGCTCGATGTAGGCTCGAACGATTCCGGCGGTGGCTTCGGGGCGAAGGGTCAACGCTTGACCCTTCTCGCTTTCGGCGCGGCTGCGGTCTTCCCAGGTGTACATCTCCTTCGCGACAATGTCGGTTTCTTCGCCCACACTGCGAGCGAACAATTGCGTGTCCTCAAAAATGGGCGTGCGAATCTCCTGGAAGTTGTAGGCGCGGAAAACGGCGCGAACTTTGTCTTCGACAAAGTTCCACAGCGCCGTATCCGGTGGCAAAAGGTCGCGCGTTCCCCGAATAGCTTTAATCATTTTTGTTTGAGCTGTCATCCTGAGCGGAGTTGGTTCATTCGCAAGCGAATGAACTGATGTAGTCGAAGGATCTATGCATTGCGACCTTTTGCGACGGCCGCTCCAGGGAATTCTCCCCGTTTCCGCGCAAAGAAAGAGAGCAAGAGAATGCCTTGTCGCTTCCGAGAATAATTCGTTAGCCTAGGGATCCTTCGACTACACGTGATCCTCGCGCCTGGCGCGAAGACCATGCTCCACTCAGGATGACATTACACACTTAAATTCAGGATAACAATTTTATAAAAAGCTCATTGGTAACAACTGGCCGTTTACCTCTCTCCTAAATACGCTTCCTTGTACGCGAGGTAATTCTGCGCGTAGCGCAGAATGGTTTCCTGATCCTTCTCATCAAGTTTGCGGCGGAATTTACCCGGAGAGCCCATCCACAACGAGCCGGGTTCCACGATGGTTCTTTCAGGGATCACGGTTCCGGCCGCGATAATCGAGCCGGAACCTATCCTTGCACCGTTCAGAATGATGCAGCCCATGCCGATCAGGCATCGATCTTCAATAGTGCAGCCATGCAGCGTTACCGAGTGACCCACGGTCACGTATTCGCCTACGAAGACTCCGTACTCCTCCTTCATTCCGTGCAGCACGCTGCAGTCCTGGACGTTAGAGTACGCTCCGATGCGGATGGAGTGCACATCGCCGCGCAGCACCGCATTCATCCACACGCTGGCATGCTCGCCCAAAACCACATCTCCGATGATCTGCGCTGAGTCATCGACGTAACACGATGCCGGAATTGTCGGCTTGATGCCTTTGTAGGAGCGAATCATGTCCTGGCTGCGCGCCTCAGAGAACTTTGAACATAACATGGCGCGCACTGAGGAGCTAACAGGGCAACGCAAGACAAGAAGTGCCGGAAGAGCATTCCAGCCGGACCAAAGCTGCTTGCTGCCAGATTCAGTTTTCTGTGACCTGAGGCGCCGACGGTGAACGTGGCGGCTTTGGATTTTCAGGAAGTTCCGACTCCTGGTCGGCTGACGACGCCTTACGAATCTCTATGGTCCCGTGCTCGCTGTTTAATACGAGTCGCGGACCGCCGCTGCCGACGCTCCCCGACGCGGTAGTCTGCGATTCGTCAATTTTCAAACTGCTAAAGTCGGTTTCGATTTCGCCGCCCTGGGCTCGGGCATCCACCTGGAAGCTGGCTTTGTCGGGAACGTAAACTTGAATATCACCTCGTCGGTTCTCCACCTGCATGCTGCCCAGTTTCTTGACTCGCAATTCCACCGAGCCGTTCTCGTCCTGTAAGCGGACGTCGCCAGAGATATCCGCCAGACGAATGTCCTTGGAGCTGGTGGTCAAACGGATTGGACCTGTGACATTGCTCGCTTGCAGATCCCCGGAATCCAAATCCAAATCACCGTCGAGGCGACCGAGCTGCATATCGGTGCGCGATGACTTGAAAACGACACCCTGGCCGATCTTCGCCAGCTTTACGCTTTCCATGAATTCGCCGTCGAGGTGGACGGCTCCCTTGATGTCCTCGAGGGAAACATCGTTAGCTCGTCCCTCGATGGAAACATCGGAGCTGACCTGCGAGACTCGCGCCGCGCTGTGATCCAGGCTCAGGCTCACGCGGCCATTTATGTCGGAAACCGAAACGTCGTTGTGCTGTGCGGAGATCTCTACGTCGCCATCGCGGCCCAAAATGCTGACATCTCCAGAGTGCGTGGAAATACTGACCGCGGCTTTCCTTGGCAGAGAGATGTCCAAATCCTCGGCCACGCGATGATCTCCAGCATTTTGATTATTGGCGTTCAGCGTGACCATGTTGCCGCTTACCGTGATCTGCGGCTTGCTCCCGGCGTTGTATTTGTCCGCATCCGATTGGTTGTCGGCAGTAATGCGCTTGTGTACAGATACGTGAATTTCGTTGCCGGTCGAAGTGCTGACGTTGACCGCTCCTTGCGCATTGACGACGCGCAAGCTCGCACCGGCGGGGAAGGCCTGCGATAGCTGATCTTCATAGGTATATTTCTCGCCGAACAGGGTGAAGTCGCTGCCGTCGATGTTGATTTGATCGCGCAGTTTGCCCCAATCCACCCGTGACATTTGGGTCGCAGTCAGTCCAAGGACGATCAGGATGATGATGAGGAAGACGCCGCCAACCCCCAGCCCCGAAGGGCGCACGCCCTGCCTCTGGGCCGCCTGATATTCAATGAGCTTGATGACGCCGGCTACGATGAGGATGACCGGCCAGTAATGAGCAAACCAGTGGCCGAGCTGCGTCCAGTTCAGATAGCCCATCGTGCCCAGGAGGAACAGAATTCCGACTGAGATCAGAATAATCGGGCCAGAAATCGAGCGCCGGTAATGCGGTGGAGGTGGCGGAATAGGGCTCGGCGGCGACTGGACGGGACTAGCCATTTCTTACCTCGCTCACCGGCGGCTGGACTTCTCCACTAGTTACCCCTGTCGGGCCGCCTGACATTGGCGGAGCCGGGGGCAACTTTGGTGGCGCCTGGTTCTCCAGTACCTTGGCAATCCCCATTGCCAACAACAAAACCGGCCAGGTGCGATGCCAGGGCGGACCGCCCAGATTCGCGATCAGTGAAAGCAAACCGACAGTGATCAGCACGGCGGGTCCCACCAGGCCTCGCATACGGTCTGCAGGCGAGTAAACTCGATTCGAGGGAATAATGCCCCAGCGCTTGCCCAGCATCCATAGCCCAAGCAAGATCAAGGCTACCGGCCACAAGGTCTCCACGCTAAACACGACCACGCCCATGGTTCGCAGGAGAAAGATCACGCCCAATCCGATCAGCACCACCGCTGCCACCGGAATTTTCGAGGTGTCAACTTTCTCTCCCGCGCCGAACGCCTGACCAAGGCCTAGCGGATCGGGTACTGGCTGCCCGAGCTGAAGGGCCTTAGCGGTGCGCACCCCATCGATGATTTGCCAGACATAGAAGAACGCAAAGGCGAAGGCACAGATCGTATCGAGCGGGCTGCCTTGATCCATTCCAACGATCAGTCCGACGAAAATCAGCAAATGTGCCAGACCTTTGGCATATTGCCCGGTGTAGACCGCGCCCACGCCGAAGGGGAAGAATCCCGCAAGGATTCCCGCGACTGCGGGATTTGGACCAGAACTCGGAATCGCGCCAGGCTGCGTGACAAATCCAGCAGCTGGCGGCGGTGATGTGGCCGGATGCACCGCGCCTAAGCGCTCCGCGAGGCAATTCTCGCAGTAGATCACTCCCTTCACGTCGCGCGTGCAGGTGGAGCAAAGTGGTTTTCCGCAAGTGCGGCAATATGCGACCGCAGCATTTGCGGGGTGGTTGGCACAGTTCATACATCCCTCCTGAGTGTGGCCTGATTTACCAGGACGAAGCTCACCGCAGGCGGGCTGTCCGGGAGCGAAGCCAGAATCACTTCGTTTTCTCCCTGGCTGTAGTTTCGTTCTTGCTTCTCATCGGGCTGTCCACTGGTATTGTTGTTCCTCTGATTCTCGTCTTTCTTTGCGGGCGCCGGCTCGGCGGGAGTGGTGGCGCGCTTGAATTCCCGCAAGCGGGATTCAATCTCATACACAAAGCGAATGTTCTCGTAATACTTCACGACTTTGCCTGACGCTTCGTAATACGTCCGGCGTACCGCGCTGGGCCGCAGGTTCACATGCCGCAGATCGCTCAACTTCACCCCCGCCAGACTGAGTGAAATCGAGAGTGAGAAAAATGCCATGCCAAATGACATGGCAAATTTGGGTTGCCTGGCAACAGCCAGGATCGGGCGGAACACCGTACCCATCGTGGCGGTAATGCTGCCCAACCATGAAACCTGCGCGGTCGCCGTCGCATGCGACCGCCCCGTCTCAACGCCGCTGGTCGCCGCCAGAATGTTGTGCACCAGATGTTGCGGAGGCTCGACCTCCACTAACTGTTCCAGCCACCGTTTGCCCATCTCGGCTTCTGCCAATAGTGGCCCGCAAACCGGACACGATTGTGCGTGCGCCTGAAATTCTTGGGCCTTGGGTCCGGTCAGAATCTGATCCAGAGCATCGCTGAGCAGAGCGTCAAACTCGCTGCACTGCATGTCGTTATGGTGGTCCGCTGCCATTACATCACCTGTTTATATGTACGTTGTAGCAGGCGCGCAAGTTCCGCTCGCCCACGGTTTATGCGTGACTTGACGGTTCCCTCCGGTACCTTTAGTACCGTGGCAATCTCTTTATAGTCCATATCCTGTAAGTCCCGTAATATCACTGCCTCACGAAGATCCGGCGAGAGCTTCTGCAGGGCGTTGTGTACCGTTTCCCCAACCTGCTGACTTTGCGCCCGGGCATCGGGGGCGAGGCTTGCGTCCGCCAATTGTTCGCTCAATGGCATGGCATCTTCACGCTCCGAAGGTGGCGCGTCAAGTGAATCCGTCATGCGATCCTGCTTGGTTTTGCGAAAATGGTCCACAAGCAGGTTGCGAGCCATGGTGGTGACCCACGTCATGAACGCTCCCCGCTCAATGTCGTATGTATTCAGCGTACGGTACATTTTGATGAAGACTTCTTGCGTCAGGTCCTGGGCATCGTCGGATGACCCGGCAAAACGATAGCAGATGTTATAAATGCGCCGATGATAGCGCTGCACGAGTTCCTCCCAGGCGGCGGCGTCGCCGCCCAGGCAGCGACGGACAAGCAGCACGGCGACTTGGGGATCTTCCAACCGGTACTCCGGGAGACTCCGTTAGAGCGTCTGGCGGCGGTTCAGTCGCCGGAGCCAGCTTCAACAGCACAAGACAATACGCCTGCAACACTGCAAAAGTTCTAGGTTGCCAAAGAAACAGAGCATTGTAGCAGGGGGATTAGGTTGGCGAATATACGGCGAATGCGACGATTCACAAGCCGCAGCCTCTTTCAGCTGTCATCCTGAGCGAAGTCGGCCCGAGTCGCTTGCCGACTCGAGATGCGGAGTCGAAGGATGACACAATGGAGGGGACCTCACTCGCTGGTGAAGTAGTCCACCGTCACCGGGTTCTCGAACAGCGAGTAATCTCGCGTGACGACGGTGATTCCGGTATCAGTAACGAAGTACCGTTGGCGGTCAGCTTCCACGTCGTACCCAATCGTGGTTCCTTCGGGGATATGTACGTCGCGGTCGATGATGGCTTTGCGAATGCGGCAATGGCGCCCTACGTTGACGTGCGAAAACAAAATGCTGGCATCGATTTCGCTGTAGGAATTTACCCGCACATCCGGCGATAGCACGCTATTCTTCACCATGCTGCCGGAGACAATGCAACCTGCCGAAACAATCGAATCGAGCGCCGTACCGGTCCGTCCCGGCTCGGCAAACACAAACTTGGCTGGCGGATACTGCCGCTGGTGCGTGCGAATGGGCCATCCTTCGTCATACAGGTTGAAGACGGGCGAGACCGATACGATATCCATGTTGGCATCGTAGTACGCCTCAAGCGTCCCCACATCGCGCCAGTACAGGGCTTCTTTCTTGTTCTCGTCCACAAAGTCGAACGAGTAAACGCGGTAGTCATCAATCATTCTCGGCAGAATGTCTTTGCCGAAATCGTGCGTGGATTCCCTGTCCTCCGCGTCTTTAAGCAGCACCGGAATCAACACGTCGGTATTGAAGATATAGACGCCCATGGAGGCGGAGACTTTTTCCGGGTTGTAGGGCGAACGCAACTCCGTCTGCTTCGGTTTCTCCTGGAATCCTTTCACGCGGCTATCGCGGTCTACGTCGACTACGCCAAAACGAGAAACTTCCCCAGGATCAACTTGAATCGTGGCCAGCGTAACGTCAGCCACCGAGTCGCTGTGCTGCTTCAGCATGAGCCCATAGTTCATCTTGTAGATGTGATCGCCCGACAGGATCAGCACATGCTGCGGCTGCTCCGAGCCGATGGAATAGATGTTCTGATAAACCGCGTCCGCTGTTCCCTGATACCATTCTTCGCTCACCCGCTGCATGGGGGGCAGCACTTCAATGAACTCCCCCATTTCGCGCGCCACGATGTTCCACCCCTCGCGGATGTGCCGGTTAAGCGAGAGCGCCTTGTACTGGGTAAGAATGTAGACCCTCCGCAGGTCGGAGTTGACGCAGTTGGAAAGCGTTACATCGATGATGCGGTAGTTCCCACCGAAGGTAACCGCCGGCTTGGCGCGGTCGCGGGTAAGCGGATACAAACGCTCGCCTGCTCCTCCAGCCAACAAAACTCCGAGGGTGTCCTTCATTAGATTTCCGCTTGGACGACGCTATGAGCCTACCGGATGCGTTGCGGAGCTCACAGGCGGCCGTGCCGCACGGGAGCTCAGAAACGCTAAATACTAGCATAGGGAATACGATGTGGGGCGATCCCGTCCCGACTCCGCGAACTCAGCTCCGGTGCTACACTACCTTCACTTATGGCAGATAACGGTCGGTCGCGCACCTGGCTATGGATTGTGATTGGAGGCGGCGCCTTCTTCCTTTTTGTGCTCGCGGTTTTCACGCTGGTCTATCTTGCCTTGCACGCGGGCGGAGAAGAAACGTCGTTCACCGGCTTCGGCGACAAAATCGGGGTGGTAGACCTTGAAGGCGTCATTATCGATCCCAAAACCGTAGTCCCGCAGATCAAGAAGTTCAGCGACGACGACTCTATTAAAGCCATTATTCTGCACGTCGATTCGCCGGGCGGAGGCGTAGCCGCATCGGAAGAAATCTATCGCGAGGTCAAGCGGGTTCGCGATGACAAGAAGAAACGGATTGTGGCTTCCATAGAAACCGTGGGCGCAAGCGGCGCCTATTACATTTCTTCAGCCACAAATAAAATTTACGCCGATAATGGCAGCATTGTCGGTTCGATCGGAGTAATCGCCGAGTGGCTGAACTATGGCGATCTGCTGCGCTGGGCCAAGATGAAACCAGAAGTTCTCAAGGTGGGAGAGTTCAAGGACACCGGCGATCCCACCCGGGAAATGACCCCGGCGGAACGGGCCTACATGCAGTCGCTGATCGACAATATGTACGGCCAGTTTGTCCAGGCGGTTGCCGATGGACGCCATGCCAGGAAAGAAGACATTAAGGCCATCGCAGATGGCAGGGTCTGGACCGGACAAGAAGCTCTGGGCATGCACTTGATCGATCAGATCGCGGATTTCCAGGCTGCGGTCGAGGATACCGCTAAAGCAGTCGGAATTAAGGGAGAACCGACCCTGGTCCGTCCCGAGCGAAGACGCGAAACCCTCTTCGATTTACTTTTCGGCGACCTGTCGCAATGGCTGCCAACGCGGGAGAAGCTCCTGGAAAAGCAGCCCGGGTTCTATTATCTCTGGAAATGAACCCATGCCGGTCTTGGAGGCCAGCCGTAAAAGCGCAGTTCCTTCCACGTCAAGAGCAACCGGCTGCCCCGAGTTCCAGCCGAGATGTGGCAGCGTGAGGAATGTCTTGACCAGCCCCCCTCAGCAGCAGGTTCGCCAGGTCCACCACTTGTCGTCGAATCTCGGGAACGGCGGTGGTTTCCCACAACGCTCCCTTGCATAGTGGACCTGCCGCATAAAGGAAATCTGAAGTCCTACCGTGTGCGTCCTGCACCGCGCCGTTCTCGGAAACATCAAGTCCCAGGTAAAGCTCGTCCGGTCGAGCCAATCTCTTCTCAATGAGATCCATCAGCAGAGAGTTGTTCACTCTGCGGCAATCACCTTCGGGCCCTGTACAGTTGAACAGGCGATCGGCGCGGACTTTAACCATTTTGCCGGTGTTTCGGGCGCGATAGCTTGCTATCACTCCTTCCTCATCTTCGCGGAGTTCTGCCACCCGCCCTGCATGCAGGACAAGGTCGCCATTCCGGAGCTGCCACATGAATTCGTCCAGGACACGTTCTGCGACACGGTGGCGATGCACCTCCCAGTACGAGCGCAGATGCCGCAAAAAGCGCCTTCGCTCAGCTTGGGGAAGCTTTCGCCAGATTTCCTGAGTTTGGGGACGAAGAGAGTCAATCACCGCCCGCCAATCCGATCCTTGCGCCCGGGCTTCCGCGATTCGAGAACGAACAAACCGCAGAAGACCACGAACTGTAAGTGGGAACCCATCGCCGCGAAATGGTTCGATCGGCGGGTACTGCTTATGGCTTTGGGGCAGCAGTCCTCGGCGGGAAAGGAGGTGGATTCTGCCGTCGTATCCGCGCGCGCGCAGTTCAATCACGACGTCCACGCTGGTCAGCCCTGAGCCGATCACTAGAATATGCCTGTCATGCTGAAGATCTATCGACTGCAGCGCCCAAGGATTCGAGATGTACCGCGAGCTGTTTTGTACCTTGTCGGCAAATGGCAGGGCGCCGGGAGGGAAGTTGCCCAGAGCGAGCACCACTTTATCAGCGACCACAGTTTTTCCGCTCGCCAGACGAAGCTTTTTCATGCCGTTACCAACTTCTAAAGAGGTAGCCTGGTCGTAAATGTATTGAAATTGAGGTCCAGGTGATTTGGCCGCGTCCCGCAATTGCGAAGCAATGTACTCGCCATACAAAGAACGCGGCAGAAAATCATCTCCTCTCGCAGAGCAAGAGTAATGAGCCCGAACCCACTTCAAGAAATCATCCGGAATGTCGGCGTAGGCACTCATGTTCTTAGCCGGCACGTTCAGCAGGTGCCCATCGCAGCGTGTGCCGTAAGCCACTCCGCCCGGTTTAGGCGCGGAGTCGATAAGAACAACGCGGACGGATAGGTTCCCCGCACGCAACAACTGAACGGCAAGCATCGTGCCTGTGAAACCGGCGCCAACGATCACGATCGAGCGCCGAGGATCGAATTCGGTCCGATTGTCTCTATGTATCTGGGTTGGCTGCATAAGTAATTCCGTATTGGTTTTTGCAGGAAATGACAACGAATTCAAACTGTGATCTAGATGCCGCTCAGCGTTTTTATCGGCTGAGGCTTCCAGCATTCCGGGGAGAGCACCGTTCCGCCGACACTGTAGTAATGAAGAGATCGGCGCTCACAACATCGCTTCATAGGTTCGAAGACGGCACACGAGTCGATTGGCTTGGAATAGATGTGCAGGGTAATGCTGCCGCATTTAGACCCTTCCACATTCTCGATCTGGTGTGTCGTACGCCTCCTGTCGACCATCACTACCTTCCCGTCCGCCTGATGTTGAGCCGTACCGGTTAGTTCAACGCCCACCCGGCGAAGACCTGTAGCGTCCGGCCGCACTTGCTCACTACTCGCTCGTACAAACTGGTAGTCGCGGCACACGACTTCGCCCTGAATCACCGTAATCCATCCCAGCTGGCCGTTGTGCGAATGAACAGGAGTTTTCTGCCCAGGAAGCCAGCACAGCGCCAAAACCTCGAAGAATGCGTCGCGATAGATTAAGTTGCGCGTGTAGGCACCGGTGTTCCAGAACAAGTAGGGTTGCAAGGCTTGGGCTCGGAGCGGCGCCCCAATCAGGAAGTCGTGCACGCGGGAAGAAGTAATCGGGTGTCTTTCTAATTCTTGCAAGCCTTCAACGAAATCGCCCACCCGGAATTCGAGTGGGTGAATGTCCAGAGCGTGGGCAAGCATCAGATTCCTCCTGGGATTAGTAGCGGGGCTCCATTCAATGTCTACTTACTTTATAGACATTATCGCATTAAACGGTCGACTGTCAAGAAACAAAACGTTTCCCCGAGGCTCCAGCCTGCCCCTGAGAGCCCGCTTTGAAATTGCCCCTTGCGCAGAAGCCCTGAAATTTGAGAACGTTATGGAGACCCGAAGGCGGGTAGGGAGGCCAGCACAGAAGGGCTTCCTGGTTGAACTACTGATACGGAGCGATAAGGCGTATGACAAAAGCGGACTTGATCGACGAAGTCTCCCGGTTGGCAGAGGTTACGAGAAAAGACAGCGAAGTCATTGTTGAGACTATCTTTGACAGTATTGTTCGCTCCCTTCGCGTGGGCGACAAGATTGAGATTCGCGGCTTTGGCAGCTTTCGCACCCGCCAGCGCAAGCCTCGTGTAGGGCGTAATCCGAAAACTGGCGATCGCGTGGAAGTTCCCGCCAAGAAGATCCCATTTTTCAAACCGAGCAAGGAATTAAAGGACTTGGTCAACACTGGAGTCAGTGAAGCCGCGCCGTCTCCGCCCGCGCCCGCCACGCCGGCGTAGAGCCCAGCCCTAAACATCCTCCGGTAACTTGTGCTGCCACCAGTACCGGTGTGCTTAAATCGTGTTGAATGTTTTCCCGCAAGATCCGTGTCGAGTATGAGGATGGCGGTCAGAAACTGCTCTGCCCCTTGAAGTGGCTGGATAGTTTCTCCATGCGCAACTTCACCAATGCAAGCGTTTTCGACGACACTCTTCCCGTCGCCGACGGACAGATGGAGATTGGCGCCAAAGTTCCACTTGGACAGTTGAAAGACGACATGCAAGATTGGTTTCGGCGCAAGAGCTATCTGCCGAAGGCGGCAAGCTTGGTCCTGACCGAGGTAATTAATCTCTTTTCGCGCGATCCATCGGACAGTCCCTAGTCAGGTGCGGGCACAACGAATTGCTTCGGATCTCACGCGGCGATTTATTTGTCGTAGTGCAGCAATGAAAATACGTCGTATTGCTTCAACTTCTCCCGGCCCTTCAGGAAATCAAGCTCAACCACAAATCCCAGGCCGGCAATCTCTGCCCCCAGAGATGAGGCCAGCTTCGTGGTGGCTTGCGCCGTGCCGCCGGTGGCAAGCAGGTCATCGGCGATAATTACGCGTTGCCCTGGTTGGATTGCATCCTTGTGAATCTCCAGCGTATTGGTTCCGTACTCCAACTCGTAGTCGTAGCGGGCAGTCGCGGCGGGAAGTTTGCCCGGCTTGCGCACCGGAACAAACCCCGCATTTAGCCGATAGGCCAGCGCCGGACCAAATATAAATCCACGCGCTTCCATTCCCAGTACCAGATCGACGTCCTTGTTGATGTAGTGCTCGGCCAGGGCATCGATGAGAGTTGCCAATCCCAATCTGTCCTTCAACAGAGTCGTGATGTCATAAAAAAGGATCCCTTTCTTTGGGAAATCCGGAACCTCACGGATCAGCTTTTTCAACGGCTCGCAATCCATAACCTTAGCCAGGGCAGAATTGGTCGGCATTTACCAGGCTCCTTCGATACGAAACGTTGTAAGGTCCGGAACGGGTTTAGTTTCGAATTCTTCGACATCATCCACCCGCGCGGCCCGCGGGCCTTCGCGCAAGCGCGAGCGCAAGGCGGAGAGCTGTTCGCGCGTACCCATCGCCAGCACTTCCACACTGTTGTCGGGATTGTTGCGCACCCATCCAGCTATACCCAGAATGTGGGCCTCACGCTCCACAAACCAGCGGAAGCCGACACCCTGCACTCGTCCGCGAACCAGAAATCTGCGGGCAACGGCGGATTGTTGGCCCAAAGCCATGCGTCGGTCCAAGAAAGCTGCTATGCCCGGGACAGATACACGCCCTCCGCCGTGTCCACTTTGATCTTCTCACCTTCATTGATAAACGGCGGCACCTGCACCACCAGACCGGTCTCCGTCTTCGCCGGTTTGGTTACGCTCGAGGCGGTGGCGCTCTTGAGTCCGGGTTCGGTTTCTACAACCGTGAGTTCGACGGTTTGCGGCAGCTCAACTCCAACCGCTTTTCCATCAAAAAATTCTATTTTGATTGCCAGGTTGGGGATGAGGTAGTCGACGGCATCGCCGAGCACATCCTTGGTCAGGTGCGTCTGTTCGTAATTAGAAGTGTCCATGAAGTAATAGCTGTCACCGTCGTTGTAGAGATACTCCATTTCAACTTCGTCGACGGTGATTTTTTCTATGGGATCAGGCGAGCGGAAGCGGTGCTCAAACATGGCCCCGGTGCGCAAATTGCGCAGCTTCGCCTGGATAAAAGCACGCAAGTTGCCAGGCGTACGGTGCTCCACACTGAAAACCGAATGCAGATCATTATTGTGCTTAATGATCATGCCGGGACGAAGCTGGGTCGCGGGAATAGCCATTGCTGAACAACCTCCTTTGGTTGCGGCTGGCCAGCGGAGGGCGGGCCACACATTTCTGCCAGATACGTGGCGAGAATACTTTATTTTATACGGCTCGAAGCGCGAATGGAAAATACCAGCCTGTGAGGCAGTGCGTCAGTTTGGATTTCGCGCAGGCATTCCTGGGCTCGCATGGCTTCATCCCGAGCGAAGCCGTTCTTCAGGCGGAGCGACGGATCTCGCGTGCATGGCCAAGGGATTGGTGCTTCCATGCTAGATTCCTCGCAATGATGCCTCAATACTAAGGGAAAAATTCAAACTGAGACACTACCCCCGTGAGGCATGCAAATGGCCACCATCGGGCCCTCCAACAGCTAGAATAGCGGTAGACGAATTCAAGAAGTTCGATCATGGAAGGGGTCGTTTATGCGCGAAGGAAGTTACGAAGCTTCAGAAACGGGCCGTACGGGTACAGCCATCACATTCTTTTTGATTGGCCTGGGAGCCGGGACGGTGATTGGACTGCTCTTTGCCCCAAAGCCCGGCAAACAGATGCGAAGGGAGCTGCGTCGTAAATACGAAGACGCACGCGACGCCATAGAGGACTGGAAGGAAGACGCCAAAGCCGCCGCAGAGGACGCTGTGGAGCGCGGCGCCGAGATCGCCGATGAAGTACGCGAGCGGGTATCACCGCTGGCCAAAGCTGCCCGTCGCAAGTGAATCAATCGCAGGGCAAAGAGGCCGCGGCCTTAACCAAAAATTGCCGAGAAAAAACCTCTGACCTTGCCAAAAAAGCCATGGTGGGCCGCTCTGACGGGAGGAAGCGCGGCCACCTGAAACCATCCGGGCCGCGGCGAAAGATCACGAATTGGCAACATTTCAGCTTCCGGGGCAGGAGCGAAGCTGGTTTGGGAAGCCGCGCCCGCGGCTTCGTTGGCATTGAAAACGAATGGAACGTCCACCTGCACATGAACATCATCAGGCTTCAAGGGCGGAAGGGCGGCGGTCTCCGGGCTGCGCGAGTTGGGACTCGATGAGTCCGGTCCGTTGTAATCTGATCTCGCTAACTCCATCGATGACGTTGGCGTTCTCTCGGGAGCCCTCGCCGGTAAGGACGTGCGCATGATATTGGGTTCCGGCTCAGGACAGCCGCAACTGCTCCCTATCGCTGAACTCGCCGTTCTCAATTGTCCTGAGCGAAACATCACCTGCTGCGCTGGCGTGACCTGGTAAGTGCCATCTCCCAGCACCTCAGAAAGGATAACCGAGGCAGTGTTTCCGGGCAGAGCTTGTACGCAGGTATTGCCGCGAGGATCTGCGCTGATGGCGTAGTGAAACTCGCCAGGCCCGGCCAACAGAATTCGGAAATCCGGAGTGAGGATGGAATCTGACGAAGCATCCAGCGCATAATGCGCTTCCATTGCGCCAGTGCTCATGCCCAGCATCAGCGACCGTCCGTTCTGCGACGGGGTCACTGAAACCGTCGTCCCCGGGCAGACTCGCACTTCGCCGCCCCGTCCCAAATTCAACACGGCGGTATCTGAGCCTGCAGTTATCGATGACCCGGTTGCCAGACGACTACCGGCGAGAAACACAGCCCCAGGCCCGTTGGAACTGACCGGAACGACAGTTGGCGGAGCTTCCGGAGTGAACGCTGGAACCGAAGTCGCCTTGGGCGTGCCATCGGCTGCATGCAGGCGGACCATGAGGCGGTTTCCAGCCGCATCCCAGGAATACTCGAGCGGCTGGACCAGATCGATCACGATGCGGGCGACTGAGTCCTGAAACTGGCCGACCCGCACTCCAGCCACCGCAGTACTTCGAAATGCAATTCGCTTCTTGATGCTGGAAAGCCTGGCATTCGGCAAATCGATGACGATCCGTGCCGGGTTCTCCAACTTAGCAATCGCCGGCACGAGAGGATGATCGGAAATGATCTCCAAGGAACAGCCCTCGTATTCGGGGATTACCCGAATGGACCGAATCAAAATGTTTTGACTGGACGTTGCAAGCGCTGGCTCGTTGGCTTGCGCGGCAACAACAGGCACAGAAGTTATGCCGAGCAACAAAAGCACGGCCCCAGTGTAGACAGTGCGAAGGGAACTCATCTCCTGAATACGTTGTGATTACGATATCACGCTACTCGTGAAAGAGCAGGTTACTCTTCGGGTCTGTAGCTCAAGGACTTGCTTCGGCACTAGGGTTCGGAAAGGAACTCGTATTCATCGATTACGGCGGCCACGGCGATTTTACCATCCGCAGCAGCGTCGTCGACTCTCACCACCTTGCCTTTACAGCGCACCCGAATGCTCTCGGTCAGGGTGATCTCTGGCGGCAAGGTTAGCGTGAACTCGATGGATGAGCCGGCGGCAATAGCTGAATCCATGTAGAAACAGATACCGCGCGCGCTCACATCGCGGGTTTGCGCCGTCTTCTCTTGCTGCCCATTTTGGGCATAGGTGACCGACACCGGGAGCCGTAGGGCAAAGCGCCGGGTGGCGCGTTTGTTATCCTGCGTGGTCTCGGCCATAGGCTCCTCCGATAAGAACTGTAGTCTGTCCTGTCGCAGCCGCACTGTCAAGACACTTTGATAGCAACAAGTTAATAGCTGTGTGCCGCGCGCAGTCTGCAACCTCCTCTAAACAGGGCGTTTTGCGATAAGCTGGTAAGCAGCTTGAGCATGGTTTTCGTCCTCGACAACTACGATTCCTTCACTTACAACCTGGTCCAATATTTGGGGGAATTGGGCCAAGAGGTGGTCGTGCGCCGCAACGATCAGGCCACGGTTGCGGAGGTCGAGGCCATGCGTCCGCGGCATATCGTCATATCGCCCGGACCCTGCACGCCAGCGGATGCTGGCATCAGCGTGGAGTTGGTGCGCCAGTTAGCGGGGGAAATTCCAATCTTGGGTGTTTGTTTGGGACATCAAGCGATTGGAGCAGCCTTTGGCGGCGAGATTGTGCGCGCTCCCAAATTGATGCACGGTAAGACGAGCGAGATTATGCACGACAACAGAAGTATTTTTCAGGGGATGCCGATGCCCCTGACGGCAACCCGTTATCACTCGCTGATTGTCGACGAGAAAAGCTTGCCCGCCGAACTGGAAGTCAGCGCCTGGACGTCAGATGGAAACGGCTCACGAACCATTATGGGTCTCCGGCACAGAAAGTTTGCGGTCGAGGGGGTTCAGTTCCATCCCGAGAGCGTGTTGACCACGCACGGAAAGGAGCTGATTGGCAATTTTCTGCAGCTGTGATTGACGCCGATTAGTGGTTAGTTGGCCGTGGTCGGTGGTCGGAAGAAACGCGCATGCCTGACCACTGATTACTGGCCACTGTTCCTCGCCAACTCCACCGCTCTCAACACCGCTTTCGCCTTATTCATGGACTCCTCATATTCGCGCTCGGGGTCGGAATCGGCGACGATGCCGGCTCCAGCTTGCAGATAGGCCCGTTTCCCTTTCATCAGCATGGTGCGAATGGCGATACAGGAATCCAGATTCCCCGCGAAATCGGCATAAAGCACGGAACCACCGTAAATTCCGCGTCGCACCGGCTCCAATTCTTCGATGATCTGCATGGCACGGACTTTGGGGGCCCCGGTCAGCGTGCCAGCGGGAAAGCAGGCAGCAAAAGCATCCAGAGCATCCAAATCGCCGCGCAGCTTGCCCTCGAGCGCCGAAACGATGTGCATCACGTGCGAGTAGCGCTCCACATACATCAGATCCCGCACCTTGACCGAGCCGTATTCGCTCACCCGGCCCAGGTCGTTTCGCCCGAGATCAACCAGCATGACATGCTCGGCCCGCTCCTTTTCATCGGCCAGCATCTGCCTCTCTAATTTCTGATCTTCCAGCTCATCATGTCCACGCGGGTGTGTGCCGGCAATTGGGCGATATTCCAACTTGCGTCCGCTGACCCGAACCAGCATCTCGGGCGAAGAACCCAAAATGTGCTGTTCTCCCATGCGAAGAAAATACATGTACGGCGAGGGATTCACCGTTCGCAGGGCTCGATAAATTTCAAAGGGTCCGACCTCGGGCGTGAAGTCGAGCCTCTGCGACAGCACCACCTGAAAGATGTCTCCTGCGGCGATGTATTCTTTGCACCGCTTGACGGAATCGACAAACTGCTTTCGGCTGGTGGCGGCATGAAGCTTAAGCTTTCCTCTGCGGCCCCGGGCCGGCTTGTGCCAGTCGGCAGGCCGTGCCCCTGCCACTAATTTCTTTTCTAAAGCGGCGATGTCCCTGATCGCACGATCGTACGCCCTGCGAGGGTGCTCCTTGGAGACAACAGCCGACGCCACGATATGAATCTGGTGAAGAAGATGATCAAAAATCAGTACCCGGTCGAAGAACAGCAAAGCACAATCTGGCAGGCCCAGGTCATCCTTGGCATGTTCGCCAATTTTCTCCAGGTGGCGAACCCCATCGTAGGCGAAATAGCCAACCGCTCCCGCCGTGAATGGAGGCAGCCCAGCCAAGGATGCCGGCCTATGCTGGCGAAGCACGTCTTTCAAGATCTGCAGAAAATTGCCCTGCTGACTCTCGGCCCCCTTGCCGCGTCGGATCATGACGTTCTGGCCCCGGGCCTCCACTTCCATGTACGGTCGGGCTCCCAGGAACGTGTAGCGGCCGATGTGTTCTCCTCGTTCAATGGACTCCAGCAGGAACGCACGGGGTTCTCCATTGGCAATCGCCAGGAAGGCCGATACCGGGGTCAGCAGGTCTGCGAGCACCGACTTGACCACCGGAACCAGGCTGGCTTGACGGCTCAGGCGGCGAAATTCGTTGTAATCGGGACGAAGCATTGGATATGCCAGGCGTGCCAAGTCCCCCAATTATAGGGGATGGCCTCCGAGGGTCAGCGTTGCAGCCAGCATCGGGTGGCCGTATAGCCGGCGCTGGAATTTATCGCCCCGATGGACATATGCTGTCCGTAACCATGCAGTGAATTGACTCATTTCTTAACAGGCCGCAAGATTGAGTATTACCCGGGCATCCTCTGCGCGGAGGAGTATGAAAATTAAGTTCTGGGGAGTTCGTGGGTCCACGCCAGCTCCCTTGCCGGAAAATATGCGCTATGGAGGCAACACCTCCTGCGTGGAAGTCCGCGTCGGCGACAATCTCTACATCTTCGATTGTGGCACGGGATTTCGCATTCTAGGCCGGGCGCTTCACCATGAGTTCAATGGCCGTCCGGTTTCCGCGCACGTTTTCGTTTCCCACTTCCATTGGGACCACATCCAGGGCCTTCCCTTTTTCGAGCCGCTCTATGACAACCGGCAAAATCACTTTCAGTTCCACTGTTCCAGCCGTACCCGCAGTTTGAAGCGGGTGTTTGAGGAGCAAATGGCATCGCCGTATTTCCCGGTTGGTTTGAACGAAATGCGGGCGCGTCAGGATTTTTACGATCTCGATGAAAAAGGTTTGGACTTAGGCGACGTGCGCCTGCGCACCATGTGGTTGAACCATCCCCAGGGCTGCATGGGATTTCGGATGGAAGCCAAGGACGGCGTGATGGTCTATGCCACCGATAACGAGCCAGGCGACCCGGCGTTCGACAAGAATGTGCGCAAACTGGCTGACGGCGCCGATGTGCTGATTTATGACGCCCAGTACCTTCCCGAAGAATACGAAGCACGACGGCATGGCTGGGGCCATAGCCACTGGCGCGAAGCCGTCAACGTAGCTATGGAAAGCGGTGCCAAGGAACTCATCCTCTTCCACCATGATCCTGATCACGATGACAACTGCATCGATAAGGTGGTTCGGGAAGCCAAGAATTACTACGCTCGGGTGCGTGCCGCGGCCGAGGGAATGCAGATTGAATTGCGAGGTTCGAAAGTCCACACCAGGAAATAACAGCACAATCTTCCGTTGCAAGTGAACCTCGTAGCAGGCGCTGCCATCTTTGAGTGGTGCATTACAATGAAATAGCACGCGCGGCATCTTCAACTTGAAGGGAGCACAGGTTGATGCAGTTCCCAGCAGCTTGGCCACACGTGTCGGTGGTCTCCATCATCGACATTCTGGTGGTCGCGGTCATCATCTATGAACTCCTAGCGCTGATCAAGGGAACGCGCGCCTCAGTCATGCTGATCGGCGTGGGTGCGCTGGTGCTGGTGTTCTATTTATCGCGGCTGGGCGAGCTTGCCACCCTCAATTGGCTGATCCGTACCCTGCTACCCTATGCAGTATTTGCTCTGATTGTGGTTTTCGCCCCGGAACTTCGTCTAGCGCTGGCGCGCCTTGGACGAAGGCTGGCCTTCAGCCGTGGTGGGATGTCAGCCGCGGACGCCTACGATGACATCGTGCTCGCAGCCAACTTGTTCTGCCAAAACCAAACCGGAGCTTTGATGGTGATTGAGCGGGAGATCGGGCTTCGCACTTACATTGAAAGCGGAGTCCCGCTGGACGCCCAGCTTTCCTACGACCTGTTAGCCACCATCTTTCGTCCCAGCGCTCCGCTTCACGATGGAGCCGTGATCATACAAAAAGATCGAGTCGCCGCCGCCGCCTGCTTTCTGCCCTTGTCCATGAATCCGGTCCTCTCGACGCAACTGGGCACGAGGCACCGTGCAGGCATCGGTGTGACCGAGGAGTCCGATGCTATCGCAGTGATCGTCTCAGAAGAGACGGGCAGCATAAGCCTGGCTGTGGGCGGCAAAATTGAGCGCGATCTTTCGGTCGATCAGCTTCGCGATCGCCTCGGAGAATTGCTGCACCGGTATGTGCCCCCCGCAACCCTGCCCACACCGATCACAAGCGGCGCTGGGCTGGAGCCGGAGGAAACCGAGAGCTCACGCGCACGCGTAACGCGTTCGGCAGAATCACACGTAAATCAGGAAACCGATGTTTAGGCCGTTACACAAGTTCTTGCGCGACAAGCTGCTGCATAACCTCGGCCTGAAGCTTCTTTCTCTGGCCCTGGCCGTCGGGCTGTGGCTGGCGTTGGCAGGTGAACCGCTTTCAGAAGTGGCGGTAGACGTCCCCATCGCCATGGACAACATGCCGGCAAATCTGGACATCAGTTCAGTGGCTATTCCTAAAGCGCAAGTCCGCTTACGTGGGCCGGAGCGAATCATTCGCGGCTTGCAGCCCTCGGACGTGTTCGCCGAAATCGACCTGAACGGGGTCAAGCCCGGTGAGCGTACCTTTGATTTGAAAGTCCATCGGCCTCGAAACCTGACCATAGTTCAGGTAGTCCCGGGCAATGTGCACCTTGCGTTCGACGTGCACTTGACGCGGACAATTCCGGTTCAGCCTCGTGTCATTGCCAGCTTCGGTAACACTTATCAAATCGGGCGAATCCAGTCGGAACCCGCGACCGTGAATATTTCGGGCCCGAAGCAGCACGTGGAGGCTATCGAATCCGCAACTACGGACGCAATCGACGTGAACGGGGAGAGCGGTATAAGGACTTTCGTCCGTAATGCCTACGTTTCCGACCCGCTGGTTCAAGTTGCTGGCGCCGATCCGGTGCGAATTACCGTGACCATAGAAAAAATTCCTTCCAACGGACACTGAGCCGCACACGCGATGAGTTCAACACACCGACAACTCTTTGGGACTGATGGCATTCGCGGAGTAGCAAGCGAATTCCCTCTTACCACAGAAAGTACCTTCCTGATCGGCCAGGCGCTCGGCCACGACTTGGTTCGCGCCAACCCGCGTCCCGGCGTGGTCGTTGGTCAGGACACGCGCGAGTCAAGCTCGTGGATCGCCGACCGCATGATGCAAGGCCTGATGAGTGCCGGTTGCGATGTGCACAGTGCGGGAATCATTACCACTCCCGGCGTGGCCTTCCTGGCGCGTTCGCGAAAGTACGATGCTGGGGTTGTGATCTCCGCGTCGCACAATCCGTGGACCGACAACGGCATCAAGGTTTTTTCAGGCGATGGTTACAAGCTCCCCGATGCTCATGAGCTTTCGATTGAAAAAGAAATTTTTACGCTCCTGCAGATTCATGAAGCCTCGCCGTTGCCGGAGGCTGCACAGGTCGCGAGTGTTCCGGGTGAGGCCAGCCTAAGGGAGGCCTACATCGAATGGCTTTCGCAGAATACAAACGCAGATCTGAGCTGTGTCAACGTTTTGGTCGATTGCGCCAACGGCGCGGCCACGGCCGAGGCGCCCGAGTTGTTTCGCTCTTGCGGGATTAAGGCTACCTTCCTGAATGCATCGCCGGACGGGAAGAACATCAACGACAATTGCGGCGCTTTGCATCCGGAAATCATTGCCAACGCCGTCGCTCAACAAAAAGGGCGCTACCATCTCGGCGTGACTTTCGATGGCGATGCCGATCGCGCACTCTTCAGCGATGCAGATGGCCGGATCGTCAACGGCGACGCTGTTCTTTTGCTTGCCGCCCGCGACTTTCAGTCCCGCGGTTTGCTTACAGGTTCGACTGTGGTTGCGACGACCATGTCCAATATGGGTCTGGAAATTGCTCTGCGCAATGCCGGCATTCGCATGCTGCGCGCCAATGTGGGCGACAAGTACGTGCTTGAGGAGATGATCAAAACCGGAGCGATTCTGGGCGGTGAGCAATCGGGACATATCATTTTCCGGGATGGTGACGCCACCACGGGTGATGGATTGCTCACAGCCCTGCGCGTGATGGAAATTATGGCGCGAACCGGCAAGCCCTTGGCTGATCTGGTGAGAGACTTGAAGGTCTTTCCTCAGACCATTCAGAACGTCAAGGTTCGCGAGAAGATTCCGTTCGCCAAAGTTCCGGACATCCAGAGCGCTATCGAAACCGCGGAGCGCGATCTCAACGGCAATGGACGGGTCGTAGTTCGCTATTCGGGCACGGAAGCGCTCGCCAGGGTGATGGTGGAGGCGGAGTCGAAGGAGAAAATGCACGCCCTGGTTGAAAGCATTGCCACTGCTATTAAGAACACCTTAGGGGTTTAGTGTATTTTGCGGTTCACCCGGAAAGTTCTCTGCTGTGACAAGACTACTCGATAATTTCGCCGCCATTTGGAATTTGATCTTGCTGATCTCCGCAGTGGGAGTGCTTTTTGGGTTCCTGTATTGGTTTCTCCTGCGGCGTGTTCTTCGCGCAAGAAGAATTGCCAACGCTCGCGAACGCCGGATGCTGCGTGAGGCAGCAGAACGCGAAAGCACCAGCCAGCGTCACGCTTAAGACCTCAATGAATTGATGCCATCCCGACCGGAGCGAAGCGGAGTGGAGGGATTTGCTTTAGCTTTCGTCCAGATCCCGCCAGTTTGGCCCCACTCCTATCTCGACCAGCAGCGGCACCGCCAGCGGATGCGCCTGTTCCATCTTCTCGCGGACCAGGCTCCTGAGCGCGTCGATCTCTGATTCGGGCACTTCAAACACCAACTCATCGTGAACCTGCAGCGTCATCTGCGATTTCAGGCCGCGCGTTTGCAGTTCCTCATCGATGCGTATCATTGCCAACTTGATCAGATCCGCAGCCGTGCCCTGCAATGGCGTATTGACTACGGTGCGTTCGGCAAATCCGCGCAGGTTGGCGTTCTTGCTGTTGATGTCGGGAATCGGGCGCACCCGCCCGAACAGCGTTCTCACTTTCTGTTCGCGACGTGCATCTTCCAGCGTGGCATCGATGAATTTCCGCACCCCACGATATTTCTCAAAGTAGGCGTCTATGAATTTCTTGGCTTCGCCAGTTTCTATCCCGAGATTCTGCGATAAACCAAACGGCGAGAGCCCATAGACGATTCCGAAATTGACCACCTTGGCCTGACGGCGGTGGTCCGGCGTGACCATCAGGGGTGGAACTCCGAAAACCTGCGATGCCGTCAAAGTGTGGATGTCGTCGCCGCGCCGATAGGCCTCGACCAGCAATGGGTCCTTTGAAAAATGTGCCAGCAGCCGCAATTCGATCTGAGAATAGTCCGCTGCAAGCAGGACATGACCCGGCTCGACAGTAAAAGCCGCACGAATTTCCCGCCCCAGATCCGTGCGAATAGGAATGTTCTGGAGGTTCGGATTGGCGGATGACAATCTTCCTGTCGCTGTTCCGGTCTGAGAGAAAGTGGTATGCAGGCGCCCGCTCACAGGATTGAGCAGCGCCGGCAGCGCATCAACATAGGTTGACTTGAGTTTGGTGAGTTGCCGATACTCAAGAACCAGGCGTGGGGCTTCGTGAGTCGCCGCAAGCCCTTCCAGCACATCCACTGCCGTTGAGATCGTCCGCCCTTTGCCGTACTTAACCGGCTTGGGCAAGTTCAGCTTGTTGAACAGCACGTCGCCCAGTTGTTTGGGCGAACTGATGTTGAATTCCTGGCCGCAGCACTCGTAGACTTCTTTGGCTTTCGCATCGATCTCGCGCTCCAGCCGCGAAGACATCTCCGATAATGCTTTGCGGTCAATCTTCACCCCTGCTCGCTCCATCCTTGCCAGGACGGAGACCAGCGGCAGATCGATCTCTTCGTAAAGTTTCAACAAACCGGCGGCTTTCACTTCGTGGCGGAGCGTGGTTGCCAGCCTGCCTGCAATATCCGCGGCCTCGGGCAAGGTTCCGCTGAGCTTGAGATTAAATCGGCGCAGCGCCACATCAGCCAAGCGGTGGGATGAATACGTTGGATCGAGAAGGTACGAGTACAACATTGGATCGTGCTGTACGCCCTGCAGCGTGATTCCCAGGCGCTCGAAAATATGCGCTGCCGCCTTCCAGTCGTGAATGGCTTTTGGCAGGCTGGCATCGGCCAGAGCCAGTTTCAATCTTTCCATGGTTGCTTCAGCTGTCGCGGGCACACTAACCGCCTTGCTTGGGGTGGAGGAAATGGCAATGCTCTGCTGCTGCCCGGAGCTGGAGCTGGGGGCGGCTAGCGGCAAAGTACCCTCTTCCGCGTCGCCTTCGTCCTCTTCAGTCTCGCGTGAAGCTTCCGTTTCGCTTTCCACCGCGACCGCCAGGAATCCGCCTGCAGGAATTTCTCTCAGCACCACATCGACGTCCGCCGCCGACTTCGCCTCGGAATAGTGCGTTTCGCTGACTTCCGCCACAGGCAGGAGATCCTTCAGCAACGAGGTGAATTCCAACTCCGTGAACAGAGTGCGCAAGCTTTCGACATCCGGCCCCCCGGCTTCCATGGAATTCACATCAAGTTCAATGGGAACGTTGCGGTCGATCGTCACGAGCTGCTTGCTCAGGAGCACGACTTCGCGATTGTTCTGCAGCGACTCGCGATAAGTTTTCTTCTCGACCTCGGCCGCATGATCCAGCGCCTGCTCGACCGTCCCGAAGCGCTTGATTAACTCAACCGAACCCTTATCTCCGATTCCGGGCGCACCCGGGACGTTATCAATGCTGTCGCCTCGCAAGGCCATCACATCCACAACACGCTCCGGGGGCACGCCCAGGATCTCCTCAACTTTCTGCGCATCACAAATCAGGTTGTCCTTGGGCGGGTTCAGAACCTGAATGTATTCGTTGACGAGCTGCAACATGTCTTTGTCGCTGGAGACGACATAAACCGAGTAGGACTCCTTGACTGCCTTCTGTGCCAGGGTGCCGATCATGTCGTCAGCTTCGTAGCCCGCAAGTTCGATGATCGGTATCCGATACGCTTCCAGCGCACGGCGTATGTAAGGCAGTTGCTGTGCCAGGTCTCCCGGCATCTCGGCGCGGCCAGCTTTGTAGCCGTGGTATTCGACTTCCTGGAAGGTCTGCGTCTTTAAATCGAACTTGCGAATGCTGGTGATCGCCCCTGCCTGCTCGTCGCGAAACGTGGGCGCGGCTACGTCAAAAACTGCGGCCAGGTACTTGGGCGAAAAATCATCGCGCAATTTCCGCAACATGTTCACGAACACATAAGTGGCGGCAGTCGGCAGACCGGTCTTGGTGGACATGCCGCGTTGGCGGGCCATCGCGTGATAGGCGCGAAAGATAAACGACATCGCGTCGATCAGAAAAATACGTCCTCTCGGCCCGTGCCCCGACGCTAACCTGAGCCCCGGGCCGGAGGCGGCAGTCTCACTGAGGGATTTTCTTTTTGCGGGCAATACTACAGTTTAGCAGCGCCGCGGGACTCAGGCGCGGAAGCCGATGGGGGCTTGCCATACTCAGTGGTGTAGTGAAGCTTGATTTCTCCGCATGTGCTGTGCTCAGGGAATACAAATGCAATCGCGGATGTGGCAAAGACTGTGGCGTCTAGAAGAGTGGCCCGCCGATGTCGCTGAATACTGCCTCTTGCCACCGTTCGGACGGGAAATACCAGTTGCTTACACCCGCTTCGTGATTGTTTCCTGGAGCATAAGGCACGGTAGCGTTTCGCCAGTAGTCCATTCCAACCTGCAGTAACGCTCCTTCGGAGATTTTCACCAAGGCTTTCACTGTACAGCCCTCAAGTTTGCCCGGTGGTATGGTCGCTCGTGGCGACGCGCTCCAGAAGTGCCACACACGATCTGCTCGTTGGCCAACTTGCAGGATTACGGCGGGCTTGGCGGCGTCGTAGCTATGGGGCATCGGCTCCGCTTGATTCCCAGCAAACCATGGGTCACGCCTATAAAGCCCTCCACGCAATTTGCCAGCATCGTCGTTCAGGATGACTTCCGCTCCGTCGATTCGGCAGGAAAGTTGCGTGCGCGCGACCCCCACAGTTGCTGATTCGAAGCCTGCAATACGCGTGTCAGCGATCGCAATTCCCCATAGCATGACCGCCCTGAAGCCGGGCGGCGCACCATCAGGATTCACGTAACCCGCTTTGTAGCCAACTTCTTCCGGAATGCGTGGATCGTTGAGAATGACGAAGGGGAAGGGGCTCGAAGCATGCCCCTCCCCGGAGCTCACAGTGATCGTCGAAGTGAGGGCGTGGTGCGGCACGATCGCGATCAGCTTTTCCGGCGAGATCGCTTTGAATGCGGAATTGGCAGCCCCAAAGGAAACAACCGTGGTGCGTTCCAGGTTTCTCCCCACAATTTCGACGCGCGTTCCCTCGGGGCCGCTGGTCGGAAAAATACGCAGGATCTCAGGTGCGTCGCCGGAGAGAGCAAAACATGGACCACGCAGCGCCAGGACAAGCAAAGCTTTGGCGGCAGATGTCACATAGTATTATTTGTCCCGAATTCGAGGCAACGCATTAGAAAACCAGCAGCCGGGCGATTTGCATTCCCAAAATAAAATTGTGCGCAGTTGCCAGTTGGTCGGCGCGGCCCGTATATTGGAAGCGGTCAGGAGGCAATCATGAATTGTGACGAATTCTTTCAACAACTCGATGCGCGCATTGCAAAGTACGACCTGCTTTGCCACCCGTTTTATCAGGCGTGGGCTGCGGGCAAGCTGACTCGCGCCGACCTGCGAGAGTACGCGCTGGATTATTACCATCACGTCGCAGCCTTTCCTACCTACCTGGCCGAGCTTGCGATCCGCCTGGAGGATGGCGAACTGCGCCGGGCCGTTCTGGCCAATATGGCGGACGAAAAAGGACTGGACGACGGGACTGGCGAGCGCAGCCGGGCGCATTCCGATTTGTGGCTTGATTTTGCGGAGGGCATGGGTGCGCACCGCCAGATGACGCCACATTCACCACCGCCTGAAATAAAAGATCTGATGGCCTTCTTTCATTCCGTCGCGAGCCAGGGCGCACCGGAAGAGGCTTTGGCGGCCTTCTACGCTTACGAATCACAGGTTCCCAGGGTGGCAAAAGAAAAAGCGCGCGGACTGCGGGAAAAATATGGCGCCGACGAGGGCGCCTGCGCTTATTTCGATCTGCACACCAGTGCTGACGTCTACCATTCCCAGGTCTGGCGGCAGCAACTTGCCCAGCGGCTGGATTCGCATCCTGATGCCTCTGAGAAAGCTCTGACCGCAGCAGAAAATGCTGCCCGACTGCTATGGCACACACTGGATGGAATCGAGGCGCGACGAAAGGCACTGGCTGCCGCGTAGTGGGCCTCCGGAAAACGCCAAGCAAAAAGCCCCGGAATTCCGCGGCGCACGCTTCGCCGAATCCAGCTGAGGATTCGAGACATTCATCGGCTCCCTTTTGACCGAATTTATGCCGAAGAACATCCCTATCGGTGCGCGTGGCACCGCCGAAGAAACCGTAGAGTTCAAACACACTTTGACCTTCCATCATCCTGAGTTGCCTGAGGTGTACTCCACTCCGGACATGATCCGCTTGATGGAAATAGCCGCCTTCGCTGCGCTCCAGCCCTATTGCGAAGGGGACGAGATCACCGTAGGCACCGCTATTAACGTTCAACATCGCGCTGCCAGCGGCATTGGGGCACGAATTCGGGCAGAGGCCGTTTTGGAGTCATTTGATGGGCGTTTCTATGTATTGCGGGTAAGCGCAGAGGATGACACGCAGGAAATTGGCCGTGGGACCGTCAGCCGCGCAGTCGTAAGTATGGGAAAGTTTCTGGAAAAAATGGAGAACACGGCGAACCGTGCCCAATCTTGAAGACCAGAAACGAAAAGCTGCCGCCTTCCGGCAGATGCATCGTGGGCCCAAGACCCTCGTGTTGCCGAACGTCTGGGATGTAGCCAGCGCGCGCATCATCGAAGAAGCCGGATTCAAGGCCTTGGCCACAACCAGCGCCGGAATTGCTTTTTCGCTGGGTTATCCCGATGGGCAGAAAATCTCGCGCGAGGAGATGCTGGCCCGAGTCGCGCGAATCGCCCGCGCGGTTAAAGTCCCGGTTACCGCGGATGTCGAAGCCGGATACGGCGATGCGCCCGAAGATGCTGCCCAAACCGCCCGCGCAGTGATCGAAGCTGGCGCGGTCGGCATCAATCTTGAGGATGGGACGGGCGACCCGAAGTCTCCGCTTGTCGAACTCCCGTTGCAACTGGCAAAAATTCGCGCAGTCCGCGAGGCGGCTCTCGAAACTGGCGTTTTGCTCGTGGTAAATGCGCGCACCGACGTGTACCTGGATCAGGTCGGGCCACCCGGGCAACGGTACGCCGAAACCATCAATCGAGTTCGAGCTTACCGGGATGCCGGCGCGGATTGTGTTTTCGTGCCCGGCTTGCGCGATCTCCAAAACATTTCGCAGCTGGTGCGGGATGCGCAATGTCCGATAAACATCTTGGCCGGCCCCGCTTCCCCGTCAATACCGGAACTCGAAAAACTTGGGGTTGCCCGCGTGAGCCTTGGCTCGGGACCCATGCGGGCTACGCTGGGTCTGCTGCGCCGGCTGGCAGAAGAATTGAACCGGTCGGGAACATACAGTGCACTGGAGGGCGCGCCAACGCACGCGGAAGTAAACCAGATGCTCAGTTGATGGCCGCGTTCTCGCCCGCCACGTGCCGCAGATGTAACATGGACGCGTGCAGCTACAGCAGGCCGTCCTCGCTTATATCAGACAGCATAGGCTGCTTAAGGCTGGCGATCGCGTGGGTGCGGCGGTCTCCGGCGGTGCAGACTCCGTCGCATTGCTGCGCCTGCTGCTTGATCTCCGCGAAGAGATCGGAATTGTCCTGTCTGTGATTCATTTCAATCACAAGCTGCGCGCTCTCGACTCCGATGATGACGAACGCTTTGTAGCAGCTTTGGCCGAACAACATAACTTGCAGTTCCACTGTGCAAGCGGCAATGTCGCTGATCATGCCGCGACCCATCGTCTAAGTGTCGAAACAGCCGCGCGCGAGCTGCGTTACCGATACTTCCGTCAGTTGTTGTTGGAGGGAGGTCTGAACCGCGTCGCGACTGCTCACACTTTCGATGACCAGGCCGAGACTGTACTTCTGCGGTTGGTGCGCGGCGCCGGCAGTCGCGGTCTGGCTGGGATTTATCCCCAGTTGTCAGTTATGGGTTCCCAGTCCTCAGACGCAAGAGCCCCTGCCATTGTGCGTCCGTTGCTCGCAACCCAGCGAAAGAATCTGGAAGCTTATCTGGAGGGAATCAGTCAGGCGTGGCGAGAGGACAAGAGCAATCGTGATCCACGCCACGCACGGAACCGCGTGCGCCACGAAATTCTGCCCTGCCTGGAGCGCCATCTGAACCCCGGTGTGCGAGGAGTCCTGGCCGAAACCGCCGAGATCGCCCGCGCTGAGGAAGCCTACTGGGATCAGCAGACCAAGGAGTTATTAAAGCAAGCCTGGAAAACCGCGCCCGGCATGCACAGTGGAAACCTCAGAATTGAAGCAATTGAAGGCTTGCCTCTGGCCGCCAAACGGCGGGTGCTCCGGGCTGCAGCCGAATCTCTGGGCTTGCGCCTGGAATTCCGCCATGTAGAAGAGGTGCTCGGCGTCGCGGCAGGACAATCTAAATCGGCAATGCTGCCGGATGGGTGGACCGCTTCTCTTCATCGACGTGAGCTACGGTTTGCGGTCGAAGACGCTGCTCCGAACCCTTCCGGTTATGAAGTCTGCCTGGCCCTGTCCGGTGCGGTCGACGTTCCGCAAATCGGCTCGCGTTTCGAGGCTGTGGTAATTCCAAGAAACTCGTGCGAAGTTTATAATCGCGAGCACTTGTTGGATCGGTCTCGGCTAGAACATGAGTTGCGCGTGCGAAATTGGCGTGCCGGCGATCGCTTTTGGCCGGCACATACCAAGATGCCCAGGAAGATCAAGGAGTTGCTGCAAGCCCTCCATGTGACTGGCCCGGATCGGACGCTATGGCCTGTGGTCGCGAGCGGCACAGACTTAGTCTGGGTCCGGGGATTTCCGGTACCGAGCCATTTCCAGGCTGGGAAAGATGCCGCCGAGGCTGTGCTGATCCGGGAAACTGCAATGTGGACTGATGATTGACACTGAGACTCAAGTGGCACCTTCATAATCTATGAACCAGATCACCAATCCCGGATCGCTACGGGTAGTCATTCCCGCCGAACAGATTCAGAAGCGAGTGCGCGAGTTGGCGCGGCAAATCTCCGATGACTATCGGGGCAGAACCGTGCACGTCTTGTCGCTCCTCGAGAACGCTTTTATTTTCACTGCCGACTTGGTGCGGGCACTGGAAGTGCCCGTCGTATGCCAGTTCATCAAGCCCAAATACCGCAGGGAGCTCGAAGGCAAGCCGGAGGGATTTCTAGAGATTTTCTTCAGCCACGACGGAGATATTCGTGGGCAACACGTGCTCCTGATTGAAGGGCTGGTCCACTCCGGTGTGACTACTGAGTTTCTAATGAGTGATCTCCGGGGCCGGGGAGCAGCGTCCGTAAAAGTGGCTACCTTGCTAGACCGCCAGTCCGCCCGGCGAGTTCAACTGCAGCCGGACTACTTCGGCTTCCTGGTAGACGAGGCCTTTTTGGTCGGCTATGGCTTGGGCTCACCGGAACAAACCAACCGCAACCTTTCCCATATTGCCTCTCCAAGCTAGTGTGCACCTGTGACTTAAGTTATTGGAACAAGGCTGAGTTTTTTCCCGGAATTCGGGTTAGAATGGCAAAGCTGGTAATTCCGTCTATCCAATCTCCGCGGCCGGCATCTAATAATCGGCGAAGCCGTGGTTGCGCGTTGGCTGGGCAGCCAGCTTCTCAGGAGCTTCATTAGGTGAATTCGACAGTTAAGACGGTAGTTTTCTGGCTGGTAATCGTACTTTCGGCCTTCCTGCTGTGGCAGGTGGTAAAGGCCGGGGGTGCGGGGCAAAAGGATAAGGAAATCAACTTCTCCCAGTTCATGACCGATGTTGACCAGGGGAATGTCAAAGAGGTCACGATCACCGGCATGGAAGTTCGGGGTAAGTTCCAGAACGACAATTCTGGCTTTCACACTACGGTACCGGCGAACTACCCCGACATGATCAAGACATTACGGGATAAGAACGTGGTCATGAACTTCCGGGATATCAATAGCGGGAGCTGGCCCAGCTGGCTGCTGAATTTGGCACCGCTTATCCTGCTGGCTGCCTTGTGGTTCTTCATGATCCGCCAGATGCAAACTGGTGGAAACAAAGCTCTCTCCTTTGGAAAAAGCCGGGCCCGCCTGCTCTCCATGCAGCAGAAAAAGGTCACCTTTAAGGATGTGGCCGGGGTAGATGAGGCAAAAGAAGAGCTGCGCGAGATTATCGAATTCCTGCGCGAAGCGCAGAAATTCCAGAAGTTGGGCGGTCGAATCCCCAAGGGTGTGCTGCTGGTAGGCCCTCCCGGCACCGGCAAAACCTTGCTGGCAAGAGCAGTAGCTGGTGAAGCCAATGTTCCTTTCTTTTCAATCTCCGGCTCTGATTTTGTGGAAATGTTCGTGGGTGTGGGCGCCAGCCGGGTGCGCGATCTGTTTGAGCAGGGCAAAAAGAACGCTCCTTGCATCATCTTCATCGACGAAATTGACGCTGTCGGCCGTCATCGCGGCGCCGGCTTGGGCGGCGGACACGACGAGCGCGAGCAGACTTTGAATCAACTGCTGGTGGAGATGGACGGCTTCGAATCCAACGAAGGCGTCATCCTGATGGCGGCGACGAACCGGCCAGATGTTCTGGATCCCGCTTTGCTCCGCCCCGGACGCTTCGATCGCCGCGTGGTAGTGAACCGGCCCGATGTCCGCGGGCGTGAAGAGATTCTGCGCGTTCACACCCGCAAGATTCCCTTGGCCGACGATGTTGATCTCTCGGTTTTGGCCCGTGGAACTCCAGGATTTTCCGGGGCCGATTTAGCGAACATGGTGAACGAAGCGGCTCTCGGCGCAGCGCGGCAGAACCGCAAAGCCGTGCTCATGTATGACTTCGAAATCGCCAAAGACAAAGTCCTGATGGGCGTGGAGCGCAAGTCGCTCCTGCTTTCCGAAGAAGAAAAGAAAGTCACCGCTTACCACGAAGCCGGGCACGCGCTGGTCGCGGCCAAGCTTCCTAATTCTGATCCGTTGCACAAAGTCACCATCATCCCCCGCGGCATGGCGCTGGGCGTGACCATGCAGCTGCCGATCGACGACAAACACAACTACACCAAAGAATATCTCGAGACCGAAATCGCCATCATGATGGGCGGACGGCTTGCCGAGGAGATCTTCCTCAACCAGATGAGTACTGGCGCCGGCAATGACATTGAGCGTGCCACCGAAATGGCGCGCAAGATGGTTTGCGAATTTGGGATGAGCGATCTGGGACCGCTGACTTTCGGCAAAAAGGAAGAGCAGATTTTCCTGGGCCGCGAGATTGCCCAGCATCGCGATTACAGCGAGGCCACCGCGATTAAGATTGACGAAGAGGTGCGCCGCATCGTTGACAAGGGTTACAGGACCGCCAAGAACGTTTTGGCCGAGAACCATGACACGCTGATCAAGATTGCGCTCGCGCTGCTCGAGCGCGAGGTCCTCGATGCCACCGAAATCAAGATGATCATCGAAGGTAAGGAACTTCCGAAGGTCGTGGCGCCATCCAAACCCGATGATGCGGTTCAGCAGGTGCTGAAACCGGAGCCGGGACGGCCTGGCATCGCCAAGGGCGGAGAAAGTCCGGCAAGGGCGTAATAGAAGCTCCAAATTTTCTCATTTTCAACTGGGCGGCCTGAATGGCCGCCCTGAATTTTTATATCGAAACTTGCACCCGCTTCGCAGACTTGTATCCGCTGTAGATCGCATACAAGGCGAAAGCGTGAAATCCAACGCCCAGATAATCTTTCACGCGAAGCAAGAGCAATCCATCCAAACCGTAGAGGGTCATTCCCACGACAAACGCCCACTTTTGCGTCTTGAGGGCGAAGATGCCTAACAAGATGAACACTCCGGCCGCGAAACCATTGACAATGATGTCGAGCACACTGCCGGCGCCACCTACCCGCTTGGCCAAGCCGTCGACGAACGAGGTGATTCCCAGCCCGACGACAAAATGGAGATTGCCGCCCGTGAAAACGACGATTGAGTTGACCATCGACAACCCGGCTATCCAGTAGAACCACTTAGCTCCGGCGCGGGCACGCGTAGCTGCCACCATCTTGGAAACTGCGATTCGCTCGTTTACCTGAGCGAGCCGCTCGCTCGATTGCGCAAAAGCTGGGCTTAAGCCTGTCGCCATCGGAAGCCTCCTGTTGATTCCAAGCGAGGGAGGCCCGTGTAACCGATGCGACGGGCAAGGCTGGAATTAACTAAAGCGTATGATGGGCCATTGCGCCCGGCCTAGATGTCCGGCGGACATGCCCGGCGACACGAACCAGCTTGTACCTCAGCGCGGGTAACAGTTACCCATTGACGATCGCCATCATGTGCTCGGGATAGCGCTCTCCGGAAGCCGCTCCGTAAGGGAAGATTTCCTCGAGCCGGCATAAGTCTTCTGGGGTGAGCTTGATATCGAACGCTCCCACATTTTCTTCCAGATATTTGCGGTGCTTTGTCCCCGGGATCGGAACTATGTCTTCCCCTTGGGCCAGCACCCATCCGAGCGCGAGCTGCGAAGGTTTGTAGCCCTTCTCTTTTGCAACCTCCTCAACTTTGCGCACCAGATCAAGATTCTTCCGGAAATTCTCCTCCTGGAATCGGGGAGAATTGCGGCGATAGTCATCAGCAGGAAGATCCTCGAATCGCCTGAACTGCCCAGTCAGAAATCCGCGGCCAAGCGGGCTGTAGGCCACAAAGCCAATTCCCAGCTCACGGCAGGTGGCAAGGCCTTCATCCTCGGGATCCCGTGTCCAGAGCGAGTATTCAGTTTGCAGTGCGGTGATCGGATGCACCTTCGCAGCGCGCCGGATGGTCTGCGGACTGGCCTCTGACAGGCCGATGTAACGAACTTTGCCCCGACTTACCAATTCCGCAATCGCGCCAACCGTCTCCTCAATCGGAGTCTTAGGATCGACCCGGTGCTGATAATAGAGATCAATGTGATCGACGCCGAGCCGCCGCAAGCTGGCGTCGCAGGCGCTTCGCACGTACTCCGGCTTGCCATTCAAATGGCGGGCGTTGGGATCCGCCGGATCGCGAATGATGCCGAACTTGGTTGCCAGCACAACCTTTTCGCGCTTGCCTTTGATGGCTCGCCCCACCAGTTCTTCGTTCTTGTGTGGCCCATACACATCGGCTGTATCGAGAAAGTTGATGCCCAGCTCCAAGGCACGATGGATTGTTGCGATCGATTCATTGTCGTCACGTCCACTGTAAAAGTCGGACATCCCCATGCAGCCGAGCCCAATAGCGGAGACGGTCGGGCCATTGCGCCCCAGTTTTCGTGTTTCCATGATTGCTCCTTGCGGAAAGAATTAGAAACGAACTGAGTAAGCCTGCATCAGTTCTAGATGCGTAGATCAGGCAGAACGCACCAGGGAAAACCGTGAGTCAAGTGGCAAGATGGTACGAACGGAAATTTGAGTTTGTCTTTCCTGTCGATCTTTATCCGAATCTGATCGTGCGGCTGCGTGGCACTCCTGCCAGGCTCGAGGAAATTTTGCGGGATCGCCCGCGTGAGGTTCTGATCCGTAAGCCACAACAAAAATGGTCGCCCCAGGAACATGCGGGACACCTGCTCGATCTCGAGCCTCTATGGCTGGCGAGGGCAGATGACTACCTGGCCCAATCCAATCAACTGTCCGTAGCTGATCTGAGCAACCGAAAAACCGACGAAGCCAATCACAATGCGCGCGCTGTCAAAGAACTTCTGATCGATTTTCGCAACGCCCGAAGCAAATTCGTTGATCGCGTCAGCGGTATCGATCCGGCGCTGTTTGCTCGCGCGCTTCTCCATCCCCGCCTTAAGCAACCGATGCGTTTGGTCGACCACCTTTTCTTCGTCGCCGAGCACGATGATCATCATCTGGCCAGAATTTGGGAGTTGTTGGTTGCATAGGCGGGCATCCTCGCGCGCTAAGGCCCAACCGTGATTAAGGGTTTGCTTTGCGGGAAAACTTCGCCAACTTCGACGGCAGTCACCCCGGCAGCGTTGAGTGCTCGCACGAGTTCGATGGCATCGCCGGCTGCCACTGAGATCAGAAGCCCTCCGGCAGTTTGCGGATCGTACAGCATGGTCTTGACTTCCTCGCTTATGCCGTTTTCGTAGGCGACCACGCACTCGGCGAAATCACGATTGGCCTTTAGTCCTCCTGGAATATATCCCGCTCGCACACATCCCAGCGCGCCGTCAAGCAAAGCTACGCGCGAAGCATGGAACCTGAGAGAAACATTTGAGGCCAGAGCCACTTCCCGGGCATGGCCGATGAGCCCAAAGCCAGTGACGTCGGTCATGGCATGAACGGCAAACTGGGTGGGAACGTCCGCCCCTGCGTGATTAGTTATGACCTCGGCCGCCGTCTTGTTCAGTGTCGTCATGGAAGCGACCGCGGCGTCAATCCACGATTGGTGCGCAACGCCTTTCTTGATCGCAGTCGAAATCACTCCTGTGCCCAGAGCTTTGGTAAGCAGAATCCGGTCGCCAGGTTTCGCGCCTGCGTTGGTCAACACTTTCCTGGGATCGATCAACCCAGTCACGGAGTAACCAAACTTCGTTTCCTCATCGCGAATGCTGTGACCGCCGATTACGGGGCATCCCGCTTCGACCATCTTGGAAAGGCCGCCGGCAAGAATACGCTCGAGAATTTCTAAATCGCCCTTTTCAGGAAAACAGACCATTGCCAGTGAGGTGAGCGGCCGTCCTCCCATGGCGTACACATCACTCAGGGCATTTGTTGCGGCAATCTGGCCAAACGTGTAGGGGTCATCGACAATCGGGGTAAAAAAATCGACGGTCTGCACCAGGGCCGTTTCCGGCGCCAATTGATACACGCCGGCGTCGTCGGCATGATCGAAGCCGACCAGAACATTCGGATCATGTTGCCGGGCTAATTTCCCAAGCACCGCGTCCAGCGCCGCCGGACTCAGCTTGGAAGCTCAACCCGCGGCTTTGACCGACTCGGTCAGCCGGAACGGCTTAGTTTGTGCCATACAGTCATTGTAAACAGGACCAGCCTGCAGACCTACGCCCCACTTCGCCAAGCCCCCATCCAATACAATGCTGTAGAGTGACATCCACGCCGCAGGTTGATCCCATTACCGAGCTGCTCAAGCGCGCCAAAACCATTGCCGTGGTTGGACTCTCAAACAACCCCCTGCGTCCCAGCCATGGCGTCTCGGCTTACATGCAGAGCCAGGGCTACCGCATCATTCCCGTGAATCCGCAAATCAAGGAATCACTGGGCGAAGCCGCATACCGATCGCTCCTCGATGTGCCCGACGGGGTCGACATTGTGAATGTTTTTCGCCGGCCGGAATTTGTTGGCGAGATTGTCGATCAGGCCATTCGGTTGAAGGTTCCGGCCATCTGGATGCAGGAGGAAGTGATCAACGAAGCCGCCGCCGAAAAAGCCCGCCAGCACGGCATTTTCGTCGTAATGGACCGCTGCATATTGAAGGAACACCGCGCGCGATTCGGCTAACCTCGGTTCACCCTCTTACAAAGATCACGCTGGCGTCATCGCGTAATCCTCTGCCGTTGGCAAAGGCACGCACATTAGCGAGAAGGCTCTCAGCCGAAGCATCAGGCCCGGAGACATGATTCTGAAGACGCTGCGCCCCGTATTCTTCATCCCGTTCATTCACGGCCTCTGTGATGCCATCGCTGTAGAACACGATCCTCGACCCCTTGAAGAAAGTCACTTCGCACTCCGAAAAATCCCCGAACCCGATTCCAAGCGGGATGCCTCTCTCCGTGTCCAAGAACCGCGAACCCGCGCCGGTGATCAGCAACGGCGGAAGATGACCCGCATTGGCGAACGTTAAGTTGCGTTTTTCGGGGTCGAGCACCGCGTAAATCATGGTCACAAATCTTCCCGCTGGAAAGTCCTCGACTAGCAGGCGATTCAGTTTACTCAGCACTTCACCGGGAGTGCAGCTTGCCTCCGCCAACGATCGCAGCATGCCGCGAGTTGCTGACATGAGCAGGGCTGCGGCAGTTCCCTTGCCTGAAACATCCGCCAACACTAATCCCCATCGACCCTCTTCGAGCGGAATGAAATCGAACCAGTCGCCGCCCACTGCTCCCGCTGGAACAGAAAGCCCGGAAATCGCAAACCCCGGAATGTAGGGAGAACTTTTTGGCAGCAAGGCTTGCTGGATGGTTCTCGCCTCATGAGCCTCCCGGCTCAACGCTTCTCTCGCCTGGCGCTCTTTTTGGAAAGCGCGCGCATTTTGGATCGCCACTGAGATATGGGAACAGAGCGCTTGCAGTAATCTTCGTTGCTCCGGCGGAAATGCATCCAGCTCAGGATGCGAGGCACTGAAAACGCCGACCAACTCGCTGTTCACCTGCAGCGGGATGGCAACCTCGGACCGCGTAGATTCTTCGCAAGCGATGTAGTAGGGATCCTTGCGAACGTCCGGGGCATAATGTGGCTGCAGTGTGCCCGCAACATGGCCCACCATGCCTTCTTTGCCGATCTTCAACCCATGGCCTTTGCAGTATTGTGTGCAGCCGCAGACTCCCGCCAAAACCAGTTCGGAGCGCTCTTCATCGCGCAGATAAATATTCGCCTCCACGCATCCGAACGAACCCGCGATATCGTGCACAACATTGTCGATCAACTCATCCAGATCGAGAATCGAAGTGATTCTTTGTGCGGCCTTTTGCAATTTCAACAGGTCATCCACCTGCTCGATGCGGAGAGATTGGGTTACGGCGTAATCGCCGCCAGAGATCCTTGGAGTAGTTGCCATGGCATTATCTCCTTGGCTGGTAAGTGCAATCAGAACAGGCATTTACCGATAATAATAGGATGCGGGAACGGGCCCAGGCGATGCAGTTTTTTAGGCCGTGCACTTCGCCGCGTAAAGTAAACTTATTCACCCCCTGTGAGAACGTTGAGAGACAGCTCCGCACATTGGGATGAACTTCACGAGAATCCACGTTTTCGTCCCCACTACCCGAACGATCATGTCGTACGTTTCCTGATGGCGCGTCGCACAGCGGTTGAGAATGGCGGTTCCTTGCGTCTTCTTGACATCGGGACGGGGGCGGGCAGGCACATGCAACTCGCAGCGGAATTGGGATTTGAGCCGTACGGGATCGATGTCTCCTGCATTGGTTTGCGATATGCCCATCAGCGACTGCGCGCCTCGAACCATCCGGCCCGGGTCGCCCAGGCTTCCATGCTGGCCTTGCCATTTGCCGACTGCAGCTTTGGACTGGTACTCAGCTTTGGAGCGTTCTATTACGGCACATCCAATGAAATGCAGCAGGCGATTGAAGAGGCCTGGCGGGTATTGGTCCCCAAAGGCAGCCTGTTCGTGGTTCTACGAACGACAGATGACTACCGATACGGCAAGGGAGAACGGCTGGCAGTGAACACGTATCGCCTGGAGATTTCCGACACCAATGAGTACGAGACAGTGCAACATTTCCTTGCGGCCGAGGACATCAACCGCTACTTCGATCGCTTTTCCCATGTAAGCTTTGAAAAGACGGAGACCACGTCATCAAACCGGACGCGGGTTGATTCGGACTGGCTGATTACGGCGAAGAAATAGGGATTTACCAGCTTCTGTTCAGTCAACGCCCCGCCTTCTGCCGCGACCGAATGCGCTTAATCTCTTCTATGCGCTCGCGAAGCCGTTTTTCAACGCCCTCGTTTGTCGGATCATAGTAGACCCGGCCACGTAAATTGTCCGGCAGACACTGCATGTCTGCCACCTTGTCTTCAACGTCGTGCGCGTACTGGTAACCTTTGCCGTAGCCCAAGCCTTTCATCAGTCGCGTTGGCGCGTTCCGCAAATGCAGCGGGACCGGCTCGGCCGCAGTTCGTTCCACATCCTGCTGTACAGTCGAATAAGCCGTGTACAACGCATTGGACTTGGGCGCCAGCGCAAGATAGACAACCGCCTGGGCCAGCGCCAGATTTCCTTCGGGCATGCCGATAAAATCCACCGCATCCCTTGCAGCCATGCACAAGGAGAGCGCATTGGGATCCGCCAGGCCGACATCCTCCACGGCCATTCGCACTACCCGCCGCGCGATGTACAGTGGGTCCTCACCAGCTTCCAACATGCGCCCCAGCCAATACAGCGAAGCGTCGGCATCGCTATTGCGTACGGATTTGTGCAGCGCCGAGATCAGGTTGTAGTGCTCTTCGCCGGATTTGTCGTAAAGCAAAACTCGCTTCTGCAAGGCGTCGTGCACGATCTGATCGGTAATCTTGCCACCCTGTGGGCCAGCTAATGTCGCCGCAACTTCCAGCACGTTGTAGGCGCTCCGTGCGTCGCCGCTCGAGTAAGCCGCTATTTTTGCCAGCGCTTCATCAGGGGCGTGCAATTTCATCGCACCCAGGCCGCGTTCCTGATCCATCAGCGCCCGCCTCAACAACCCCACAATTTGTTCTTCGGTCAGAGGATTGAGCACGTAGACACGGCATCGTGACAGCAGCGCACCGATGATCTCGAAGGACGGGTTCTCGGTGGTGGCGCCGATCAGGCGGATATTTCCCTTCTCCACATGAGGAAGAAACGCATCCTGCTGGGCTTTGTTGAAACGATGAATCTCGTCGATGAAAACGATGGTGCGCGTCCCATATTGCCGGGCGCGCTCCGCATCGGCCATGACCTGTTTGATCTCCTTAATTCCCGAGAGCACAGCGGAGAATTCGATGAAGTCGGCTTTGGTCATGCGAGCGATGATCTTGGCTAGGGTGGTCTTGCCGGTGCCCGGTGAACCCCAAAAAATCAGCGAGCCGGTGTCGTCGCGCTCGATTTGCGTACGCAGCGGCTTGCCTTCCGCCAGCAAATGCTCCTGGCCGACAAATTCGTCCAGCGTACGCGGACGCATACGGTCCGCCAGGGGCCGGCTGCGGTCCGCGGACTCATCACGGGTTGGAATTGGTTGAAAGAGGCCCATAAGGCTATTTCCTTTGTCGCGCCACCTCATACAGCACGACGCTGGCCGCCACGCCGGCATTGAGCGACTCCACTTTGGGCGAATGCGGAATCATTATCACTGCGGCCATTTCAGCAATCAGGTCCCGTCCCAGACCTGCGCCTTCTCCGCCGACAAAAATCGCCAAAGGACCAGTTAACGCAGCCTCAGGGAGGGAAATCCCCTTATGCGACGAAGTTGCTACCAGTTGCAATCCCCGATCGCGAAGTTCCCCCAGAACCTGCGGCACTTTGACTTTCACCACCGGCAACCGAAACAGAGATCCGGCGGAGGCGCGTACCGCCTTGGCATTGAATGGGCTAACAGTGCCTTCACCCAGCAGGACGCCGGCGCCGCAAAATGCCTCGGCGGAACGAACAATTGTGCCGAGGTTGCCCGGATCTTGCAGCCCAATTATCACCACTACCGGACCGGCCTCCGCTTTTGCTAACACGTCGTCTAACGTGAAGCTTCGGCAGCGCACCAGCGCTGCCACGCCCTGCGGGGCCTCGCTCGGCACTGCAGTGCTGAACAGCTTGTCTGGCAAGATAACTGTTTCAACGTGAGCTCCGAGTTGAGGCAAAAGGCGCTCGGCTTTGCCTTCCGCAGAAGCACTGAAAAACACTGTCCGGAATTTCAGTCCGCTGCGGATAGCTTCGTCAACAACACGCAGCCCTTCGATGGCAATGCAACCGTCTGAAGTTTGTTCTCCCGCCGCAAACGCCTTCCGCAGCTGTTTTACGAGTGCGTTGTGTCGTCCTTCGATGCTGCGCAAGCGGCCAACCTGCGGGATTTGACTCTTGAGCGCCAATGCCTTCCTGCCTGCCACATCATACGCTCTCGGCTTGCAGGGCTTGGACGTGTTATGTTAGGTTTCGCCATTCTTCACAGATCAGATCGTCAGGAAATGTGTGCGCGCGGAAATCGTTAAGATCAACAGTGAAAAACCGGAGACGTCGCTCATTCGCTATGCTGCCGACCAGATTCGTGCCGGCGAGGTTCTGGGTATGCCCACCGATACCTTTTACGGGCTGGCGGCCGACCCTTTCAATCTGCGCGCCGTAGAGCGAGTGTATGACATTAAATCGCGGTCCCGGCACAAGCCTCTGTCATTGCTGATTGAAAGCGTCGATCAGGCCGAAGAGTTGTGCAAACCGTTGCCTGAGGAATTCTACAAACTGGCTCGCCGCTACTGGCCCGGTCCACTGACCATCATTGTGAAAGCGGCCTCCCGCTTGCCATTGAAAGTAACGGCCAATACCGGAAACGTCGCTTTGCGTGTGCCCAACGCCAAAATTCCTTTAGCGGTGGTTCAAACCGCTCAAATTCCGATCACGGCAACTTCGGCGAATCTCAGCGGGGAATCCGAGTGCACCACCGCCGAAGCAGTTCGGGATCAACTGATGGGGCGCATTTCGATCATCGTGGATGGCGGCACTTCGCCGCGCGACGTCGCATCCACTATCGTGGATCTCACCGATGAAGAGGCTCGCTGGCGTATCATGCGCGAAGGGGCGATTCCCGCTCCGGAGATTTCCGAGTTCTTCGCACAGGGATGACCGAAGCCGCGCAGATTCTCTCCTCCAGGAAACGCGGCAGACGCTGGTTCTGGATCGTGGCCGCAGTCGCCGTCCTTGTGCTTGCCTATCTGGCTTCGGTTTGCGCAAGAATCGAACACGCCGCTTCCGAGCAGCAGGTCCGTCCCGCCGACGCAATCGTGGTCTTTGGCGCGGCTGAATATTCTGGGCGGCCCTCGCCGGTCTATCGCGCCCGGCTGGACCACGCGTTTGATCTTTTCGAGCGCGGCGTTGCACCGGTAGTCATCACTACCGGGGGCGCTGCCGCGGATCCGAGCTACAGTGAGGGAGGGGTGGGCCACGATTACCTCATGCACCGCGGAGTGCCGGATGCCAGCCTCATCGCCGAAACCCAGGGTTCTGACACCGCGCAGTCGGCGGAGCGAGTCGGGGTCATCATGCGTGCCAATCACATGCGCAGTTGCGTAGCCGTCAGCGACGCCTATCATGTCTTCCGCATTCGTCAGCTGCTGAAGCATGAGGGCGTGCAGGTTTATGTCTCGCCTCGACCTGACTCCCGGCCGCACTCCCTTTCACAACGTGCAGAAGCCGTGCTGCGCGAGGCCATGAGCTATATTCTGTGGCGGGTGCACATCACAAGATAGTTTCAAACGAGTGCTTTGGGGCGGAAGCATCTGTGCGAACTTTTGAGTTCAGAATGCAGAACTCAGAAGTTAGAATTTAGGCTCGAGAGTGCGAATTCAAAAGTCAAATATTTGACCTTTCTGACTTCTGAATTCTGCCTTCTTACTTCTGAATTCCTTACCACCCCATCCTCTTCCTCAACTCGGTGACGTGCGCTACATGGTGTCTTCCATGCCAGGCATAAAGCGCGAGATTTTTCTCCAGAGACACCGTTCCCAGCTCAGGATGGCGGAAAGTTCGCTTCCAATCTTCGGGCTTCAGAGATCGTAATAGCCGGACCCAGCGATCATGCAGGCAATCGAGCATTGCCAGTGACACCTCAAGAGGAGTGGCCTGAACCTCGCCGGTTTTCGCCCAAAGATCTTCCATGTAAGGTTTGATCGTCGGCTCATCCTCAGTGAGCGCCAGCTTGAACCGGATGTAGGCGTTCATGTGGCTCTCAGGCACATGGTGCACAACCTGCCGCACCGTCCAGCCGCCGTCGCGATAAGGGGTTTCGAGCTGTTGTGCATTAAGCCCACTGACTGCCGCGCGCAGAGCGGCAGGCGCCTGCGCGATAGCATCAATCATTTGCTTGCGTTGAGCTTCGTCGGTCGGACCGTTGAATGCGAACTTCCCGATTGGATAGCGTGGGTCAGCCATGTCGAACCTCATTAAGTAATCTTTACCGGCGGTGCTGATTGGCGCTCGATCTGCGGCAAGTGGTTCCCATCTAATCGCGTGACCAACGCACGGTCAGCTCACGCGAACAAGAACTCCTTCGTCCTTAACTCCTTGATCGTGTCCCGCAGCTTCGCGGCTTTCTCAAACTCAAATCGCTTGGCAGCTTCCCGCATATCGCTTTCCAGCTTCGCGATATAAGCATCAAGCTCCTCCTGCGATTTGAAGTCTGGAATGCCGTCAGCTTCGGCGCTGGTTAAATCCGTGTAATCGGCCTCGACAATGCTGGCCAGCGACATCTCCAGCGGACGCACGATCGATTGCGGCGTGATCCCATTGGCCTGGTTGTAAGCTTCCTGAATCGCGCGGCGGCGATTGGTCTCATCCATCGCCTTCTGCATCGATTCGGTCATCCGGTCGGCGTACAGAATGGCCCGGCCATTCAGGTTGCGGGCGCAGCGTCCGACGGTTTGAATCAACGATCCGCTGGACCGCAGGAACCCTTCTTTATCCGCGTCCAGAACGGCGACGAGCGAAACTTCGGGCAGATCAAGCCCTTCGCGAAGCAGGTTGATTCCAATCAGCACATCGAACTCGCCTCGCCTCAAATCACGCAGGATCTTCACTCGCTCCAAGGTCTCGATTTCCGAATGCATGTAGCGGCATTTCACGCCGACTTCGCTGTAGTATTCGGCCAAATCTTCGGCCATACGCTTGGTAAGCGTGGTGACCAGCACCCTTTCGCTACGCCCGGCGCGCTCGCGAATTTCGTGCAGCAGATCATCGATCTGGCCCTTCACCGGCCGCACTTCAACCGGCGGATCGACCAAACCCGTCGGCCGAATGATCTGCTCGACCACGACTCCCGCAGACTTGGTCAGCTCGTATGGTCCGGGAGTCGCCGAAACATAGATCATCTGGTTCATCCGGTGCTCGAATTCTTCGAAGGTCAACGGGCGATTGTCGAGCGCCGACGGCAGCCGGAATCCGTATTCCACCAACGTTTCCTTGCGCGAGCGGTCGCCGTGATACATGCCGTGCAACTGCGGCACCGTCTGATGCGATTCGTCGATGAACATCAGGTAATCGCGTGCAAAGTAGTCGAGCAGCGTCGGCGGAGGCTCGCCCGGCAGGCGCCCGGTAAAATGCCGCGAATAATTTTCAATCCCATGGCAATACCCTACCGACTTGATCATCTCCAGGTCATACATCGTCCGCTGATGAACGCGCTGTGCTTCGACCACGCGGCCTTGCTTCTCCAACTCCGCTTCCCACCATGCCAGCTCTTCTTTGATGGTCCGCACTGCGTTGGTGCGGGTTTCCTCTTTCATGACGTAGTGCGTCTTGGGATAGATGGGCAGACGAACGTATTTCTGCTTGACCGTGCCAAACAGGGGATCGATCTGCGAGAGCGATTCGACCTCGTCTCCCCATAGCTCGACGCGATAGGCCATATCATCATAGGTCGGGAAGATTTCAATCACGTCGCCGCGCACGCGAAAAGTTCCACGGCGAAAGTCGCCATCGGTGCGGTCATAAAGAATCTCGACCAGTTTGCGAGTGATGTCTTCCCGCTTGATCTTCTGGCCTTTTTCCAAAAACAGCAACATACCGTAATACGCCTCGGGCGAACCCAGGCCGTAGATGCAACTGACCGAGGCAACAATCAGGCAATCACGCCGCTCGAAAAGAGAGCGAGTTGCTGAAAGGCGAAGCTTGTCCAATTCGTCGTTGATGGTTGCTTCTTTCTCAATGTAAAGATCCGCGGCGGGAACATAAGCTTCCGGCTGATAGTAGTCGTAATAAGAGACGAAATATTCGACTGCATTGTGCGGGAAGAAACTCTTGAACTCGTGATAAAGCTGGGCCGCCAGCGTTTTGTTGTGTGCCATTACCAGTGTTGGGCGGTTAGCCTGCTCGATCACTTTGGCCATCGTGTAGGTCTTGCCGGAACCGGTCACACCAAGAAGCACCTGGTGCTGCTCCCGATCGAACACACCTCTGACCAGCGACTCAATGGCTTCACCTTGATCGCCGCGCGGTTTGTAATCGCTTACTAGCTTGAAGTCCATGAAAGAGACTCATACCCGGTGGCTCGAAACTAAATGCGCAGGGACAGCCGTTTTCGGCCGTCGCTTCACAGAAAGGAAACTCGAGCGGTGGGCATCTTGTGATTATAACTTGCGGAGAATTTGCGGCCTGGGTGATACCGCGAGTCAGGAAAAATGCAACACTTCGGTCCGCCGATGAAAAAGCTCGTCGTTAGGCGGTCCTTACGGGAGTTTGAAGTTAACCGTGATCTGGGTCTGGATCTCAACCGGCTGGCTGTCCAGGTAATACGGCTTGTATTTCCACTGCTTTACCGCATCCATGGCGGCGCGGCCCAGTATGGCATCGCCACTAAGCAGCTTCATGTTGGTGATGTTCCCATCCTTGCTGATGGTGGCCAGAATCTGAACGGCGCCTTGAACTTTCATCTGCAGCGCCTGTTGAGGATAGACTGGCGCCACTTTCTTCACCAACAGCCCTTGGGATATCCCTTGCGATACCGTTGCCGGCGCCTGACGCGGAACAGTAGGAGACACGCTGACTAATCCGGAAATGGCATCATTCGCCGACCCGGGAGCGAGGTCCAACGCTGCCGGAGCAGGTTGGTCGGCCGCTGGTTGCGGAGCCGGAGCAGGCTTGGAATTGGCACTCTTGACCACGATCGCCTCGGGCGCGTTCTCATCAGTGTCGTCGTCCGCTGAGGAAGCCGTGGGCTCGCTCGATGCAATCCGCGATGCAGCTTTCTTCGCCTTCGGAGTGGCTGTTTCATGGGCCGGGGGCGGTGTTTCAGGCTTTTCTACCATCGGAGCAGGAGCCGACTCTTCCGGTATCTGCTCCGGGGTCACTACCTGCTCTGAAGTGGGCACCATCGGCGCCACTGGACCCGGCGGCTGAACGGTTTGCCTGTTGGGAGCAGGCTTTGGAGCCCGGCTCGTGGTGAATATGTAATGGCTTTTCTGCAAAGCTACGTACCCGAGGCCCGCCGCCAACAATAAGACTGCCGCAATGAGAACCACCTTCTTTGTTCCGCCGGATTCGTATGAGCGTTCCCGCTTTGGCTTGTCAGTCGACACCGCAAACGATGGAAGGCCGATTTCATCGCTTTCTCGTTCCTGCCTCGGCTTCTGCCTTGCAGGGGCAGCTGCCGCGGCAGCGCTTGAGGCCGACATTGTGAAGGGCGGATTCAGGGAAATTTCAGGCAAAGCAGATGATTCCGTACGACCCGTTGCATCGGCTGCAGTTTGCAGCGTGGCCGCCGTCGGCTTCGGAATCGGTTGCCATGGACTGGCTTTCGTGTTCTGTGCAGTGGCCTGAACCCGTTCCATTCCTGCTGCCGGATCTGGCATCGACTCTAAGAACGCGGCTTCCGTTGGTTCAGGCTGCGCTTCTGGCTCATTTTCTAATTCGAAACTTGTGGGAAGCCCCGGCGCAGGAGTTGGTGACAAAGGCGCCCGAGGAGTGTTGATGAAGCTTGGCGTCGGCTGCTCGGCCTTCGCCACAGGTGCCGTAGGCCTGGCCGACTCAGATTTGCGGAGCAACCCGCGCGCAACTCGAATCGTACCCTTCGACTGTTCCACGTTGATCGGTTTGGTCAAAACCAGGTTGGCCCCGATCCGGAATGCTTTCGCCACCCCCGCTTGTCCTTCCACCACGGCAATCGACAGCGACGCCTGATTCAGCCCGGAATTACGCGCACTCTTGAACAACAAAGTGGCATTCTGCTCGTTTTCGCAGTCCACAACCACAGCGTCAAAATGCTCTGCCGTCAACCGCTTAACCGTGGCAAATGGTTCGATTGAGGTTTCGACCTCGAAATCCAGCTCGCTTAAGACCTGGGTTACCGTCCGGGCAGTTTTCTCATCAGGACAAAATAGGAGGGCTTTATAGCTCATACTGGAATCCTAGGTACACCGTTAGGCACCAGCAAGTTACCGAGGTCACAGCTTGCTACGCCTTCTGTCGCCAACTCTTAGCGCGCACTACAATTGCAGGGATGCGGCTGCCACTCTGGCTCAAAATCGCCTGGACTGTTTGGGTGTTGGCCTGGATTCCGCTCTACTGGCGGCAGTATGGTTTGCAGAATTTTCTGTATTTTTGTGATCTGGGGAATATTCTCATCACCATCGGACTGTGGCTGGAAAGCCCGCTTATCTTCTCTTGGCAGGCAACCGGCCTATTGATATTTCAGACCCTGTACACGATCGATTTACTCGGCGCTGTTTTTACCGGCAGGCATCTCATCGGCGGCACCGAATACATGTTTGATACCCACGTGCCACTCTTCATCCGCCTGCTCAGTCTGTTTCACGTGGTTGTGCCGCCGCTCTTGTTGTGGGGATTGTGGCGCCTGGGATACGACAAGCGTGGCTGGAAGTGCCAGACTCTTTTGACTTGGATCGTGGTGCCAATCAACTATTTCTGGCGTCCGCAGTTCAACGTGAACTGGGCGCGTGGACTTTTCTTTCGGCAACAGCAAGTCGTGCCCGGATTTCTCTACCTGGCTGCGTACCTCATTGTCGTGCCGCTGGTCGTCTACTTTCCGACTCATTTGGCTTTGCAATGGTGGGCGACCCGTTTCAGCTGCGATCAGCTCACTTCGAAGCGCTGACCGAGGCTAATGCCCGCTGCGTAGCTGCCAGCAGTGCCTCGGGACCGACCGGCTTTCCCGTTGCATTCTCCATCCACAGATCCGGTGTGACACGCCCCATCTTCGCGATTCGCTCGAACTCCGGACCAACGCTCCCCGCTTTCTTCATCTGCTCTTCGATCTGAAACGCGATCATGTGACCAATCGGATAATCCGGCAAATACATAAAACTATCGATCATGTGGGAGTAAATTCCGAGCAATACCACATCTCTCTTTCCGAGAACCGGCGCGTAGTAGCGGTTCCACACGTCCTTCGCAATCTGAACGGTCGCCGCGTCGAGTTCCTTCGGCGTGGCCTGCGGATGATCGTACATCCAGTGCCACACGGCCATATCTACGAGGGCCACGCCGGAAATCTCGTAGGTTGCCCAAAAATCATTCAGAGTTTTTTCCGCTTCAGCTTCGGCGTCAGGAGCCGGCAAACCCAGCAGCTCCAGGTCTCGTGCCTGGAAAACAAATGCCAGCGCCTCGGTGAATGCCGTATTGGGCACGCCTCTCAGCAAGGTGTAATCGACATCATTCAGCGAAAATGTCTGCTCCACGTTATGGCCCATCTCATGAACCGCAATGTTGAAACCCTTGTAGTTGATCCCGGTTTTTTCTACGCGAGTGCGCAGATGGGCCTTTTCCGAGCGCATCTCCGCTCCCATCGCGTGGCCGGAACCGCGAGCCGGATCAACCACGATGTTGCTGGCAACATATTGAGCACGCTGGGGCGAGAAACCCAGTTTCATCAGCAGATTGGGAATATCTTTCTGGTAGGCCTCGGCAGTGGCATATTTTTTCGCCACGATCGCATCCAGCTCAGCCTCGCTATATTTGCTGCCCGGACGAAAGCCGTTGTACCAGATGTCGAATGGTTCAAGCCGACGCCCCAGCCGCGTCTGAATTAGCTTGGCGGTTTGCGTAGCGAGCGGCGAACTCACCACCTGCTCAAGCATCGCCCGAACGCGAGCTTCGGGAAGTTCCCGATCTTCGTCGAAACGCCGGTCTATCAAGGTGGGGGCGGTCGGCGAGTACGGATCGGCCTTTCTTGATGCAAGGTATGTCCCGAGCAACTTGGCGTAACGCGTGTCCGGCTCAGGGTTCGGGTTGACAGTGGAACTCTTGCCCGAAAAATCGGAGTCCTTCACCGCCGCCGGACGCACTTCATCGGTGAACGGATTCCAATCAACTTGCGGGTTATCTATCACCACCTCAGGAATAGTCTGCGTAACAATCCGTTCCATAACCTGCTGAATCATGCGCTGCTTGGCCAAGCCACTTTGCGCGTCGGCATAGTCGGACTTGATCTCATCGCGCAAGTTCCAGTGGCTGAGCAGGCGCATCTTGGGCGGGAAAAGGCGCTGGTCGCGATTGTCGATCAGATGGTGCATCCAAATGTTGTATTGCGCAATGTAAGCGTCGGCATCCGATCCAGCCTGGGCAATGGCCAGGTTCACATCGGCAGGAATGCGCTTATCAAAACGCTGCGCCAGCCGCACCTCAGCCCATTGCCGGCGGCTCCAGCCGGGACCATCGTGCAGCCGTTCCTCTAGAGTCGTCAGCGGGAAATTTAGCAGAACAATGAAAGCCAGCTTGTTGTTGAAGAAATCATCGATCACATGCGCGGAGGGATCGTAGCCGGCAAAGATTTCATCGAATGGGAGCACGGGCCCGGCATCCAGATCCTGCTGCTGCCGCAACTCGCGATTGATTTCGTGCATGTGGCCATCGAGCTGTTCAAGCAACCGCTGATAACGGTTGAACATGGTATCGAGTGTTGCCTGATCGCCGGCAAAGTTAGTGCGCACGAACTCCTCAAAGCTGGCTGCATCGCCATCCGCGGCGCGCCAGAATTCGCTTACCTGGCGCAACCCGCGCTGCAAACGCGCTTTCTGCGAGTCGCCGTACTTCGCCGTGAGCTCGGTTTCCATCTTGGTGATCGATGATGCCATCCATGCCGGTTTCGTCTGAGCCGGAGCGGATTTCGCAGCAGTGCTTTCAGCTTGCTGCGCTTCGAGGGAGACAGCAAGCAAGAGAAAAATCAAGACAGACAGATGAATCGCGTGCACGGTAACCTCCGTTGCGGGATAAGGCAGTCCAGTATAGCTGTACGTTGGGGGATAAGCCTGTGATGCGGAGCAGGTTGAACCAAGGCTTTACCGCTTCGGGCGGTAGACATGCGTGCTAGTGCCGAAGAACATCTCTGCAGATTCCATGATCGTCTCCGACAGCGTGGGATGAGGATGGATGCTGAGCGCAACATCGGTCGCAGTAGCCGCCATTTCCATGGCGAGAACGCCTTCAGCAATCAGTTCCCCTGCGCCAACTCCTACGATGCCCACTCCCAGCACTCGTTCACTTTGAGGATCGAAGAGCAGTTTCGTCATTCCTTCGGTCCGGTCGAGAGTCATAGCGCGTCCGGACGCGGCCCACGGAAATTTGGCGACTTTGACTTCCCTGCCATCCTTTTGAGCTTGCGTCTCGGTCAAGCCACACCAGGCGATCTCGGGGTCGGTGAACACAACCGCCGGAATCGCGTTCGGCTCAAACGCGACTTTGTGTCCGGCGATCGCTTCAACTGCAGTGCGCCCTTCATGTGAAGCCTTATGGGCCAACATAGGTTCACCGACCACATCGCCGATGGCATAGATGGCGGGATCGTCCGTCTGCAACTGTTTATTTACCCCGATGAACCCGCGCTCGCCAATCTTGACCCGAGTTTTTTCCATCCCGGCGATTTCGGAATTCGGCTTGCGCCCCACCGATACCAGAACCTTGCCGAATAATTTCTCGCGTTCTTTCACTTCCGCGCCATCGAAGGTGACGCGGATTCCGTTTGATTCTTCTTTCACCGCCGCTACCGTCGTGTTGACCATAATCGAATCGAAAATCTTCTCCATGCGCCTGTGCAGCGGCAACACCAGATCGCGATCTGCTCCCGGCAGAAGTCCGGGAAGCATTTCGACCACCGAGACCTTGGTGCCGAGAGCGGCATAAACCGTACCCAGCTCGAGGCCGATATATCCGCCACCGACGACGAGTAATCCGCCCGGAATTTCGCTGACATCCAGGGCAGCCGTCGAATCCATCATGCGCGGCGAGCTCAGCCTGAGACTGGGAATCACCGCCGGCCGCGATCCCGTCGCAATGATGATGCGGTCAAAAGCCAACGAATCTTCACCGCCATTCGTCCGCCTTACCCGCAGCGTATTGGAGTTCTCGAATGCCGCCTGGCCTTGAATGTATTCAACCTTTCGTTGCTTGGAGAGCTGTCCTAATCCACCGGTGAGCTTCTTGACTACGCTTTCTTTCCACGACCGGAGTCGGGCGATATCAATTTTCGGATTGCTGTACTCGATGCCCCAATTCGTCGCATGCCGGGCTTCGTCGATCAGCTTGGCCACATGCAACAAAGCCTTGGACGGGATACACCCGCGGTAGAGACACACGCCGCCTGGGTTCAGCTCCTTGTCAATCAACGTGACTTTCATGCCCAGATCGGCAGCAAGAAATGCAGCAGCGTAGCCGCCGGGGCCGGCGCCGATGACGGCAACATGCAGGTTCACATTTTCAGGCATTCGTTTTCTCAAACACAAAAAGCCGAGGCGGACCCGACTTAGTGTGTGCGCTTTCTATGTACGTTTCCGATATCTGCAAGTTTATCGTAGAGCGCTTGATTCGTCCGGCTGGCGTAGCAGGAATCGCCCTACTTGCTATCTGATAGGGCAAGATATGCACCCAAGCCAACCAATGTCAGCCCAGTTGCGGCGCGTTGTCTCCTGCGCAGAGCGGCAGAAGCGCGGAGCCGTGCTCCAATCGGCGAGGCGAGCAGGATCACCAGCAAATCCGCACAGGTATTCAGCGTGATCGAGATCGTGCCCAAGAGAAGAAACTGCCGAAAACTCCCATTAGCTCGATTCACAAATTGCGGAATGAAGGCGAGAAAGAAAATCGCGGTCTTCGGATTCAGAACTTCGGTGGCCACGCCCTGCCATAAGGGACTGCGTCGTACCGCTTGGGCCGCCGAGGTAAACTCCGTGTCGCTTCGGGCACTTATAATCATTCGGATACCGAGATAGACCAGATACCCGGCGCCGGCATATTTCACCATTGCAAACGTAGCGGCGGATGTTGCGAGCAAGATCGACAAACCAGTGGCCGCGGCAACGACATGCACAAGACCGCCGACAAAAGTTCCGGCTGCAGAAAACACTCCTTCCCGCCACCCACCCGCCAGGCTGCGAGCCAGCACATACAACATCCCTGGGCCAGGCGCGATAGCGAGCATTGTGGCCGCGCCGACGAACAACAAAAAACGATGTTGGTCAAGCATGAAGGTAATTTTATAGCGGCCACATCGGTTTGAGGTTCCTCGTTTAGCATTAAGCGCGGAGGTCTTTGTTTGAAACAGGTTGGTCTGGCGCGTGCCCTTTCCAAGCGAGGATACTGCTCGCGCTCGCGGGCTTCTGACCTGATCCGAACCGGTCATGTGAAGTTGAATGGCCGGATTCGCCGTGATCCTCAAACCCCTGTGCGCCTAGATCGAGACCTCATAGAAGTGGATGGCCGGACAATCGCAGCACAATCGATGCTGTATCTAATGGTGAATAAGCCACGTGGCGTGGTCACCAGCGCCGCGGACGAGCAAGGCCGCAAAACTGTTTACTCCTGCCTGCAAGACGAACTTCCGTGGGTTGCCCCAGTTGGGCGTTTGGATAAGGCAAGCGAAGGCCTGCTTATATTGACGAATGACTCGGAATGGGCGGCTCGCGTCTCATCGCCAGAAACCCACCTCGACAAGACTTACCACGTGCAAGTTGCCTGCGTTGCAAACGAGAATCTGATTGCGCAGATCACTGACGGGATCAGCATCGCCACTGGGCTGCACCTGCGTGCCAGGAACGCGCGCATTCTGCGGACAGGCCAAAAGAATACCTGGATCGAGATCGTACTGGATGAAGGCAAGAATCGTCACATCCGCCGCATGCTGGCGGCGATTGGGATCGAAGTTTTACGGTTGGTGCGAGTTGCTATCGGACCCCTTCCCCTCGGTGACCTCCCAAAAGGGTCGTCACGGCCTCTCACCCAAGCCGAAAAACATGGCCTTGATACCGCTATGAACAAAGGCGACACTTACACTTCAGCGAAAAATAACCGCAGCTAGGAGGGATCGATGATGAGATTGTCGTTCCGCAATCGGGGCGAACGTCTCGGAGGGATTACTCCTTCATGAACCGCTTCTTAGCGGCGACTTTGGCCACGAGCTCCAGTTGCTGCAGATCTGCCCCGGTAAAGTCCGGACCAGCCAAAGTCGCGTCAAAAGCCTTGCGACAAACCTGAATTACACCTAGTACTCTGCCCTGCATGTTGAGCACCGGCGCGGACATCAGCTTCTGAATGGAGCCTTGTTCGCTTTGGTCGTCCGAATCGCTCGGCAGCTTCACCGTCTCAAACACCCGGGCATGTTTCACCTTGGTGAAGGAGTTGAAAAGCTCGGTTTTCTTGGTGGACGCGGTATGCGCGGCCACCGACGAAGAGCTTGAAACCGGAATCGATCCCGCCGTCTTAAGCTGTTCCGGGAGCACAAATTTCAACAGCCCCTTCTCCAGGCGCAACAATGCGACTTCGTTCAAGCGCACGGCAAACAATTTCGCCAAAGCCGCGACGAATTGCTCGGGAGTATCGGCCTGGCTCAGGACAAATTCCACGGACTTGTCAGGAGCAAGGGTTGCTGCTGCCGCAGCCCCAGCCTGTAAGGAATCGGATTTTTCCGCCATAGCGCCCTGTTGATGACTGCCAAATGGAATACGGGTGGTAACAGCGCCCGCTCTTATGGTCATCTTTTGGGCACTTTCCCTCAAGTTACCGAGGTTACTGCGCCAAGAATTCAGCCTTTGACGAGCGGGAATTTCCTTTCCCGCCAGCCCCGAATGCCGCCATCCATCGAAATCACCCGGGTGTAGCCCATTTTCTGCAGATTGTCTGCTGCCAGGGCGGAGCGGAAACCGCCTCCGCAATACAGGATCATCTCTGTGTTGGGATCGGGCACGCGTTGCTCGATATCGCGTTCGATAATTCCTTTGCCCAGATGTATGGCGTTGGGCAAATGGTCTTTTGCATACTCACTCTCTTCGCGCACATCAATTAGCACAAACTTCTCGCTGCGATCGAGCCGTGCTTTGACTTGGTCGACCGTAGTTTCCTTGATTCGCTTGCGCGCGTCATTGACTATCCGCAGAAAGCCTGGGGAATGTTGATGTTCCATCAGTTTTTCTCCAAATGAGTGTGCTTCGATTTTACAAGAGCGGCGAATGTCTAACTGGTGTTGTAACTGCGTGGGATTGACGCGCGCGGCAGTTCAGTCTGAGGCAGGCACAACTTCGGTCGGGGGCGAAGCCGAGGCCGTCGAAGAATCCAATAACTGCTGCAGGTCCAGTTGCAGGTTCCGAGTCTCTTCTTCGGAAAGGCCGTCAAACTCGAAGGGCTGGAGACAGCCCTGTGTTGCCCAGATCGGAAACAACATGCGTGCTTTGCCTCGCACTGTGTTTTTTCCTATGTGAAACGCCAGCTCAACACTTATGCCTTCGTCCAGCGGCTTTTCCAGGTGGAGCAAACCTCCAGTAATGGACAGTTGGTGCAGGTCAGCACGGAGCTGGCGCCCATTCTCAAGCAGCAGCAAAGTCAGCACCGTTCCCGCGAGTTTCACGCGGGGTGCGCGCGTAACCGTGTTGCGTGGGGCAAATCTCACCATTCGGGCTTCTGACACTATCCCACTTTGCCCGCTCGTGTCCGAGGTTACGAAAGAACCCGTCCGCTCGACCATGAATTTACGTAGCAACGAGCCGAGAGCAAGTTGTCAGGGGTAACATCATTAATAGCTTTGGCATCATATCTCGTGGAGGCAATTCGCTCCTGGTGGGGGTGCCACAATGAAAAGAGCATTGTTTTTGCTGGCCCTGTGCCTCAGCATTTCACTCAGTGCACAAACTTCGGATTCCGGCCAATCGACGGGCAATGCAAAAAAGAGCAAAGACGAGATCACAGCGAGAGGATGCGTCGCCAAACAATCCACCGATTACATTCTGACTCAGGCAGATCAAGGCAACAGTTACGAACTTCAGGGAAACAAGAAAATAAGGCTCCGGAACTACCTGGGGCAGCAGGTTGAAGTGACCGGCGTCCAGTCACCAACCTTGAGCACCAGTTCGGACTATCTAGCCCGGTCCGGGGTGGCTACCTCGGTGACTATCACCGTGAATTCGATCAAGACGCTTAGTAAGAGGTGCTCGGGAGACTATTCGCCAGTTTGCAGAGCGACCTGTGCCACGCTAAATACGAAACTAGTCGCAATCCGGGGGCATGGCGGCGATTTGTGACTCCGAATCACACGGCTTCTTGTGCTTCTCGGGCTCGAGAGGTGCCGGACGGTTGTAGCGAAGAACCCAAAGTCCTTGGTTGTTGGTGAGATAAATCAGACCATGCTTGCCATCCGGAAGCAGGCCGGTGACCCCGGTAAATTCCTGCAGAGTTTTGGGATTGTGCGGATCGGTTAAATCCAAAACCCGAACCGTCTCAGTCGGATGATTACTGCTGGTCAGTGTGGTTGGCTTCTTTTCCGGAGCCTCGGCAATGGCAATGTCCGGACTGATCATCTCAAGATTACCAGCCGTGGCCTGATTCGCTTCTGCAGTCCGCTTAAGCAAATTCGGCTTCTCGGGCTCGGTGACATCCACAATCATGAAGCCTTGCTTTGAAGCCTGCTGTAGGTAAAGATAATTCCTTCCATTTTCCTTCTGCAGCAACATCTGGCTGCCGGTGGCTTGAGGAAGCGGCAAGTGCGCAATGACAGTAGCGGGAACATCTGTCGGCTTCGGTGGTTCATCCTTCGCCGAGGCCAGAGAAGCAGAAACGACCAACAGCGCTGTCACGAGAACAGAATTTTGGAAGACCCAAGCGCGGATACGGTGCATGACTTCTAACCCCACATCTGCTACAGATTCTCGTTCTGAGTGAACTATAGCACGGCTTCTTGTCATGGCTCCTGCAATTGGTCAGGATGCCCGGATCCCGATTTTGGGATCCGGGACATCCTATTCAAAGTCTCTACTGCTCCGCAAAGACCGCGATACAGCCGTTGGCACTTTGGGTAGTGCAGATGCCGCCGGCTTGCATAGGCACAAAGATATGATTGTTGCCGGGATCGGCGGCGACGCTGTGCGAATTCGTGTTGGTCGGTACATTGACCAGCCAAGTGTTTGTGTCGGCATCAATCACGCCCAGAACCGGGCCATTCGGCATGTCGCGCGACGCCGTGTAGTACTTGTTGTCGCCCGAGTTATACCAAATCTCGTCCACCCCTCCCACATTCGTGATTTCGGTAATAATCTGTCCGGTAGTACCGTTGATGACATATTCATTCGGCGGGAAAGCTGTACCGTCATGATCGGCGCAGCCAACCAGGAAATTATCGCCCGGTCCTTGGACAATGCTGGTGGCCATGCAATTCGGCAGGACAAAACTATTGACGACAACTGGCCCATTCGGATTGCCGAGCCGAGGGTCGATCTCGTCGACGCTTCCAATGTTTGTGATCGCGATGGAGTTGGGATTTGTCAAAAGCAGGTGGCCTGTATTCGGGTTCCACACCATCCCGCCCAAGCCGGCCGGAGATATGGCGCCAGCACAATTACTGCCCGGCGTGGCTTGGTTACAGAATGTGCCCAATGTTTGATCAACGATGGGTCCGTGATGGCATGGAATCGTGTAGGGGACTCCGGTGGGGGTCACGCCGATGCCGGGGAGCCCAGTCACACCGTCAGCCGGGCCACCTGAAACCCCACTGAACACATGCGGACTCGAGGGGTCGGGGCAAGGGAATGTTCCGGCTGTGGTCAGCGGATTTGCGCCGTTACCCGGCACTGTGTCCACCGGAACGCTAGGATTGAGCCCGAACGTACCGGGCGAAGTAGATGACGAGTTTAATCCCCCCGCGCCGTCATAGTAGATCTGCCCAACGATGCAGCTCGGTGGGTTGAACGATGTGCCGGCGACTCCCGGATCCAACACCGGCGCCGGTCCGAACCCTGAGACCCCAACGGTTCCCGGGAGACCGGTTCCTGTCCCTTGAAGCGGATAGGAGAAAGGCCCTCCCGGTACGGATGGAAAGGGATAAGTACCGGTAGCCGCATTGTACCCAGGTGGGTGGGGTCCGTATGCCAGCGTCGCTTCTATGGGTGGGCAGTGACTGGTTCTCGCCACCACACCTGACATGTCAATGAGCGTGACAAAAGGCAATCCAGGATCACCATCGATGACAGCAAGAACCTGGTGGATGGGGTCGTAGGCCAGTTCGTCGGCCCGATCGTCGCCGCAGTCCGCCGCCGATCCAGCCTCACCGTTCCAGGAAGCGACGCAAGGGGCAATTCCGAGCGGTCCGTCATAATCTCCCGATACGCCCGTAGGTACCATTGCGATCACGGTGGGGGGCGTCGTGGTCAAATCAAAGGCTGCCACATTCGAGGAACCCACCCCGGTGAACAGCGTCTTCCCATCTGGCGTAACCTCTTCACCATCCGGCCCCGACATCGGATTGACGCCGTTAGCCCGGGCGGCGCAGCACTGCGCGCCGGGAAATCCGCCGAAGTTGTGATTTGCGCCAAAGCCAGTGACCAGATGGAACGTGGGCCCGGGAGGGGTCGCCGTAGACATATCCGTCCTGCATGCAAATCGGATGAAATTGCCAAATACGTCCGCATTCGGCGGAATCACATCGTTCCCGGTCACTGGATCCTTGAAGCACGGGCTCGCGGCATTGCCCGCGTTAGTCACCGCATTGCTCCCCTGAATCGCATTAACCGCGATGTTGTTCACAGTATCCACGACCACCACCGCCAGGCCGATTCGGTCTGAAACGTAGTCCCGGTGGGTAGGCGCGTTGACCCAGCTGATGTCGAAGGAGTTGAAGGGACCGCCGGGTTCGCCGGTTGGATTGTGCTCCGGCACCGGGATGTTGATGATGTCAGCGTAGGCGCCGTTGGTGGTGGTACCGCACACGGGACAATTCGGCACGTTGCCGCATCCACTCGCGATCACAAATAACGCGGTGAGAAGAACAGTAAGTAGAATCCTCGATCTCATCGAATCTCCTCCTGAAACTTTCCCTTCAGGACCAAGCTGTAACCAGTCCGTTGTTAACCCTCATACGAAACCACGGGCCTACCGTTCTGCGACCTAGAATCGGAACTGCAACTCCTGCATCAATACGTAGAAATTCTGTGGCAACTGCCCGATCGTGCTGGGCTGGTGCAGTTGGTCGATATTCACGTTGAACTGGTATTTGATCCAATAATTCAGGTACCAGTTAAAGCCGAACGAAATCTGATCGGTGTGAAAGTCGTACTGAGGCACAAAACCTGGAGTGTAGAAATTCAGGAAGTTCGCCGCCGGAGCGTTGGCCTGAATGCCGGAGTAGCGGATCGCGATTTCCCACGCTCCCAAACCGCGTCCTTTGCCGCCAGGAGTGTCCGGACCAAACAGCGGATGCTTCACGCGCGGCGTGCCGTTTTCCGGCCGCTTTTCTCCGGTCAGCAGATACGTCGTAGCGATGTTCCAAGCCTTGGCGCCGATTCCAGGAAGATTAAGGAATCCCAAGCCGCCCGGCGTCTCAGCGCCTACGTCATAGCGCTGTTCCTGTTGCTGCACATACTCGCCGCGCAACGCGTATGGACCCTTGATGTAGGTAAATTCACCTTCGTAGCGTTCGATGGGTCCGTTGATCGCGAGTTGCGGGAAGAAAGTATAAGTAGCGTCAGGAAGTGTGCCCGAGAAGCTGACATCACCGGAAAGGCCGCGGGCGCGGCTATGGCTGACCGATCCGCCGAAGGCTAGATCCTTCAACCAGCTATTGCTGGTCTTCCTCCAAGGATAAAACCGCAACCTGCCTACGAATTCGGGTTCATTGACAACGTTGGCGGTAACGCCCCCACGGCCATTAAACGCTCCAGCCCAATACTGAAAAACGCCGCCATCAATGTCGCCGTGGAGCGTGATGCCCGGGCAACGGTAAGCCGTAACTGCGCAGGGATAAAGCAACGACTGCAAACCGCGCTCGACAAAATCCAGGTTGGTGGCGCCGATTCCGGTTTCCTGGGCGAAAGGCTCTTTAAATTGGCCGGCCTGGAACTGGAACTCGGGTTTAATTCTGACGTTGAGGTAAACGTCACGCACAATCGCGCCGGTGGTGGAATTGGCATCGGTTAGTAACGCGAAATCGAAATGCGAACCATAATTGCCCTGGAAGCCGAACCGGGCGCGTCGAACCAGAAATGTGTCCGCCGGCGCCCCATCACCCTTGTAAGCGCGGTAATCAGTATCCACATAGCCATAAGGGCTGATGCTGAACTGGCCGTCGGCACTTCTGATGAAAAAGTGCTCCCCGTTCCATCCTGCGGTGAGCGGAGGGGCAGTGTCCTTCTTGGCCGGCGCCGGTTGAGCCTGATCGACGACTGGGTAGGCCACAGGATCGGGTTCCACAAGAACCGTGTGCACCAGGTGAGCCTCGCTGGCATTGACGCTATCTGAGGCATCGCCCGGTGCAGCGCTCACCTGGGATATCGGCTTCACCTCGGTGATCGATTGACTGTCGCCAGTCCGGGACTTACCGTCCACCAGCTTTTGCACCACTGCCTTAAGCTCCTCGATCGTCTTTCGCTGCTCGGCAACCTCCTTCCGCAGCTCGTTGACCTCCTCCTTGCTTGCCCCGGATGAGGCGGACGCGGATGGGTCCGTAGCTTGCTGAGCCTGAGCCAGTGAAGCGGCGACGAACAGCATTCCCAGCACGACATAGCTTATTAGCGAGCGCATTTTTCCTCTCCCGAGGTAAAGTGACAAACGATCTCACGCCGTGACGACAGAATTGTCAGGCAAGCGAACGAGCGGCTAAACATGTGACGAACGATGGAGCGGAGACCAGTGCGCCTTCCGGTATGAAAAGCAGACCACTCCGCAGGGCTGCCGGTTTACCACGACCACGCTAGTCTTGTCAAGACCCGTTTTCACTTTGAACGCGACGCCCCGCGGGTTCGACCCAGAGCCTGGCCCTCGTCATCCGTTGTCGCTGCACCAAACCTGCCTACGTGATGTACCACGATCCAGCCGTCAGCACTTCTTTTGCGAATCTCCCCGCATCCAAAGTTAACCGCGGGAATGACGCGAGATGCTACAAACATTTTCCCGGTATAGCAGTGATGCCCGTCACCGATGAACGTCTGCTGATATCAACTCCGGGAGCCAGCCTCCACCAGCATCTCGTGACCTGCAGATTCTTGCGATAGAAGCTTTTTATCAGGCAGATCAGAACAATAATCTTGGCGACGATGTGTGCTTTCGACTAGGTTCTTCTAGGGATTGTAGAGTTAGTCCCGCACCTGTCGGGGGCGCTGGTCAGGCCTATGAAGCGCTCCCCCAAGAGCAACAGGTAACTCGGTTTCGCTCATCGAATCAACCCCAATGCAGGTTAAGATTAAATGCCCATGACGCTAAAAGCTGTAGAAACGCTGCTTGACGTTCTGCAGTTTGCCGACAGTCACACCGCGGTTGTACTCCCCGAACTGGAAGTCCGCCTCACCTTCGATGCGCTCCGGCGGCAAGTCCAGGACATGGCTGGCGCTCTGGCTGCAGCCGGTATCCGGCGCGGTGATCGCGTAGCCATCGCTTTGCCCAATGGTCTGCCCGCCGTCGTAAGTTTCTTGGCAGCCTCCATCGCAGGAACGGCTGCACCGCTGAACCCGTCTTATCCCTACGAGGAATTTCTCTTCTTTCTCCGTGACACCAGCGCTCGCTTGTTGATCTGCCCACCGGCGGAGGCCGAGTATGCCCGCAGCGCGGCTGCCGATTTGGGTATTCCGGTCTTCTCAGTCGAGATGAGCAGCCAAGGGGAAGTTCGGTTGAAGGATGCTCCTAAGGGCGTCTCGGCCAATCCGCCGACTCCGGATGACATTGCCCTGATTCTGCACACGAGTGGCAGCACCGGCCGGCCGAAGCGTGTGCCCCTTCGCCACTTCAACCTGGCGGTTTCGGCGGCCAACATTGCCAACAGCTACATGCTCTCGGAAGCGGACGTCTCCCTGTGCATCATGCCGCTGTATCACATCCACGGGATCATGGCCTCGACCATGGCCACACTGCTTTCCGGAGGCGCCGTCGTACTGCCCTCCAAGTTTAATCCGCTGGCGTTCTGGCGCATGGTGCGCGAGTACGGAGTGACATGGTATTCGGGCGTACCCACGACGCACAAGCTCATCCTGGCACGCACCCGGGAGCAGGCCAGCGAACCCCACTCATTGCGATTTATCCGCTCCTGCAGTGCGCCCTTTTCCGCAGAGACCATTCACAAGATGGAAGAGATTTTCGGCGTCCCCTTCGTGGAAGCTTACGGCATGACCGAAGCGGCCCATCAGATGACCTCCAATCCCTTGCCACCTCGCTGCCGCCGCCCAGGTTCAGTTGGCGTAGGTACTGGGATTCGCATCAGTGTCATGGATGCGTTAGGCAATCACCTGAGCACCGGGCAGCGCGGCGAGGTTGTGATCCAGGGAGCCAATGTTTTTCGGGGATACGAAAACAATCCCGAGGCCAACGCCAGATCGTTTGTAAACGGATGGTTTCGCACTGGCGACCAGGGGTTTTTGGATGAAGATTGCTATTTGCATCTGACCGGCCGCATCAAAGACATCATCATCCGTGGCGGCGAGAATATTGCGCCCCACGAAGTCGACGAAGTGCTGCTTAAGAATCCGGCAGTCGCAAACGCAGTTACATTCGGATATATGCATCCCACTCTCGGCGAAGAGGTCGCGGCTGCGGTGGTATTACACCAGCCCGGAAGCTTGACGGAATCCGCCCTGCTGAAGTATTGCTGTGAACATATGGCCGAATTCAAAGCCCCCAAGAGGATCTACTTTGTCGAAAGCATTCCCACCACCGGAACCGGCAAGATTCGGCGGCGCGCGGTCGCCGCGGCAGTTCTGGAAGAGCAGGGATGAAATTTCTCATCGCGGGAGCCGGCGCCATCGGGGCATACATTGGCGCATTGATGGCTCGTTCGGGGTTTGACGTCACCCTCTTTGCTCGCGGACCGCATCTCAAGGCCATGCATGAACGTGGCGTGCAGGTGAAAAGCCCTGCCGGCGATTTTGCAGCTCATCCCCACATAGCTGGCACACTCCATGAAGTCGGTCCCGTCGACGTAGTGTTCCTGGCGGTCAAGGCCCACAGTCTGACGCAACTCGCCCCTCATCTGGCTCCTGTGCTGGGACCAGAGACTACGGTCGTGAGCACGCAGAATGGGCTGCCGTGGTGGTTTTTTCAGGGCTTCGGCGGCGAATGGGACGGTCTCCGTTTGGAGCGCATCGATCCGGGCGCCGTCATCTCCTCGGCCATCGAAGCGCGACGCGTGCTGGGATCCATTGTTTACTTTTCCACCGAAATTATCGCGCCGGGAGTAATTCAGCACATCGAGGGTAACCGCATTTCACTGGGCGAGCCTGATGGAACGCGCACTCATCGTAGCCGACAGATTGCCGAGGCCCTGGTCGCCTCCGGACTGCGCGCGCCCGTCACTACCCACATGCGCAACGAAATCTGGGTCAAGATCCTGGGCAATCTTGCATTCAATCCGATAAGCGCGCTTACCGGAGCTACGTTGGCGCAGATGACGACGCATCCCGATGTTCTCCAGTTGGTACGAGAAATCATGTGTGAAGCCGCCGCCGTGGCTAAGCGCTTGGGATTGGACTTGCCCGTCTCGATCGAGCAGCGCATTGCCGGAGCAGCCAAAGTCGGCGAACACAAGACCTCCATGCTTCAGGACCTGGAGGCTGGCCGCTCCTTGGAGTTGGAGGCCATCGTGGGTGCGATTGTCGAGCTTGGCGAGCGGGTCGGCGTCCCCATGCCACGCACCGCAGCCGTGTACGCCTGTACACAGCTGCTCTCACAATGTCGAAAGCGGTAAGTCAACTGCCTTCCATCCATTCAGTCTCTTAAAACGGCGGTACTCCCGCCAGATTCTTGCCTTTCCCCATTGTTCCCTTTAAAGGGCAATCTCAGTTCCTACAGTACTCATCTCTTGGCAATACTTGCCGATGGAAGATGTAGGTCAATATCGGATGGCGTCATCGGCCAAAATCACCCTTGCGAGCACATGCGCATGAAAGCACTGCTTGGAGATCGTGACGCCCTGTCGCGGCACGTTATTGTCCAGACGCTGGCAAACACCAGCCTGGAAATCTGCTGCGTCACTGACGGGGCGGAAGCATGGGAGCGTTTGAATGCAGATCAGCCGCCACGGCTGATCATCGTAGATTGGATGTTGCCCAAGCTCAATGGTCTTGAAATCTGCCGGGCGATTCGAGAACGCGCCGCCCCAGACTACACATACATCATTTTGCTGGGTGAACGAAGCAAACAATCCGATAAGCTGGCCGCTCTGGATGCGGGGGCTGACGACTACGTCACCAAGCCGGTCCACCAATACGAACTTCTGGCCACAGTCCAGATTGCACGCCGATTCCTGGGAAAGGAAGACCGGCTAACCGCCATGGTTCAGCAATGGCGAACCATGCTGGATCATCTTCCATTCGGGGTAGCTTGTCTCAGCCGGAATGGAAATGTGCTTCGGGCCAGTCGAGTCTTTGCTGAATTGCTTGGACAAGATGTGAAGACGCTGATTGGCAAGAGCATTATTCCGTCGAATTTGCGCCGAGCCGGAGATCTCACCCTTTTGCGGGAGAGCATGCGACTGTCCAAACCATTCGATGCCGCAGAAATGCAGATCATTCGGCAGGACGGCTGCGCTAGGATGGCGACCGTCTGGGGAAGGCCGTTGGCGAGCATGGGCCAGTGTGCCTTCCAGCTCGTCACGGCTGAAGTGTAGCCGCACCTCCGGCTACATGCCGGGCAACTTCATGCCCGCAAGCTTTCGCGCGAAGCTTGCTTTGCCCATTTGCTTGAACATTTTTCTCATTTGCGCGTATTGACGCAGCAGATTGTTCACTTCCTGCACGCTGGTTCCAGAACCGCGCGCGATGCGTTTGCGCCGGCTGCCATTAATGACTTCGTGATGAATGCGTTCGTGCGCCGTCATCGAATTGATGATGGCTTCAACCCGATTGAGCTGCTTTTCATCTACTTTGTCGGCATGTTTTTGTAATCCCGCGAATGGTCCGACGTTCGGCAGCATCCCCATAATGTTCTGGATCGATCCCATCTTCTTCACCTGGCGCAGTTGATCGCGGAAATCTTCCAGCGAGAAGCCATCGCCGGCCAGCGCTCGGCTGGCCATCTCCTGGGCTTTCTTCTTATCAACGTGCTGTTCTGCTTTTTCGATCAGCGAAAGAATGTCGCCCATCCCCAAAATGCGGGACACGATGCGATCAGGATGGAACGGTTCGAGGGCGTCATACTTCTCACCTATTCCGATAAACTTGATCGGCTGCCCGGTAACCCGGCGAATGGAGAGTGCCGCACCGCCGCGCGCATCGCCGTCCATCTTGGTGAGCACTACTCCGGTCAGAGAGAGCTTCTTGTGGAACTCGTCGGCGGAATTCACCGCGTCCTGCCCCGTCATGGCGTCGGCGACGAAAAGTATTTCCTGTGGACTGAGCAGCCGCTTAAGTGACTGCATCTCGTCCATAAGCTGGTCGTCGATGTGGAGACGCCCTGCAGTATCAACAATAAGCACATCGCAGCCACTGTTTACCGCCTCGCGGCGTGCCTCCTTGGCCAGACGTTCGACAGTCTGAGTGTTGGCCTCGGCAACCTCGCCTTCATAGATATTGGCTTTCACCGCCTGGGCGACAACCTTGAGCTGCTCGCGGGCCGCCGGGCGATACACGTCAACCGAGACCAGCAGCGGGCGGTGCCCTCCGTTCTTCAACCAGTTGGCTAGCTTGCCCGAAGTTGTGGTCTTGCCCGAGCCCTGCAAACCGGCCATCAGGACCACGGTCGGAGGCTGCGAGGCAAACTTAAGACGAGCGGTATCGCGGCCCAGGGTCTCCACCAGTTCATCGCGGACAATCTTGATGACCTGCTCGCCCGGGGAAAGTGCGGTCATGACTTCCTGGCCTACGGCCTTGGCCTGGATGCGCTCGATGAGTTGCTTCACGACTTTGAAGTTGACGTCCGCTTCGAGCAGAGCCAGACGAATCTCGCGCAGCGCCTCCTGAATGTTTTCTTCATTGAGGACGGCCTGCCCACGGAGGCTTTTGAAGGCACGCTGAAGTTTTTCCTGGAGGTTCTCGAACATAGCCGAATTTCTATTGTAACAACGCGAATTAGCCGGCGATTTCTCAAGACAATAGCGCGGCCAACCTGACAGCTAATCAGCTAATATGTACCCGAGCATTCTTCCCAAGCTGTGCTACGTGAACTAGCTGGATATGGTCGCCACAGAAACAACCAACGACTCACGCCAACGCCCCATAGCGCCCGCTTGGCACACCATTATTGTTCTTCTTATTCTCCTCGGTCTTTCGATCGCTGGTGCTCGCAGTCAAAATCTGCTCGGCATCAGTACTCACCAGCGTGCCGCTGGCTACGCTCTAATCATGGTGGTCGAATGGGTTACTGTAGCCTTCATCTGGTATGGGGTAAGCCGTCGCGGCCTCCGCATGAGCGATCTTATCGCCGGCAGCTGGGCGCGCCCGGTTGCCTTTCTTCGTGATCTTGGAATCGCCCTCGCATTTCTCATCATCTGTGGCATGGGCGTTATCAATGGACTGGGCTATTTGCTCAAAGCCGCACCTAATCAGGCGATTCGCAATTTGTATCCTCATGGCCACGTCGAAGTCATCTTGTGGTTGCTGCTGGCGCTTACCGCCGGCTTCTGCGAAGAGGTTATTTTTCGCGGATATTTGCAGCACCAATTCACCGCACTAACCCGGGCTGCTATGGGCGGAATTGTGCTCCAGGGTATCGTCTTCGGCGTCAGCCACGGATATCAGGGCTGGAAATTCATGCTGCTGATCAGCGTGTACGGCATCCTGTTTGGCCTGCTCGCGCAGTGGCGCCGCAGCCTGCGCCCGGGCATGATCACCCATTTCTTGCAGGACGGAGTCGGAGGACTCATCGCCAGCCATTTTCTGCGCTGATCAATTTTTCGGGATTCCGCCTACAGCGTTGAACGTCTCTTTTGCCGCGATCACCGTGTTGCAATGAATGGTGACAGTGTCTTCCACCTTCTGCGCGTAGCCGCCGGCATACGTAACCATCACGGGTATGTCGCGGGCTCGGGCCACCCGAAAAACCAGCTCATCGCGGCGTTTCAGCCCTTCAATCGTCAACGCAAGCCCGCCCAGTTGATCTTCGCGATATGGGTCCGCGCCGGCTATATAGCAGATCAGTTCCGGTTCGAACTGGCGCAACGCCGAGCTCAAGGCATTATCCAGCCAGGCAAGGTAGTCGTCATCACCGATTTCGTCGGGCAGGTCCACATCAATTGAGGATGGTGGCTTCCACATCGGGTAGTTGTTTTCCTGATGCAGCGAGATGGTGAACACGTCTCCGGCATGCGCATTACGAATCTTCGCGCTAGCCGATTGATGCAGGACTGCCGCGCCAGTCGAAGGCAGCGGTGCAGACGGAACCCGCACGCCCGCAAAAATGGCCGCCGTCCCGTTGCCTTGGTGAACATCACAGTCCAGCGTCATCGCGCGGGCAATTTTCTCGTTACGCTGCATGCGTCGGATCGCCACGGCCACGTCGTGGATCATGCAAAACCCTTCGCCGTGATCGGGAAACGCATGATGAAATCCGCCGCCAATGTTAAATGCGATTCGGTCCTTCAGCGCGTGCTCGGCGGCCAGAATCGATCCGCCCGCCGCCAGCCAAAAAGCGCGCACCAGTTCGGGCGAGTAGGGAATCTCCATCTGCAACTCTTCATGAGCAGTGAGCGTGCCGGTTTTTAGTTTGTTTACGTACTGCGGCGTGTGGACCAGGAGAATGTCCTGATCCGACGCGGGCTGGGGCGTAACAAAATCTCCTGCTTCAGCCACTCCCGTCCGAATCAGCCGCTTGTGGACACGCTCGTATTTCTCAGCCGGAAAGACGTGTGCCCCAATCGGCAGGTAGTAGTCATCGCTGTAAACAAGCTTGAAAGGGAGCATCGCAGTAGCGGATGCCTTCCATAATACTCGCGCGGAAGCAGCATCTGCTAAATTGTTCGTGCCATGAAACCATCCCGCAGTTTTGCCAGCGACAACAACGCCGGCATTCATCCCAGGATATTGAAAGCGATTGCTGCGGCCAACCAGGGCCATGTCGTGGGGTATGGCGACGATCCTTACACCGAAGCCGCAATTGAAAAACTCAGGAAGCATTTTGGCGCTGACATAGAGGTTTTTTTCGCCTTCAATGGCACCGCCGCAAACTGCCTGGGACTCAAAGCTCTCACCGAGACCTATCACGCCGTGACTTGTGCCGAATGCGCGCATATCTATACCGATGAATGCGGCGCGCCGGAGAGATTTACTGGTTGCAAACTGATTCCCATTCCCGCTCCAGACGGCAAGCTCACGGTTGAGTCGGTCGCGCGCGCCTACCACGGAATCGGCGACCAGCACCACGTGCAGCCGCGTGTGATTTCCATTACCCAGGCCACAGAAATGGGGACAATCTATAAACCCGGGGAGATTCGCGATTTGGCGCGCTTCGCTCACCAACGAGATATGTTTCTGCACATGGACGGGGCCCGGATCGCAAATGCTGCGGTTAGTCTGGGCCTGACCTTGCGCGGGGCCACGCGCGATCTCGGCGTCGATGTGTTGTCGTTTGGCGGAACGAAGAACGGCGCCATGGGTGCGGAGTCGGTGATTTTTTTTGACAAGAAATTCAGCCGGGATTTTCTCTACATCCGTAAGCAGGCGATGCAGCTCGCTTCCAAGATGCGCTTCATCTCGGTGCAGTTTGAAGCGCTGCTTACGGACGATCTATGGAGAAAAAACGCTGAGCACTCCAATCGAATGGCAGTCTTGCTGGAGAAAAAAATCCGCGATATCCCGCAAATCAGAATTGTGTATCCGGTAGAAGCAAACGGAGTATTCGCGCAAATTCCCTCGCGTGCAATCTCTAAAATACAGACCCGCTATTTTTTCTATGTATGGAACGAGGAGCAGTCGGTGGTGCGTTGGATGTGCTCTTTCGATACCGCAGAGAATGATGTAACTCAGTTCGCCCGATTTGTCGCTGACGCTGTGGCAAACTAGCTGGCCGTCCGAGAACCGGCACCCAGCCGTGATCTTGATTTTTCGGGTTTGTTCGCATACAGTGACGCTTCCCCCATTAGAGTCAGTAGTTGGTTCCTTCGCGAAGGAGTGGTAATGAACCGGAAGTGGTTGGCGGTTGGCTGTCTGTTGGGAATTGCATTTTGTCTCATTGGTTTGCCCAGTTGCGGGAGCAAGCAAAAACTCGTGGCCATCACGGTTAACCCATCCGGGGGCATCGTTTTTGGATCTATAAATCCCGCCCTGTTTGCGCAGCTCACTGCTACAGGCACTTACATTCACCCGCCCGCCACAAAAGACATTACGGACCAGGTCACATGGACCTCGGACGTTACCGAGGTCGCAGCGGTGAATAGCGCCGGCGTAGTGACCCCAACCGTTGCCTGCGGAGTCTCCAACATTACCGCCAGCCTGAAAACCAACGACCCCACGGGGAACATAATCAGCGGCACCACGACTGTTACAGTTGACGGTCCGTCTCCCTGCCAGAGTGTCTCCCCGTAGTTAGCACGTGTGTAATTCGAAGCCGACTAATCCCTATCTCTCTTCGGTTAAGAGTTTTCCCAGTGTTGGCTTGTATTTTTCTTTTTTCGTTTTCCTTCGGTCTGGCGCTACACGTGACGGCCTGGGCTCTCCGATCCGCTCGCGGGCCAGCGCTTTGACTGCTTCCACGGCCCGGAATTGCTTGGTTTTTTTCTTCCTCGCCATCGCCCTCATCTTGCCACATTTGCAGGCCTTGCCATGCAATAATCAAGACTTCGGCATGTTTGCCGCAATTAGCCTATAGGCCGAACGGCCAACGACGAACGACCTCCATGGACGAACGAGATTTCTTCGACGAAAAACAGGATAAGAAAACGGCAACTCTAAACTGTCCTCATTGCCAGCAATCCGCCGAGTACGAGATTACCTGGTTGGTACGGACCAAGAAAAAACAGCTCTCGGGCCGCGCCGATGAGCGGGACCGCGCCCGCTTTGCCAAAGCGCGCTCTTACATGCTGCGCAAGGACGATCTGATGGCCTGCAAGAATATGCGATGCCGCAAGCGTTTCGAGATATCCGGCGTGCAGTCCGTGGTTTTCACCGATTGATCACAGCGTGATTTTCTCTTCTGTGCTACTCGTTTATACTGGCAAGTTTTACCAGTCAATTAAGTCAACTCTGGATGGGCGGCGGACGCTTTCCGCCTTTGCCAAGGAGTCTCGTTGAAAATTCTGGTTTGCATGAAGCAGGTGCCGCAGAAAGATGCGCCCCTGAAGCTCAACGATAGCAGCACCTGGATTCGGGAAGATGTTTCCTACGAAGTCAATGAACCGGATGCCTACGCGCTCGAGGAGGCACTTCGGCAGAAGGAAAAACACGGCGGTGAAGTGGTTGTAATCACCTCCGGCCCAGGGCGCGCCCAGCAGGTTCTGCGCGAAGCCTTGGCTAAAGGCGCAGACCGTGCCATTCATCTCGAAGACAACGCCTTCGTTGGCCTCGACGCTTTCAATACCGCGCGCGCCTTCGCTGCCGCAATCAAGGATGACAAGTTTGATCTGATTTTCACTGGTCTTCAGTCAGACGACTACGGTTATGCGCAAACTGGCGTAATTTTGGCTGAATTACTGGGTTGGCCGCACGCCACCATCATTATGCAGATCGAGAGGACCGACAGCGGCATTCGGGTGAAGCGGGAGCTCGAAGCCGGTTTCTTCCAATTTGTAGACATGCCGTTGCCGGCAGTGCTGACCATCCAATCGGGGATCAACAAACTGCGCTACGCAACGTTAATCGGGATCAAGCAAGCCAAGAACAAGCCATTGCGCAAGGTCACAATGGCAGATGTGCAGTCGTCGATTAGCGCGAACTTGCAGAAGATTGAACGCATGTACGTGCCGCAGAAGACCAAAAATACTGAGTTTCTGGAGGGACCCGCAGCGGAAGTCGCCAAAAGGCTGGCCGACAAGCTGCGCAACGAGGTCCGGGTGTTGTAGACTTCTGCGGTTTTTCGCCGAATCCGAACTTGAGAATTCTCTGTATGCCTGAAAGCATTCTTGTCGTCGTCGAGCAACGCGAAGGGAAACTTAACCGCGTCTCCTGGGAGACTCTAACCGCCGGACAGGCTCTGTCTGCGGAAACCGGCTGGCCACTGCAGGCCGCGGTGGTTGGCGGTGGAGTAGCAGGATTGGCCGGTGAAGTTGCCGGCAAGAAAGTCACGAAAGTTTATGCTGTCGAGTCTCCCAGGCTCGACCCTTATACCCCGGACGCGTTTGCCGCCGGATTGAAGCAGTTTATTGAAGCTCAGCAGCCAAAGCTGCTTTTGATGCCGCACACCTATCAGGTACGGGATTTTGTGCCTAAGCTGGCTACCGCCATGGGCCGCACGGTGATCAGCGATTGCATCGGCTACAAAAAGCACGGCGAGAAGCTGGTTTTCACTCGCCAGATGTTCCAGGGAAAGTTGGCCGCGGATGTTAGCTTCGGCTGCGAGCCTCCTTGGTTTGTCACTTTTCAGAACGGGGCCTTCCGCGCCGACAAGGTCGAAGCTGGGACGAATGCGGCTCCGGTGGAAACTGTCAAGGTCGACATTCCCGACAACGTCATTCGCAACAGACCGCACGAAGTCTTCAAAGAAGCCAAACAGGCCGTCGACCTCACCCAGGCGGAAATCATTGTTTCCATTGGCCGCGGAATCAAGGAGCAGAAAAATATCGAACTCGCCAAGCAGCTGGCGGATGCCCTGGGCGGCGAGATCGCGGCTTCGCGTCCGATCTGCGACTCTGGTTGGCTGCCGATGGACCGCCAGATTGGATCGTCCGGGCAAACCGTTGCGCCTAAACTTTATCTGGCGCTTGGAATCAGCGGTGCGATTCAGCACATTGTGGGAATGAAAGGGTCACGCACCATCATCGCGGTCAATAAAGATTCTGAAGCTCCCATTTTCGAGATCGCCGATTACGCAGTCGTCGGAAACCTCTTTGACATCGTTCCTCCGCTGATTGAGGAAGTGAAGAAAGCAAAAGCAGGAGCCTAAGCAAAACCTGCTTATATTCCCTGGGACCTATCCGATTCGCCGTTTGGCTAAATGCCAAGTGCTGATTGCTAAATGCTGATTTTCCGCAAGCCCCTCGAAGGAATCGAACGTCCGCAGATGCCCGCCGACGTGGTCATCGTCGGCGGCGGACCGGCTGGCATGGCGTGTGCCTTGCGGCTTTCACAGCTTATCGATCAGCACAATTCACAGAATCCTGATAAGCAGCTGAGCAAAGAAAACATCTACCTCCTCGAGAAGGCGCGAGAAATTGGCCAGCATTGTCTTTCGGGCGCGCTTCTTGATCCCCGCTCCATGCGCGAATTGCTCCCGGGATTCGAGAAACAGGCTCCGCTGGATGCGCCCGTCAGCCAGGAAGCGGTTTACTTTCTGACTCGTAAAGGCAAGTTCAAGTTGCCGATCACACCGCCGCCCCTTCGCGATCACGGCAACTATGTCATCTCCCTGAATCGTTTCGTAAAGTGGCTGGGCAGCAAGGTCGAAGAAACCGGGATCACCGTCTTCACTGGCTTCGCCGGCTCGGAGTTGCTCTTTGAGGGCGACCGAGTCACCGGAGTGCGCACAGACGACAAAGGCGTGGACAAACAGAACCAGCCGAAATCAAACTTCGAGCCGGGCTACGATCTGCAGGCAAAAGTCGTGATTCTTGCCGAAGGTCCACGCGGCTCACTCACCAAGCAACTCATCACGAGGTTTGATCTGATGAAGGATCGCAATCCGCAAACCTTTGGGCAAGGGGTGAAAGAGTTGTGGGAATTGCCATCCGGCCGGATCGCGCCTGGACAGGTTATTTACACAATGGGCTGGCCGCTGACTTCCAAAGAGTATGGCGGCGCGTGGATGTATGGCAGTAAAGACAACATCGTCTCGCTCGGTTTTGTCACTGCATTGGAGTATCCAGATCCGCGCCTCGATCCCCAGCACGTTTTACAGGATTTCAAACAGCATCCCTTTATCGCCGGGCTGCTCGAAGGCGGAAAGATGATTCGCTACGGCGCGAAATCTCTTCCCTATAGCGGCTGGTGGGCCGTGCCACCCCTAGCCGGCGATGGCTGGATGATCGTCGGTGACTCGGCCGGACTGCTGAATTCTGCCCGCCTGAAAGGAATCCATCTTGCGATCAAGAGCGGCATGTTGGCGGCGGAGACAGCGTTCGAGGCTCTAAAGCAAGACAATTTCTCCGCCAGCACCATCGGACAATATCAGGCGAAAGTGGAATCGAGTTGGATCAGGGACGAGCTCTGGAAAGTTCGCAATTTCCACCAGGGATTTGAGCATGGATTCTGGGCCGGAATGTTTCACGCGGGAATTCAGCAGTTCACCGGCGGCTATGGGCTGCGCAACCGCTACCCCGGCACTGCTGGTTATCAACACATGAAAAAGCTCTCCGCTTTGAGTGCCGATGGCGGTGACGAGGCTTATCTCCTCGGCCCAGCCAAAGGCGACGGCAAGCTCACTTTCGACAAGCTGACCGATCTTTATCATTCGGGAACAAAACATGAAGAGGATCAGCCCAGCCATTTGGTCATTCACGACACCAATATCTGCAATGTGAGATGCATCAAGGAATTCGGCAGCCCCTGCCAGAATTTTTGCCCCGCGAATGTTTACGAGATGGTGGATGACGCTGAGCAGCCGAATGGTAAACGCATCAGTTTGAATCCCTCCAATTGTGTGCACTGCAAAACCTGCGACATTCAGGATCCGTATCAGATCATCACCTGGGTTCCCCCGGAAGGTGGCGGCGGCCCTAATTACGACGGAATGTGAAGGGCTGCTGTTTGCTTCAGCAGTTGATCTGCCAATAGAGCTCAGACGCCGACTTACCGCGCAGAAGGGAAAGGTCTGCCGCACCAACCCCTTGCTGCATCTATAATTGATTGAGTTTCCGACCGCGGCGTCCTCGGGCATACCCAGGCCACCGTGGCGAGGGAGACGTCACGCGGAGAGGTTCGTGGACACGGCTCCCGAGGGTGTTGGTGGAAACGCCAGCGCCTCCCGGCTTCGCGAGAAGCCATTGGAAAGGAAATGCTCGCCGCCGGTAATCCTGCGTGTTTCCCTTCCAGACTGGCTCTAATCCGGAGCACTGGCTTGAGGAGAAGCACTTAGCAATTAGCACTTGGCATTTCGCCAGAGAAGGTTTTGCCAAATGCTAAGCGCCAAATGCTAAGTGCTAAGTCCAAAATGGCTGTTCTTACCGACAAATTCGGCCGCGCCATCACCGATCTTCGGATCTCTGTCACCGATCGTTGCAACTACAAATGTGTGTACTGCCGCACCGGAAATGAGGGCGCGCTCTATGGCGATTTGCCGTTTGCTGATTACTTGCGCATGGCGCGCGTCCTCGCCGCGATGGGGATCAAGAAGGTTCGAATAACCGGTGGAGAGCCGCTACTGCGCTCAGGGGTGGTCGAGTTTGTGCGCCAGCTCTCGCAACTGCGGGATGCCGAAGGTGACCCACTGGAGCTTGCGCTCACCACCAATGGCCATTTGCTGCCTGAAATGGCGCAGCCTCTCAAAGCTGCAGGCTTGCATCGCGTTACCGTGAGCATGGATGCTGTCGATCCCGACCGTTTTGCCCGCATCACACGCGTGCCCAACGGTTATGACAACGTTCTGACTGGAATTCGCGCGGCCCGGCGCGCCGGGTTGTGGCCGGTGAAAGTCAACTGCGTGCTGATGCGCGGCTTCAACGAAGATCAGATTATCCCGTTTGGCATGTTTGCTCGAGAGGAAGGTGTCGTAGTGCGCTTCATCGAATTCATGCCCCTGGAAGAGGACCGCGTATGGTCGCGAGAGACAGTGGTCACCCTGGATGAGATTGTGAAGCGCATGGCGGAGTATCGCCCCCTGGTCGAGATTTCACACGCCCGCAGCGAGACGGCGCGGCGCTATCGCTTTGATGATGGCCTCGGTGAGATCGGAATCATCGCCCCGGTTTCGCACCCCTTTTGCGGCCACTGCAGCCGCATTCGCATCACCTCCGACGGCAAAATTCGTACCTGCCTTTTTTCCGTCTGGGACCATGATTTGCACGAACTGATGCGGCGCGGTGCCTCCGATGACGAGATGGCTGACTTCATTCGTGGCGTGTTGCAAAAAAAAGAAGAGCGCCACCACATCGGAGAACCGGATTTTGTGCCCGCCTCGCGTACCATGGTGCACATCGGCGGTTAGCCTGCTTCGTTGCACTATGTCATCCTGAGCGTAACTGCACGATTCGCTCGCGAGTCGTGCAGCGGAGTCAAAGGACACCTTGCACTTCGGTCCAGTCAGCGGCTCTTCAGAGAATTCTCTTATCGATTGTGCGTTGATGCGCAAAGGGCGCAACGCTATGAAGCAGTGCGCTACTCTATATTGGTGAGTAAAAACCGTACGTGCATTGTCGTCATTGGACTTGCTTTCTCCAGCCTTACGCCTACATCGAATGCTCAATCCTATCTCGGCTTCGATCGCAATGATTACCCGGGAGATGCGAACTTAAAAGCCATCCGCCAAACATTTGCTTTCTCCGGTTACTGGCTCAACAACCCTCCGGGAGAAAACAGCAACAGCTGGATTGGCAAGCGCTCTGCTCTGGAAGCGGCAGGAGTCGGATTTCTGGTTTTGTTCAATGGCCGGCTTGACGCTCAAGTGAAACACGTTGCCCGCGCCACCAGGCTTGGCAAATCTGACGCTCAGGCTGCGATTTCGGCAGCCAAACGCGAAGGGTTTCCCACCGGTACAGTAATTTTTCTTGACCAGGAGCAAGGCGGCAGGATGCTCCCCGAGCAGAAAGCCTATATCTACTCGTGGGTGGACGCGATCAACGTTTCTGGATTTCGTGCCGGCATCTATTGTTCCGGCATTGCCGCGCAAGAATCGCCCGGAGTCAGCATCGTGACTGCCGAAGACATTCGCCAAAACGCTGCCAACCGTACCATTGTTTACTTCGTAACCAATGATGCCTGTCCTCCGTCTCCTGGCTGCGCATTTCCGAAGAGACCACCCAAACCGGGGGATAGCGGCGTCGCATTCGCGGATATCTGGCAATTCGCCCAGTCACCCAGACGACGCGATTTTGCCCAGGCCTGTCCGGCAAACTACAATCCCGACAAAAATTGCTACCCGCCGGGGCTCTCCGACCAGCAAATCCATATAGATGTAGATACCGCAAACTCGCCCGACCCGTCGCGCGGACGCTAGCTATCAGCTATCAGCCATCAGCAGTCGCCTTTCAGTACCGATGAAACCTACAAAACCACGCAGGAACATCCGCCCTATAATTTGTGAATGACGATTGAACTCACCCGAAAGCACGTTGTTCTCAGTTGCGTGTTATTTCTCACCGAGTTCGTCGGTCTGTGGATCACGATAGCCAGGTCTCCTGACCTGCAAGTCTTTGCAAATCACGTGGGATCAGTGCTCCTGGCACTGTGGTTGATCCCGTTTTGCGCCGGGTCGGCCTTCCTTACCGCCGTAATCATTCTTGAGCTACTCAGAGTCGTCGGGAAGCCGCACTGAACGTCCTCTTCCACAGTCTCGGAAAGAGCAAACTGCCGAACTGCGCTCGGCCGGACAGCCGAGGACGGCTGTCCCTACGTGGTCTGTGCCAACGACGAAGACCAACGACTAACGACCGACCTCCCGGATGCATTAAAATAGAAACACGTTATGCCTGACCGCAGCTTTACTCTGGACGAAGCTCAATCTCTGCTGCCAGTGCTCGAATCCCTGCTGCGCACCTCGATTGCCGGCAAGAAGCTGATCGAATCGGTGGACACTGAATTACAGGAGCTCGCCCACCGTGTGTTTCTTCGCGGCGGTATCCTGGTCAACATCATTCACATGGCCCGGCGGAAGGCCGAGCGTGAGAAGGCAATCCAGCGCGTGAAGGACGCTCTGGCGGAAATCGATTCTACCGGCGTTCAGGTCAAGGACCTGGACATTGGCCTGCTGGATTTTCCCTGCGAGGTTGATGGTCGAACCGTACTTCTCTGCTGGAAACTGGGCGAGAAAGCCATCACGCACTGGCATGGTGTGAGTGAAGGCTTTGCCGGACGAAAACCGATCGACGAGCGCATCGCCAAAGCCAAGCGGTCCCATTAACGGTGCCACGACGGCCGAGCAGCCCATCCGGCGCGAATTCATTGGCGCCTACGAAAGCCATTCAGTGAAGCTGTGAGTTCATGAGCGAGCTGGAAACCGAGCGAAGCGGGTCGTTCTACGAGGCAGCGCTCACGCGTATTCCGCGTTTCATGATCTTGCTGGGGCTGGTCTTTTCGGCTGCGGCTTGGCTGCGGCTTGGCTGGCGTGTGGCATTGGGATTCGCCTGCGGCTGCGCGGTTGCCTACCTCAATTTTTACTGGCTGGAACGCGTCGTGTCCGCCCTGGCCGATCGCGCCACTCGCAGTGGGCAGCCGCAATCCAGCGCCGGAATCGTGCTGCGTTTCCTGCTTCGCTACTTTTTGATGGCCTTCGCTGCCTATGCTATATTCGGTGTTTCTCCCGCGAGCCTCTACGGATTGTTTGCGGGCTTGTTCTTGCCCGTCGCGGGAATTGCCTGCGAAGCCGCTTACGAGCTTTATGCGGCTTACGCGCGCGGAGTTTAGCCCTCGTTGTGCAGGTTAGAAGCGAGAAGCTGACAGCCAGAAGCCTTCTATGCACGAACAACTTTGGTTCACGGCGATCCTGAATCATCTCTTTGCAGGCCCGGTCGCGGCACTGCTTCGTTCGCTTCATATTGAGCCGAAATATCCCGACGCCCCGATCCCAAACTCCGCTGCTATGGAATTGTTGGTGTTCGCTTTCCTGCTTCTGCTTTTCGTTCTGGTCCGTTCGCGCCTCTCGGTCGACCGTCCCGGCGCTCTGCAGCACATGTTCGAAGGCGCGCATGGCTTCATCGTAGGACAAAGCGAGGAGATCATCGGTCACCACAGTGAAGAATTCACGCCCTTTCTGATGGCCCTGGGTTTGTTCATTCTGTTTTGTAACCTGATCGGTTTAATCCCCGGATTTGAATCGCCGACCGCGGTTCCCGTGGTCCCTCTGGGATGCGCCCTGTGCGCCTTCTTCTACTATCAAACCCAGGGATTCAAGCACGCCGGAATTGGATATTTGAAACAGTTCGCCGGCCCGGTTTGGTGGCTCGCCTGGCTCATGTTGCCCATTGAGCTCATCAGCCACTTGGCTCGAGTGCTTTCACTGACGATCCGTCTTTTCGCGAACATGTTTGCCGGCGACATGGTTACATTGGTCTTCTTCTCGTTAATTCCGATAGGTATTCCGATCGCTTTTCTCGGATTACACATCGGCGTTTCCCTGCTGCAGACCTATATTTTCGTCTTGCTCACTACGGTCTATCTCCAGGGAGCAGTTGCGGAAGAGCATTAAAAACGAGTGGTCAGTGTTTAGTGACCAGGTTTAGTCACCGATCACTGACCGCTGATAACTGACCACGATTTTCGCCGTTCAGTGTGAGGGCGTCTGTACGGGATGACGTCAACCACCTCCTGCGGCAAATTGATAGACGGAGGAACAACAATATGCTTCGCGTTTTGAGTTATGTGTTTATGCTGATGGCCGTGCTTTGTTTCGCTGTGCCTGTGTTCGCACAGGGCGGCGAGGCCGCGAGCGCGGTGAATTGGGTGGCCATTGCGTCCGGGTTCTCTATGGCTTTTGCTTCCGGAATCTGCGCCCTCGCGCAGGGCAAGGCCACAGCAGCGGCTGCGGAAGGTTTGGCCCGTAATCCTGCCGCGCGTGCAGGCATCCAGCTCGCCCTGATTCTCGGATTGGCCCTGATCGAGTCTCTGGCGCTCTACACTTTGGTGATCATCTTCGCGAAGGTGAAATAGGGAAACCGATTGTTGTCATGTCATCCTGAGTGGCCTCTGGCCGCGAATGATCTTACGACTCGTTCAGTACCGGCAGTGGCATGGATGGGACCAACTCGTTCCCGCACACTGCCGCGTTGATGCTGGGCTGTGCGTAAGATCCTTCACGAGCTGAAAGCTCGTTCAGGATGACATTTCGTTGAGAGAAGAACTACGATTTCCGCTGCCCATCCCACTCGTTCTCTTTCATCTCCGGGGCGCGATCGAGTGTTTCCATCAACAGCGTGCGCAAGCGGTAGCGGCTGTCCAGATCAGTATTGACGAGTTCAAAACCTACCTCGTTCACACGCGCGCGGCGAAGCAAGACTTGTCCGCGTATATGGCGAACACCCAAAGAAATGTCGATGTTCGCCTCCGAGCCAACCCGCAGATTGTCTTCCTTGGTCGCCATTCCGCCGCCCAGACTCATCTCACGGACCAGCAGGCTGGATTTTCCCCATGAGCTGCTGATGGTTGCGGAGAGCGTTTTCCGCAGCACGATTCGCTCGTAACGGCGCTGCCGCACCCAGGGACACGCTGGCGCCGCATCCAGCGGAGCGATCGACAGCTCTCCCGGGGAGAGGCCGCTTTCTGTCATGACCTGGCTGGCATAACGCGGATCGATCTTCGACAAAGATTGCGCCGCCGCGATGCGCAGCTCGCGATGGTGGACCCACTTCCACACCTTCTTGGCTTCCAGCAGATTTCGCAGTACGGGTACCGATTCCGGTTCGCGCAGCCGGCCCAGCGACTCCACCGCCTTCACCTGGATCAGCGGAGAGCGGCCGGGAGTTTCACCCGCTTCGGCCATCACAATCAGAGGGGGCACGGTCGTCCGGTCACCACTCATTCCAATTTCATCGATCGCCTGCGGCAGGACCGCCGCATCCAGAAGTTCGAGAATCTCCAGCAGCGTGCGACCCCGATCATGGGCTGCGCCATAGGCGATCTGCCGCACCACCAGGTCGTGGTAAAACCGGTTCCACTCTTTCAGGCGAACCGGCAACAACTCTAACAGCGTGGGCACGTCCAGTCGGCTTAGCAGGCCAACCATTGCCGCTGCGGTTCGGGGTTGTCCCGTCCGCAACATTTCTCTCATCTGCTGGGTTCCCTCAACTCCCAGCTCCGTCACCAATTCCACCATCCGGTCGCATTCTTCACGGCGCATGCAACGAAAGAACCGGTCGGCCAGATGTTCAATAGAAGTAGGAAAAGTGCGGCGCAGGACCGCAACCAGGTCCCGGGAAACGTGCTCCATCGGCAACGCTTCCTCGATGAACTCGGGCAGGCGGTTTTCTACTCCAATTCGAGGACGCAGATCTTGTGCAGTCGCCGGACGTTCCCTGGCCAGGTTTTCCAGAGCGGCACAAACGTCGTTCAAGGCGGCGAAATTTTTGGAATTACTTGCTTCCGAACTCAGCCGGACAAAGGCTGCGCTCAGCAGGCTTTGCACTTCCGCATCATCCTCCCTGACCAAGGCCTCGCCAGTTGCGTGAATCGTGGGTCCGATCAGGTCGCCCAAGGCTACGAACAGGTCGGCCAACTGGCTGAGTCCGACGGCAATTTTGCGCCGGGGCTCGAGTTCCCTGGTCTTCAGGCAAGTGCAGTAGTTCTTCAGAATGTCAGCCGCGGTCTGCTTGTCGCCACGTTCCAGGAGCAGTTCAACATACTGCCGTATGTTGCGGGATGGCACGCACGCTGCTTCGCTGGAGAGCAGCACGCTTTTCTTGCCCTCTTCTGGGACTTCCGCCCAGAACATGCGGTCCAGAATGTCGGCATGGGATTCCACCAGAATCCCCGCTTTGCTCATCTTGTCTTCCTGAATTCGCAGGATTCGGCGCAAGCTGTCCATCTGCCGGCTCATGTGTTCCAGCATCTGGTGAACGGCGTTGACCTTGACATCCCCTCTTTGGAAGCGTTCCATGGCAAAGCGAATCGCCATGTGCTCGGCTGCTTTCATCAGCAGTGGAGTGTCGCTTTTCTCGGTGGCATATTTCGCAGAAAGCGCTTCCAGCAGTTGCTGCAGATTGATCTTCGTATTTTGGTCAACCTGGTTGAGTTCTCGCTGCACCAGCTCAGGCTTGGCGTTCGGATCCGCCCCAGCCTCGCCAAAAGTGGTGAGCAGGCGAATGGCCCGAATAACTTCTTCCTCTTCGAGTGGAACCACCCCGCTGCTAAAACCGGCGGACGACTGGCCGCTCGTATTTGCTGCAGGTGCAGACACCTCTCCAGCCGGACGTGTCGGAACGCTTCCCATGGGTAGGCCCGTACCCGAGCCAGTGCCACCACCGCCCTGGGAACCTTCTGCCGCGGCAATTAATTGCAGCAGTTTTTGCGGATCGTTTAGCCACTCTTTGAATTCCGGACCGAGGGTTTGGGCGGCGATCTGTGCCGCCACGCTCACCTCGCCGGTCGCTGGGTCGGCCGCGACGAACTTCACTTCATTAATGCGAATGGACGACGTTTTGTTGTCCCCGAAGGTCTGCTTGATTTCCTTCACCACGTCCTGGGCTTTGGAACCTCCGACGGCGAAAGCCCGGATGAGCTTGGCGAAGTCATCCATCGTGACTTGACTGGAAAAGTGAATGCTGGCCAACCCTGCAGCAGTCAGAAGCTGCGCGAAACTGCGTTCCGCCTGGCCGCTCTCCAGGGCTACGCCATCCAGAAGTAGCCGGTTGTCCGACACCCCGAGAAGAAAGCCCGTGTCGCGGCCTGCCGGCATGCCCTGTTGCAACTCTTTCCAGGTTGTGTCGAATTGCGCCTCGGTGCGCTTATGCTGAAATCCGTAGAGGCGGACATATTTAACCAGAATGTTCAGGCTGTGAATGAATGCCCGCGCGGAGGCGCTGCGGTCCTCTTTCTTGGTTGTGGCTGCAGTGAAGATACGTGCCTCCGACATTTATGCTTAAAAGGGTAATCTAGGAAGTAAGGGTGCGCATGTTACGGAAGTAAGCATAGATGCCGCAGGGGCGGAGCCGCCAAGCCGGAAGTTGCAGTTACGTGACGCTGACTTCCAGTAATAGAGTTAAAATTAGCGGTCGAGCATTCCAGGTTATATGTCAGCATCTCCCAGTCTCGCCCCGACTCCCGGAAAGCCTGCCCAGGCGAAGCAGCACGGTCTTGCCTTCTGGATGGCTCGGGCTCTTGAGGAATGTGACCGAGTCGGTACAAAGCTTGCTGCCGATCCCGTCCACGATCTGCGTGTTGCCCTGCGCCGCTGCCGGTCCATGGCCGACGGAGTAATGGCTTTTGACCCCGATCCTTCCTGGAAGCAGATGAAAAAAGCCGGTAAGAAGCTGTTCAGCAGCCTTGGGGAATTGCGTGACGTGCAGGTGATGCAGGAATGGGTAAATAAGCTGGGTGGACCTGACGATCCCGTGACCGGAGCCTTGCTCCGTTTTCTGGCCTCTCGCGAAGCTCAGCACAAATTGCAAGCCGCCCAGGCTTTACATGACTTTGATCGCAAGCAATGGAAGAAATGGAGCACATCTTTGCCGCGTCGGGCCGCAAAGATCCGCACTGGAAGCCTGATCTTCAAGCATCTTGCATTGGAGCGCTGGACCGAAGCTTACCGGCTGCATCAGCGGGTGCTGCGCAGCGGTTCGCAAGTTGCGTGGCACAGTCTGCGCATCGGTCTGAAGCGGTTCCGCTACATCGTGGAAAACTTCCTCCCGGCCCAGCACGAGGCCTGGATTGGCGACTTGAAGCAATTGCAGGATTCGTTGGGAGAGGTTCACGATCTTGACGTACTGTGGAACACAGCCCTCGAAATCAAAGCGTTTCCAGATCCCTCAAGCAGAGCTCACTGGCATAGCAAGCTTGGGGAAGAGCGCCAACAGCGAATTCGACTGTATCGCGAGAAGATGGTCGGCAAGAGTTCCCTTTGGCCAGTTTGGCGCGCCCAGTTGCCCGCAGGCAAGCAGATCGAATCGGCAGCTTTCAAGCGACTGATGTTGTGGGCGGCAGCACTCGATCCCGATTTCAGCCACTCCCGCCGAGTGACCCGTCTCGCCCTACAGCTTTATGACGGCCTGGCAACAAATGGGAATGCGCACCTCGATCGAAAAAAAGAACGCGACATTCTGCAGCTTGCGGCTTTGCTGCATGAGGTGGGATTGTCAAAGAAGCAAAAAGACCACCACAAAACCGCTCATCGCATGATTGAGAAACTTCAAGCGCCACTAGGCGTAGCTCCGGAGAAGCTGCGGATGGCAGCAGTGGTTAGCCGCTACCATCGCGGAGCACTACCGCAGCCCGGGCAGAAAACTCTCGCTGAAATTCCTCCATCCGAGCGGCGTGTGGCTCAAAAACTGGCAGGAATCCTGCGGCTGGCAAATGCCTTCGATGCGGACCACCATGGGCAGATCCAGCGCCTTCGGGTCAGCGCACAAAATGGGCACTTCCTGATTGCCGCACAGGGATACAATCCTCGGGATCGCATGGCTGAAAATATTGCCGCTGGCCGGCATTTGTTGGAAATGGTCTGCCGGCGGCCGGTTTTAGTCAAACGACTTGTCCCAAGAACCGCCAAATCCAAAGCTGCAAGCTAGAAGCTACCCCGCCACTCCCCCTCACCACGCTTCTGAAGTAGGTTCAACCTGGTGACTCACTCCCAACTGGTGCAAAAGGCCGTGCAATGGCTGCGTTCGTATCGCTGCGGAGTCATCCTTTCCGAGCAGGCCTGCGCCAGCGGCGAGATGCCTGATGCTATCGGATGGAAGCGTGCATGCCACTCGGTCCTGGTCGAGTGCAAAATCTCGCGCGCCGATTTTCTCGCGGATCGCGAAAAGCCCTTTCGCCGGAAATCGCAGCTTGGCATGGGTTGTGAGCGATTCTATTTGACACCCGCCGGCCTGCTGCGCCCGGAAGAACTCCCCTGCGGCTGGGGATTGCTTGAGCTTCGCCGTCGCGACGTTGTCATCCTCTGCCCGGCGACCAGGAATCTTCGCACTGCCTCTGGTTTTCGTTACGAGATGAACTTGCTGCTCGCCAGCCTGCGCCGGGTCGAAATCCGCATCGAACCGAAGACTTTGACCGAGTTTCTTAAATGGAAGAACCGCATCGCGGAATACAACGGCGGTTCGTTGCCGGAGGGAGTGGCGCGAATCGAGGAAGAACCCAATCCGTTCCTAGACGCCGATTCTCGAATGTGAGCCTGGCTTTGCTCTCGGTCGCAGTTCCTCTACAGCTCCCTCCGGCCTTCGATTGATTTCAGCATCGTGATCTCGTCGATGTACTCGATGTCGCTGCCTACAGGAATGCCCATCGCAATGCGCGTCACTTTCAGCCCGGCTCGGCGTAATTGTCCCGAAAGATAAGTGGCTGTGGCTTCGCCCTCGACGGTGGGATTGGTCGCGAGAATCACCTCATCGATCTCGCCATTCTCGACCCTCTTTTTCAAGTTGGCGATGCGCAACTGTTCCGGTCCAACCCCATTCAGCGGGGAGATCGAGCCGTGCAGTACGTGATAAACCCCGTTGAAGTGCTTGGTTTTTTCAATGGCAGCAATGTTTGTCGGTTCTTCTACGACGCAAACCAGGCGATGATTGCGAGTGGGGCCGCTGCAATATATGCAGGGATCAATATCTGTGATGTTGTTGCAGATCGAACACAACCGCAGGCTGGCTTTCACATCACGTACTGCCGCAGCCAATGCTTCGGCGTCTTCATCGCTCGAACGCAGAATATGGAACGCCAGCCGCTGCGCTGTTTTGCTGCCAATCCCCGGCAGTTTCTTCAGCTCTTCGATCAGCCGCGCCATCGGCTCTGCAAACTTAGACATTTGTAATTGAGTAATTTGTAATTTGGGAATTGAGTGATTTTGTAACAGCGGAATTCTGCGATTTAGCCCTTTTCGTAGGGCCAATTACACAATTACCCGACTACCAAATTACACAATTCCTACAGCCCCGGAATCCCCAACCCGCCCAGCATCCCGCCCATGGTGGATTGCATAGCTTCATCCACCTTCCGGCTGGCCCCGTTCATCGCGGCAATGACCAGGTCCTGCAGCATCTCCACGTCGCCGCCCTTCACCGCCTCCGGATCAATCTTTACGCTCAGGACCTGTTTGCGCCCATCCATCTTCACAACCACACTTCCGCCGCCTGCGGAACCTTCGACGACGATTTCCTCCATCTTCTTCTGCAGCGCTTCGTATTGCCGCTTGGCCTGGGACATCAACTCCTGGAGGTTGAATCCACCCATCATCTGCTCCGCTTGTCCTCATTTACTGCTAGCGCTTTTCGCGGTAGTCGATAACCGTCCTGATCTCCGCCCCAAACTTTTCCTTCATGCGGCGGACAATCGGGTCCTGTTCCACCCGGCTGCGGCCTCCGCCGTTGGAAGAACTTCGATTGGGGGGCGCCACCGGGGAAGCCGTCGCCTCCGGAATGACCTTCAGTTTCACCGGCCGACCCAGCAGGCCGCTTGCTGTGGCGATAATTAGTCGCTTTGCATCTGGCCCGAGAGACATGTCAATCACCGCCATCGATGACGGCACTTTGATCCCCAGTTCGTTTCCCTCGACCTGCCAATTGCCGCCTTCCAGCATCGAACTCAGCATCAAATGACCGGCATTGCCCAAGGCATTCAGAACCCCGGTTCGCAGATCGTCCGGTTGACTCGATAAGTTCGCCACCACTGCGGGCTGCTGGCTCGTTTCGGCTACGGCCTGTACGGATGCTACCGGCGCTGCCGCACCCATGACCACCGGAGTATTTATTCCTTCCGCTACCCGGGAGCTCGGTATTGGAAATTCCTCGGCAGAAAGCTTGCTCTTGCGGGCCGAATCGGCGGCAAAAGGCGAAACATAGTTGGAACGGCTTGGCGCTACCGCCTCGGACTTCCGCTGTTCAGAAACCACAGTCGGTTTGCCCGTAGATCGCAAGGGGGCAGCAGCCTCGCTCAGCAATTGTTCAATAGGCAGCAGTTTCTGCGCATGCGCCATTTTCAGCAGGCCCAGTTCCAAATGAAAACGCTGTTCCTGCCGGTATCCTAGTTCTCCATGTGTGCGCAGCATGATTTGCAAATGCCGCGCCAAGTCTTCTTCACTGAACCACTGCGCCACCCTCGCCACCCGCTGCCGCTCATCGCTCGAAATCTGCAACAGCGGAGACTCACTGCCGGCGACCTTCGCCACCACAGCATTGCGCAGAAATCTGACCATTTGACGGGCAAAGTGGGTTGGACTGTGTCCCTCGCTGATCAGCGCATCTACCAACCGCAATACTTCCTGACTTGAACCCTCCGCCACCGCCTGCATCACCTCCTCGAGAACTCCCGAAGGCGCGGTACCCACCAGTTGCCGCACAGTTTGCGAGGTTAAACGTCCTGCGCAACAGGCAATCGCTTGATCCAGAATCGAGAGCGCGTCCCGCATCGAGCCATCGCCCGCTTCGGCCAGCAATGCCAGCGCGTCATCATCCGCTTCGATCTTTTCGCGTACGGTGATATCCCGCAACTGGCCCACAATCTCCTCAAATTTCACTGCCCGAAAGCTGAAGTGCTGACATCGCGAACGGATGGTCTGCGGAATATCTTCCGGTTGAGTGGTGGCTAGCATGAAGACGACGTGGCCGGGGGGTTCTTCCAAGGTCTTCAACAAGGCATTGAAAGCTGCGTCGGTGATTTGATGGGCTTCGTCGAGAATGTAGATTTTGTAGCGGTCCCGCGCCGGGCGATAGCGCGCCGCCTCCCGCAACTCGCGAATCTCGTCAATCCCGCGGTTTGTGGCGGCGTCGATCTCAATCACATCGACCGAATTGCCGGCCCGAATCTCAGTGCAGGAATCGCAAACCCCGCACGGTTCCGGCACCGGCTGATCCGAGGATCGGCAGTTGAGGGCCATCGCCAGGATGCGCGCCACCGTGGTTTTGCCGATGCCGCGGTGCCCGCTAAAGATATACCCATGAGCCGTACGGCCCTGCTCTATGGCGTTCTTCAGGGTGCGCGTAACATGCTCCTGCCCTATGACTTCGGAGAATTTCTGTGGGCGGTATTTGCGGGCCAGTACCTGATAGCTCATGCCGAAAGTCTGATTATACGTGATCATTCCGGCGCCCGGGCCTGGGCAAATTCCTGTCACATCCTTGCGCAATCAACTGATCCACGGTACCCTTCTCTCGGCTGTTGAGCGGGAGGGAACCATGCAACTTAGCCTCAGCACACGCACCGTGGATGGAGTTCTGGTCGTGGATTGCTCTGGACGAATCGTGTTTGGAGAAGAGTCGGCTTATTTACGGGACGCAATAAAGAAGCTGATTGCGGAGAAGCAGAATCTCGTCCTTAATTTGTCCGCCGTAAATTACATTGACAGCGGCGGACTGGGCACACTTGTCGGTCTATACATCACTGCTCGTAACGGCGGCACTTCGATAAAGCTGGCTAATCTCACCCAGCGTGTGGGCGATTTGCTGCAGGTCACGAAGCTGGTAACTATTTTTGAGGTCTATGACAGCGAGCAGAAGGCCGTAGATTCGATCCGCAAGAGCGCGGCAGCATAGCTGGATTCTCCCAGGCACTGACCTTGCTCACCTCAGCTTCGCCTGCCACTTCCGAGTAAAATTCTGTTTCCACTCAGTTAAGTGGCGATGTGTGCCTTCGCTGAGCACCGTACCCGAGCACAAAGCCCTGTGCGATACTGAATTCATGTCCGCGGCTGACCCCAAATCTGTCAAAGTGTACATCAGCAGCGGCACGGGCGTAGACATCGAATGGAAGGATGGTCACCGCTCCCACTACGATTTTCCCTACTTGCGCGACGCTTGCCCCTGCGCCTTATGCGATGAAGAGCGCGGCAAGTCTGGGCGGAAACCCGGCGAGCCTCCGAAACTCGCGCCCGGTGCTCTGCCCATGTTCAAGCCGGCAGCCAAGCCAACCTCCGCAGAAGGGGTGGGCAAGTATGCCATCAAATTTCATTGGAATGACGGCCACGAACTGGGAATTTATTCCTGGCAATTCTTGCGCGATTGGTGCCCGTGCGCGGAGTGCAAGCCGGCGAGAGAGAACTGAATCCTGCGTAACCGAATCGGAATACCGTGCAGCAAAACAATAACCCCGATTTCTCGGGGTCAAAAATCTTTATGGGCACCAACAGCACCCTGCGACAGTTTCAGTATGTCCCCACCGGCTTGACCAGTCAAGTTACTTTTGTAGGAAGTTATCCCTGCTTTGCTTCCCACAGAACCCTCGCTCGAGTTGAGCGTGGACCCGACGGGATTTGAACCCGCATCTGCGACCGTCGCAGGGTGCTGTGTTCCCATTACACCACGGGCCCAGCTTTAACTTATCCAAGACGTGGAAAGGAACGCATGTTTAGACATCACGGTGCATACAGGCCCAGATCTGAAACAGGAATTACAGCCGCCGTCTCGCCTTGATTGCCTGTAGAATTCAATCAGGATCTCTGGAGCCATTTTCCATCTTTGTCCTTTCTCTCCCAACTTAACCCCCAGCAGCATGGAGCTGTCGAGACTACCGATGGGCCGCTGCTGATCCTCGCCGGGGCTGGCAGCGGCAAAACGCGCGTCATCACCTACCGGATCGCGCATCTGATCGAACACCTCGGTGTCATGCCGGAGTCCATCCTGGCGATGACCTTCACCAATAAAGCTGCGGCAGAGATGGGAGAACGCGTAGACAAGCTGGTTGGCGGCCTCTCAGTCGCCAGGCCTCTGATTTCCACTTTTCATTCTTTTTGTGTCCGCGTTTTGCGGCGCGACATTGAAGCGCTTCGTATTCCATCCAGCACGGGTGCTACGCCGATCGGGCTTACAAAACAATTTGTCATCTACGACGAGGCCGATCAGCAGCAACTCGTCAAATCCGTCATGCGGCGGCTCGGCATCGACGACAAACAGGTCACCCCCCGTTCCGTGCTCGCGCACATTTCGTGGGCCAAGAACCACATGCTCGATCCGCAGGAGGTTTATCTGCAGTCGGACGATCCCAAGACCGAGCGCGTGGCACAAATCTACGCCGAATACAAGAAAGAGCTTGCCAAAGCCAACGCCCTCGATTTCGACGATCTGCTACTTGAGGCCGTGCGCTTGTTGAAAGCGGTTCCCAGCGTACGCGAGTATTACAACCGCCGCTTTCATTACATTCTCGTCGACGAGTATCAGGACACCAACCGCCCGCAATACGAGCTTATGCGGCTGCTTGCGGCAACTCGTCACAACGTCTGTGCCGTGGGCGACGAAGACCAATCAATTTATTCCTGGCGTGGCGCTGACATCCGCAACATTCTTGAGTTCGAAAACGATTTCCCCGAGGCGAAAATCATCCGCCTGGAACAGAACTACCGTTCCACGCAGAACATCCTGCAGGCGGCTTCCGCTGTGGTTGCCAACAACGTCAGGCGCAAAGGCAAGAATCTCTGGACCTCCCGCCAGGGCGGCACGCGAATCGGCTACTACGAAGCTCCCGATGGCGAGAACGAGGCCCTGTTCGTTGCCGACCACATTGCGAGGTACCTGCGTGAAGCTATTGAGCGCGGCGACAACCCGCATACGGCAGTGCTTTACCGTATTAATTCGCAATCCCGCCTGTTTGAAGAGGCCATGCGCCGCTATCAGCTCAAGTACAACGTGGTCGGTGGCTTCTCCTTTTACGAACGCGCCGAGATCAAAGACATGATCTCGTATTTGAAAGTCATTCATAACGTGGATGACTCGATCGCTCTGCTGCGCGTTATCAACACGCCCGTTCGCGGCATCGGCAAAACCACTCTCGAAACTCTGGAGCGGGTTGCGCTTGAGACCGGCCTGTCGCTCTGGGGCGCAATCAACGAAGCCATCCAACGCCAGCTTTTGCCGCCTCGCGCTTTGGCAGCTCTCAAAACTTTCCGGGACCTGATCGAAGATACCCGCGCCATGCTGGCCGGAACATACGTCGAGCGACTAGAGGAGACCTCCGAGCCTGATCAGCCCGCGTGGGGACAGCCGCTCTCGGCTGTCCGGCGGAGCGAGGCTTTGCAGATCTCCGATGAGTCCGACCATCAGGTCGAATTCGACCCAACAGCTTTTGACTTCGCATCCAAGGACGACCCTGGTGCCAGCGCCCCGACGTCAAAAAGCCCGCAAAACGCCAGCGCTACTATTAATGGCGCTGGGCCATTCCGCACTCCCGGTGCTCCGGCCAGCACTGCCGAAATTCTGAAATTTCTGATCGACCGCACCGGCTACATTAAGCAGCTCGAGCAGGAAGACACCCCCGAAGCCTATTCGCGAGTCGAGAACCTGCGCGAACTGGTTAACGCTGTCATGGATTCACGCGACCGCGGTGAAACCCTGGACCAGTTTCTCGACCACGCCGCTCTGGTCAGCGACACTGACGCCTACGACGAGCGCGCTCAGGTGACGCTCATGACCCTCCACTCAGCCAAGGGATTGGAATTCCCGCTGGTTTTTCTCTGCGGCTTGGAAGAAGGATTATTCCCGCATTCGCGTACCTTCATGCAGCCCGACGATATTGAGGAAGAACGCCGCCTCTGCTATGTCGGTATGACCCGGGCGATGGATACGCTCATCCTAACCCGGGCAGTTTATCGCCGCCGTTACGGCACCGATTTGCCCGAGGCCAGCATTCCCTCCCGGTTCCTGGAGGAAGTGCCGGCGGAATTGATCGAAGAATTAGGCATCGCCAGAAAGGCTCGTGTGGGGACGAGTGCCCTCGAGAGCCTGCCCCGAGCGCAGTCTAGGGGTTCGGCGGGGAGTAGCACCGCAACTCACTACGCTTACGAGGACGAAGATCAAAGTGCAAGCTGGGTGCCCAGCAAGCAGCGCCGCGCTTCCCCGGTCCGCACGTACAATTCCATCGAGAACATCGCCGAATTCTTCGCCTCGCGCGGCAAGAAGTTCACACTTCCCAAGCTCTCCGCCGAGGCGCCAAAAGGCAAGAAAGGCTTCCGCCCAGGTCAGAAAGTGAAACACCCTAAATACGGCGAAGGGACGGTCTACCAGCGCGAAGGAGAAGGTGACGAGGCCAAGATTACGGTACAATTTCCCAGGTTCGGCTTGAAGAAGCTGGTCGAGAAATATGCCCAGCTGGAAAAGGCTTAAAACCAATTTGGTAATTTTGTAATCGGATAATTTTGTAATTATCCGATTACCAAATTATCAAATCACCAAATTACAAATTCAGGAAGCATTCATGGCAAATACTGGATCCTTAAGCAAAGAAGAACGTAAAAAATCCAAGCGCGCATCGCGCAAAAAGCGTAAAGCGGAAAAACCGCTCAAGCCTCGCGAATACGCGCGTGGTTCGCAGAAGCGCAAAGTAAAGAAGATGGCGCGCGGCCAGGCAAAACGATAGATCAGCACACGGCACTTGGCATTTGGAACTGGGCACAGCCTTAATGACCGAATGCTAAGTGCTAATTGCTAAATAGCAAGAGGCTCTTTGGCACAACCTCCAATCACGACCGAACGCGCCACCGAAACAATCCGCACCTCCGACAATCAGCTTCTCTGCTGCAAGTCCATCGACAAGCTGATCTCCGAATCGGAAGCCCCAGGCCAACGCCTGCAAAAAACTCTCGGTCCCTGGTCACTTACGGCGCTCGGCATCGGAGCCATCATCGGCTCCGGCATTTTCGTTCTCACCGGCACTGCCGCTGCCGGCGAGTTCTTCCAGGCGCCATCCATTCTGCACGCGCAAGTCCTCGACCTCATCGTCAACTTCCTGCGCGGGGGCGGCACCGCCAATGTTCTCATGCATGGGCGCCCGCCCGCCGGGCCGTCCATCGCCATCTCGTTTTTTCTGGTCGCCGTCGCTTGCAGCTTCGCCGGCTTGTGCTATGCCGAGCTGGCCTCGATGATTCCCATCGCCGGCAGCGCATACACCTATTCCTACGCCACGCTAGGCGAGATCTTTGCCTGGATCATCGGCTGGGACCTGATCCTCGAATACGTGGTCAGCAATATTGTCGTAGCCATCGGCTTCAGCGCCTACACCAAGTCCCAGCTGGCATCCTTCGGTCTTAACCTGTCCGACAAATGGTCCACGCCCGTCTGGGAAGCCGGTCGCTGGACGGGCTCTTACTTCAACTTTCCCGCATTCCTCATCGTTTTCATTCTGACCGTGCTTCTGGTGCGCGGGGTGCGCGAATCCGCCGAAGCCAACAACGTGATGGTTGCCATCAAGATCGGCGCCATTCTGATTTTTCTGGTGGTCGGCGGCGCGCTCGTCAACCCAACTAACTGGAAGCCTTTCGCGCCCTCAGGATTTGGCGGCATTGTCACCGGCGGCGCCATCGTCTTCTTCACTTACATCGGTTTCGATTCGGTTTCCACGGCAGCCGAGGAGGCACGCAACCCGCAACGCGACCTGCCCTTTGGCATCATTGCCTCGCTCATCGTTTGCACCCTCCTTTACGTCGGCGTCTCGATCGTGCTGCTTGGCATGATGAAATACACGACCTTCGTATCCGGCGATGCGGCCCAGGCCCCAGTAGCCTACGCGCTGCAAATGCTCGGCGCCAGCCGCTGGTCGCGCTCCATCATCGTAATCGGTGCGCTCACCGGCATGATTTCCTCGTTATTAGTCTTCCAGTACGGACAAGCCCGCATCTGGTACGCCATGTCCCGCGACGGCCTGTTCCCCAAACTTTTTTCAGCCGTTCACCCCCGCTTCAAAACTCCGCATTGTGCGACCTGGATCGCCGGATTCGCCGTCGGCATTCCCGCGGGAATTTTCGCGGTCTCCGACGCTGCCGATCTCTCCAACATCGGCACACTTTTCGCTTTCGTTTTGGTTTCGCTCGGAGTGATCATCCTCCGCCGCTCCCAGCCCGACCGCCCACGCGTCTTCCGCGTTCCCTTCGTCCCCTGGTTCCCGCTGATCTCTATCGTTCTCTGCGGAGGGCTCATGACCGGGCTGACCGTCATCACCTGGCTGCGCTTCGTGGTCTGGCTCATTCTCGGCCTGCTGATTTACTGCTTCTACAGCCGTCATCGCAGCGAATTCGCCAAGTAGAGAAACCTGAATTGTAGGTATTGTCATTCCGAGGAGCACCGCGACGAGAAATCTGCAGTTCCAATCCGCTCATCGGTTGAACTAAGGAGCCATCTCTGCTCACGTAGGGACAGCCGCCCTCGGCTGTCCGGGCCGAGCGCAGCTCGGTAGCGTTTTGTGGAAGGGCACGGCTTCAGCCGTGCCGAAAAGCCTCGAACCCGAAACCGGCGCCCGCGCCACACGACGCCCCTAAATCACCACCGCCTCTTTATACTCCCCGAACACTTTCCGCATTGTGTCGGAGATTTCGCCGACCGTGGCGTGGGCTTCGACAGCTGAAACAATGTGTGGCATGAGATTGGCACCGGAGCGGGCAGCGTCTTCAATCTTCTTCAGCGAATCTTTCCACGGTTGAGGGTCGCGGCGGGCACGCAGGGCGCGCACCCGTTCGACTTGCCTGCGTTCCAGGGACTCGTCAATGTGCAGGATCGGAATCGGTTTTTCTTCTTCCACCGTGAACCGGTTGACTCCAACCACGGTCGCTTCTCCGCGGTCCACCTGCTGCTGATATTCGTAGGCAGAGTTTTGGATTTCCTGCTGCACGAATCCGCGCTCGATGGCTTTCAGCATTCCGCCGAGGGCGTCGATCTTGTCGAGATACTCAGTCGCGCGCTTTTCAATTTCGTTAGTCAGCGACTCGATGTAATACGACCCGGCCAGCGGATCGATGGTCTGTGTCGCACCCGACTCATACGCGATGATCTGCTGCGTGCGCAGAGCAATCCGTGCCGCCTGCTCGGTGGGCAGCGCCAGGGCTTCGTCATAAGAATTGGTGTGCAGCGACTGCGTTCCGCCCAGCACTGCCGACATCGCCTGAATCGCCGTTCGCACAATATTGTTCTCGGGTTGCTGCGCGGTGAGCGTGGATCCGGCTGTCTGCGTGTGGAAACGCAGCATCCACGAACGCGGATTCTTGGCCTTGAACTGCTCCCGCATGATCCGCGCCCACATGCGGCGTGCCGCGCGGTACTTTGCCACCTCTTCCAGAAAATTGCTGTGCGCGTTGAAAAAGAATGACAGCCGAGGAGCGAACTTATCTACATCGAGCCCGGCATTCAGCGCGGCTTGCACATACGCAATGCCATTGGCGAGCGTGAACGCCACTTCCTGCACCGCGGTCGATCCCGCTTCGCGCATGTGATAACCGGAGATGGAAATCGTGTTCCACTCAGGCACGTTCGCATTCGTCCAGGCAAACATGTCGGTGATGATGCGCATCGCCGGTTGAATCGGGTAAATGTATGTTCCTCTCGCGATGTATTCTTTGAGAACGTCGTTTTGCACCGTGCCCGACAGATGGCGTATGTCCGCGCCTTGCCGGCGGGCGACCGCGACATACAGTGCCAGCAGAATTGAAGCCGTCGCGTTGATGGTCATCGAAGTGGAGATTTTTGTCAGATCGATGCCATCGAATAGCCGCTGCATGTCCTCGATGGAGTCGATGGCGACGCCAACTTTGCCAACTTCCCCGAGTGCGAACGGATTATCAGAATCCAAACCAATCTGCGTCGGCAGATCGAATGCCACCGAAAGTCCAGTGGTCCCACTCGCCAGGAGGTACTTGTAACGCTGATTCGATTCCTCGGCATCTCCAAACCCCGCGTACTGGCGCATCGTCCACAACTTCCCCCGATACATCGTGGTTTGGACGCCACGGGTAAAAGGATATTGGCCGGGATAGCCGACCTGGCGGTCGTGATCCCAACCCTCGAGATCGGCGGGGGTGTAAAGCGAGCGGACCGGGATGTGAGAGGAAGTCTCTGAGTCAGAACTAGCGGCGGGCTTGACTTTATCCACTATAAGACCTTTCAATTACGAAGGGCCGAACTTCCTTATCCGAGAAAATCATCTTTTTCTGTTCGCTCGCCAGAAAGAACTCACTCCAAACCAGCCGAACAGGAGGGTAAAGCAGACAGCGACGATGACTCGGCCCGATCCGACGCGTCCAGAGTGAAACTTGTTGTACTCGCGCAGGAAGGCCAGCAATCCGATTGTGGCTAACGCCAAGAAAATAAACCCTGTGACCTCCAGCCAGAGCTGGCCCAAAACCCCTTCCAGGCGTGAGGTGGTGGCGCGCACAGCGGTCATCACCGCACCAAAAGTGCGCGTGCGGCGCACCCGCTGGCCCGCAATCCGGGTCGCGATACCTAGCTTGCGGGCAGTTGACACCTTCGCCATTTGGCATCGATTTTATCAAGCTTCCGGGTTAGAATAACCGTTCCGTGAGCACGGTCACGAAGCACCGTGACGAGAAACCGCATCTAAGAAATTAGACCTTGTGCCGGAGGGGGTTTCGTGGACCAGCAACTCAAGCAACTGATGAAGGAACTGGGGGAGGCGATCAACGAGTCGCTGGCCGACTCCGATCAGATCGCGGAAGTCGTATCTAAGATCAAAGAAGGCGGATACGACATTTTCTTAGTGCTGGAGGCCACGATTGGAGTCAGCAAGCCGGGCGAGAAGGCCAATGACAAGACATCACTGGTCACTACGCTGACCAGCAATCCCGAGTTTAAAGTCAGCGATCAGGATCTGAAGTTCCTGAAGTCGCTGCGCATCAAAATCGAAGACGACGCCGCATAAACTTCCGTTACACCTAAGTCGTAGATGAGGGTGGAACTACGACCTGTAACGCGCTTCGGGCCACAGTTACCTCAATCGGCGTTTGGCATACATACTCTCCATCCGCATAGACGTCGAGGGGTTTTTCTGTCTCGATTTTCAGGCTGCAGGTTGGCAGGTATTCCACTTCCTGCATTCCCAAATGCCGCCCGAAATACACCGTAGGAAATAGACAGAACAGCTTGAACTTGCCGATGGCATGAATGATGCATAAATCGAGCTGGCCGTCATCGAGTTGCGCTTGAGGGGCGATTTGCATGCCGTCTCCGTATGCAGGTGCGTTAGCGAAAGCAGCCAATACAATTGGAATGGCTGCACGGGTGATCATCTTTTCCGGATGGTCCGGTGCGGGCAAGCTGAGCCGCATTGGCGGCGGCGCGAACCTGGACAGAGCCGGCAATAAACTGAGAACGTATCCGCCATGGCCGCGCAGCCACCGCGGGAGATTGTTGGCGCGCCGGGCAACCTCCGCGTCTAAGCCGACTCCGCCGACGCAACAGAAGTAATGCATCGCAGGTTTCGCTGGTGGGAGATCAGTCCCGGAAATTGGCGTGATCACTCCCAGGTCGATGCTGCGGACATTTCGCCCACCCGATGAAAATTTCTTCCATGCCGATAACGATGTCTTCTTGTTCGGCAAGCGCAGCGCGTGTGCGAAGTCATTTCCGCTGCCGCACGGCACAATCATTACTGGGAGCTGCAATTTGACCAACCTTGCCAAGTGACGGTGAATCGTACCGTCACCGCCGAAAATCAGAATCGCATCTGCTTCGGTTGAGCTGGCGGGCAGGCCGATTACCCATGCGGCATCCGAGTTCTCTCGAAATGGCCTTAAGTCTTTTTCGGATGAATCCAGTCCGAAGATGACGGCGGCGCGCATGACTGCGCTAAAGGGTAGCAAATTCGTGCTAAAATGAGCCGCTCTTGAGAGGTTGGTAACTTCTCCCGTAAGCAACAGACGCAGGAATCCCCGCAATCCTGACGGAATCACCGGTGGAACAGAATGCCGCTAACGGCGCGACCTTAACTTACGCCGACGCCGGTGTGGACATCGACCGCGCGAATCGTACCAAAAAGCGGATCAAGTATCTGGCCCAAAAGACATTTACCAAAGGCGTTCTCAGCGAAATTGGCGGCTTCGGCGGGCTGTTTTCCATCGACAAGGAAAAATACCTGGATCCGGTGCTGGTATCGAGCGTGGACGGGGTCGGCACCAAACTGAAGATTGCTTTCGAAATGAAGATGCACCACACCGTCGGCGCCGACCTGGTAAATCACTGCGTGAACGACATCGCCGTACAAGGCGCTGCTCCGCTGTTTTTCATGGATTATCTGGCCAGCGGAAGAATCGATCCTGAAGTTATAGAAAAAGTAATTGAGGGTCTGGCGGAAGCGTGCAAACACAACGGCTGCGCATTGATAGGCGGCGAGACTGCCGAGATGCCCGGTTTCTACGCTGAAGGTGAATATGACCTGGCCGGTTTCATTATTGGAGTGGTGGAGCGGGAGCGAATCATCAACGGCAAAACTGTGCAGGTTGGCGATGTAATCCTGGGTCTGCCTTCCACCGGCCTGCACACCAATGGTTATTCGCTGGCACGCAAGCTGTTTTTCGAAGTTGCGGGATACACACCGGAAACTTACGTGAATGAGTTGAAGGGCAAGGTGGGAAACGAATTGATGCACACCCACAAGAGCTATTGGCCCGTGATCAAGAAACTGGTCGCGGCTGACTGTGTTTCGGCGATGGCGCATATTACCGGCGGCGGCATCACCGAGAATCTTCCTCGTGTTCTGCCGCGCGGAACGGCTGCCATCATCGAAGTCGGCACCTGGCCAGTCTTGCCGATTTTCGAGCATCTTCAGAAACTGGGGAATGTTGCGCAGGCAGAGATGCTGCGCACCTTCAACATGGGATTAGGCATGCTGCTGGTGGTACCGGCGGCAAAATTCAAGAAGGCCCAAAGCGTCCTGGAAAAGGTCGGCGAAAAAGCCTACACGGTAGGGCGGATTGTAAAGGGAGACAGGAAAGTGCTGTACACGTAACCCGCAAGGCTCTATCTCTTGAGTAGATCCACCGGCTCACGCACATCGATGACGCGAAAATATTTCGCCAGCTCCGGGTAACGCTGCGCAACCGCCTCATACATGGCATACGCCACATTCCGGTACGATTGGTGACCCGCGGGAGTGGTTCGGAGCTCCGAGATGTAGACCACCTCGGCGAAATCCATTTTGAACAAGGTCCTTTTGCGGAAGGCCAGGGGAATAGCATATTGCGAGTTTTCTTCCGCTTCCGGAATTCGCGATTGTGCCAGCCGCGCCACGGCGTCAGCGGTTCGCTGCATGGTCGAGCGATATTTCTCCGAAAGTCCCGCCGCATTGAGTTCTTCCGGGATGTCGTAGCCATGCGCGGTGGTAAATTGCTGGCCGATCTGGATACAGCGGCGGTGACGATGCATGTCGCGGAAGCCGCCGATGTCCATCAAAACATCGAAGCGGAACTGCTGTCCCGCGCAGAAGGCCCGCAGTATCTCGTCATGCTTGCCGCGATGATGAAGGCCTGCGTCAATAATTTCACGACGGCTCTGTTCGCCGGCGGCGCCAACTGCTTGCCGAATCTGCCGATACGGATAACGGCTGTGCTCGTAGATCAGGGTTGTAGCCAGTTCCACTTCCAGCGGTTCTTCGTCCAAAAGGTCAACCAGCGGCGCGGGATCGACGCGCTGGCCCGACATCAATTGATTTGCCATTTCTCGCAATTCGCGGCGGGTTTCAATTTCATAGGGGTTAGGGTCGGCGTACTTAACCAGGGTTGGGGCGACGCGAACCTCGCGCAAGAGTTCCCGTTCCACATCCGCGCCGAGTTCGGGCGAAAAGGCGCGAATCTGGTTCACTACCTTGCGCAACGATTGCTCATTCGCGTTGTAGGCCGGCGAAGTGGCGGCGCGCTTCAACAGTTCCCCGAGCCGCCTAACCTCTTTGTGAGTGTGCGACAGCAGATGCGAAACCTGGCCCTCCAGCGTTCTGGCGTTGACAATTTCCCCAAGAGAGGTGTTGGTGGCCAGCGGCAGCACATAGCGCGAGATGTCGAATGCACGCGCCCGCAGGGTTCGTTCATAGGCTTCCTGCTTCATGTCTGCAGGCTTGGGAACGATGCTTGCCAGGTATAGAGTCATCCTCTCGGAAAGCGACTCGTATTCGGCGAACAAATGCGCGATGGTTTTGTTGTAAAGCGCGGCTGCTTTCTGGTCTTCGGCAAAGTCGGGAGTGAAGTAACCGCTTTTCTTGAAGTCCTGGTAGCGGGTGGAGCGCTCTTGCCCATCCCAGCGCTGCTCGTCGGCAACGGCGATCGCGGCCAGAATGGAAAGCCTCTCGATGGCGAGTGCGATGTGGGCCAAATCCGCAATCGAACGATGCCCGTACTGAAAATAGAAGGTGTTGAGAAATTTTTCCGCCTTCTGCTGGCTGATTTCCTTCAGCGAATCTTTCATGGAAAGCGCTGAGCGCGAATATTTCGCCATGGCGTAGGCCTGAATTTCAGGCTCTGCGCCATAAACCGCATAGACTTCAACCGACGGTGATTCGGCGCTGCAATTTCCATTCGTGGGTTCAATTGGGTTGCCGGTTTCAGACATTACTGACCTCAGGTTTGGCAGGCAAATTGAAATCTTACTGCAAGGTTAGATACTGTGCGCGGAAAACACTCTTTTGGAACTTTCCATTTGGCGGCGGAATCATATATAAGGTAATTAACTAATTGGTCATGTTCCGGTCTTTCTTAATATTTGCTGGTGCAATCCTGTATTTGAGCACGTTTGCCGCAGCTCAGAGTATATGGCCTGCGGTTCCGGTCTCGGGCGGCGACAATGTTGTGCTGCCGCTTGTGCTGTCCTGCTACTCAGGTTGCCCTTACGGTGCGAACTCTGAACCGGCATCTCCTACCGTTCCGCCGCCGCTTCCCCGCATGGGCCCGGAGCTCGCGCTTCAGGTTTATCGCAATCGCGCCAGCATGCAAGCCGAGCAGCTATCATCCTATTCTGCCAGCACCGTAGTCCGCGCAGAGCTGCCCGACACCGAGCAGTCGGGGGAATATGAGCTCGAGCGCCGCTATTCTGCTCCCCATTCGCTGGCCTTCAAGGCCGTGCGCTTCACCGGCGACAACTTTGTGAAGAGCAACGTGATTCTGCGGCTGCTGCAGTCGGAAGCAAGTCATGTCGAAAAAGATGACCCATCGCTGAACGCGCTTACCCCGGCAAACTACAAGATCGCCTATAAGGGAACGGGGCAATTACAGGCACGCATCGTCCATATCTATCAGGTAAAGCCCCGGCACAAGCGCAGCGGATTATTCAAAGGCCGTGTTTATTTGGATGCGTTTACTGCCAGCATGGTAAGGGCCGAAGGCAAACCAGTGAAATCGCCTTCCATTTTCCTGAAACAGGTCGAGTTCGTGCAGGACTATGCCGACGTTGATCTGTTCACCTTACCGGTGCATATGCACTCCGAAGCGCGGGCGCGTATTGTGGGGCGCGCCGTGGTTGACATCTATAACTCCGACTACCACGTGACCACTGGTGCTGTTCAGGCAGACGCAGCCCCCTCTCTCTGACCACGCCGTACAATTAGCCGACAACCACCCGATGCTCGATCAGCTCCCAATCCGCAGCCGCGTCCATGTCCGGCTATAATTCCCTCTTTCTCTGAAGTCAGGAGCGAAATCATGCACTTATCCGGACGGGTTGCACTGGTTACTGGCGCATCCCAGGGAATTGGCAGAGCCTGTGCGCTGAAGTTGGCGCTGGCCGGGGCAACCGTGGCTGCCGCCTCCCGAAATCAGGAAAAGCTAAATGGAGTCGTGGGAGAAATCGGCGAGCATGGCGGAAAAGCAAAGGCCTTTGCGCTGGACATCACTGACGAAGAACAAATCAAATCCGGCATCGGGGCGGCTCTGGCAGAATTTGGCAAGATCGATATCCTGGTCAACAACGCCGGCATTGCTCGCGATCAACTGGTGATGCGCATGAAACGAGCGGACTGGGATGCGGTTCTCAATACCAATCTGACTTCGGCTTATTTATGCATTCAGCAGGTCATCGGCTCGATGCTCAAGCAGCGCTGGGGAAGAATTATTAACATCACTTCTATCTTCGGGCAGATGGGCCAGGCAGGACAGGCCAATTATGCTGCTTCAAAAGCTGGGTTGATCGGGTTGACCATGGCCATTGCGCGGGAAGTTGGCTCGCGCAACATAACTTGTAACGCGGTGGCACCCGGGTTCATCGAAACCGCCATGACCGCTGCACTCCCGGAAGAGTTCAGACAGAATGCGCTGAGGAATATTCCGCTGGGAAGACTTGGCACACCCGAGGACGTTGCGAATGCAGTCGCATTTCTGGCTTCCGAAGAAGCTTCGTACATAACCGGCCATGTGCTGAACGTAAACGGCGGCATGCTGATGGGATAGCGGAAGCAGGCCATGACGAACATGCCAGGCTCTGATGCACGGACTTGGTCTGTATCCGTGACTGGCCGGGTGGCAATTGTACAGGCGGAATCGCCGGCAGACATCGCCCAGGCTCGCCAACTTTTTCTCGAGTACGCACAATCGCTGGGCTTCAGCCTTGGCTTTCAGAATTTTGATCAGGAGCTTGCTGGATTGCCGGGAGACTATTCTCTACCAGATGGCCGTTTGCTGTTGGCAAGGGTGGGCGATGAGACCGCAGGTTGCGTGGCCATGCACAAGATAGACGCGGATATCTGCGAAATGAAACGGCTTTACTTGCGTCCGCCATTTCGGGGAAAAGGGTTGGGGCGTATTTTGGCAAATGCGGTGATTGCGGAAGCGCGCAAGATCGGTTACAAATTCATGCGGCTCGACACAGTTGAGCCCGTCATGAAAGACGCGGTTGGACTATACCGGCGGATGGGCTTCTACGAAATTGCGCCTTATCGAGTAAATCCCATGCCGGGCACGTTATACATGGAGCTGCGGTTGTGACGCTGCATCTGCTTTTCGACAGGGGGAAGCTGCCCATGAAATCGGCTTGTTTGCTGTTGTCGCTCTTTCTCGCCACGTTTGCATTCGCTTCCACTTCTAAGAACGTTTCGTACAAAAGCGGCGATGAAACCGTGCAAGGCGTGCTTTACGCGCCTGAGGGTAAAGGTCCTTTCCCGGCGATTCTGGTGATTCATGAATGGTGGGGTCTCAACGACTGGGTAAAGGAACAGGCCGGAAAGCTCTCGGATCTGGGCTACGTGACGCTTGCTCTGGATCTCTATCGGGGCAAAGTTGCAACCACGCCTGACGAAGCGCACGAGATCATGCGCGGAGTTCCAGAAGATCGCGCCAAGCGCGATTTGCATGCTGCCTTTGAGTTTCTAAAATTTCAGCCGGATGTGAAGAAGGACCGCATTGCATCGATTGGCTGGTGCATGGGAGGCGGTTATTCTCTGGATGTGGCGCTTGAGGAGCCAACGCTGAGAGCCGCTGTCATCAACTACGGACACCTGGTTACGGACGCAAGCTCAGTGGAAAAGATCCAGGCTTCTATCCTCGGCATGTTTGGCGGACAGGATCGTGGCATCCCCGTCGAAGATGTGAAGAAATTTGAAGCACTGCTGAAAGAAAAAGGCAAGAAAGTTGAGGTCGTCATCTACCCTGACGCGGGCCATGCGTTCGAAAATCCGAACAACAAGGCGGGCTATCGCGCCCAGGACGCGGCGGATGCCTGGAAGCGCACGGTGGATTTTCTGGCCAGCACGCTAAAAATGTAACGTGAGGCCTATGTGGGGCTGTGCAAGCGAGGAGGCTCAATCGTGCTAGTGCGCTGACACTGTAGTTCTTATCTATGGCACGAATTTCCACTTGCCAGACGGTACTACTCTGGTTACTATTCAGCATTCCCAGAGTCGAGTTCACGCTTTCGTCTATGAACATCGGAGAAACCATCAGAAACTACCGGCTGCAAAAAGGGATGTCCCAGGGCGACATCGAAAAGCGTACCGGCTTGCTGCGCTGCTATTTGTCGCGGGTGGAGAACGGCCATACTATTCCTTCCCTGGATACGCTTTCCAAAATTGCGGGCGCCATGGAGTTGCCCCTGTCGCAGTTTTTCGCCGAGTCCGGACACAGCAATGGCACTAAGGGGCTGCCGCAACTTTCCGATGATGAAGTGCGTTTCCTGAGCCAGATCCGCCGCTATTCCGTGAGCCTGAACGACAGTGATCGCAAGCTGGTGCTCGCCATGGTCAAGAAAATGGCAGCAAATTCCGCGAGATAACACCTCAGCATTCAGCATTCAGCCAACCACCCCCAGACGGTATGCACGCATTCACGGGGTTGTGCACACTGATGCGACTTGAGGCTGGCCCAGAAAGCGCACAGCCGGACGACATTCGCACGGTGTTATTCAGCTGAGATGCCGCTATCCTTCGAGGTGGCTGAGTGGTGATTGTTGGTGACCTTCGTTCTATCCCAATAGTGACCGATGGAAACCTCGCCACCTTCTCTTATGCCCCGTAGACTTTCAACGGGAGAACTCCGGTGACAGTTGACGAGGAACTGAACCTGCTTGAGTCGCAACTGCGCCGGCTCAAGATCGAATACGAAGTCTATTTCAGCAATCCTACCAAGAAACCGCCGACCGACATTGAATGGAAAGTGCTTTCCCTGCTCAGGAAGTTCAGCGACGGCGGGCGCATGAACTTCTCGCAACGCTTCCGTTATAACGAAATGGCCCAGCGGTATGCGATTTACTCCGACTTGTGGCGCAAGAAAGGCCGGATCCGCGAAGAAGGATACCGGCGTCCGCAAGATGCCCTGCTTTCGGTGCAAGGAGTACGTCCCGAGGAGCACCAACCGCAACACCACCCTGCCTACGGGCTTTCGCACGGGCCGGGCGCCACAGCAGCAGCCGCAAAGGCGCAAGCCGGCCCGCTCACGATTCAATGCTCCGATGCGCGTGCCGAGGGGGACAAGGTGCAAGAACTCTACCGTGCTCTGGCCGACGCAAAAACAAAAGCCGGTGAGGCGAGTTCGGGGAGCTTCGATAGCTTTCAATCATTTGTGCAGAAAAAGACTGACCAGATTCGTAAGCAGTACGGCTGCGCCTCAGTCGAATACAGTGTTGACACCCAGGATGGTCAGGTTCACCTTAAGGTAAAACCAAAGCTTTAGAGGCTGGGCCGCAGCGCGAGAGCGAGTTGACCTGCTACTTAGGCCAAAACAAGCTGAATTTCAGGCACGTTTTGGAGCAACCCCAATAATACCCAACCATCCAAACAAGCAAAAAGGTTGGCCTGCCCTGGCCGAGAACCGTATCTGGCATTCCAGCTTCTGGTTTCGGCGGCTCCAGCCAGCTTTTTGCGTCTGGCGCAAAACACAATCCAAATGATATAGCCTAGGATGACTTGTGAATTACAAGTTACCGGAGGTCGAAGATGAGCGATCTCAAGAGTTGTGTCGCCCGTGCGGTTGCCGACGTGGTTGAACGAGAGCTTCTTGGAAGCGTGGAAGTTCCCGCCCCGCCAGAGCGTGTATTCCGGGCGCTAGCTTCCCAAGAGATCACCCAATGGTGGGTCAGGCCGGGAGTATTTGACACCCGAGAATGGACTGGAGATGTGCGAGTAGGTGGCCGATGGCGAGCATCGGGCTTTGCTAGGGGCAACCCCTATGCCCTCGAAGGAGAGTTTGTTGCCGTCGATCCGCCCCGGCAGCTGGTACACACTTGGATTGCGGTTGGTGAACCCGTCGGGCCGATGAAAGTGACCTATCACCTGGAGAAGATCGACGCTGGAACGCGAATCACAGTTCGGCACTCTGGCTTCTCCTGTCCTCTGACCTGCTTGATGACCGCTGCCGGGTGGGAGACCAGCTTCGACCGGCTCTCTGAGATCCTGGCCTCTGAGAACAAATAGCTTTCGTATAAGTTGGGACGGAGAGATGACTGAGGAGTACGACAACTCTTCTCCAAGAGCCGAGGTGTCGTCGAGAAAAAGGCTGTTAAAATCTCTGGTTGCCTCCCAGGCGCAAACCCTCGCGTGGAGCCCAAGAATGCCCAAGATTCAGCGAGCGATTCTCAGTGTCACCGACAAGACAGGATTGATTGAATTTGCCCGCAAATTGGCGGCGCTCGGAATCGAGCTCATTTCAACCGGTGGAACTGCAAAGCTGCTGCGCGAGGCGGGCACCCGCGTGAAGGACGTCTCCGAGCTCACGGGATTCCCCGAAATGCTTGACGGACGAGTGAAAACCCTGCATCCCAAGGTTCACGGGGGAATCCTGCACCGGCGTGAAGACCCCGCCCATCGCGCCGCGGTTGCAGAACACGGAATACAACCGATCGATATGGTCGTCGTGAATCTGTATGCCTTCGAAAAGACTGCGGTTAAGCCGGGCGTTCAAGTCGAAGAGTTGATTGAAAACATCGATATCGGTGGGCCGTCGATGATTCGTTCGGCCGCCAAAAATTTTCGCGACGTCGCCGTCGTAACCTCACCCGATGATTACGACCGAATTTTAGCTGAGCTGGAAAGTTCCGGCGGAGAGTTGTCCAGCGAAACGAGATGGCAGCTGGCGCAGAAGGCATTTGCGATTACCGCTGCGTACGATTCCGCCATTGCTTCTACCCTGGAACGGATCGAAGGTGATGGCGGGCTTCAGGCCCGCGTGGAATCCGGCTTCCCGCGTGTGCTCCGGCTTTCTTTTAATAAGTTGATGAACCTGCGTTATGGCGAGAATCCTCACCAAAATGCTGCCTTGTATTCCGATGGCTCCGGCAACGGAGTCGCCAATGCCAACCAGCTTCAGGGCAAGGAGCTCTCCTACAACAACATCGTGGATTTACAGGCGGCTTGGGAATTGGCCCAGGAATTCGAGGACCCATTCTGCGCGATCATTAAACATACGAACCCGTGCGGAGCTGCGGTAGGCAAGACCTTGGCGGAAGCCTACAAGAAGGCTCTGGAATGTGATCCGGTCTCAGCCTTCGGCGGTGTGATCGCCGTGAACCGGACAATTGACGGCGAAACTGCGGAGGAAATGGCCAAACTATTTCTGGAGGTGATCGGGGCCCCCGCGTTCGACGAAGCTGCGAAATCCAAGTTCGCAAGTAAGAAAAACCTGCGATTGCTCGAGATAAAAAACGTTTCCCCGAAGTGGGTGCTCAAAAATGTCACGGGCGGAATTTTGCTACAAGATGCCGATGTCCATCAGTTACAGGAAAGCGATCTTAAAGTTGTTACCCGGCGATCGCCCACGTCGGAGGAAAAGAGGAGTCTGCTGTTCGCATGGAAAGTTTGTAAGCACGTTAAATCCAATGCCATTGTGTACGCGCGAGACGGCCGGACTGTGGGTGTAGGCGCGGGACAGATGAGCCGCGTGGATTCTTGTAAGATCGGAGCGATGAAGGCTGTATTGCCGCTGAAGGGAACGGTTGCAGCCTCCGATGCGTTTTTCCCTTTTCCCGATGGAGTAGAAGAGATTGCCAAAGCCGGTGCGACGGCGATCATTCAACCCGGCGGTTCGGTTCGCGACCAAGAGGTTATCGAAGCCGCTGATCGCTCGGGATTGGCCATGATCTTCACGGGGGTGCGCCATTTCCGGCACTAAAGGAAGCTCTTGGCAATTAGCATTTGGCATCTGGCACTCCGGCGGGTCTTGCTGCGATCGCAAGAGCTCTGCTAGCCGAATGCTAAGTGCCACGGGACCTGTACCTCTGGGTGCAACTTGGCACCTATTGAAGTCATTCCTTTTTCCCAATGTCCGCTAACGAAGGTTTACAATAGCGTGAGCACCCACTCGCGGCGGTTCAGCATCCAATCGCGTATGGCTTTGGGAGTCCGAAGGGTTTTGATGACAACGAGATACTGTCCTCTTCTTTTTGTTCTTACGCTTATCTGTGTAGTGGGAGCGGCGGCACAGCAGACGCCGGGCACTTCGCCTGCCAATAATGACGCGGCGACTACGAAATCTGCGGCTCAAGCGTCCGCTCGCAAAGTGGATCGCGCGGCATCCTATTATCACTATGCCCTCGCTCACATGTATGAGGAGCAGGTGGCGATGTACGGCCGCAGTGACCTGGCCGGCAAGGCGATCGACGAATACCGGCTGGCAATCGAAGCTGATCCCACCTCTGAGTATCTGACCGCGGGCCTGGCGGAACTCTATGCCAAGACCGGACGGATTCGTGACGCGGTGCTTGAGGCCCAGGACATCCTGAAGCGGGACCCCGATAATCTGGAGGCACACAAGCTTCTGGGCCGGATCTATCTGCGCTCTTTAGGCGATACTCCCGGGGGCAGCGGATCCGACAGCGTGCTTAAGCTGGCGATCGAGCAATATCAGGAAATCATCAAGCTTGAACCTGACAGCATGGACGATCATTTGCTGTTGGGGCGCCTCTACGCCCGCAACAACGACCTGCAGAAAGCAGAGGACGAGTTCAAGACCGCGCTGAAGCTGCAGCCTGATTCGGAAGAGGCCGTTACCGCGCTGGCGTTTCTATATACCTCTGAAGGCGACGCGACCCGCGCCGCTGAGGTCCTGAGCAACGTTCCCGATTCCTCGCGCTCCGCCAAACTTTATTCTGTCCTGGGTTATACCTACGAGCAGCAGAAGGATTACAAAAAGGCCATCGATGCTTATCGCAAGGCCATCGCATTGGACCGCGACAATCTGGATGCTATTCGGGGCCTGGCGCAGAACTTGATGAATGATGGCCAAACCGATGCAGCTCTCGAGCAATACAAGGTTATTGCCGACGCCAATCCCGAAGACCCGCAGACCCATTTGCGGATGGCCGAGATTTATCGCAAGCAGGGCAAATTCGATCTGGCTCTCGACAATCTAAAGGCGGCGCAGTCGGTGGTTCCGGACTCGATGGAAGTGCCCTATAACATGGCCGTCATTTATCAGGCGCAGGGGCAGTACGATGAAGCAGCCCAGACCCTGCAGGATTTGCTCAAGAAAACCGAGAAAGCCGACGGCAAGTACAGCAAGGACGAGATCAACAACCGCGCCCTGTTTCTGGAGCGGTTGGGAACCATTTATCGCGAGAACAACAATAGCCAGCTTGCGGTCGATACTTTTCGAAAAATGCTGGACCTCGGCGATGACAATGCCGAACGTGGATACCAGCAGATCATCGATACCTACCGGGAAGCCAAAGAGTGGCAGAAAGCAACCGATGTTGCCAAGGAAGCGGTAGCGAAATTACCTAACGATCCCGACCTGAAAATGGTTTATGCCGGTCAGCTTGCTGACATGGGCAAGCCTGAGGAAGGACTGCAGCAGGTCAAATCGCTGCTCAGCGGCAATCCGGAGAAGGACCGCGCTGTTTACATCACGCTGGCGCAAATGTATGGCCGGCTGAAGCGCTGGCCGGAAGCGGAACAGGCGCTCGACCAGGCTGCACAGCTTTCAGTCAAGGACGAGGACAAGGAGTACGTGCAGTTTCTGCGTGGCTCGACCTACGAGCGGCAAAAGAAGTATGAGCAGGCTGAGGACGTTTTTCGAAAGGTCTTAGCCAACGACCCGGAGAATGCCGCGGTGCTCAATTATCTCGGCTACATGCTGGCGGACCGGGGTCAAAAGCTGGATGAAGCGCTGGTGATGATCCAGAAAGCTGTTGATCTTGAGCCGGCCAACGGCGCCTATCTGGATTCTTTGGGATGGGCGTATTTCAAACTCGGCAAATACGAGCAGGCGGAAGATAACCTCACCAAGGCTTCGCAGCACATGGGAGCCGATCCGACCGTGCAGGAGCACCTCGGCGATTTATACCAGAAAACCGGCCGGCTGAAGCTGGCGGCCGCACATTGGGAGCGCGCTATTGAGGAGTGGAATAAGACAGTAGCGCCGGACGTTGACAGCGAAGCCCTCGCCAAGGTCCAGAAGCAACTTGAGTCCGCCAAGGTCAAGCTGGCAAAAGAAGAATCCGAAAATAAATAGTAGCGAGTTAGCCGCCAGCTAGTCCGCGGCGCGGTTATTCAACGGGCTTTTGCGCGGCTGACGTTGAAAAGCACTTGATCGCTGAATCCCGCCAATGTGCGTGCGCGGGTTAACTTCAAGCGACTGATTCATAGACCGGCTTGGCATCGTTGCCATTTCCTGACCCGTTAAGCAAGTCCTGCCGGAGCCGCTCCATTTGTGCTGATGCTTCCTTTATCTGTTCAGCATATGCGTGGCCCTGTCGCGGCAGAAATCCGCCATAGTTCTGCAGCAGAAGCCGGGCGTTCGCCTCTATCGCCGAGGTCTTGAAACGGGCCTGGTTGGAAAGGGCCGAGGTTAGCTTTTCTAACTGTAAATCGCGCAACGACAGCTCCTGGCGGCTCTGTGCAGTTTCTTTTTCAAGCACGCTGCCGTGATAGCGGATCAGTATAAACAGACATGCCGTGAGTACCAGCAGCAATGCATTGGTCAAAACAGTTTCTCGCAGGGCCTTGCTCAACGCGGCATCTCTGTCTCCGTCATATCTGGCAAAACGGTTGTTCTCCGCTACCGACAACAAAGCCAGAATGGTGCGCGCTTTGTCCATGTACTCCATGCCTTCGTTGGAGGCCACCAGCATGAATGCGCGATGGCGATATCCTTCCTGACGCAATTTAATCGAGTGTTCCATTTCCGCCTGCTTGGAACCAGCCAAAGACTCGAGTTGCGACTCGAGAGATCGTTCACGCTCGCTGCGACTTGCTAGCGCGGCACGAAGGGCGGCAAAATCATTTGCGATCCTGTCCTTAGCTTCCATGTAGGGTTGGAGGTACGCATCGTCTTCGGTCAGCAAGTATCCCCGCTGCCCTGTCTCCATATCACTAAAATCCGTGAGAACGCGGGAGATCTTGGCTTGCACGGTGGCAGTTTCTGCGGTGAGCACGGCAATGTTGTGCAGTTGTTTTAAGTGATTGACAGCGAGATACCCGTTCCATGCCACGTACGCCAGTAGCGCGGGGGCTGCCACTTGCAGCGCAACTTTTCGAATCATTTTTATGCCTACCTTGACTGATTGCTGCTTAAGAATAATAGGCTGATTTGCTGCAAGAGCCAGATTGTTTCTTTTGGTGCGCGGCGAGCATTAGCGGAAGGAGTTGTCGTCTGCCATCAAGAGAGAGAATACTACCGGTCAACTTTTACGAACTTGCCCTAACTAGAAGTTTCGATTGCAACAGCTCCCTGGGATCGAGCTCGCCGTTACCATCCACGTCCAGCTTGTTGAACTCTGCCTCCATAAAGCTCATCCACTCTCGCTTGGATATCTTGCCGTTGTGGTCAGCATCCATGAGAAGCAGCAGTTCTTTTACATGCTCATTTGCTTCCAGCAGTCTGTCCTGTTGCTTGGGGGGATTTTGCTTTTGCCCAAGCGCAATCGTAGTCAGAGCGCCACTCGCGCTCATCAACCCGATGAGCAAACCTCTTCTGGTCATTTTGAACTATCCTCCTGGATTCTTCTAGCCAGGCACGAAGCCGTTGGCGCGAACAGCTTTTCTACTCGCCGGTCCATTTATTTCCGTCGGCGCCTGGATGACGATTTTGACGTATTTCTGAAGAACGGGAATAGTTACGTGAGTAACGGACAGTCAACAGACTGGTCTAAGGACGCCTCTGGCGCTAAGAACAGCGCGAGGGCGGCATAGCAGACGGCTAGTGACGAATGATCACGGCTAGCCTCAGCATCGAATATAATGATTGAGTTGGCAGCTGGACCGGGCGGTCGCCCCGCCCATTCTGGTCGGAGCAGGTGGTAGGAGGCTCCTACGAGAATGGGCGGGGAGGAAAGTCCGAACTCCACAGAGCGGTGTGCCGGATAACATCCGGGAGGACGGATTAAAGTCCGTCCGACGGAAAGTACCACAGAAAACATACCGCCCCGCCCATTCTGGCAGGAGCCTCTAGGGTCGCCTGATCCTCCTTCGAGAATGGGCGGGGTAAGGGTGAAAAGGTGCGGTAAGAGCGCACCGCTGGCGCAGCAATGCGGCAGGCAGGGCAAACCCCACACGGAGCAAGACCAAATAGGGAGGAAGTCCCGCCGGTTCGGTGGGTCCCGATTGAATTTGACGAGGACCTACGGAACCGGCGGGACACGTGCTGACTCGGCGCGTTCAACCTCCGGGTAGGTCGCTTGAGCTGCGCAGCAATGCGCAGCCTAGAGGAATGGCCGTCCTGCCGGAGTGATCCGGCAGACAGAATTCGGCTTACAGGTCCGGCTGCCACAACAAGCGATCCGATTTTCTGTCGGTATCTTTCCAAAAATTTTCGGTCAGAGTGTGTCCTACCACTTCGATTCTTGCAAGAGAACGACGTCAGATTCCCTGTGGCCGCGGATAAACGAGTTGAGGAGGTTAGTCCCTGACGATAAGTCGTGAGTACGCCCGTTGACCTTGGACGCTGGAGTCTGTTGCGAGCGCGTTTACGCGTCTTTGTAGAGAAATCCCGCGATCAGTGTTGCCAGGATCGATCCGATCCAAATATCCAGCATCCAGCCGAGAGGAAAAATCCGCTCCATCGATGACCAGGTCGCCAGGGAAAAATTAAGCGGAAAGCTGGCGACGAATCCGACCAGCAACCCGATTTTCAGCGCCGTTCCGGGGCCGGGACCCGAAGTCTGCCGCGACCAGGCATACAGGTACGCCAGAATAATACTGGCCAGCAGCAGGATGATGAACCACTGTCCGACGAAGAACGAATATCTTGGCTGGCTGACAAACAGACCTGCTTTTTGCCCTGCCTGGTAGCGCGCCTCCGTAATGACGAACTGGTTCACGACGAAGCTCCAGATGAACCAGACCACTCCACCCACCAACCCACCGAGAAACACTCGCCCGCGATTGACGGCCATCGGTCACCTCCGACGCAAAGAATCAGAGATCATGACGGAGATAATGCCGGGAAGGATACCACCAAAAACACCCGGATGTAGAAAACATTGATAAGGACACCTACTTCGGCGGAGTCGTTGGCGTTTGACTACCCGCCGCCGGGTTGGGGGAAGTTGCGCTGGCCCCGGTTTGGGGCGCCATCACATCACCAATCACATCGCCCGACACGATCATTTCCACACGCCGATTCAGCTTGCGTCCGGCAGCCGTGTTGTTGTCCGCGATCGGGTTGGCCTTTCCCATGCCTTTGGCAAATACATTGTTAATGGAAATACCAGAATCGACCAGGTAGTCACGAACGGTTGCCGCGCGCTTTTCGGAAAGCCGCTGGTTGAATTCGTCGCCGCCGGTGCTGTCGGTGTATCCCTCGATCTGCAGTTTCAATTCAGGATAGGCCAGCACGATACCCGAAATGCGCGCCAAACGCTCCCGAGCCGCAGGTTTCAACGTGTATTGACCGGGATCAAAGAGCACGTCGGGCATGCTGACTACCAGGCCACGTTCGGTATCTCTGGTATCGAGCACCTGGTTGAGTTGTTTAAGCAGCCGGGCGCGCATTTCTTCTTTTTGCCGGATGGCTTCCTGCTTCTCTTTCTCGGCTTGCTCGGCGACCTGCCTGTTCGGCCTCGGCCTGCGCTTTCTGCTGCTCGGCCAATGCGACGGCCTGCTGCTGCTAAGCTGCCGCCTGGGCTGCCTCAGCCTCGGCGCGACGGCGCGCGTCTTCTTCGGCCTGCGCTTTGGCTTTGGCTTCGGCTTCTGCGGAGGCTTTGGCGTCAGCTTCGGCTTTTTCCTGGGCTTCCTGCATGGCACGTTTTTCCGCAGCCACGCGCTCTTCTTCCTTGTTCTTCAGCGTCAATACGCGCGCATCTTCGGCCATCTGGGTGGCGCCGCGGGCCGCGGTTCCAATCGGAGTTCTCCCTTGTTTGCGCTGCAGATAGTCTTCGGCACGCATCAGGAAATCCTGCGCTTTGCTCAGACTGTCAGGCGCATACTGTTCTGCTCCCGCTGCCTTGGCGATGGCAACGGCATTGCGTGCTTCGAGCAGGTCGAGCGGAGTGTTTGGAGCAGCCTTGGTGGAAGGAAGCTGATCCGCGGGAATATCAACGGTGAATTCCACGCCCTCCAGCATGTCGAACTTCGCGTCGATTGGGGTTTCGAATCCCTTGGTCTCCTGGCGCACGATGTTCTCAACGACCACTAAATCGCTGGGATGGATGACTGCGAAATAAGGCTCCGCAGTGATGACCAATCCGAACGCCTGCAGATCGGTAGTCACGTCGATTTTGCTTCTTCCATCACTGTTCGGAACCATCTCGCCCAGATTGACGGACCGGCCTTCCGGCGTGATCGCCCATAAGACGTAAGTGAGATATTGGGCACCGAACTTAGACGCGGGCTGCAGCCGCTGAATTTCGGCGCTGATCGCCAGGCGTCCTTCTTTGCCGTCCACTTTGGCGCGGCCTGTCGCATCGGGCATGAGGCTGGTGCCCTTTAAATCGACGGTTGTGGAACCGCCGCGATGCCGGTAGTTCACCGCCTTGGTGGTGCGCGACACCACTTTCACGCGAAAGATCGGAGTCTGATCCATGGGCTCGACTGGCGCGGTGTTTTGCTGCGCCCACGCGGACGCGACGAACAGGATCACCGATAGCGCGACCAGAGCCTTCTTCATACTTGCCTCCACATCATTTGCCTTGCGAAGTATTTCACGCAGGGCAGCACAACTGGAAGTGCTTCCACAGCTACGACCAGCATTCCTTCCTTGCCATAGACGATTTCGAAAGTGCAAACCTGTGAACCCACGCCGTTAACCCCACCCCTAGTGGTCACCTAGTCAGTTAGCCACAATTTCTCGCGGTTCCCTATTCGCAGTTCTCATCCTCGTACCGACCTAAAACTTTCCTATTGACAACAGGACATTTAGGCGTAGGATGTGGTCAAAAGTGGTTCTAAGTGGTCAACATGGGGCACGGCGGTGGGCGGATTTGCTAGACCGAGAGGCGCCAGTGGAATTCGCGGCTGACTTCCCCAAAAACAGCCGGAATGAACCTGAAATCAATGACCCTTTCACCGCTTATACCTCCCTGGTTTTGATGGCAGCAGTGGCTGCCAAACGGTACGGCGCCCCCTTAAAGGGCAAAACGCATGTTTCGCGGCAATCACCCAACCCGCGTGGACGAAAAGGGAAGACTCAAAGTCCCTGCGGAATTCAAGCGCGTGATCGACGAGAAGTACGGTCAGCAATTTTACATCACCAGCCTAGACGGGAAGGTTGCTCAAGTTTATCCCTTCGAGGAATGGGAGCGGATCGAGCAGAAACTGGCCGGCCTCTCCACTTTCAATCCTACGAAGAAAAAATTTCTGGACCGGGTGAACTACTGGGGGCAGCTGGTCGAGATGGACGGGCAAGGGCGGCTGCTGATGCCGCAAATGTTGCGGGATGCGGCGCAGATCAAGGGCGAAGTGGCCGTGACCGGAAACTTGACGCATTTGATCGTGCGCAACCTCGAGCAGTACCGGCAGGAGATTGAGCAGCAGCCATTTACGTCTGAGGATGAGAAGACGCTCGACGAGCTGGGCATCTAGTGGGCGAGGGTTTGCAAGACACCCCCGAGCGGGGTGGGCATGGCAGGAAAGAAGAAACTGGCCATGTTCCCGTTCTTTTAAAAGAAGCGATCGACTTTTTAGCCGTCCGGCGTGGCGGGACCTATATCGACGCCACGGTGGGCCTTGGCGGGCACAGCTACGAAATCGCAAGACGCCTCGGCGCACCGGGTCATTTGATTGCGGTCGATAAAGATCCTGCGGCGCTCGCAATCGCGCAGCGAAAGCTGGCCGTCAGTCCTCGGTCAGCGGTCGTTGGTAAACCGGCAGACTGGCCGACGGTGGAGTTGATTCATGGTTCGTTCGCGGATTTGGCGAACGATCAACCACGGACGATCGACGACGGGGTTGATGGAATCCTCGCAGACTTGGGAGTAAGCAGCCTGCAGTTTTCCAATCCGGCGCGAGGCTTCAGTTTTCAGGCGGAAGGACCGCTCGACATGCGGATGGACCCGCAAGCCGAGCTCACCGCCGAACAAGTGGTAAACCACTTCGACGAGCGCAAGCTTGCCGATGTGATTTACGAATTCGGTGAGGAAAGGAGGTCGCGGAGAATCGCCAGAGCCATTGTCCGGTCGCGGCCGATACGGACTACTGTGCAACTTGCAGAGATCGTATCAGCCGCGGCCTGGCCAATGAAACCCGAGCGCATTCATCCGGCGACCCGAACCTTTCAGGCTCTCCGAATCTTCGTAAACCATGAGTTGGACGATCTGCGGGGGCTGCTAAGTGCGGCTCCGCAGATGCTGAAACCGGGCGGGCGGCTGGTGATCATCAGCTTTCATTCGCTGGAGGACAGAATCGTGAAAGACGCTCTACGCGAGGGAATGAAGCAAGGTCACTATCGTTTACTGACAAGAAAACCAGTAACCCCCGGTCAAGAAGAGATCGATCGCAATCCGCGAGCGCGCAGCGCAAAATTACGAGCTGCGGAAAAAATTTAGATGTAGGTGCGGGCGTCCCGCCCGTGCGCAACAACGATCTTTGAAATTTGTCATTCCGAGCTGCCGTTCGCAGCCGCGCTTGCGCGGCGAGGACGGGATGCAACAAGTAAGACGAAAAAGTTTCCGGGGCAGCATCGCCTCTCTCACAAAAGGGCGAAACAACAATTCCACCTTCTCTCGATGCTGCTCCGGAGAAGGTTCTGTTGGGGGTAGAAAAAGAGGGCCAAATGTACACGGGAACACTGATTCAAAATTTGATGGAGACGGTCGAACGCACCCAGAAGCGCTTCCTGGAAGAACGTTCCCAGGAGGAAAAGCTGGCACATTTCTACGCGATTTCGCAGCTCGAAATCGCGCAGTTTGAAACCAGTCTGGCCGGGGTTGCGTGATGGCTGCCGCCTCCGCGGTCCTGCACGGCACACCTCTCATGCGGCGCAAGCCGTGCTGGAACGGCACGCCGGAAATTTACTTCGCCAAACCCATCGATAACTCACGGCTGGTAAAGGTGGAAGATCCCAAGCGCAGCCATGAGATGCGCCAGTTCGGAGCCGCACTGGGCTGCCTCTTTGTTCTGGTGATGACCTACACTTGGCAACACTTCAAGGCCGTGGAATACGGGTACAAGATCGAGTCGCTCAAGCTGCAACGCGATGGAATGCTGGAGGAAAACCGTGCGCTGCGGCTGGAAGAAGCATCCTTGCGCTCGCCTGACCGGATCGACAAGCTGGCGCGCGATTTCGGAATGCAGCCGCCGCAGGCGGGGCAGGTGGTCCGGATGGACGCGGCCACGAGCGATTCGGGTGTACCGGTGATGGCCAGCGCGGCGAGCGTATCAGTGATTTCGCTGCCGTAAACCTCGGCGGTAGGTTTTAGTACCGCTGCTATTTTGGCGGCCTGACACCAGCAGGCCGCCATGTTTGTCTAGGGCGTGACTGTGGGCTCCAGATCATCCCGCAATCCGAGTGATAGCCGCCTTTATCTGCTGGGCGCCGTCCTCATTCTGTGGTGCGGCGTTATTTGCCTGCGCCTGATCTATCTGCAGATCGTCCGTTACGGCAGTTTTGAGCAGCGCGCGCAGCACCAACAGCAGCGCACGGTGGAAGTTTCAGCCCGCCGCGGGATCATCTACGATCGCGGGAGACGTGAACTGGCCATGTCGGTCGCGGTTGATTCCGCGTTCGCCGTACCTACGGAAATCCCAAACCTGGCCCAAACGATTTCGCTGATTTCCCGCATCACGAAATCTGATCCGCGCGAGCTCCTCGCTCGCTGCAAAGCCGCCAGGACTTTCTGCTGGGTGGCGCGCAAGGCGGATGCCGACACTGCGGCGCGTATCCGGGCGCTCAACCTGCGTGGCATCTACTTCCAGAAGGAATCAAAGCGCTTTTATCCGAAGGGAGAACTGGCGGCACAGATCATTGGCTACGTAGGAACCGATGACGAGGGTTTGAGTGGGATTGAACGCGAGTACGATGAAAAGCTGCGTGGCCGCTCTGGCGAGATGCTGATCTCGGTGGACGCGCGTAGGAAGTGGTTTGGCAGCGTCGAGAAGCAACCTGAGCCCGGTCAAAACGTCGTCTTGACCATCGATCAGCAGATTCAATACATCGCAGAACGGGAACTGGCTGCCGCCATAGAAAGCACTCACGCCATAAGCGGCACCATCGTAGTCGAGAATCCCCATACCGGGGATATCCTGGCGCTGGCTAACCGTCCAACGTTTGATCCCAACCGTACTCGCGAAATCACGCCAGAAAAGCTGAAAAATCACGCCGTCAGCGATGTGTACGAGCCGGGCTCGACATTCAAGCTGGTCACCATCTCGGCTGCCCTTGAAGAAAAGCTGACCACCCCTCAAGAGGTGTTCGATTGCCAGATGGGATCGATTGTAATCAACGGCATGCGGATCCATGACAGCAAACCTCACGGCCTCCTGCCGGTATCCGGCATTCTCGCTGAATCCAGCGACGTAGGTTCGATCAAGATCGGCATGCGGCTAGGCGATGAGCGCTTCTACAAATACATCCGGGCCTTCGGATTTGGGGAAACGACCGGAATCGAATTGCCGGGTGAAACGCGTGGCCTCACTAAACCTCCCAGTCGATGGTCGAAGGTCTCCTTCGCTGCCATTTCCATGGGGCAGGAGATAGGCATCACGCCTCTTCAGTTAACCGCTCTGATTTCGACGATGGCCAACGATGGAGTCAGGGTGGCGCCACGCCTGGTGGCTGCTGCCACCGACCCGCGGAGCGCTCCGCAAACCATTACCTTCCGGGCGAAAGAGCAACGGCGCGTGCTCTCTTCACTCACTGCAGCCCAGATGCGGCAAATGATGCGGGACGTGGTTTTGCGCGGCACCGGTAAGAAAGCTCTTCTGGAAGGATATAGTTCCGCCGGCAAGACGGGAACGGCCCAAAAAGTGGATCCTGCTACCCATGCCTACTCGCACACCAAATATGTGGCTTCCTTCGCTGGCTTTGCTCCCATTAACGATCCGGCAATTGTAGTCGCCGTTATTCTCGACTCTGCCGTCGGACTGCATCAGGGCGGTCAGGTTTCGGCCCCAGTGTTTCGGAGGGTAGCGCAACAGGTGCTGGAGTACCTGCACGTGCTCCATGATGTCGAACTACCTCCGAGTCGTCAGCTCCTGATCGCCTCTCGACAAGTGAAGGAAGACGAACTTGCGGAAGGATCTCCGGATCACTTGGGCGACCCGGTGGATTTGCCGGAGACTCCCGGAAGCAATGTGGTCGCGGGAAATGTCCCAGCTCCGGAGGTAACCCCGGCGACTCCCATCGTACCTGCAGCACTTCGGCAACCTGAAGCTGCGCCAGTCGAGGAGATCAAGCAGAGTGCGCCTCAACCCGCAGATAAGTCTGGTCCCTCCAACGGAACTGTAGTTCTGGATATCGAGCAAGGCGGGATTTCGGTTCCCTCATTTACGGGCAAGAGTGTGCGCGCGGCCATCGAACTGGCGCAAGAAAGCGGCCTGGACCTGGACGCAGTGGGCAGCGGCATTGCGCAGGAGCAATCACCTTCCGCTGGCGCGCGTGTCCCGAACGGGTCGAAAGTTACCGTAAAGTTTGGGCGCTAGCCGCGTCGTCCAATAGAATCGATTGCAATGACCTTCGAACAGCTTCTCTATGGGGCGGAAATCCTGGCTCAAAGCGGGAATCCGGGTGTGAGTAGTCTGCAATACGATTCACGGAAGGTCCAGCCTGGGGACGTGTTTGTCGCTATTCGTGGCGAGTCCAGCGATGGCAACAAATTCATTGACAAGGCGATCGCTGCGGGAGCTGTGGCAATCGTCACAGATTCTCCCTCGGAGCAACCCCGGACGAACGTCGCATGGGCCCAGGTGCCTCACGGGCGCCGCGCCCTGGCTCGCCTTAGTGCCAATTTTTACAAGCATCCAGCTGAGCGTCTGGCCGTAGTTGGAATTACCGGCACCAACGGGAAGAGCACAACTGCGTTTCTGCTCGAATCAATTTTTTGCGCTGCTCACCGCAAGAGTGCGCTGATCGGAACCATTGAGTATCACGTGGCTGGCAAAATTCTGCCTGCGCCACACACCACTCCTGAATCGCTCGAATTAAATCGAATGCTGAGTCAGGCTTTGGGCGACGGTGCCACGGAGGCGGTGATGGAGGTTTCCTCCCATGCACTCGCCCAGCAACGCGTATATGGCATTCCGTTTGACGTTGCGGTGTTCACTAATCTCACTCGCGACCACCTCGATTACCACCACACCATGGACGACTACTTTACCGCCAAGAGGATTCTGTTCGAGGGCTGTGGGACAGAAGCGCCGCGCGTAGCGGTACTCAACACCGATGACAACTATGGGGAAGACCTGGCAAAGGTGAGCAGGAAACACAAATCTGAAGTGCTGAGCTATGGCTTCGTCAAAGGAGACTTCCGTGCCGCCAATGTCGATCTCGGGCAGCGCGGCACGCGCTTTGACCTGGTTACCCCCGAAACGACCATCCCCGTCTTTTCTCCCCTGATCGGCAAAGTGAACCTCTACAACATTCTGGCCGCGGCCGCTGCCGCCTATGCTCGCAAGTGCGACTCGGAAGCGATCGCCAAAGGGGTGGAAAATCTCACGCATGTTCCGGGGCGTTTCGAGCGGGTGGATTGTAGCCAGCCATTTACGGTTGTCGTGGACTACGCGCACACCGACGATGCCCTCCGCAACTTGACCTCACAGGCGCGCAGCTTCGTGAAGCAGGCAGGCAGCAAAGGACGCGTGATTACGCTCTTCGGCTGCGGCGGGGACCGGGATCGCAGCAAGCGCCCCCTGATGGGAGAAGCTGCCGGAAAAGGCAGTGACTTTGTGGTCTTGACGTCAGACAATCCCCGCAGCGAAGATCCGCTCGCCATCATCAATGATGCGCTGGTCGGCCTGCAGAGATCCGGCACGAAATATAAAATCGAGCCAGATCGAAAAGCTGCGATTGCGATCGCGATTCACGAGGCTGGTCCGGGGGATATCGTACTGCTTGCGGGAAAGGGACACGAAAAGATTCAGGTCATCCGTAACGGGTCCATTCCCTTCGACGATGTCGAAGTCGCCCGCGAGATCCTGAGACACTCGGGCTTCAACTGCAGCCAGGCCAGCACCGCCGCGGGAAAAAACTCATGAAACTGGCGCTTTCCCGAATCGCTGAGTTTTTATCCGGCGGCGGCGAATTCGAACCCGGCGCGCTGGCCCTGGGATATTCGATTGATTCGCGTACTCTCCAGCCGGGTGAGCTGTTCTTTGCAGTAAAAGGCGAGCGCCTCGACGGACATGATTTCGTCGCGCAGGCACTGGAGAAAAACGCTGTGGCCGCCGTTGTCCGCAGGGACCACGTCGAGCGCTTTCCAACCAAGCGCGGGCTGATATTAGTAGACGACACGCTGGTTGCGTTGCAAACTTTGGGCACTGCAGTTCGCCGACTCTGGGCAAAGCCGCTGGTCGGCCTAACCGGATCAACGGGCAAGACCACGACCAAAGACGCAATTGCTCACGTGCTCGCGCAACGCTTCAAGGTGTTGAAGTCCGAAGGCAATTTTAATAACCACTTCGGTTTGCCTTTGATGCTCCTCAAACTGGAGCCCGAACACGACATCGCCGTAATTGAAATGGGCATGTCGCATGCGGGAGAAATTGCCGCTCTCACAAAACTCGCTCAGCCTGAGATTGGCGTAGTCACCAATGTGGCCCCGGTGCATCTTGAGTTTTTCAACTCTGTGGCGGACATCGCACGCGCCAAGTACGAATTAGTGCAATCGCTGCCCGCAGGGGGAACTGCCATTCTCAATGCCGATGACGAGTATGTTTCACAATTTGGCCGGGATTTTCAGGGAAAAGTTGTTCTGTACGGCATGCATCGTTCCGCGAACGTCCGTGCTGAGAACGTTGAGAATCGGGGCGCATTAGGGTCGAAGTTCGATGTAGTCGTGGGTAGATGTCGGAAAAGTGCGGGTGTCCAGCTCGTTGGCGTACACAATATCTATAACGCGCTTGCAGCGGTGGCGGTCGGTTTGGAGCGGGGATTGGGTTTGCTCGAGGCCGTCGCAGCACTTGCTTCCCTGCTCCCTTCTGACAAGCGTGGCCAGGTCGTCCAACTCGGCAACATTACCGTGATCAACGATTGCTACAATTCCAATCCGAAAGCCCTCGACGCCATGGTGGACACATTGGCTGCCATGTCTGCGGCACGCCGCATTGTGGTCGCCGGCGAAATGCTCGAACTCGGGGCCACGGCCGAAGAATTGCATCGACAGTCGGGCCGACATATGGCGGAGAAGAAGATGGACATCGTGGTCGGTGTAAGAGGCTTGGCGCGTCAGATGGTTGAGGCCGCCAGAGCCGGGGCTGTGAGCGCCGAATTCGTCGCCACTCCGGAAGAAGCCGGCGAGTGGCTGGCCCGCGAAACCCGCGGCGGTGACGTGGTACTTCTGAAGGCATCCCGCGGTGTGAAACTGGACAAGGCGCTGGAGAGATGGATGGCGCTGCGCGGGTCGGCGAGCGACCAACGACGAGAAATCTAACGGAGGCGGATTGCTTTACTGGCTGCTTTACCTGAAGTTGTTCCACTATTTTCCGCCTTTCCGCATTTTCCGATATCTGACTTTTCGAACCGCCTTTGCCAGTTTGACCGCCCTGTTCACCGGTTTGATCGTTGGCCCTGCCATCATCAATCGCCTGCGTGAATTTCAGATCAGCCAGTACATCCGCGAAGAGGGCCCCAAAGCTCATCAGAAAAAGGCGGGCACCCCGACGATGGGCGGTCTGCTGATTGCTATCTCGATCGTGATTCCGACTCTGCTTTGGGCTGATCTCAGCAACCGCTTTGTGTGGATTGCGGTATTGGCCACGTCAGCTTTTGCGGCAATCGGTTTTGCCGATGACTACACCAAAGTTACGCATCGAAGAAACCTAGGGCTAACCGGCAAGGCCAAGCTGGGATACCAGATCGCCACCAGCATGCTGGTGGCCATCGCGTTGATCGCGATGCAGGCCCGCGGCCTCTATTCGACAAAGTTGTTGGTTCCCTTCGTCAAACAATTCCGGCCTGACCTGGCAATCGGAGCTTGGGAGCACAACCCCCATCTCTGGCCGCTGGCCTTTTTTCCCTTTGTCCTGTTCGTGGTGTTGGTCATCGTCGGTTCCAGCAACGCCGTGAATCTGACCGACGGTTTGGATGGCCTCGCGATTGGTTGTACCGTAATTGCGGCGGGAGCATTGGCGGTACTTACCTACGTTAGTGGCCACGCGACTTTCGCTTCATACCTCGAATTACAGCGTATGCCACAGGTGGGCGAGTTGACTATTTTCTGCGGCGCGATGGTAGGGTCTGCGATCGGATTTTTATGGTACAACGCGCATCCCGCAGAAGTCTTCATGGGCGATGTCGGGTCGCTGGCGCTCGGGGGAGCGATTGGGACGGTTGCCGTCATTATTAAGCAGGAGTTGCTGCTGCCCTTCATTGGTGGGGTGTTCGTGATTGAAGCGATTTCCGTAATCCTGCAGGTGGCCTCGTACAAACTTCGCAAGAAGCGTATTTTTAAGATGGCGCCCTTACATCATCATTTTGAGCTGCTGGGCTGGTCGGAGTCGAAAATTATCGTGCGTTTCTGGATCGCGTCGCTGGTCTTTGCATTGTTTGCGCTCACTACCTTGAAACTGAGGTAGCCAGGAGCTGCTCGTAAATATGGAGCTTCAAAACAAACGCGTTCTCGTTGTGGGCCTGGGCAAGTCCGGGGTTGCGGCAGCTCTGTTCGTCAAGTCCAAAGGCGCGCGGGTTACGGTTTCTGATACCAAGACTCCGGACGAGTTGAAAGAGGAGATTCCTCGCCTGCTTGACGAAGGCATTGCCATTGAGACCGGCGGGCACGGCGATCGCACTTTTCAGAACCAGGACTTGATTGTCGTAAGTCCCGGTGTTCCACTCGATGCAGCTCCGCTGGCCCAGGCGCGAGCCCTTGGCGAGAAAATCATCGGCGAAGTTGAGCTGGCGGGACGCTTTTTCCCTGGCCGCATTGTTGCCATCACCGGTTCAAATGGAAAGACCACTACAACCGCTCTCGCCGGCGCGGTCGTAGCCAATGGCGGATTTCCCACGCTTGTCGGCGGCAACATCGGCACCCCTGCCATTTCTCTGGTCGAACAAGCTACTGAGGACACAATTGCGGTGCTCGAAGTTTCCAGTTTTCAGCTCGAAACCACTGAAACTTTTCGGCCGCACATTGCCGTTGTTCTCAATGTCACGCCCGACCATCTCGATCGGCATCGCACGTTCATGGCTTACGCCGATGCCAAGGCGCGCATTTTCGAGAGCCAGCAAGGCAGCGATTTCGCGGTTTTGAACGCGGACGATCCGACCTGTGTCGCCATGGCTTCCCGGACCCGGGCCCAGGTTTTTTGGTTCAGCCGAAAGAGGGAAGTAAAGCAGGGTGCGTACGTTCGCGATGGCCGTGTTCTTTTCCGCGACACAAGCGGGCAACGCGAGATCATGCAAGTCTCAGAAACTCCTCTGAAGGGCGCCCACAATGTGGAGAACGTGCTGGCCGCCGTGTGCGTCGGCGTTCTCAGCGATGTTGAGCCGCGCCGCATCAGCAAAGCTGTCCACGAATTCCGCGCGGTCGAGCATCGGCTGGAACATGTTGCCTCGATCGGCGGCGTGGAATATTACAACGATTCCAAAGCGACCAACGTCGATGCCACCATCAAAGCCTTGGAATCATTCCCCGCAAACATTCACTTGATCCTCGGTGGCAAAGATAAGGGAAGCGACTACAGCGTGCTGAATGATCTTCTCCGGCAACGAGTGAAGTCTGTGTACACGATCGGCGCAGCCGCCGCCAAGATCGAATCCCAAATTAAAGGAGCCACAGAAGTCGTCCACGCCGATACTTTGGAGAATGCGATCCGGCGTGCCAGTGATGCCGCCAAGCCGGGTGACATCGTGTTGCTCGCTCCTGCCTGTGCCAGCTTCGACCAGTTTCGCAATTACGAGCATCGGGGCAAGGTTTTCAAGGAGGCCGTCCACAGCCTTGCTGAGGCTACGGCCGATGTCGACTGAAGCTGTCACTTGCCCGACAGCACCAGACCCGCCCATTCTCCAGCGGTCCAACCGCTGACATTCAGCAACGGAGAGCGGAGATAATTATTGCAACATCTGTGCCAATTCTTCCGGGCTGTCGACGGTTACGTCGGGTGGGGCTTCGCATAGAGTATGCGGAGCGAATCCGTAGGTCACGCCGCAGGTCCACAGACCCGCATTCCGGCCGGTGATCACGTCGACTGCAGAGTCACCAATCATTACTCCTTCGCCGGGACGCGCGTTGGCCTCACGCAAAATCGTCTGCACGCCGTGCGGATCGGGCTTCTTGGTCGGAAAGCTATTGCCTCCATATACATGGCTGAAAAATTCCGCCAGGCCCAGCGCCTCCACAATAGCACGCGAAGGGACCACCGGTTTATTGGACAGCACGGCCATGTGGCGCCTGACACCGTTGGAATTGCGAACCACATTCAGCATCTCTTTGACACCAGGATACAGATGCGTGTGATCGAGCTTGTGCACCCGGTAGTACGCCAGAAAAAACTCCAGCCCCTCCTTGATGTAGCCTTGATCATTGGGATCACCCAATGCCCGCCGCACCAGCACGGGTGCGCCATCGCCCACATAGGAAGCAATTACATCATCGGGAAGTTCGGGCCGGCGGAAATGGCGGAGCATCGCGTTCACGGAATGAACCAGATCCAAACGTGAGTCGATCAACGTGCCATCTAAATCGAAAATCAGCAGCTTGATCGCACCTGCCTGAAACTGCTGCCGCCAACGGATCATGCCTGCTTCCAGAATAACATTCAGGATTCGGCACCGTGCAGATCATGATCGAGCGGCTGGATTCCCAGCGCCACAGCAGACACCGCCGCGTACGAAAAAACGCGCTTGGTGGTGATAATCTAGAAACTCCTATTGAATTTTCCACTCGCGCTCGATCCCTGGTTGTGAAAAGCTCCGATCAGAGCTGATGTTGCCTCTCAGCCTACGGCGGGCATGCTCACAACAAGTTCCCGGCGGGAGAGAATTTGGGAGATTGCTTTGGCAGGTTCGCTAGACCCGCTCTGGTACAAGGACGCGATTATTTATCAGGTCCATGTCCGGGCCTTCTACGACAGCAACGGCGATGGGATCGGGGATTTTGCCGGTCTAGCGCAAAAGCTTGATTATCTGAAAGATCTGGGCGTGGACGCGTTGTGGCTGATGCCGTTCTTTCCTTCACCGCTGCGGGATGACGGCTACGACATCGCGGATTACCGCTCCGTTCATCCCAGTTACGGCACCCTCGAAGACTTCAAGACTTTTCTTGACGCGGCACACAAGCGAGGAATTCGCGTCATCATCGAAATGGTGCTCAACCATACGTCCGACCAGCATCCCTGGTTTCAGGAGTCCCGCAGTTTGCGTGATAATCCGCGCCGCGACTGGTATGTGTGGAGCGACACCGATACCAAATACCGCGGGACACGCATCATCTTTCTCGATACTGAACTTTCGAACTGGGCTTGGGATCCGGTATCGAAGCAGTACTACTGGCACCGGTTTTTCAGTCACCAGCCTGATCTCAATTACGATAATCCTGCTGTCCGGAACGAGATGTGGGACGTTATGCGTTTCTGGCTGGCCATGGGAGTCGATGCCTTCCGGCTCGATGCGGTTCCCTACCTGATAGAGCGGGAAGGCACTAATTGCGAGAATTTGCCTGAAACCCACCACATCATACGGGACTTTCGTGCCCGTCTGGATCGCGAGTTTCCCGGCAGGATGTTTCTCGCGGAAGCCAATCAGTGGCCGGCCGACCTGCGCATCTACTTTGGAAACGGCGATGAGTTTCACGCCGCCTTTCATTTCCCGCTGATGCCACGAATGTTCATGGGCCTCAAGCTGGAAGACCGCAAGCCAATTACCGAAATCCTGCAACAGACCCCAGAGATTCCGGATACCTGCCAATGGTTCCTTTTCCTGCGCAATCATGACGAATTGACCTTGGAAATGGTCACCGACATGGAGCGCGACTACATGTACGACGAATATGCCCGTGACAAAAACATGCGACTGAACCTGGGAATTCGGCGCCGCCTGGCGCCGCTGCTGGATAATGATCGCCGGCGGGTAGAGTTGATGAATGGAATGCTGATGTCCCTGCCAGGCACTCCGATCATCTACTACGGGGACGAAATCGGCATGGGTGATAACGTTAACTTGGGCGATCGCAACGGGGTCAGAACTCCCATGCAGTGGAATGGCGGATGGAACGGCGGTTTTTCCTCGGCCGATCCTGAAAAACTGTATTCCCCTCTGATGTTAAATCCGGTTTACGGCTTCCCCGCGGTTAACGTAGCCTCACAACAAAGGTTCGAGCACTCGCTGCTCTCCTGGATGAAGCGCCTCGTGAACATCCGTAAATCGACCCCGGTATTCGGGAGAGGTTCAATCGAATTTCTTTATCCAGCCAACCATCGAGTCCTGGCCTACGTGCGGCGCTGGCAAAAGGAAATTATCCTTGTGGTGAACAATCTTTCCAGCGCTGCGCAGGCGGTGGAACTGGATTTGCGGCCTTACAAAGGCAACATCCTGATTGAAATGTTTGGACGCAATATATTTCCGCGGATTGGAGACTTACCCTATCTGCTCACCGTGGGGCCTTATCAGTTCTACTGGTTTCGGCTGAGGAAGATCTAAGGCAATGCAGAAGTC
>DASPRY010000055.1:0-11955 GCA_035624215.1 Terriglobales bacterium
ACCCAGATCAGCCATTATCTGACCTGCCCTCGCCGCTATCGCCACCGCTATCTCGACGGCTGGCAGGAGAAAGATACCCGAGCAGCAATGCTCTTCGGCCGTGCCTTCGAACGAGCACTAGGTGCTTACTTCCTCCGGCAGGATGCAGCCGAAGCACTGTTTCGGGAATGGCAAACGTACCAAAACGATGGCATGCACTACACCAATGGCGACACCTGGGATCGCATGCTCGAGCAAGGCATTCAACTGCTCGACCGCTTCTGCCAAGATGATCGCGTCCGCATCCGCCAGCCTCGCCGTAGTCTGCAGATCAAATTCACTCGACCAATATCGGAAAACAATGAATTCGTTGCCTATATCGATGCCATCGGGAAGCTCGATGGAACTGGGTGTCTGTTGGAGTGGAAAACCACCTCCAGCCGCTACCCGGAAGAGCCGGCCGGATTACTGGCTCTCGACCCACAGCTGGTCTGCTACTCCTGGATTACCGGCATCTCTGAGGTTGCCCAGGTGGTCTTCGTCCGTAAACGGCTGGTCGAGATCCAATACCTGCGTACCACGATCACCGACGAGCAGCGGAGGGAGTTTGGCCACTTGGTAGAAGACACTGTCCAGCGAATTGAATCCGCCCAGTTTCTGCCGCACTCGGGGATTCGCTTCCCGCAGAACCCCTGTAGCAGCTGTCCTTACATTGGACTGTGTCTGGGAAGGAAGGATTTGGCCGAAGCCGTCCTGGTACGGCGGCCAGGAGCAGAAGATCTTGGTTGGCTTGACGAGCTTGCGTACTAATAACAATTCGCCCCTATTGCCCAAGCTCAATCGTCGGCGAGCGCTATTCGTGCTCACGAAGATTGACGAGATCCTGGCCTGGGAGAAGAGGAATGAGGCAGAGCGGGACACCCGCTTTGTGGAGCTCGGGCGCTATCTCTGTGAAGTACGGGCGGGCCAGTACTGGAGGGTGGAGAAGCTGGCGTCGTTCGATGACTTCCTGGAAAGAAGGTTTCCGGACTCGAGAAGGAAGGCGTACTACCTGATGTCGATTCACGAACATCTGCCGCCAGAAGCCAGACGGGAACTGAAGGAGGTGGGATGGACGAAGGGAGTGGAGCTGGCGAAACTAGCACGCCGCGACCGGCAGGACTTCGATTGTGCAATCTGGTTGCACAAAGCCCGGGAGTTGCCTACGGAAGAGTTTAAGCGAGCTGTCGAGAAAGAGCTGACCGGGAAAGAAACCGAACCTTGGGAAATTGTCTACTTCAAACTGTACCAAAGCCAGATTCCAATAGTTGATCAAGCGCTTGAGACGGCAGCCTTGATGCTGGGAAGTGATAAGTCGCGCGGGTATTGCTTGGAGATGATCTGTGCGGATTTTCTGGCCGGAGCAAGCCTTGAATCGTCCGTGATCAGGTCCAAAAATCCGACGCTTCACGCGCGCGCCGTCGCTGCGAAAAAATGATCTTGCTGATGTATGGTTCCTGGAGCGGCATTGCTGAGTCGAGCCGCGACGGCCTCCGCCGCCATCCGATCCGTTAATCTTGCTCTGATCTCGATGTTGCCGGCATAAACACCGTTAAGAATTAACGACATTACGCTTTTGCCTTGATTGATTTCGGCCGTTCATGAACTCGGAGTGGCGCCTAGTATATAAAGGGGAAGCAGTATCGGAGTAGTGAATCTGCATGGTCAGTCGCAAGGTTATTTTCTGGGAAGTCGATACCCAAAAGGATTTCATGCTGCCAGGCGGTAAACTTTATGTGCCCGGGGCAGAAAAACTGCTGCCGAACATACGGAAGCTGACGCAGGCTGCTCGCGATGGCCGTGTATTTCTGGTTTCTCACGGTGACTATCACACGGCAGATGATCCGGAATTCAAGATCTTCGCCACTCATTGTGTGAAAGGAACCACGGGTGCCGAATACGTTTCGGAGGCATTGGCCGATAAGGTTTTGAGGATTCCGAACGCAGCGGGCACGACTTTACCAGCGGATCTATCCCCGCACCAGCAAGTTCTTCTGGAGAAACAGACCCTCGACATTTTTGGGAGCCGCCACGCGGAGCAGCTTCTGGAGCGCCTTCCTAGAGACGCTGAATTTGTCGTATTCGGAGTGGTCACCGAACATTGTGTCGCCTTGGCCGCCAAGGGCTTGCGAAAGCGCGGCCGCAAAGTTTCAGTGGTTCAGGACGCCATTGAAACCTTGGAAAAGGAAGACGGGCAAAAAGCGACTGCCGAGCTGCAAGCCCTTGGAGTCAAATTCATCACGACCGAGCAGGCTCTGGGCATGCTCGAGTCTTGATTCGCGGCCACAGGCTTGACCGCGTGCAATGCTGCTGTTAGATTTCGGGTCAACGCGCAACCGTTAAGGGGGCACGAGCCTGAGTCGAGCAGGGAAGACGGGCACAAACGATGATCTTCCCACCGTAGATCACGAGCGGCGCCAATTTCTTATTCGCTGCTGTCAGGGCGCAGGGGCAACGCTCATTCCATCCAGGTCGTGGGGCCGGATCTTTGCCTTTCCTTTCCAAGCTTCAAGTCAGCCTGAGTTCCACCTACATCCTCATTATCGAAGCCGAACTCCGCTCGATGCCACGCTGCTGAAGGCGAGTGCGGGACTGGATGATTTCATCAGCGAGAAATATGCCGATCAGATCGCCACAATCTTGGCCGAATGGAGCGCAGGACTTTTGCAATCGCCGAAGGATGTACGGGCGATCGAGCGACTGCTGGCCTCGAACTTTGGCGGGGTCTCCTTGCGGCCAAGTGAATCGAAGCGGGTACGGTCTGGAGTCATTGAAGTACATCAAAGCCAGTTCCTGAACCAAACTATTCTTAGTCGGGAAACATTTCTCGGAGAACTACAAACCGCACTGGATGGCTTTTCCCAGATAGCGACTGCTGAATTCCAGATCACCGGAATTGAAGTTTCCGGCGAGCAGGCCAGCGCTACTGAAGTGAAGACGGGTGTGCGTTACGAACTGGTCGGTGCGGGTTCTGGCTATTACCGCGAGCAGCGTGTTGGCTACTGGGATTTAGATTGGCTGGTGACGCCTTCCGGTGAATTCAGAGTGCAAGGCTGGAAGGCTCTGGATGAGACCCAACACCACTCCGCCGCTCCGGTGTTTGTGGATATCACTGCACAAGCTCTGGGCGCAAATGGATCCTACTCAGCCCAGTTGCTGCATGGATTGGATTACTGGCGCACGGTACTTGATGGAGCCTGTGGAATCGACATCTATGGGCACAATGGTGTCTCGGTTGGTGATATCGACAACGACGGATTCGATGACCTCTATGTTTGCCAGCCTGCCGGCCTTCCCAACTGCCTGTATCGAAATCGTGGCGATGGAACCTTCGAGGACATCACGGAATCATCCGGAGTGGGAGTTCTCGACAACACCGCCTGTGCGCTCTTTGCTGATGTGGATAATGACGGACGGCAGGACCTGATCGTCGTGTGCAGCAATGGGCCGTTGCTGTTTCTCAATCAGGGCGGCGGCAGATTTCGGCAAAAAGCGGAAGCGTTTAAGTTTGCCAGTACTCCGCAAGGAACTTTCACGGGGGCGGCAATTGCCGATTACGATCGCGACGGCTGGCTGGATGTTTACTTCTGCCTCTATATCTACTATCAGGGCACGGATCAATATAAATATCCGTCGCCCTATTTTGCGGCGGAGAATGGCCCTCCCAACTTCATGATGCGCAACCACCGCGATGGCACTTTTCGCGACGTCACCGCCGAAAGCGGCCTTAACCAGAACAACACCCGTTACAGCTTTTGCTGCGGGTGGAACGACTACAACCGGGATGGCTGGCCTGATCTTTATGTTGTAAACGACTTCGGACGAAAGAATCTTTACCGGAATAATGGAGATGGAACATTTACTGATGTTGCTGTACAGGCAGGAGTGGAAGATGTGGGCGCCGGCATGAGCGTGTGCTGGTTCGATTATGACAATGACGGTCTCGACGATCTATACGTTGCCAACATGTGGACCGCTGCAGGCGAACGCATTTCTGCGCAGGAGATTTTTCAGAAAGGCGCACCGGAAGATATCCGAGCGCTGTATCGCAAGCACGCCATGGGGAATTCTCTTTTCCTCGGCGGTGGAAACGCATTTCAGGATGTCACGCGCTCGGCGGGAGTTGGTGTCGGTCGTTGGTCATGGTCAAGCGATGCGTGGGACTTCGACCACGACGGTTTTCCTGATCTCTACATCACCAACGGCATGGTATCCGGTCCGTCGCCGCAAGATTTGAACGGTTTTTTCTGGCGGCAGGTGGTTGGTAACTCTCCCAACGAGGCGAAACCCTCGCATGACTACGAGCAGGGATGGAATGCCATCAACGAACTTATCCGCGCGGACGGGACCTGGAGTGGATACGAGAGGAACGTTTTCTACGCGAACAATCGGGATGGAACTTTCTCGAATGTTTCTGCAGCGGTAGGACTGGATTTTATTGAGGACGGACGATCCTTTGCTCTCGCTGACTTCGATCACGATGGCCGGCTGGAAATCTTTCTAAAGAACCGCAATGGCCCGCAATTGCGCATTTTAAGGAATGTGGTTGAGCATCTGCCACCGTCGATCGCGTTTCGTCTGCGCGGCACCAAAAGCAATCGCGATGCGATTGGCGCCGTCGTCACTTTGGAAACAGAATTGGGCCGGCAAACGCGATCTCTGCAGGCCGGATCAGGATTCCTTTCCCAGCACAGTAAGGAGATTTTTTTCGGGGTCGGGAGTGCGAAGAGTCCGCTGCGAGCGACCATCCGCTGGCCGAGCGGCTCGGTGCAGGAACTCGATGACCTCCCCGTGAACCACAGAATCTGGGTGGAAGAGGGGTCGGGCTCGTTGCGAATGGAGCCGTTCGACCAGAAATTCCTAAACTTTTCTACGAATTTATCGGGTAAGGCCCCAAAACCTTACGAACGCGAGTCGCTTCCCAGCAACATCGAAACCTGGCTGCTGGCACCGATCGCGGCTCCAGAATTTTCTCTTGTGGATTTGGCGGGAAGAAGCTGGCAACTTTCCTCATTCCGAAACAAGCCACTGTTGCTGAATTTTTGGGTAGCAGGATCAGCGGAATGCGTTGCGAACCTGAAGAGCCTCAATCAGCTCACAGCTCAGGGCCTTCAGCTTGCGGCCGTTAACATCGATGACGCGGCTAGTCTCCGGAATGTTGAAGCAGTCGTGCAGCAGACGAATGCTTCATTCGTGATTCTGCGCGGATCAGACGATGTGGCCGCAATCTGCAACATCCTTTATCGCTATCTATTCGACCGTCACCGCGATCTCACGCTTCCAACATCATTTTTGATTAATCGTAACGGCGAAATCGTCAAGCTCTACCAGGGAGTGATGGATCCCGAGCGGGTCAGGAACGATTTCCGGCAAATTCCTCGAACCGATGCCGAGCGAATGGGGAAGGCGCTGCCGTTTCCCGGAATCGCGCAAGCAAGCGAGTTTCAACGCAACTACCTTTCATATGGTTCGGTATATTTTGAGCGCGGTTACTACGAGCAGGCGGGTGCCTCATTTCAGCGCGCAGTCCAGGATGATCCATCCAGCGCCGAGGCGTTATACGGTTTGGGCAGCGTCTATCTGCAACAGCAGAAACCCACGCAAGCGCGTGAGTGTTTTGAGCGCGCGACGAAGCTGCAGGCGGCTTATCCCGATACCCTTCCCAATGCCTGGAACAACCTCGGGTTGATCGCGGCGCGTGAAGAGCGCACCGCGGAAGCCGTAGCGTACTTTCAGAAGGCTCTCGCGCTGAACCCCGATCACCTGATCGCGCTGGAAAACCTTGGCAATGCTTATCGTCAGCTAAAGCAGTGGGAGGATGCCCGCAAAACTTTGGAGCACGCAGCTGCCGTCGGACCGCAGGATGCCGAGGCAAACTACAGCCTGGGCATGGTCTATGCGCATTTCAATGACAGCGACCGAGCCTACCAGTATTTACAGCGGGCGTTGAAAATCCGTCGGGATTATCCCGAGGCGTTGAACAATCTGGGTATTCTTTATCTGCGCACGCAACGGCGAGATCAGGCGGTTGAGACTTTTGAAGAATGCATCCGGGTTGCGCCGAGGTTTGATCAGGCGTACTTGAATCTTGCTCGCGTGTATATCCTGGAGAGCACGCCAGACAAAGCTCGCGAGGTTCTCCTCGAGCTGCTCAAGCAAGATCCTGATGACGCTCGGGCACAAAAAATGTTGGCCGAGCTAGCGCGGTGATGGAGGGCCGGGCGTCGGCCCCGTCAACATCTCCACGAACATCTTGTAGAACTTCTCGGTGTTTAAATCGAACTGAATCTCGACCGGCTTTACTTCGAGTTTTGGCCGGTCCTGATCGCTCCACGTCAGAGTATTGCCGTAGTTGGCGCCGCGATCGAGGTCGACATCCATAAAGTGGGTTTCAGTTTTTGTAATTATGCTGGGATCAAGCCATGCCGCTGCTGCCAACTCATCCCACAGATAGTTGTTCTGGTGCAGGCGAGCATATTGACCCACGTAGCGCGCCGCCGGGGAATCGCCGGCTTTAATTCGATTGATTAATTCAGGAGTCAAGCGTGTCTTCACGGAAATATCGACCGGGGTGCAGACCACTTTCCGCCAGGGTGCGTGCAGCACAATGTGAGCGGCCTCAGGATCGAACCAAAGATTGAATTCGCGACGCGGAGTGTTAATGAACTCGGGGTCGGTGGTCTCCGGACTTAGACCGGCCCCCATAAACACAAGCTCTTTGGCCAATCCGGCAAACTCGGGATCGATGGAGACCGCCAGCGCCAGATTGGTCATCGGACCGCCTTCGTAGATGGTGATTTCCCCGGGAAACCTGTGCACCATGCGGATCAGGAAGTGTGCCGCGTCTTCGTCAAGTGGCTTGCCAGTGGGTTTGCCTTCTGGCATTTCTCCCAAATCATCGGCGGGATGGTAGAAGCGGGGTGTCCAGGCGCCCAACCACAGGAACGAGCCGTATTGTTGCTCCCACAGTTCAGTTTCGGCCTTGCGACGCACCAGCGGATACTCCGCACCTGGTACCACGGGAATGTCAGTTCGCCCGACAAGTTCGAGCATGCGCAAGGTGTGGGCCACTTCGGCCTTAAGCCACTGATCGCCAGTGACCATGGTCAGACCGAGGACCTGGGTTTGAGGAGACTGAATAAGCAGGAGCATCGATTGCTGGTCGGTTCCACCGGGCCCGGCACCGTCCTGGTCGATGAGGATCTTGCGTGTCTCCTGGGACCAGCAAATAAGACAACTGGCCAGCAGCAATGCCGATGTGCACCAGAGTCGGTTCAATTTGATGTTCACGTTGGCGTCAGGCCTTTTTCACAGGGAATTGCCGTTAATTACTATACGAATGGCGCGGTATTTGTACAGGGCGGGGATGCTAAACCCATCAGGCGGCGCTGTGATTTATCCTGAGCAGAAAGACTCTTGGATTCGAGCCGGGAATAGGTTATCTTTGCCGACGCAAAAAATGCTGCCTGGGAGACAACTCAAGAGCCAGTTTCAGGCATAATTCCGTTGCTGCGCGGGTCGACGGAGCATTGTGGGTCCCGCGTGTCTCGGAAGGGGCGTTCAGCCATGAAATCTCTTCTTCGCCGTGCAACGTTACTCACGCTCTCCCTTTCTGTCTGCGCGATTTCCACAATCTATGCTCAAGATTCGTCTGCCGGTGAGAGCGCGTCCGCCGGCGTGGGCCAGCAGCCCTCCGCAGGAGCACAGTCTTTGCCAACGTCTTCGACGATTACGATTCCCGGCCCTCTGCGGTCTTTTCTGCGCATGGCCGGAATAAGCCAGAAAGTCTCGACGGACGAAGTAGTTCCCTTGTTGGCTCGCAACGTGTTCTCGCAAGGCTACGAAGGCTCCCCGACTAAGGGCCATCCTACGGAGTTCCTGATCCTGCTGATGCGTTATGTGCAACAAGCGCGGGAGTTGGAAAGCCTGGCCGGTTCGGAGCAGGTGATCCGGATTTCGGGTTGCGCAGATGCTAAATCTTTGCTGCGCGTTCTTGGCTATCGCGTGCGGCAAGACTGCGGGAAGAGCGACACTTCGCTGGTAACTTCCGATCCGGAAAGAGCTTTCCTGACGATCGATTCCGGTTTTCCACTGCCCGAACTGGAGGAAACTCTGCAGGGTGGTGGCAAACCGTTTGTTTACCTATTTCCATCTCCAGCGGTTCCGCTGATTTTTACCGAAAACGATTGGATGGGAGTTGATGACGAAGCTGCGGACAGCAGGAATCTGCTGGACAAGCTCTTGCGCGATCCACTTTTGGCCAGGTTGTACTGGGCCCTGTATCGAAACGACGCAGAAACGCGGGACGCTTTGCGGCACGCTCCGGGGCTCAGGCAGTTGCTTCCCCGCGCCGCCGTACTGGACTTCTATGGTAGCGATCTCCGCGTTCGGTCGGGACGCGTGATCGTGCCCGGCGGAGTTTCGGCCGAGTCCGCCTGGAAATCTCTGGTGGGGGAGAGCCCGGAGTCCTCCGGTCCATTTGTGCTGCACCTGCTCACGAAGGACAAGGGATGGCTGGCAGCATATTTTGATGCCATCTCGCGCGTCAATCAGACCAGGCAGGCGTACTTTACCGAGCCTCACCGCCTGCATCATTTCTATGAAGCATTGCGCAGCCAGGATCTGGCCAATGATGCCGCGCGGCCGGTTTTCCGTCCAGCACCGGGACTTCTTCTGTTGCTCACCCGTCTTCAGTGGGAGCCAAACGGCGAACCATACCTGCCTGGAGGTTTGGAGGTCTGGAAACAGATTTTCCACCAAAGAACGGACTCCAAGTTTCTGCGTGAGTGGGGCCGGCGGGCAGCTCACTGGAATCGTCCAGAACAAGTGGCAGAGGGCCTGTTCGCCGTGTCTCGAGTCGAAACCGATGCAGGGCCGTTGCAGATCTACCTGTTGTTAAGCGAACTGGACAGCAAACGGTCGCCCCATTTGAGTCCGCAGACTGTCCTTTTACTAGCCAGCAAATTTTCCCACTTCAGTAATCAGTACCTGATCTTTTCTGAATTTCCTGCTTTGACCGATGCGTCTATCGCTGAGTTTCTCAACGCGGCCGAAGCGGTCAATAAGATCCCGAATCACACCCTCCGCGGCAACGCCATGGGAATATTTCAGGCGAGCATTGGACTGTGGCAAATCCTGGCTCGCCAGGGGGAGATTTCAAGTTCTGAGCTGAACCCTTCCTGGCAGAACATCATAAAGCCTTTCAACAGTATCCATTCCGAAGCCCAACTCTATGACGCGGGAAGACATTCGGTTCGCGAGCTGATGGCAGCCAGTGGGAAGCCGGAAGTTTCCCAGGACGAGTTGGTTGATTTGCTCGCCGGCCCTCCCCAGTCAACGCCTGAAGGCGGGCAAATTCACGAAGAACTGGCGGAGCGAATTCGCTCCATTATGGAGGCCCAACGGCTGGTCTCGCTGGATACCATGCTCGCCCTGGGTGATGGTCTTGAGCAGATGGCGAAAAGCAATACGGCTGGTGAGGGACTGGTCCCGCTGGCGCGAGAACTTTCGGAGTTCGAAATGCCGCGGCCCATCTTTACTAGCAGTGAACGAACTCAATGGGCGGCAGGAATTTACAACAACCGTCACACCGAATTGCAGCTGCGCACGGATTTGACCAAAGTAGTTAAGACGCCGGCTTCTCACGAGCAACTCGAACAAGCGCGGGGACAAATTGCTCCATTTCTGCGCGACACTTTAGTGGGTTTGAACTACGCCTACTACGAACCGCCAGGAGCACAGGTCCTGCACAACAATCCGCTTTTTGTCCGCTCGCACGATTTCTCCGGCGACACGGTCGCGGGTGTGGAACAGGTCTGGCAAGCTCCCCTGTTGTTTGGCGAGGGATCGCCGGCCGGCGGTGGCGCTCACCTGGTGGGTTCGCTGGCCGATCTGCCATACGTGCTGGCTGGCGTGGAGCAGGATTTTATCGGTCCGGAAAACGTGCAAGCCCTGATATGGAGGGAGTTGGTTCCCGGACTGCTCGTGAGTGCAACTTTACCGCGTTGGTGGGGTGTGAGCCAGAATGAACTGCATGCGATCTCGCTTTATCAGCGTGCGGGAGAGGAACTACTCCGGTCTTCAGCCAATAACGAACAGTTGCGAGGCGAGCTGACGGACATTCTTTCCGATCGTATGGCTCCACAAATGTTGGAGCAAGTTGAGCGAGACGTGCGCCAGAGCAGTCTGGCCAAAATAACGCCAGCCGACACTTTTTATCTTGCGGCGGAATTTCGGCGGAAGTATGCTGCGGACACTGCCTCGTGGGGGCCGGCCGGCCGAGAATTGGACGAGTTGTCTCGAAAGTACCCTGAGGAAGTCGGTCTCGACCGCCTGTCACGAGATTTTGGGGTGCCTCATCCCATCTTGGCGCAGACCTACTGTCGCGAGCTGCTGAACGTGAAGCCCTTTCCTGCCTTCGAAGGCTATTCCAGCCGGCTGCTGGCCGAGACGTGGGATTCCAGCAACTTGTACTGGGCTCGCCTGGCAGATGAAATGGGATATTCACCGCTGATGCTGAACACCTTGGTCCCGCAGCTCACGCGCCGGATGGTCGAAAAGATTTTTGCCACCGACTTTGAGGATTGGCAAGCAATCCTTCGCGCCATGCGAGAGACGGGCGAGGAATTTCGGCAGAAAAAGAACACTGCAACAACTCTGAGCGGGGCGGTGATCCATTGAACCAGACCTTTGTGCTAAGAACGAAGTCCAGTAAAAGCCGTTCATGCCGGCGACAGAAACTGGCAAAGCCTTGGCTGCCGGTTTGCGCCGCTCTCATCTTCTGCGGCTACCCGATCCGAGCCCAAAAGGAAGAGCCGCACATTCGCGTGATCGTCGATCTCGTCCAACTGAATGTCGCGGTCACCGACAATAAAGGAAATTACATCACCGGGCTGCGGCCCCAGGATTTTCTTGTGAGTGAGGATGGTATTCCGCAGAAACTTGCCACCTTCTCTGAAGGGAACGAACCCACCCGTCGGCTGGCGGAAATGACGGCTCCCGAAGACAGAGTCACGATGCCGCCTGGCGAGGAACCACAGTTGCCCGCGCAGGCTTCGACGCAGCAGTTAGGCTCGTTGGTAGCGGGAGCAAGCGTCTTCATCCTGTTCGACACCAGCAACTATATGTATCGTGGTTTTGTGTTCGCACAGGACGCTATTGCCGATTTCGTGCGCTCATTGGAATCTGCGGACAAGGTTGCCTTCTATTCGTACAGCCGCAATCTTTCTCGCGGGAGTTCGCTTACCGCCGACCGTTCCCAAGTACTGCGTGGGGTGCGCACCACCGTCGCTGGCGACGATGCTGCGCTCTATAACTGCTTGCTGCTGACCGTAAAAGACGCAGCCCAGTTCACCGGAAGGAAAGTAATCGTAGTCTTCTCCAACGGTCCCGATAATGCCAGCATGGTGCCTCCCGAGGACGTAGCCGAATTGGCCCAATCTACCGGGATTCCGATTTATATGATCGCCACCCAGCAAGCAAGACTGGAGCCGGTATCGACAGCCGTCTTTGAACGCATGACTGCGGCCACGGGGGGAAAAGCCTATTTCGCCAAGGATTGGAAGGAAGAAAAGCGCGCCTTTGCTTCCATCCGGGATGACTTAGCCCATCTCTATGCGGTGAGTTATTATCCCCAGCCCAATCCTAACCTGGGCTGGCGAACGATCACGGTCAGGCTGTTAGGTGAGCGCCTCAAGGGCTATCACATTCGCACCAGAAACGGATATCGTCCGCAGCCCACAAGGGTGACTGCGGGCGGAGGCACGTCCGCATCGGTGTCGCCATCGGCTCCCTAGGAGATAAATCTTTGTCTTGACAAACCGCTTCAAACAGGCTCAGACTTCGGGGCTTTACAGGATTGCGCTTCTCAACAGGTGCATGGGGAGGACGCCATGAGTGAGCTAATTCGCAAGCTCTGGTTAGGGGAACAGGGCCAGG
>DASPRY010000062.1:0-5234 GCA_035624215.1 Terriglobales bacterium
GGATTTCTTTACCGTCGCGCCGACCGCATTGTTGTCGTAACACCTGCTTTCATGGATCACTTGATCCGGCACTGGAACGTTCCCGCAGCAAAGATTTCCGTGGTCGAGAATGGAGTGGAGACCGATCTTTTCCGGCTCGATCCGGCAGCGATGGAAGTGCGAAAGCAACTAAAGGTCGAAGACCGTTTCTTGATTTGTTATATCGGCACGATGGGCAACGCTCATGGACTGGAGACTTTGATTGCCGCCGCCGAAGAACTACAGACTGGGTTGCCGCGCGCGATGTTCTTACTGATTGGAGAAGGTGCGGAAAAGGAACGGATCGTGGAGCTCGCCGCAGGGCGCGGACTCAGCAACATGCGGTTTCTCAGCCAGCAGCCGCGGGAATGGATCCCCGCCTATATTTCGGCTGCCGATCTCTGCCTGGTCATGCTGAAAAAGACTGAGTTGTTCAAGACGGTGATTCCCACCAAGCTTCTCGAATACATGGCGTGCGAACGGCCGGTCATCGTCGCTGTCGACGGGCAGGCCCGGCAGATTGCCGAAGAGGCTGGCGCCGGCGTCTTTGTGGAACCCGAGGACAGCAAAGCGTTGGTGAAAGCGATCCTCAACTTGGCGAAGGACCCCGAGCACAGGAGAGAAATGGGAGCCAAGGGGCGCCAATACATCGTCAATAAGCTTTCGCGCGAAAAGACGGCGCGGGACTACATCGCCGCGCTGGAATCGTTCCGTGAGTAGCCTTGGGACTAACGGCGAAAAGATGGGACACGGCAAATGAAATGACCGCGGGCAGAGCCTACCCCGTTTTTGCAGACGCCCGAGCGAAAACGAGGGGGGAAGTCTAAGAGAGTGCTGCGCCACACGTCTTACTGAACAGCTAAAACTGCCAAGGCGGTGGACATCGCCACGGCTACCTCCGCAGTGCGATATGCCGCAGCTTTGCTTGCGCTTCCGGGTACGAACAATATGTCGCCTTTCACCAGGGCCACATCCGGTGCCTTGGCATAAAGTATCTTCTTGAGCTTGATGGGTATTTCCTGAACCCCGTTCGGCGTCTGCCGGATGATCCTGGTCTTGTTCAAGGCAGCGGTGCGGGTACCGCCGCCGGCCAGCGCCAGGGCTTTGAGAACACTGATGGCGTTGTCCTCTGAAACTAGAAACCCGCTGGGACGCTGCACGTCGCCCACCACATAAACGATGCCGGCGCGAGAAACAATGATCAAGTCTCCCGGATAGATATCCACGTTGTCTTTGGTATCTTCCGCCAGGTTGTTAGACGTCAGCTGGAGTTCAACCTTCTGACCGGGATCTCCGTGATGTTCGATGGTGATAATGCGGCCTGCCTTCTCGGTGAATCCTCCGGCCGCAGAAACCAAGTCGAAAAGACGGCGATCGCCAATCGCAGGGTAGGCTCCGGGACGATTGACCTCACCCACCATCGTGATGGCTTGCGAGGCGGATTCATCGACGAAAATGGAAACGTGCGGGCCGCGGACAAAGCCTCCACCTTCCAGCCGCTTTTGGATCACCGTCTGTGCTTCATCGGTAGTCAGGCCGTCAACGTGAACATAGTCGATCAGGGGAAGGTAGACGTCTCCGGAACCACCGACGCGCGTCTTGACCGAGAGTTCGGGCACTCCGAACACATTGATTTCGATCAGATCGCCGATGCCCAGCTTCACATTGGAATTAGGGAGCAGACGAGGGGATCGGGGCGAAGCGGCTTCATTGGCAGGCGCGGACTGCGGCGCCTCCCCCGTGGCCGGTGTCTGCGCAAGAAGGTGGAGGCTGCACAAAGCAACAAAAAACACGCACACGCTCTGGAAAAGGGAGCGACGCTTCCGCTCGGACATACTGCGACTCCTGAATTTTCGCGTATGTCGAGTCTAACACACGCAACCCGCTAAAATCGGCGCAGAGCGCTCTGTTTCACAGCCCCAGGACCAACAGTAATTAACCAAGAAATGCAGCATTAGTAGTTGCTTATCGAGGGCCACGAGTTGTATAGTTCCAGAAAACTTACATCTGGATTTCGTCACAGGCAACATTGACGGGGGGAACCCCGTCTAACCGAAACTGCATCGCACGCGGTCTGGGATGCGGGATGTTTCAGCCGGAAGGGGACTCTGATTTTGGCGCTCCTGTTTTTTGCATTGTTTGCATTCTCGCTGGCCGTATCGTTTGTGGCAACGCGTGTAGTGCGAGACATGGCGACCCGCAGAGGCTGGGTTTTCATGCCGCAAAACGGACGGCATGTCCATCAGGCTCCGCTTCCGCGGTTGGGAGGCTTGGCGATTTTCCTCGCTTTCTCGGTTAGCTTGGGCGTCTGGTTGGGTCTTTCTCTCGTATTTCCCCGCCTCCTCGATGGACTCGCTCCCGCGATGCTTCTCCGTATCTATGTTCCGGCCTGCCTGATTTTTTGTCTCGGCATCTACGATGATCTCCGCGGCGCGGGTCCGTATTTGAAATTTACCGTGCAGGCGATCGCCGCTGCCATGCTGTTCGCCGGGGGGATGCGCGTTCTCGATCTGCCACTGATCTTCGGATCCTACTCATTGCCATGGTTCGTCGGGTTACCGCTCACGGTATTGTGGGTGATGGCGGTTACCAATGCATTCAATCTCATCGATGGCCTGGATGGTTTGGCTGCGGGATCGGCCTTATTTTCGACGATGGTTTTTTTTGTCTGCGCGCTGGTTAATCATTCGTGGCTGGGCTCGCTGATGAGCCTGACACTCGCCGGCGCCATTCTGGGATTCCTGCGCTTCAACTTCAATCCGGCGACGATTTTCCTGGGAGACTCCGGCAGCCTGTTCATCGGTTTCATGCTCAGCGCGCTGGCTCTGGCCGGAGCGCAGAAAGCGCCGACGTTCGTAGCGGTCGCCATCCCGGTCGTCTCGTTTGGATTGCCAATTCTGGAAACCTTGCTGTCCATCCTGCGGCGGCTGATCAGCGGGCGTCCGATTTTCACCGCCGATCGCGAACACATCCACCACAAATTGCTGCAAATGGGTTTTTCGCATCGGCAGGTGGTCATTGTTCTCTACGCTGTCTCGGCGGTGTTCGCCATGCTTAGCCTGTTCCTGCTTTGGCCCACGGGCAGCACCCTGGGACTGGTGCTGGCAGTCGTCGGGACGGGCATCTGGCTGGGAGTGCAACACCTGAACTACCTCGAGTTCGGCGAATTGCGGCGAGTGGCGCAGCGCACCATTGACCAGCGGCAGATCGTGATCAACAATCTTTCCGTGCGCCGCGCGGTCGAGGAACTCAAAGTGGCCGGCGATTTCAATCAGGTGCGAAGCGTCGTGGTTGCCGCCTTCAATAGCAACGATTTCGATGGATTTGAGTTGCATCTTAAGTCGCTTCCCGGTGATCAAGCGAAACCCACAGAAACCAACCGTTACTTTCACTGGAACAAGTTTCCTCACATGGCACCAGTTTCCAACGAGCCTTCGTGGAAGCTGACGCTGGACTTGGTGACAACTTCGAACCGACACCGCGGCTCACTCGTCATCTATCGCACTTATAGCCAGCGTGATCTTCAACTCGACGTCAACCTCCTGATTTCCGAGTTTCCTTTTACTCTCGCCGACGCGCTCGATCGTGTGCTGACCATGCCCGAGATTCTCATGCCGGCAGCACAAAGCGACCAGCCGTTTCTTGCCGCAAACCTCTAGCGAACTGGTGGAACAGGTGCGCAACGGCGTCACGTGGAGCAAATTGCGGAGCGACCTGGTTTTGAATGTGACAAGAACTCATGTCTGACAGCCCTGAGCAACTATATCGACGAATTTGTCGTCGACGCGTTCGGCTTGAGAAGCTTCCCGCCGTTTTACATCAGGCAATGTCCCAGACGCACAAAGACCGAGATAAACAAGATCGGCCTTCAAATCACACCTTGAGCGGTTAGTGGCCTGTTTACGAAATGAGTCTAGAATGACTGACATGAAGAAACATTTTTCGATCGTAAGTGCGGTGGTGATCGTGCTCGGGTTTGGTCTGGTTGGGTGGGCGCGAGCTCAGGAGTATGAGGGGCCGATGTCAGCATTGCGGTTTGTGGTGATGCGCGACTACAACGGCAAGCCGGTGAGGGATGCGGCGGTGGTACTGCATCCCGTGGATCGGAAGGGCAAGCAGTCGCGCGGTGGTATGGAGTTGAAGACGGACAGCGATGGGCGGGCGAATATTGACGGGATTCCGTATGGTCCGCTGCGGGTGCAGGTACTGGCGCCGGGTTTTCAAACTTTTGGGGAAGACTACGAGATCAACAAGCCGGAGTTGGAGATTACGGTGAAGTTGAAGCGTCCGGCGCGACAGTACTCGACGTACGGGAATCAGGGAGACGCGAAGAAAGATGACGACAAGAAACCGGCGGAGCAGAAACCGCAGTAAAGCGCCTGGGCGGGCAGTACTCGGTTACGAGGATCACGGGGACGATAAGAAACCGCAGAAAGGTGCGGGAGGAAGGAATTGTATTGCTGGGAGGTGACAAGGAGAGTCGGGTACCCTACAATCGGCTCCCATGGGATTGCAGGACCTTACCGTCGAGCGCTATGAAGGAGTGGCGGACGATCAGCGGATTTTGTTGCTGCGCGGGCCGATTACGATTGAAACTGCGCCGCGGTTCGAGCAGGCGGTTCACCACGAGCACGCGGATACGATGATTCTGGATTTGACGGACGTCCCTTACATCGATTCGGTGGGATTGGGGTCGCTGGTGAGGGTTTACGTATCGCATCAGAAAACGGGACGATGTCTGGTGCTGACAGGTGTGAAGCCGCGGGTGCGCAAGATAATGGAAATGACCAAGGTGAACGAATTCTTTGTGACGTTTGGCACGACATGGGAGGCGGTGGAAGCGCTGGCTAACACCGGGACGGCATGAAGGGAAGTTGGCTAAGCGGGGGAGCTCACCGGGTGTAGCGCTGGGTTCATAATTGCCCGTCAACCCGGAGGCGACAGCCCATGCGTAGTGCGAGTTCTGTGAGGGCCGGGGTGCGATCTTTCTTCCACGCGGTGCCGTAGAGAAAATCGGGAAGGGGTGAAGGCGAGTGGGGCATCGAATTATTCATGCGATTACAGGAATGTTGCTAAGCCCTTTGGTGCCGAAGAGGCGCCGGTAGCGTTCGATTTCGGAAGGCGTGCCGAGCGCCTTCGCGTAGTTATCGGAGAGCTTGACCGCGGGCTTGCCTTCAGCAGTGGATACTTTGCAGATCAGGCTGATCGGGTCAAAG
>DASPRY010000074.1:0-33780 GCA_035624215.1 Terriglobales bacterium
AAGGCCACTGCTTCATTCTCACGACCGATGAACTGTTGACACCGGAACAACTGGCAGAACGGTTGCACGTCAGCGTTTCATGGGTTCGAGAGCAAACACGGACGCGGGCGAGAGTTCGGAACTCAGACCCGCTGCCATTCACCAAACCTGGAAAGTATCTTCTGTTTAGTTGGCGCGAAGTCTGCGCTTGGTTAACTCGACACGAACAAGGAGGAACAACACAATCATGCGACAACAAGAAGGTTACATCCGGAAATCACACGGAGCGTGGTACGGTGTCTGGTACGAAGACCGCATCATCAATGGAGCTGTCAAGCGGGTCCAGGCATGCCGCAAATTAGCGGACTGCGATGACCGTCATCGTTGTAAGAAAGATGTCCGCGACTCGCTCAGAGAGATATTAGAGCCGTTGAACAAGGGCAAAGTGGATGTCCGCTCTACGATGTCACTCACTCAATTCGTGGAACAAGATTGGATTCCGCACTGTGAGCGGGAGTTACGTCCGGCCACAGTTCGCGGTTATAAAGATGTTTGGACACGGCACGTCAAACCGTACATTGGTGAGATGAGGTTGCGCGACATTCAAGCCGTGACCGCTACCGAACTGCTCCACAACCTACGGCGTCAGCGAGTAGGCCATCGCACAATCAAATACGCCAAGGCCATCGGCTCTGCAATCTGCTCACGAGCGTTGGCCTACAGTATCATTACCGGTCAGAATCCGTTCGCCGTGGCAGAACTGCCGAAGCGCGAGGGCAAGAGGGCAGCGAAACCGCAGAGCACGATCCAGGATGTTTGGGCAATGCTCCGCGTATTGAAGGACGTTAAGGCCCGCGCTGCAATCGCACTCACATTCTTTGGTGGTTTAGTGCCATCCGAAGCGCGAGGCACGCTATGGGAGAACTATGATAGCAATACGTTGAGGATCACGCAGAGTATCTGGGGCCGTCACGCTGGGCCAGTTAAGACGGAAACGCGTGAGGCACCCATTCCGATTGTCGAGCCGCTGCGTGGTATCCTCGCAGAATTGAGAGCGGCTGACGGAAATCCCACATCAGGGCCGATTTTGCGAGGAAAAAGAGGTAAGCCGTTGAATCTCGACAACCTGAATCGTCGTGTAATTGCTCCGGCACTCAAGACCGCCGGTATTGCGTGGCACGGATTCAGACCGAATCGCACGGGCATCAGCACGATTACGACGGCTCTAGCGAAGGACAACGGTCTGGCTGCGAAGGGTTTGCTCCGGCATTCGCAGTTGGCAACGACAGATCGCAACTACATCCAGACGGTTCCCGCCGAAACCATAGCAGCAATGGCTGCTTTGGAACGTGAGTTTGCGAATTATGGAGCAAAAATGGAGCAAGCTGCGATAGCAAGCGCTCCGAACTAGTTTAGAATCAAGAACAGGCCGACGTAGCTCAGTTGGTAGAGCAGCCGATTCGTAATCGGCAGGTCATCGGTTCAAGTCCGATCGTCGGCTCCAGCACTCCGCAAGGCCCTGAGATCGTTCACGGAAATTGTGGCGAAATCCCTCCTCACATCCGGATTCGTCGCGGTCGCACTGAGTATCGCATCCGCCCCGGCTGTGGCCGGTGACTGGTTTACAGTTAGCCGCAGCGATCTCTGTGTGACCGAAGGCACGATCGAAAACGCGGGCAACGACCGTATGTCGGTGGATGTCCCGAAGATGCGCGCCTATGCCACCAGGGCAAGCGAGCAATCGATCGGACTGCGCTTCCGCTATGCCGGCCCCACGCGTAAAGAATCCGCGCTGGGTTCGGGCCAGATGCGCCGCCAGGTCGGGCTGAAGCTGCGGGCACAGGACTCGTGCAACCTGGTTTACGCGATGTGGCGTATCGATCCCGAGCCGAAATTGGTCGTCTCCCTGAAGCGCAATCCATCCGAGCCACCAGCGCGCAATGTAGCAATCACGGTTACGTCAACATCAAGCCTCGAAAGTCATTGCCTGTTCCGCGATTACAGCCCGGCGAGTCCCACACCTTGCGGGCTGAACTGAAGAACCAAGAACTGCGCGTGTTCGCTGATAACCGCGAGGTTTGGGAGGGCGACATCGGAGAAGACGCCGCCCGGCTCGATGGTCCGGTTGGGCTTCGCTCGGATAATGCGCAGCTCGAATTTGACCTGAAAGCTCGCCAATCGGAAGAACGCCGCCAAGCCTGGCCCTGCAAGGCAGGCGATTCGGACTGACTTGCTGATTTCCTTTTCGCCCAATTCGCCGGATACCTGCTGAATCGTAACTTCTGATACGAGCTATAAATATTTTCAATTTCCACAACCGCCGGTTCGCGGCTAAAGTGCCGGGTATTGGGGTGTGTTTCCTTAACCTAGGGGGTGGTATGAAGAAATTGCCATTGCTGGCCATTACGGGCGTTGTTTTATTGGGATCTTTGAGCCTGGCGGCCCAGGATGCGGCCAATCTGCAGAAAACTTCACCACGGCAGCATGCTAAGGCCATACGAATCTCAGGCAAAGTCAGTGATGACGGAGCCAGATTTGTGGACACGGATCAGCGGGTGTGGCTGGTGACCAACCCGGAAATGCTGAAAGGGTACGAGGGAAAGCAGGCCGCGGTGCGAGCTCAGCGAGGAGTCGACTCTAATACTATCCAGGTGCTTTCAATCAAACGGCCCGTCAGCTGTACGGCAAATTGGAGCGATTCTGCATTCCGGCGATGATACCGGAGTTTTAACGCGCCTCGAAGTTCAGGTCCGGTAATCTCCTCGCAAGTGCTTCAGCGGTCTCTTTTGCGAGCTTGGAGGCAATTGGCTCCCAGTCGGCCTCGCGTTGCTCGACCGGAAGCCGCAGGTGCGCATCGACACTCTTTACGGTCTCCCTTAACTCCGGTATTTCTCTTCCCTGCTCCACATCTTGAAGCAGCGTGTGATGTGCCTGCTTGCGCTCAATGACTTCAAGCGCGTCCAGCAACTGGCGATGCGCAGTACCCTCCCAAATGGCAAGAATCATCGCCTCGCGCAGCCAGCGTTCTACGCGGAATTCTTCCAAAATGCCCAAGCCGGCGTGCACCTCCATACACCACTTTGCAGTCTGGATTGCAAATTCGGCTGTCCAGTATTTGGCCAGATGAGCGAGCAAGCGAAAGAGGTGATAACGCGCGGAGTAGGGACGGCGTTCTTCCCAGACTTCGTTGAGTAGTTTCCCGGCTTGCCAGGCAAGGGCAAAGGCCGAGCGGAGATCATTTATTCGCTGGTCGAATTGGCGGCGCAGCAAGGGGTGTTCAATGATGCGACGGCCAAAAGCGACCCGCAGTTCGGCGAACTCCACGGCATCGGCGATCGCGCGCTGCGCCAGAGCCACACTGCCGATGCTGTTGGCGATGCGCGAGACATTGAGCACTTCTAAAATCAGATAGATCCCTTCATCCGGTTTTCCCAAAAGATAAGCTTCGCTGTCGCGCAATTCGACTTCGCCAGTGGGGACGGATCGGGTTGCGATCTTGTCTTTGAGGCGGCGAATGGTGTAGTTCAGGTCACCGTTTTGCCGCAGGCGTGGCAACAGGAACAAAGCTAATCCTCGAACTCCGCTTGGTGCACCCTTCGGCCTGGCCGCCACCACGGCGAGCTCTGCGCCCACATTGCTGGAAAAATATTTGTCTCCGGTCAGCTTCCAGGCATCGCCCTGTTGCACGGCAACGGTCTCTACGTTGCTGCCGAGATCGGAACCACCTTTGATCTCAGTCATCCAAGTTGCACCTTGCCATGTCTTGGTGTCATCGCGTAGAAGCTGGCGCAGGAAGCGTTCCTTCAGTGCAGCATCGCCGTACTTGCTCAGCGGCAGGGCAGTTGAAAGAGAGACGGTATATGGGCAAGAGAGACCGCTGTCGTAAAACGAGGTGAGATAGATAAGCAGGAATGAAGGTAACAGTGACCTATCCTGGAATGCGCGCCACAACACTCCGGTCCGGTAGCCCTGTTGCAGCATCCGCCAGTATTCAGGCGGATAAAGAATCTCGTCGACGCGCTTGCCGGCGCTGTCGAACATCTTGATCCAGGGTGTGCCGGCGCGATCCACCCCATCGGAAATTGCTTGCCCTTCCCGCTTCCACCACTCCTCATAATCCTGCAGCACCGAATCGTACTGGTTGGGTCCAATAAGAGTGCGCACGAAGGAGGAAGGCGAACGCAGGATTTCGAATGGCATAGTTCACCACATCGATGGATCAGCTCACCACAATATCGGCAATCTTTACCGCATCCCTGCAGGCGCGGACGTCGTGAGTACGAAGGACATGTACACCCCTAAGAATCAGCAAGGTCTCCATTGCCACAGTTCCGAAAGTACGCTCTGAAATTGGGGCGTCCTTGCCGTGCCCTGCCAGAGCGCGTCCGATAAATGATTTACGCGAAACTCCCGCCAGCAAAGGATAGCCGAGATCATGAAACTCCTCGAAGCGCCGGAGCAGGGGATAGTTTTCCTCAAAGCTCTTGCCAAATCCAAATCCAGGATCGAGGACCAGGCGTTCCCGCTTCACTCCTGCCCGCAGCGCAAAGTCCGCCCACTCGCGCAATTCACGTTTTACGAGCGTAACCATATCCCCAACCGCCGGCAGACTGCGCCATTCTTCCGGTCTGCCCCGCATATGCATCAGCACGGCCCCACAGTTCAGCGCGGCCACAGTTTTTACCATTTGCCGGTCCCATCGGAATCCGCTTACATCGTTGACAATCTCTGCTCCCGCCTCCACTGCTGCCCGCGCCACAGAGGATCTGTACGTATCAACCGAAACCACGGCATTTGGAGACTTCTCTTTCAGCAATCGGATCACTGGAAGAACGCGCTGCAACTCTTCCGGTTCGCTGACTGGAGATTTCGTTGACTCTTTTTTCGGGGTAGTCGCAGAAGCGGTCTCATCCGCCGCAACGCGAGCCCCCGGCCGGGTCGATTCCCCACCGACATCAATGATGTCAGCGCCAAAATGCAGCAACTGCAAGGCATATTCGACGGCACGTTCAGGGTCAACATAGAGTCCGCCATCGGAGAATGAATCGGGGGTCACATTCAACACCCCCATAATCAGCGTCCGCGTGCCCAGCTGCAAAGGCCGTTTACCGAGATTCCATTCGAAGACCGGGCGCACTCCGCTGATTTTACCTTCGGCGATTCAGTTTTGCGCGAGTGACCTAGAGCGAGAGCATGTGCTTAAGGAATGTGCGCTCCGTCTGTTGTAGCTTGCAGTGCTACAATCGAGCAGCCGGATGCAGAGACTGCGCGCATACCTCGCGGCAACTTTTTGCCTGATTTTGGCAGTGCAAGCCGCCGCCGCGCCCCGTCATTCGCTCTCAAAACGAATTGCAGCTGTCCTGGCTAGCCCGGATCTGGAGCGCGGATTTTGGGGCATCGAAGTGGCCTCACTCGAAACGGGCCAGAGTCTCTATTCGCAGAACGCCGACAAGCTCTTTACGCCAGCCTCCAACACCAAGCTGTTCACAACGGCCGCTGCACTGGCCTTGATCGGACCGAATTACACCTGCCGGACGACGGTCGAGACCAGCGGGACTCTGGACAAATATGGACGACTCAATGGGGATCTCGTGCTCGTGGGGCGGGGAGACCCCAATCTCTCAGGGCGAGAGTTGCCATACCAATTGCACACGCAGCGTAACGATCACCCTATTCAGGTGCTCGAACAATTGGCCGATGCGTTGGCGCAAAAGGGCGTGAAATACGTAGATGGCGACATCGTTGCCGACGATTCCTACTTTGCATTTGAGCGTTATGGGGAAGGTTGGAGCCAGGACGATCTCGTCTTAGCCGATGGGGCACCGGTTTCCGCGCTCACCATTAACGACAACGTGGTTTTCGTAAATATACTGCCGGCAGACCGCGCCGGCGAGCGGGCGTTCGTGGGCATCACTCCCTTTGCTGATTATTATCAGGTTGACAATCGCATCATCACCACCCCCGCAGGCACGGGCCGCAAAATCTTCATCAATCGCGAGCCAGGAGCCACCGTGCTTACTCTATGGGGAAATATGCCAGTGGACGACGCTGGGGCGAATGAAGAGTTGGCGATCGACAATCCAGCAGAGTTCGCGGCGGCACTCTTCCGGCAGCTTCTGGAGAAGCGTGGCATCGTAATTTATGGCAAACAGCGGAGCCGCCACACCGAATTGGCCAGCCTGTCAACCTTGACGGTGACCGCGACCGCCCCCGCCCGCGGCGGCGACGAGTCTTCACAAATGTCTTTAAGCCAGGCCATGATTCTGGCCACTAACGAGTCCAAGCCTCTGATCGAAGATGTGCGCGTTATCAATAAGGTGAGCCAGAATCTGCACGCCGAGATTCTGCTGCGACTTCTGGGACGGGAAAAAGGCACGTCTGGAACGGTTGAAGGTGGCCTTGAGGTGCTGCGCGGCTTTCTCAATCAGGCAGGCGTGCCGCCAGAACAATACTTGTTTTATGACGGCTCCGGACTGTCCCGGCAAAATCTGGCTACTCCCCATGCCATCGTGCAGTTATTGTGTTACGCCGTATCGCAACCCTGGGGCAACAGTTTTCGAGACACTTTACCAGTAGCCGGCGTGGACGGCTCGCTGGCCGATCGCTTTTCCAATCTTGACCCCCGCGCCCACATCTCTGCCAAGACTGGCGCCCTGGGAGGAGTTAAGACGCTCTCGGGCTACGCAACCACGGTGAAAGGACAACAGGTCGCATTCGCCATCTTGTCTAACAATTTGAATCTGCCCAATAAGCGCGTCCTGGACGCAATTGACAGCATTGTGGAAGCCATCGTAAACGATGCCGTAACGAAGTAGGCGGATTGTACTGCAGGCTCACATTCAGTTCCCGCTAGCGCCGTCATTTCGAGCAGTAGTGTGACGGAATCTGCGGTTGTGACTTGCCCGAAAAGATTCTTGACCGCCCGGAGCCCGGTTCCGAGCGAGAGGCCAAAGAGCGCGATGAAGGGACTCGCAGCGAAAGTGGTCACTTGAGGGTGTGTCCTACATCACAGAACGAGTGCATCCCCCGATGTTGTACTGCAGTCGAGGCAAGCAAGCATGTGCCTGGCGATTCCGGGAAAAATTCTCGAAATTCAGCAGCAGGGTGGTTTACGCGCCGCGCGGGTGCAGTTCGGCGGCATCGTGCGACAAGTCTCGTTGGATTTTGTGCCTGAAGCCGGGGTGGGCGACTACGTGATGGTGCATGTGGGATTTGCCATCAGCCGAGTCGACCCCGTGGAGGCAGAACGAACCTACAAACTTCTTCAGGAAATGGGGATGCTGGAGCAGGAAATGGCGCCCACCGACTCCTAGAATCCCGCTGCAGGCCTCACGGCATCTCCACCACTCTATCCGGCCTCACAGCTCAATGTGACCCTCATCACCGAGGAGATGTTCATTCCTGATTAGAGTTGCTTTGTGGACGCGGGCTCGGTAGTTAATCGGGAGCCCGGTGCACAGCGCTTGGCATGAAATACCTTGATGAATATCGCGATGAACGCATTGCGCGTGCCTTGGCTGCAGAAATCGCCCAGCGTGCCACTCGCCCATGTGTCCTGATGGAGATCTGTGGCGGCCAGACTCATACCATCATGCGCTATGGAATCGATGAGTTGCTTCCGCATGGAATCGAGTTGGTGCACGGCCCTGGATGCCCTGTCTGCGTCACGCCACTTGAGACCATCAACAAAGCGATTGCGCTCGCATCACGCCGGGATGTGATTGTGGTCTCGTACGGCGATATGCTGCGGGTACCAGGTTCCGATTCTGATTTGTTTCGCGCTAAAGCCCAGGGTGGCGATGTACGGATTGCATATTCACCCCTGGAAGCGCTGAAGATCGCCCGCTCCCATCCGGATCAAAACGTTGTTTTTCTCGCCATTGGCTTCGAGACTACGGCTCCCGCCAACGCGATGGCCGTCTGGCAAGCCCAGCGTGAAGGCCTCAGGAACTTTTCCGTGCTGGTTTCTCATGTGCTTGTTCCGCCGGCAATACGCGCGTTGATGGTATCCGAGAACAATCGCGTACAAGCCTTCATCGCGCCCGGGCATGTGTGCACAGTGATGGGATGCGGGGAATACGAGGCCCTGGTCAAAGACTTCCGCGTACCCATTGTGGTCGGGGGCTTTGAGCCGGTCGATCTTTTGGAAGCCATCCTGATGCTGGTGAATCAACTTGAAGCCGGCCACGCGAAGCTTGAGAACCAGTATGTTCGCTCGGTGAGCTACAAAGGCAATGTCGCAGCACAACAAATAATGTCTGAGGTGTTCGAGGTGGCTGACCAGAAGTGGCGCGGCATTGGCATGATTCCGCGAAGCGGGTTACGGTTGCGGAAGGAATACTCTGCCTACGACGCAAATCGGATTTTTGAACTCGATGAGCTCACCGTCGAGGAGCCCGCCGAGTGCATCAGTGCCCAAGTGCTTCAAGGGCTAAGAAAGCCTACCCAGTGCCCGGCTTTTGGCATGCGCTGCACGCCAGAAAACCCTTTGGGTGCGCCCATGGTATCTGCTGAGGGCGCGTGTGCCGCTTATTACCACTATCGCCGCCACGCAGTTGCGAGTTAGGAGGAGTTGGTGTCTGCCACTAAGTCCATTGCCGAACTGAGTTGCCCGACGCCGCTACCCGCCAAAGACACTGTCCTGCTCGGACACGGCAGTGGCGGCAAATTGAGTGCGGAACTCATCACAGAGGTTTTTCTTCCTCGCCTAAGCAATCCGGTTCTCGCCCGGCTTGACGATCAGGCAATCGTGAATATCAACGGGCAGCGCCTTGCGCTCACTACAGATTCGTTCGTTGTGAAACCGTTGTTTTTCCCTGGCGGAGATATTGGTTCCCTGGCTGTCCACGGCACCATAAACGACCTCGCAGTGGGAGGGGCTGTTCCGCTGTTTTTAACTGCCGCATTCATCCTGGAAGAGGGCTTCTCAATCGCAGATCTGCGGCGCGTGGTGGATTCCATGCACCAGGCGGCAATTGCTGCGGGAGTTCAGGTGGTGACCGGCGACACAAAGGTGGTGGAAAAAGGCAAGGGAGACGGCCTTTTCATAAATACGACGGGCATTGGCATTGTGCCCGACGGCGTCGAACTCTCCGCTGACCGCGCCCGGCCCGGCGACAAGGTGCTGCTGAGCGGTTCGATCGGCGAGCACGGCATCGCGATCCTGGCACAGCGAGAGGGGCTGGAGTTTGAAACGGCGATTCGAAGTGACAGCGCTGCGCTGCACACGCTGGTCGGTGAGATGCTTCAGACCACTCGCGAAATTCGCTGCATGCGAGATCCAACGCGGGGCGGAGTTTCCAGTACGTTGAACGAAATAGCACAACAATCGCAGGTTGGAATGGAATTAGAGGAACGTTCGATTCCCGTGCGCGAAGAGGTTCGCGGAGCTTGCGAACTGTTGGGCCTGGATCCTCTCTACGTGGCTAATGAAGGCAAGCTGATCGCGATCGTAGGCAGCGAAGCTGCCGAACAACTGCTGAACGTAATGCGTCGGCATCCACTGGGACGCGAAGCGCGAATCATCGGAACGGTAAAGCAGGATCATCCGGGCCTGGTGACAATGCGAACACCGTTAGGTACCACGCGAATTGTTGACATGCTGGCCGGCGATCAGTTGCCGCGCATTTGCTAAGGAACTATGCACGAGATGGGAATCGCAAACTCGGTGCTCCACGCGGTGCGAAGAGAGATGCAACGCTACCCTGGGGCTTATCCGTGCAAAGTATGCGTACGGATCGGTCAGATGGCCGCGATTGATCAAGACGCGTTGCGTTTCTGTTTTGAAGCGATCACTCGCGAAACTGATCTGGAAACGCTGGCGTTAGAAATTGAGGTCTGTCCTTTGCGCTATCACTGCCGGCGCTGTGGGCGAGATTTCGTGGTGCAGGACTACATATTCCGGTGTCCGGATTGCGCCAGCCTGGAAACCGAGTGCGTCGGCGGAGACGAGTTGGAATTGGCGTACCTGGAGGTGGACGAGCATGGAACGAGTACCGTTGCAACGCAAAGTACTTAGTGAAAACGATCGTCTGGCAGCTGAGTTGCGCGCACGATTTCAGGAACACGGTGTCTTGTGCCTGAATATCATCAGCTCTCCGGGTTCAGGCAAGACCAGCCTTCTCGAGCGGACCTTGGAGAACCTGCCCCACGATGACCGCATTGCCGTACTCACCGGCGATATTCAAACCGATAACGATGCCGCTCGCCTGCGCAGATTCCACTTCCCTGTTAAACAGATCACGACAGGCGGAACCTGCCATCTGGATGCGCGTATGATCGAGCGCCACCTGGCGGACTGGCGGCTCGAGGATTTGGACCTTTTGTTGATTGAAAACGTCGGTAACCTTGTATGCCCCTCCAGTTATGACCTTGGCGAGGCTGCGAAAATCGTGCTGCTCAGCGTTACTGAGGGCGAGGACAAACCGCTGAAGTATCCTTCGATATTCTTCAAGTCTGACCTGATGATCCTCACCAAGACTGATCTCCTTCCCTATGTGCCTTTCGACATCAACACGGCAGCGGAAAATGCGCGCCGTGTACATCCGGGAATCGAAATCGTAAAAGTGTCTTGCCTGACCGGAAACGGTCTGCATGAGTGGTTGATGTGGTTAGCGCAACGACGCCGAACTGTTAAATCGCTTTCAGTTGCAGGCTAGCGGTATGGAAGTCCGCCGACAAATCGAAGTCTCGGGCATCGTCCAGGGCGTTGGATTCCGCCCTTATATATATCGTTTGGCCACTTCACGGAAATTGTGCGGCAACATTCGCAACACCCCGGCGGGTGTCACCATTGAGGTGCAGGGGCCGGCGGAGACGGTCGCGGACTTTGTCGAGCACTTGCCCGCTGATGCGCCTCCGCTCTCGCGTATCACCAGCTTCGTCGTGCGGGAACTGGCATGCAACGGCGATGCTGATTTCCGCATTGTGCACAGCCACGCCGGCGAAGAGGTGCGCACGCTGATCTCACCGGATGTGGCGATCTGTCCGGATTGTCTGCGTGAATTATTTGACCCGGCAGACCGCCGATACCGTTATCCCTTCATCAACTGCACAAACTGCGGCCCGCGTTTCACCATTGTGCGTGATATTCCTTATGACCGTCCCAGCACTTCCATGGCGATCTTTCCCATGTGCCAAAGATGCCAGGCGGAATACGAAGACCCGCTCAACCGCAGATTTCACGCACAGCCCAATGCGTGCTGGCACTGTGGGCCACAACTGGAACTCTGGGATAGATCTGGTCAGAAGATTCCTTGCCGCGATCCGGTCGCGGAAGCCGCTTCGGGCTTGCATGCTGGATTGATTGTCGCCGTGAAAGGACTCGGCGGGTTCCATCTGGCCGCTGATGCCAACAATGCCGCGGCTGTCGCACTGCTTCGCGAGCGCAAGCGGCGAGTTGAGAAGCCGTTTGCCCTCATGGTGCCAGATTCAGCAGCAGCACAGGATATCTGCGAACTCGACAATGCGGCGCGCGCTGCTCTCGAATCGATCCAGCGTCCCATTGTTCTGCTTCCGAGGAAGGCCTCGTGTTCTATTCCCAGCGAAGTTGCGCCGTTCAATCGTTATCTCGGCATTTTTCTTCCATATACGCCGCTGCACCACTTGTTGATTCGCGAGGGGAATTTCAAAGCGCTGGTCATGACCAGTGGGAACCTTAGCGAAGAACCGATTGTGATCGACAATCACGAAGCCGTCAAACGGCTCAACAGACTTGCCGATTACTTCCTGGTTCACAACCGCGAAATCCTGCTGCGCTGTGACGATTCTGTGCTGCGAGTAACCGGCGGAGTTACGCGTCAGTTGCGCCGCTCACGCGGATTCGTTCCTGTCCCGGTTTTTCTGAAAGACGCACAACCATCAGTCTTGGCAGTTGGCGGCGAGTTGAAGAACACGATTTGCCTCACTAAGGACAAGCATGCATTTCTGAGCCAGCACATTGGCGATTTGGAGAACGCGGAGAGTTACAGCTTCTTCAATGAGGCAATCGAACACCTGCAGAAAATTCTCCAGATACATCCTGTGATCATTGCATACGACTTGCACCCGGATTATTTCTCGACAAAATGGGCCTTGCAACAGAACGAAACGAGGCTTGTGGGCGTGCAGCATCATCATGCGCACATCGCAAGCTGCATGGCGGAGAATCATCTCGAAGATAAAGTGCTTGGATTCGCGCTCGATGGAACCGGCTACGGCACTGATGGGCATATTTGGGGTGGAGAGGTGCTGGTCGCCGACTATGAGGGTTTCGAACGGGCTGCGCATTTTGAATATGTTCCTCTGCCCGGCGGGGCTATGGCGATCCGCGAACCCTGGCGGATGGCGCTGAGCTATCTGGCACATCATTTCGGACGGGATTTCCTCAAGCTCGACATTCCGTTCGTCGGCGAGCTGGATATGGCGAAGGCTAACGTTGTACTGCGCATGATCGAACAGAGAATCAATTCGCCATTGACTTCCAGCTGCGGACGCTTATTCGACGCGGTAGCCGCACTGATAGGAATTCGGGAGCAGGTGAACTACGAGGCTCAAGCCGCAATCGAGTTGGAAATGGCGATCCCGTCAGCGGAAGAGGATGGCGGCTATCCTCTGGATCTCACCAATGACGGCGACGGCTGGATCATCGGCACGCGTCCCTTGTTCAAGGCAATTATCGGCGATCTGCGGCGAAAAGCGGCCGCCGGAGAAATCAGCCGACGCTTCCACAATGGCTTGGTCAACGTACTGGTGCGGATTGCCGACTTATCGCGCCAAGAAACTGCCTTGAGCCGCGTCTGTCTGAGCGGGGGTACTTTTCAAAATGTATATCTTTCGCAGCAACTCGAATTGCATCTACGCCAGGCCGGATTCGACGTATTCACGCATCACGAGGTCCCGGCCGGAGACGGCGGCTTAAGCCTGGGGCAAGCGGTAATTGCCGCCGCTGCTGTCGGCCAGCGTCCGGTACACGTTGCGAGCAGCGAATCCCTCAACATTGGCTGAGCTGCGCGCTAAATCCTTCACTGGAATTGCTTCATCACCTCGGGCGAGACGCGCGGCGGGGGAGGATAGTCTTCCGAGGCGCCTTTGAACAACGCTGTCGTCTGTTCCGAGCGCTTGCTGCCGTCATGCACCGCGATTGTGTGGGGCCTGGAACCGTGATAGCTCTCCCACAGGGAAAGCCCGGCGTAGGCGCCATCTTTGCGTAGCACGTAATAAACCATATCTACGTAGCGCAGGCGAGTCATGTCATTGTTGTAATTGCGGACAATGCGTTTGAGCGCATCCATGCCGGCCTCTTGCGGCGACATGCCACGGCGCATGTTTTCAACAATCGTGTGCGCTCCGGCAACTTTAATGTTTTCTTCCCCGCTGCCGGTCGCGCCAGCAGAGCCGACATCCTGGTCGGTATAGCAGCCTGCGCCAATGATGGGCGAATCGCCGCAGCGTCCGGGAAGCTTCCAGGCCAGGCCGCTGGTGGTTGTGCAGCCGGAAATCTCACCTTTTTCGTTAAGTGCGGAGCAATGGATTGTGCCATGAGGCGGAAAGAGGACGGCGCGCGCGGCCTGCGCACGAAATTCAGGGGCAATTCCAAGATCGCCTGCTTGTTCTTGCAAATGCTGAAGCCGCTCCTCGAAGAATTTGGATTCGGACCGAGTGTCAGGGGGCTTCCAATGCGGATCGGCCAGTCCCGGTCCCCACCAGCCCGGCCCGGAGTGGTATTCCTTCCATAGCAGCCATATTTTTCGGGAATGGTCAGTCAGCAGATTCTCGCGGGGAAAGCCCATGGCGACGGCGAACCGCTCCGCGCCTTCGCCCACCAGCATCACATGGGCAGTGTTGGTCATGACTGCTTTTGAGACCAGCGAAACGTTCTTAATATTGCGCACGCCGCCGACCGAGCCGGCGCGGCGCGTCGGTCCATGCATGCAGCAAGCATCAAGCTCGACCACCCCTTCTTCGTTGGGCAGACCGCCGAGCCCCACGTTGATATCATTGGGATCGTCCTCGGGACCTTTGACGACCTTTAAAGCGGCATCCAACGTATCTCCGCCACCCGCCAGGAAAGCATACGCATCATCAAGGTAGTTGAAGCCGTTGTGGGCACAGATGATGATGGACCGCTTGCCCGTGGATTGGCCGCTGATTTCGTCTTTTAACAGCCCCAGGGACAGCGAGCCGACAACCGCTGTATTGAGAAAATCGCGGCGCGAGAAGGTCATGCCAATCCTCCACGAAGCAGGTCAGCATAACATGGAGGGAGCGGCCACTAGGAATGCTCATACCAGCATTTGTGGCGACCCGGAAATGCTCTGCAACGCGGCAGCCTGCTCCTGACAGGTGGTGCCATGTGTTGCAGGATCTTATGACGCAGCCTGGATGATGTTGCCTTTGCTCTGGTCGGTGCGGAAGCGAAGCAATGCGGCGATGTTGCCGGCACGATCGAACTCCTCGTCATCTTTCACATAAAACAGCTCGATATCGCGCCGGATAGCCACAGGAATGATCGCGTCACAGACGTCTGCAAGCTGGCGCGTCTCACGACCACAAGCTGGACATTGACGAACAACATGCGCGTCAAGGTGACCACAAGATGGGCACTCGGCAGCGGGGTGATGGAAAGTGTCACCGATCAGCAGGGTTTGTACCTCGCCGAGTTCGAGAGAACGCAGCACACGGCGAAGCCCCGTTACCCCGCGGCTGTTGCTTTTCGCCTGGTCCAGCGCTTCGCGCACGAGCATACGGCGGCGTTCATCGACCGACTCGCGGAGAATGCGGGTTGCATGTTCGCGAATTTGCTCGCCGCCGAGCTTGGCGACTTCGGCCGAGAAGTGGCCGAGCAGCCGTTTTCTGACGTAGGGATGCAACTGAGCTTCGAGCTCGTGCCATTGGGTGTCGTGACATCCAATGATCAGCTTTTCGAAGCTTCCGGCTTCCAAGGCACGCTTCAAATGCTCGGCCACATCCTTGAAATGATGCAGGGCCTCATCTTCCACTCGGCGCTGCGAATGGCCGCCCTGATAACCGGCAAAGCCATCGCCGCGACCCTGACGTAGAGGAGGCGTGCGGAACAGACCCTCACGTTCTTTGAGTTCATCCAAACGCAAATCGAAAAAGCGAGCCCTCTGGCGATCCACCAGAGCCACCCACAACCGAGGTTGTGCACCCAACAACTGGGCCAGCGGCTTTAGATGAAATAGCCGATTCACGAAAAGCTGCGTTCCCGGCAACAGGGCAGGCAAATCGAACTCACGCCAGAAATTCCGCTGACTGCACGCAAATATCGCTTTGGCGCGCGCCTGGTTTCCATGCAATCTCTCGGCGAGGGAAAGAATGCGTTCCAGATCGGCTCGCGCGCAACCATTCTTCGCCTCCTTTTCGCTCTCTCGCAGCGCATTGCGAACCAGATCTTTAACCAGAATGGCTTCCTCGCGATGGGATTTATTCTGGGGAGTGCGCGGCTCAAAATAGAAGCTTAATGCGCAGGCGTGATCACTATCGGCGTTGAATTGCGCCAACTCACGGATGTCTTCGCGCGTAATCATCACGATTTCTCCTGAGTGTTATCGAGGATTATTTGGACGCTTGGATCAGCTTATCTTTAAAGCGGTTGGCTATCGGACCCGTGCGGCGCAGGTGCTCGCGTGCCTTGACGATGGACAACCGCACCTCCTCTGGCTTGCGATCGGTAATGGCAGCGATCTCTTGCTCTGAGAATCCTTCCACTGCGTGCAGTATGAATGCCTCGCGATCCGCCCGGCGCGCTCCGTTTAACGCAAATTGCACCAGGGTGATCATCTCGTCCGAGGAAGCAATGTCTTCGGGCGTCGCTGTGCGCCGGTCAGCGATCACATTCTCGCCCGTCAGTGTTTCATCGGGTTGATGGAACTGCAATTCAGCTTCGTCGGAAGCTCTAACATTTGGCTTCCGGGCCGAGTCTTCAAGGTGCACCGATGCGCCCTCGGGTACGCTGACCGACAGATCGTCAATGGCACGTATCGCAAGCCGGTACAGCCAGGGCTCCAGAGCAAGGCGTTCGGGCTTTTCCAGGCCGTCCCCCAGAGCACGCGCAATGGCCTCATCGACAACTTCCTCTTTGGTGAGCGAGTCGGGTGGAATCTCCTCGGCTGTTTCGCGGAAATACAATTCCCGTTCCACAAATCGTTCGAGCCGCCCCAGATTCGCGTTCACATAAAACCGGATGTCCTCGGAGGATGCAGTCGGTACTGGCACGGCCGCGACCGTCTGTTCGAAAGGCACCTGGGACAGTGGACGGAAATCCGCAACTCGGCGGCGTTGCCATTTATGCGAGTTGCGCAAAATGTCTTTGTGCTTGCTGATCTGTTGAAGCAAATCCTCTGCCGCCGCTTTCACAGCCGCCGCCGCAGTGGACGCGGACTTTTGCACCGCCATTTGGCCGGAGGGCAAACGAAGATTAAGCGACACTACGATTCCCTCGCGCGCCGAGTTCTGCTCAATTAGACCTTTCAGATGCACTAACTCCGGGCGAAAGACCTGCAGCCTTTTTCGTAACTTTTCAATCAGGTGGTTGATTTCTTTTTCGACATCAGGAGTTTTGCAGTTTTTATAACTAAAGTGGACGTTCATTCCAGGCCTCGGATCACAGGAGCAGATCCTGTGAAGATTTCCGGTTCCTCACTTTTCGATTTTACACCTGTCATGCATGCGCTGAACGGAAATTCCAGAAGTTCACCTTAGTTCTTCTCCAAGGTAGGCACAGCAAAACGCCCGGCGCGGGACTTTCAGTTATGAGTCGCCTTGACGAATCGGAGGTACTCAGAAGTTCTCCTCCTGCTCACCATGACGCACCTGCACTGCGTCTATGGAGCGGTTTGTTCTCCTCGTGATCGCCGATTCCCCTCGAGAATCAGCTGGTATTCATTTCTGGTTGTTTATTGAGGAGATTCGCCGCCACAAAGCTCCCATCTACGCCATCACAGGTTTTTCCACTAGGATTTTTGGTTCCAGCTCAATTTGGGAAGAGAGCGAGCGAACAATCAAGCAATTCCGTTCCGTTTTCGTTAGCACGCGCAATCCAAGTTCATGCGCATCGTCGCTGTAAGCTATCAGTGTGGGCCGAATGGTGATCTTGGTGAAACGCAGGCCCCCGGCGTCTTTTTCGATCAACCCATCGACGCCTACTTCAATTCCCTGAAACTCCAGTTTCGACGCCTTTGCCACAACCTTGAAGGTCTCGATAAAGCAAGAGGCCACTGCGGCGAGAAAAAAGTGCTCCGGAGTCCAGACACCGGGTTCGCCCCCAAACTCAGGAGGGGCTGAAAAATGCAGGAGGCGAGGGACTCCCTGCTCAAGTGCGACGAAGCTGCGATCGTGCTGATGAAATTGTGCGTTCGCATGATAGTAATATGTGCCTTCCATGGTTACCTCCCAGGGTCCTTGTTTTCAGCATGCTGCAACTAGGGAGAACGATGGTGTGATCAGCATCACCAAGGCTCGTGAGAGCAATCACGGCAGGACTGTGCAATCGCGACCGAGAATACAGGCCATGATCAGTGCGGTCCTGTGTTGACCCGCTCGGGGGAGGCGGACTATGTCTGACGACAAACGTGATGTCCTGGAAGTACTCAAGTTTGAACTGAATTTTCTGGAGCAGGGGGGCTATGGCCGCTCAGTCCGCACTCCTTGGAAACCGACTTCCATTTTCCTGGACTCTCCGGCTTGTATTAACTTCAACGACTCATCCAGTCCGCATCCTTGTACGGAGTGCCTGCTCACGGACTTCGTTCCCCTGAGAAGTCGCGACGAAAAGGTTCCATGCCACCACATTCCTCTGAACCCCCAAGGTGAGACCGTCTACACGATGGAGCGACAGCGGGAGCAGGCTGAATTGGAAGAGGCTTTGAAAAACTGGCTGCGTGAAACCATCCAGCGCATCGAGCGAGAGCGTGCAGCGAGAGTGCAACGAGCCTCGGTCACAGCCCCCCCTGCTCCGTAGAATTGTGAGCGGCCGGAACTACCAAAATCCTCTTCGAGAACTTGCCACTTGCAGATCAACCGGCCGCTGCAACCTTCTCGCTGATTTCCCGGCATTTTCTTCCCAATGTGCCAAAACGGTATAATCCAAGTGGCTGAAGAATTCTTGGAGGAAGTGAAGCGTATGGACCCGCACGCAAGCGGCCTGTGGTTGCGTCCGAAAACCCGTCGAGCAACCTACACGTTAACCGTTCTGGCTACTTTGACGGTCGGTATTCTAATCGGGACGGTCATTTCAAAAGGCGTCAGGGGACAGGAAAGCAAGAAGAATTCGGATTCTCCGACGCCGCTGACTGTGCCCTCACCGACACAGCTGTCGAACCAGTTCACTCAGATCGCAAAACAGTTGGAACCCTCGGTGGTGAACGTCAACACGGAATCAACCATCAAGAACCCACACCGTCGCCGCGGCATGTCTCCTGACCACGGTGAAGGGGAAGATCAGAATCCTTTTGATGACTTTTTTGATCGTTTTTTCGGTGGGCCACAAAATCAGGGACCGATCCGTGAACACTCTTTGGGTTCCGGAGTTATTGTCGACGCCAAAGGCTACATTTTGACCAACCGTCACGTCGTTGAGAAGGCCGATCGCATCAAGGTAAAACTTCAGGATGATCCGCCCAACGTGCTGCACGATGCCAAGGTAGTTGGTACAGATCAAGAGACTGATTTGGCCGTGATCAAGATCGACACGGACAAGCCACTGCCGATCGCCAAGCTCGGTAATTCCGACAGTATGCAGGTAGGGGACTGGGTGCTGGCCGTCGGCAGCCCCTTCGGATTACAAGAAACGGTTACGGCCGGGATTGTTTCTGCAAAGGGTCGGAATATCGTTCCCAACCGGCAATTCCAATCATTCATCCAGACGGATGCGGCCATCAACCCGGGCAATTCCGGCGGGCCTCTGGTTAACATGGCAGGCGAGGTCATCGGCATCAACACTGCGATTCTCACGGACACGAATGCCTACGCAGGCGTCGGTTTTGCCTTGCCTTCGAACACGGTGGTGACCGTTTACAACCAGCTCATCAGCCCCGACCACAGGGTGTCGCGCGGCTCGATTGGAATCGAATTTCCAGCCCAGGAAAATCCCGCCATCGCTCGGGTGTATGGTTCGGGCAATGGCGTGACCATCGCCAATGTCATCCCCGGTACCCCTGCAGAGAGTGCGGGGCTGAAAGTTGGCGATACCATCACCTCGGTTGACGGCAAGCCGGTAAAGAATGGGGATGAATTAGTTGCCGATATTGCCAGTCGCAAGCCCGGCAGCAAGGTGACCCTCGGCTTTGTTCGCAACGGGAAGAAAGAAGAAGCCACTGTGACGGTCGCCGACCGCGCAAAATTGTTCGCTTCTCGTCTCGGCGAGGAAGAGGAAGGTAGCGAGGAAGCGGCGCCAAAAGCCAGCAAGCTGGGACTTTCGGTCCGAGGTCTGACCAACGACATGGCTGATCGTCTCGATATTCCAGCCGGCAAAGGTGTAATCGTGCAGGATGTCAAACCGGGTTCATTCGCCGACGACGTTGGTCTCACACGCGGCGACGTGATCCTGGAAATCAACAAGCAGCCGGTGAATTCGGAAGACGATTTCACTCGCGCTGCCTCGGCTTTGAAGAGCGGGCAGGATGTGGTTTTCCTGGTGCGACAGCGGGGGGCCGGCAGGCAGGATGGTACCATTTTCCTGGCCGGTACACTTCCGTAACCCTGTACTTTGGAGACTGGCGTCAAGGAGTGCGAATCCATCATCATATCTGTGCCGGTCTTCCTCCCATAGGTGAACTCTGGTGAATTCCAGCCTGAGAAGGGTCTTTATTTTGTCCTGCGCGTTGTTAACAACGGCCAAACCTTCCCACGCCCAGACCAGCAACCCATCGAACCTGCAAACCGGGAGCACCTCCACGCATCAGGCCAGCGTCAAGAGCAGCCAAAAGAACGGCGCTCATAGGAAGTCACGCAAGCGCGCTCATCGCGGGCAGCAAAAAATTGATTCACAACGTGCCCAGCAAATACAGGCAGCCCTCATTCGTGAGCACTATCTCAGTGGAAAGCCTTCCGGTGTTTGGGACCATGCGACGCAGACGGCCATGCAGAAGTACCAAGCCAATAACGGTTGGCAAACCAAAACAACGCCGGATTCACGCGCTTTGATCAAACTCGGTTTGGGGCCCGACCATGAACATTTGCTGAATCCGGACAGCGCGATGACTACTCAACCACAACAGCATGACGTTCCTGTCTCATCCTCTAGTCCCAACCCCAACAGTTCTTCAACTCCCATGCCGCAAAACTAATCTTATCTTCTCCGACGAAAACTTAACTATAACTTCGTCACGGGCCGTGGGAAGTATGGCAGCGCTTGTCCCTGAATTACCGCCTGCGGATTTTCGTTGACCAAGGCGTTTGCCACGGCATCGCCGCGGAGTTCCGCCAAGGCCTTGCGCGCTTCGGACATCACCGGCGGACGCCGCTTGGTGTCGTGAGCATCACTCGCCAGAAAATGTACCGCATCCCGCTTGAGCAGCCATTGCGCGGACTGCCACACCATTTCTCCCCATGCTCCGGTAAGCGCCGAGGCCGTCACCTGCACCGCACAACCTAACTCTACCCATTGCAGGATTTGTTTGGGTGCTCGTTGCAGGATCGGATTGCGCTCAGGGTGGGTGATAATCGGCGTTATGCCAATTCCGATCAGCTTCGTGTAGCTGTCCGCAATCTGGACTGGAATACCGTAATTGCTCAATTCCACCAGCAAATAACGGCTATTTCCAATTACGTAACGTTCGGGATGAATCAGAGCATCCTGCAGGTTTTCGTACGAGAGATGGAAATCGCAACCCAGGCTCAGGCGTGGAGCCTCCCCGATTCGCTGCCTTAATGAATCCAGCACCTCACTCAGGTGCTCTCGGTCGTATGGATAACGATGGTTGGCGTGAGGCGTGGCCACGATGTGCTCGATACCATCGGCCTTCGCAATCCGGCACATCTGTTCGGATATGTCCCATGACTTGGGACCATCATCCACTTCAGCGAGGATGTGGCAATGAATATCAACCATGAGTAGAGGTCTTCTTCCACAGGTTCTCACTCGACATAAAGAGCCAGTTTCTCAAGTGACGACCAAGCTCAAAAAGATTTCTTTTTGTGCTTGGCTGCCTGTTCCTGCTCAGAAAGCAGTTGACGATGGTCTTGCGTGCCAGCATCAACCGCATCCACCGCACTGTCCAGCAGAAATTGATATTTCTGTGCTTCGCCTGGGTTTGCCTGTAGCGACGCCTTCAGAGCGCGCAGCTTGGCCTGAAATTCGGTGTCAGCTTCGATCATGGCTTTGAGCGGCTTGCGCAAATCGGCTCGGCGTTCCACAAAGGTATCTATGTTGTCGTTCAGTTCGTCGTACACATCAAGGAAATTTTGCAGTTTATCGTGAGTTTGCTGGGCCCGGTCGGTCATCTTGGGATCAGCACGGATTTGTTCAAGCGCCAGGAGGCGTGCCCTCGCGAATTGAATGTAAAGTTTGACGCGTGCCTCGGGTTCCTGGGCTGCGTCCCGCAATTGATCGATCTCCACCGGATTGAGCGGCTCGCGGCGCGATTGCCCCCAGCCCAGCGAGAGCAGGACTGAAACTATACAAAGCGAACACTCGATCTTGCGCCCACGATAGGTCATTTTTCCTTGCCAAACATATGTGCGAGCAGGTCCTGGGCGAGACCCTCGAGACGATCTGCCGCGGCCTGGACTGGAGCCTGATCTTCAAAATTCAACGTGTGCTTGAGATCCCGCAGGCGATGCGACATCTTGCGTGACGCCATCTCGGTCGGTTTAAGCCTTTTACCCGATTGAATAGCCGCATCATGGGCTCTCTCGGAGTATGTGACCACGTCTGCAACCGCGGCGCGCGCCTCTTCGACCCTGCCCTGGTCGTACAATTCGTCCGCTGACTTGAGCTGCCGCTCGGCAATATTGATATACAAAGCTGGCTGATCCTTCACCGGCGCCGAATTGGCGCGCGCGATGAGATCCTGCAGGGATTCCTCCTTGGTCCCGAAAGAAACGCTCACTGCGGTCAAAATGATAGCGACAACCCACAAACAACTACGCATAGCTTATTTTTTCGGCTCAATCGCGATCAGACGATGGCGCGCCTGCCACTCTTGATCCGGATATTCTCCTTGAGCAACTTCCAGAAACTTATGATAATTTTCCGCCGCCTGCTTGTACTCTCGCAAATGGTCGTAAGCTGTGGCACGAAGGAAATAACTGACCGGAATTTCTGGCAGGTATTTGGCGCGCGCATCCGCTGCCTTGATCGCCAGTTCGTAATTCTTGTTTTCGTTGGCGGCTACCGCCAGATCGCCGTAGGCTGCGCCGAGATCTGGTTTCAACTTTACCGTAGTCAACAGTTCCTGCTGGGCTAAAGCAAACTTTTTCTGCTTTAGCAGCACCACGCCGAGCCCATGATGCAATTGGGCGTCGTTCGGGGTTATTGCAATCAGCGACCGATATTGCGCCTCCGCCTGATCGTACTTTTTTGCGGAGCTGTAAAGATCCGCCAGATCGCGCTGTAGCCCTACATTGTTTGGTTCCAGACTCGCCGCAGTTTGCAATTCGCTGATGGCATCATCGTTGTTTCCTCTAGCCGCAAGCACCCGACCGAGTTGCATGTGAGCGGCAGCGTCAGCGGGATGTAGAGAGACCAGTTTGCGGAGAACCTCTGCCGCCTCACTAAAGCGGTTACCACGCATGTAAATATAGGCCAGTTCGGTCAAAGCATCACCTGATCCTGGATCGATCTCGAGAGCCTGCCTGTACTCATGTTCAGCATCGGCAAACTGGTTTTCTCTTTCCAGCAGCAGCCCTGCCGAAAGATGGGCTTCGGGATTCTTCGGTTCGAGCGATGCCGCCTGTTTGTAAGCTTCGATGGCTTCTGCAGGTCGGCTGGTCTCCAGGACATGAGCCAGCGAGAGCCACGCACGAGCATGACCTTCATCTGTGTTGGCTGTAGGCTTTAGCATGGTTGCTGCGCGAAGAAACTGTTCGGCATCTGGCTGGCCCGCCTTCGCCAGCATCAGGCCAAGATTCAAGTTCGATTCGAAGACTCCGGGCTTGGCAGCCACCGATTTCCGATATGCGGCCATCGCCTCCTGAGTATTGCCCAATGCGTTTTCAGCAAACCCCAAGTCAAACCAAGCCTGATAGTTCGCGGGATCGGCTGACACCACTTTCTTCAGCAGTGGTTCAGCAGACGCGTAATCTTTCTTCTCAATAGCGGCTTCCGCTTGCAAAAGCTCGGTCGGAAAAGACGAGTCCTGCTCCTCGACCCGATGATGCCGAACCGTCTGGCCCGCGGTCTGCGCCCGCGAAATTCCCGACCCAACAACTCCTAGTGTAAGAGCGAGCAGGAGGGAAGCAACGATTGTCATTGGCGTCAAAACAGTGCGGCTATCACGACTCCTTAGGCTAAAAGGGAACCTCAGGCGTTCCTGAATGGCGTACCCTTTCCGGACCACGCCGACATAAAGTCGTTCTGGGACTTTCAAAACCGGCCTTTCGCCGAAATTAACTTCTCTACTCGCTGCCATTTCGCGAAAATCCGTTCCCGTTCAAAACCCGCGCCAGAAACTGCCCCGTATAGGATTGCGGCAGTTGCGAAATTGCTTCCGGGGTTCCTACTCCCACAATATAGCCGCCGCGCTCTCCGCCTTCAGGACCAAGATCGATGACCCAATCCGCGGTCTTGATGACCTCCAAGTTGTGCTCGATCACGAGGATCGAGCCGCCTGCATCGATAAGACGCCGAAAGGCAGCCAGCAGTTTACTGATGTCATCGAAGTGCAGGCCAGTTGTGGGCTCATCAAAAATGTACAAAATGTGCGGTCGCGCTCCCTGGCGAGCGCGGCCACTTTCTCGCGATGCCGGCTGCAGATGCGCGGCCAGCTTCATGCGCTGCGCTTCGCCACCTGAAAGGGTCGTTGCAGATTGTCCGAGCCGCAAGTATCCGAGACCGACCTCATCCAGAATCCGCAATTTCTCAGTGATTTTGGGAGCGCTGGCGAAAAACTGCATTGCCTCCTGTACGGTTAAATTGAGCACCTCGTGGATATTCTTGCCGTGGTAACGCGCCTCCAGAATTTGCGGTTTGTAACGAGTGCCCTTGCACTCCTCGCAGATCAATTCAACATCTGCGAGAAACTGCATCTCGACAGTCACGGTTCCATCCCCCTGACAGGCTTCGCATCTTCCCCCGGGGACGTTGAATGAGAAATGCCCTGCTGTAAAGCCGCGCTTCTTGGATTCCGGAAGCGAGGCAAATAATTCACGGATCGCGTCGAACGCCTTTATGTAAGTTACCGGGTTCGACCGTGGAGTACGTCCGATTGGCGACTGGTCGACCAGCACAACTTCGTCAATGAACTCGGCGCCTACAACACGATCCCACGCGGGCGAGGCCGGTGCACCGTTACTCTGCTTTGCGGCCGATAAAGCCTGAAACAAAACATCGTGCAGCAGAGTGGATTTGCCAGACCCGGAGACTCCGGTAATGGCCACCAGCATTCGCAGCGGGATCGTCAAGTCGAGATGCTTCAGGTTGTGGGCTCGCGCGCCGAAAACTCGGATCTGCTGTGAGCCCGGTTTGCGCCGTGAACCCGGCACCTGGATTCGCAGCTCGTCCGCGAGATAACGACCGGTGAGGGAACTGCGGACTTTCTTAATTTGATCATAGGTGGTGGCCGCGATAAGCTTGCCGCCATTTTCTCCGGCGCCCGGTCCGAGATCGAGAATCACATCGGAAGCGCGCATGACATCAGGATCGTGCTCCACCACCAGGATGGTATTCCCCAGGTCGCGCAGATCATGCAGAATCTTAATCAGCCGGTGGGTGTCGCGGCTGTGCAGCCCGATAGACGGCTCGTCCAACACGTAAAGAGTTCCCACCAGGCGCGAACCCAAAGACGTAGCGAGCTGAATGCGCTGGGCCTCACCACCGGACAGGGTGGAAGACAGCCGATCGAGCGTGAGATACTCGAGCCCAACTTCGTTCAAGAAGCGCAGCCGCTCCTGAATTTCCTGTAGCAGTTTACCGGCGATTCCTGCTTCCTGTTCCGTCAACTCCAGGTCCGCGAAGAAATTGGAGGCTGCCTCGATGGTCATGCGGCAAACGTCGCAAATATTCTTACCATTGATTTTCACCTGCCGGGCCTCGAGCCGCAGGCGAGATCCTTCGCAGTCAGAGCAAAGCGAATAGCCGCGGTAGCGGCTGATGAAAACCCGCACGTGCAACTTGTATTTCTTGCGTTCGAGGTAATTGAAAAAACCGCGAACGCCGAAAAATCGTCCGTCACCCTCAATCACCAGTCGTTGCTGTTCAGGATCGAGTTCGACCCAGGGCACGTCCATGGGGATCCCCGCCTGACGGGCAAAGCGCTTCAGTTCCGTTGCGAGGCTCCGATATTTCGGCTTGGTCCAGGGTTCAATCGCACCTTCACTCAAAGCCTTAGACTTGTCAGGAATCACGAGATCCAAATCAAAATCAATGGTGTTGCCGAAGCCCTGGCAACGTGGGCAGGCGCCGTAAGGATTATTGAAGGAAAAAAGGCGTGGTTCCGGCTCTTCATACCGAACGTTGCAACCCTTACACTCAAAACGTTGCGAAAAGCGCAGACGATCTGGTGCCTGTTCCTCCGGCGGTACGGTCTCGAAAATTACCTCTCCGGATTCGCGATAGCTGATTTCGATGGCATCGACAATGCGCGCTCGCGCCTCAGCCGAAACCGCTAAACGATCCACCAGCAGGAAAACCGGCTCGGCGAAGTTCACATCCAGCAGAGATTCCGGAGTTGAAAACTCGAATATCCGGCCGTTCTGGTAGAGCCGGTTAAAGCCGCGGGTACGCAGATCCAGAAGCCGGGACTTCAACGCATCTGAGACGCCAGCGCTGTTCTCCTTTTTCCGTTGCCGGCGCTTTTTGTCAGATACGCGGTGAACTTCGAGTTCGGGCTTTTGCAAGGGGAACAGCACTTTTAAGCGTGTGCCTTCGCCCAGAGCCAGCACGGACGCAGCTACCTCATCCACCGTGTCCCTTCTGACTTCTTGCCCGCACTTTTCGCAGTAAGTTCTGCCCACGCGGGCAAAAAGCAATCGCAAGTAATCGTAGATTTCGGTGGCCGTGCCCACGGTAGAGCGTGGGTTGCGGGTGCTGTTTTTCTGCCGGATTGCGACCGCCGGAGCGATGCCATCAATTATGTCCGCATCAGGCTTTTCAATTCTTTCCAGAAACTGCCTTGCATAGGCGGATAGAGACTCCACGTAGCGGCGCTGTCCTTCGGCATAAATCGTGTCGAAGGCCAGCGATGACTTGCCTGAACCCGACACGCCGGTCACAACTGTCAGCGAGTTATGCGGGATTTCAAAATCGATGCTCTTAAGGTTATGGACCCGAGCCCCGCGAACAACAATGTTTTCCGTGGACATCACTGAAGGGGTCGCCTTCCGTTCTCCTTTCGGGCCGTCTCCATGTGCCGAGTCCTCAGAAAGGTCCAAGAAGGAGGGCGAATCTACTTATTATAGACGGATCAGGAATTGAACTGACTTGGGCTGGGAAAAGAGGCTAATATCAGTTTTTCGGCCAGCGAAGGAACGTTTCAACGATCGCGTAAGCGGCGCTGATGATCGTATCCCTAACTACCACATTGTCCGACGCTATTTCCCTCACTCGCTCGCGGAGCTTGGTCTGGCTGCAGGCTCTCGCCGTTTTTCTCTTTCAGTTGCCTGACTTCTCCGATCTTTATTCGGGGAGTAAGAACAATGTTTACAACGTGCTTTGGGTCCTGGTTTTTGGCTTTGCGACCCTCAACATTCTCGGACTGGTATTGCGCCGTTTCGACCCTCGCCGAAGCAGCCTGAATTTTGGCGAGATTCTGGCCATCACCGTCGTATTTGCCTCCCTGGCGCTTCTGGGGCTTGAGATGCTTAACATCTTCCATATTTTCCCGCTCAAGCTGCAGCCCCGCTAGCAGACTCTCACTTGCGGTATGATTGCTTTGCATGGCAAAGCAATCCCCACCCTTCGAAGTCACCTGCCCTTGTTGTAGTGCAGTGTTGAAGGTGGACGCAGCTACTAAGGCCGTGATCGCCCACACGCCTGCGGTCAAACCGAAGATGTTCGGCGACATTGAAGAAGCGGCCCGCGCTATGAAAGAGCAGGACAGCCGCCGGGAATCAATCTTCCGCCAATCGGTCGAAGCTCAGAAACACGCCTCTGACCTACTCGACAAGAAGTTCCAGGAAGCCCTCAAGAAGGCGAAAGAGTCGCCCGATACTGGCAAACCGATTCGTGATTTCGATCTTGACTAGCCTCGCGACGAGGCATCAAGAACATAACGTTTGTTTGTCACAATCTGTGGATTTCTCGGTTGTCTAGTAGTTGGGCATTGGGGGTACAATCACGCGTCTAATGGCTAGCTCCCCCCTTCTGCTCGGCCATCGTGGCGCACGAGCCTCTTCACTGCCCGAGAACACTTTGCCTTGCTTTGAGTTAGCTCTTTCGCATGGCTGCGACGGCTTTGAGTTCGACGTGCGGCTCGCAGGCTGCAGCTGCGCTGTCGTCTGTCATGACGCCCAAGTCCGTGGAACCCCCGTTTCTGACATCTACGACACAAAATCGTTCAACTTACCTGTGCTACAGGACGTCTTAGGTGCCTTCGCAAAACGAGCTTTCCTGGACATTGAACTGAAAGTGCCGGGGCTATCTTCTGAATTGTTGCTGGCCATCAGCCAGGACCTTCCGGAACGCGGCTACGTAGTGTCGTCGTTCCAATCGGACGTGTTGCTCGACATCAATGCTCGCAATAGTCTGGTCCCTCTCGGGATTATCTGCGACGACCAAAATCAAATTCAGAGTTGGAGAGACCTCCCGGTTCAATACGCAGTCCCACAGTATTCGCTCATTACGCCCAGGCTGGTGGAAGACGTGCATGCCGCCGGTAAGATGTTGTTGGCTTGGACCGTAAATGACCGGCGGCAAATGCTGCGGCTGGCCGAGTGGGGCGTTGACGGGATAATCTCAGACGAGACGGAGTTGCTGGTTTCGACCCTTCGTCCGTCCACCTACGGATGAGTTACGGCTAGGAGCGGGGTCCCGCGTCCACGTGCGACGGCGATTGTGGACTTCCCTCTCTTTGCAGGAACGAACTGCATTCGGCTTCGAAGTGCTCCAGTTCGACGCCAGCACGAGCGTCGTCCCAACCCATCGCCGCCGCGATGCGTGAGGCGGCTGTACGCCCGCATTCCGCCGACCAGCAGGCCCCTAACGCCACAGGGACCCTCCGCAAAAGCACGTCGCCCAGAGTACTCGCAGATTGGTTCTCGAAGGCATCGACAGCTTCCGCCACAACATGGTCTGTATGTGGGCACAGGCAAGTGCGCAATCTGGGATCCTTGTGCAGGGTCCGGGCGATTTCCAGCGATCGTGGCCCATACCATTCGAACAGCACGCTCGCGGATTTATGCCCTATGCCAGCAACAGCGGAAATCTCAGCAATCGCTCGCTCACTGAGTCTATCCCCGAGTTCTGCAGGCACATCTATGGCTGGCACGCCGGACCGTCGAATACCCATCTTTTCCGCGCATTCCCGGGCAACGCTGCCCGCTGTAGTCAATTTGCCACCGACTAGCGAAATCATGCCGGCCGCGCCTTCCGATCCATGATCGTGGAAACAGTGCCGACGTGTGATGGCCAACGGCTCCGATTGCGGAGAGTACGGCAGCGGCCGTATGCCTGCAAACGAGTAGCGGACATCGCGGCGCGAAACCTCTGCCAGCGGAAACAAGCGGCGGAGCGAACGTAAAAGATATTCGATCTCGTCATGCGACGGCCGGACACAAGCGGGATCGCTGCTATCTGGAACTTCAGTCGTGCCCACTAAAATCTGCTCATTCCAAGGAATGACGAAAATGGGACGCCCGTCGACGGCTTCGGTGTACACCGCCGTTTCGGGCGCTCCCGTAAACTTTGGTAGCACAATATGGGATCCGCGAACCCCACCAACCATCGGTTTTGCCGCTCGAATGCCGGAATCCTGGCAAATCTTGTCCGCCCAGGGACCTGTAGCATTGACGATCCAGGTAGCTTCGACGCTTTCCTCGAGGCCACTGAGCTCATCACGCAACAATGCACCTTTTACCTTTCCGTTCGCGATCTGCACTGCAAGAACCCGTGTGTGATTACGTGCCACACAACCTGCACGCATTGCTTCCACCAGCCATTCCGCTACCAACAGCTCAGGAAATTCACACTGGGCGTCCTCGAAATTGAAGATAGAAAACCTCCGGCCAGCATCCAGCAACCGCTCGAGACGATTTCGTTCTTCACGGCCATCAACTGCTGCACAGCCAGTGCCAGCCATTCGGCGGTATAGCCATAGACCTGCGCGCACGGCCAAGGCGTTACGTCGACTACTCTCATCCAAGGCAAGCACAAACTGCAGCGGATGTACAAGGTGCGGGTATTGCTGCAGAAGCTTTTGCCGCTCACGCAACGATTCACGCACCTGCGCAATGTCACCCTGCTCCAGGTAACGCAAGCCACCGTGGATGAGGCGCGTGGACCGGCTGGTCGTGCCGGCTGCGAAATCCTGCAGCTCGACCAAGAGGGTCCGTCGTCCCCCGCGCGCGCATTCGCGCGCGATCGCCACACCATTGATGCCGCCACCGATGACGAGCACTTCGAAGTGCTCGCCGTTCAGTTCGGTTCGTGGGTTCACGCTCATGTTTTAGATGCGTATGCATACTGACATACGCCAGAAAGCAGGGACGCAATAACTACCAATCATCTCTGACAAAAGTACCGGTACTTCGGTTACGGGAGGGAAAATTCCTGCGTTCAGGCAAATCCACCGACGAAGAAGGGGTAGCGGCCTGCGATCCGCTTTCGCAGTAATGGTTCCGCTCCACGGTCAGGCTCTGTCACCTCTGATCCATCCGCCTTGTGATTCACCGTGACTTTCTGATGCAGGAGGAGAGCGGCGACCTTGACGAATCAAGAACAAATTCACAACGTAGAAGATGCCATAGTGGACGAAGCAGATGAAGAAGCCATGGGTCAGCCGGGGTAGGTTAAACCCATTAGCCCACAATATTTTACTGGCAGCGGCACGCGTCTGGACGGCAGAGTTACAATAGTGGCGTGGAAGGTGCTGTATGACTTTTCGCAGTAGCCGCTTTGCCCGGCTCCTTGTTGCACTGACGTGCGTCATGCTGTCGTTCTCAGTCGTGTCCGCTGAAGATTCTTACCAGACCGCTACAGTGGCGAGTGTTAGACAAATCAGGCACGCCAGCGGCCTGAGTCCGAGCCGCTACTCCGGCCCGATTTACTTCACTGTCGATTTTGCCTTTCGTGTTTCCAACGCGAGTTATTGCGTCGGCTATGAGACTCCTGTTCTAGATGAAGTCCATGATTTGATGGCGGCAAATGGAAAAGACGTGAGAGTTGAAATACGGGGCAAGAAATTAACTGTCACGCTGCCAACCGGTCGCAGAATAAAGGCTGAACTAGTGAAGCCAACCCAGTGTTGAGTCACACTCTGGCCAGGCACGCCCGATTGCTGTTCTGAACCTTCCGACCACACGCGACCAGCTCTTTTGGGTTTAACTGAGCGTGTTTGTCCCGCCAGCGTTTGATTTCGGCATTGAGGGGTTAATCAGGATCCGGGCGAGGCAGCGGGAGTCGCCCCTGCCAACACTTGTGTCATGCGCTGCCAGATCTGCGATCTTTGCAGGCGCCGAAGAAAGTAATACTCATTGACCGGCCGGTCGTCATCGAGAGCTGCGGCTTCTGGAGCTTGGGCAATAACCGTCTCGATGGGCACCTCATGGTCCATGATGTCGGCCAGCTGTTTTTCAGGAGTCATTTCAGGGCCCCATTCCAACAGATCGTGGATAGCTGTGGCGGGCATTCGCTGGACCAGAGAAGTCGCGGTTCGCGCGGCGAACGGAGCATCGCTGGCAAGAAAAAGGAGACCCTGAGTTTTCACATTTGAGTTCTTCACAACACAATGAAAAACTCGCACGTGATCGAACGAGTTTTGCAATGCCCTGGCTACTGATGCTGGAACGATAGGATCACCCATCGTTTCATCTTCGGGCAGCCACTGTTCCAGGATGCCCCCAAGGTTAAGCCGCCGTTTGGCTGCCGCATAGAGCTCGGTCGAGTAAAGCAAACTGGAGCCCGCCGCCTCGACCGGAGGGGGAGGATCAAGATTGATTACATCGTACTGCTCGGACGTGCGCTCGAGATAACGCCGGCCATCGTCGATTACGATATGCGACAAACGTGAGCCAAGAAGTTGCGGGGCGTCAGCGTGATAGTACCAGAATACTTTCGGTACGCTAGGCACCAGTTCTACCGCCGTCGTGGCGATGCTCCAGGAAAGCAATGAACGGTAGGTCGTCCCCATACCAAAACATATGACCAGAGCTCTGGTCGGGGTGTGATCAAGCGAAGCCAGCGTGAGGTGGGCCATAATTTTCGTGACCGGATCTAAGGTCGTCATCCCGACGCCGTTGACCCTCAGGCGTTTCGCCATCCCTTCCCCTGACGCAATGATCGTGGCGGTGTCATCGCGGAGAACTATGCTTGGCGTAATTCGGTCTTCGTAACCCTTGCTCGTGAAGGCCAGAAAGAGCGCGAGGAACGCGGCAGCATAAGGAATACGATTTTGCCAGCTTGCCTGCGGTTGAACGCTGTCTCCAACCGTTGACCAGCGCGGGAGCATGCCGGCCAAGAGCCAGGGAAACGCAAACACAAATAGTGCCCAGCGCTCGTTCAGCCTGGGCAGTACCACAAAGCCAGACAGCAGCGGCCCAAGAATGCACCCAACCACGTTCACCGCATAGGCTTTGCCGGCCCGGTCTGGATCCCCATCTGACCACCGGTCAACCAGCATCGGAGTCACAAAGCCCAAGATGGCCGAGAAGGGACAGATCCCGATAAGGACCCGCCAGTCACCCCAAGGCAAGGGGCCGACGTGAAAGCTGGGATCAGCGGTGATCAAAGGCAGGAGGATGGAAAAACCGAGCAGAACCCATATCAATTTCCCCTCCGGTTGCTGCCTTCGGCTCCAGAAGCGGTAAACCCGAGATCCAAGAAAGGTAGCTGCCAGATAAGAACCGAGGATGAACGCGAATGCATAAACCACCGTACCCAAATATGGAGTGAATTGCCGAATCCACACCACTTCAATTCCTATGCTGGTCAGCCCCGTCAAAAACAGCAGCAGTAGTGGCAGGTGGCGGCGTGACCCATTTCTGGAGGCACGAACAGCGACGGCAGGGTCGAGTTTATCAATCTCCCCGTGGCCGAACTCGCGGTTGAACGTCAATGTAGTTGCGCACGCTGCCAATAGGGTATTCAAGAATGCGCCAATTCTTAACGTCCCATGGAAACCATACAGCTCAATCAGCAGCAGTGGCACGACAGTGCCAGCCACCGCACCGAGCACATTAGCGAGGTAGAGAAAACTGAACGAGCGGTTCGATTCTTGTTGAAAACTGCGGCGAATGGCGGACATTGCCAACGGAATGGTGGCGCCCATCAGGGCACACCACGGAACCAGAGTAAGTGCGACCCAGACTCCACACGCTAGGTAGTAAGAGAATGAGGAAGTACGGGGAAACCGTTCCAGCAACGCACGTCCCGACTCCAGCTCAATCGGGACCAGGATGGCCGACGCCCCAATCAACAACTCAGTCAGAGCATAAAGAGGCAGCGCTGGGAACCGGACCCGGCTGGCATATCTTTGGATCAGACAACCGCTGGCCCACGAGCCCAATCCCAGACCTGCCATGAACGTCGAAAGTACGATTGAAGTCAGCGCAGTAGTAACTCCGAACTGCGCCATCGCCAACCTCAGCCATACGATCTCGTAAATGATGCTGCAGCAACCTGACACGAAAAAGAAGATGAAAAACCAAGCCAAAGCCCCTCCTCGACTCCTTCAGTCGGGATCCTCAACTCACCGCTCGACCGATTGAGCGTGCAGCGCTTGGATATTTCTGTAATTGCTCAGTCATTCGACGATTCTTGCATCTAACGTAGCAGCTCCCTAAAAGGCAGAGCCATAGCGCAAAGATATCGCCTACCGAATCGGGCAGGCAATCCTAATCCTTCAGCCGAGTGCTTCGCCCTGAAGATTCATTTCCGAGGAATTTCGGATTGCCAACAGAAAGGTTGACGACGCGTCGTTACCTATTGAAAAGTAAGTGGCCATTTACGTAAGCACGATTTGCTGCTAGTGAGAAAGAGGGTATATGAACCCCCCAAATTCCAGACGGGAACCAGTTCGGAACTAGTGTGCTATCATGCGCCTAGGCGGGAGTAGTTCAGCGGTAGAACGCCAGCTTCCCAAGTCTCCTTCATTCAAAACAATCAACAACATAACTAGGCTACTGGGGACTGCCAAGTACCTGAAAACACATGGTAGCGAAATTCGAGAACGGGTGCTGCAACGGGTGCTAACGAACCCGCAGTTGAGCCATACGTTTTGAGGGTCTACCCGGCACCGAAATTTCAGAAGACAAAGAGACGAAGGTTGGCGGGCTGAATCCCCAAGACCACTCGTTGCGAAACTCGCGCCCGAACTAATAGAGTAGTGGCTCGAAAATAGTCTGCTGTCCGGGTTCAGTCTTTGAGGAGGCTTCTTGTTCCGCGCTTTGGTCTTGCCTTTCATGGGAGTAGTTGTGCTCGTGGGCACCCAAGTTCAGTCTGATCGCAGCTGGATCGAGATTAGCAACGGCTTTACTGAGCAACTGCTCGTG